>JBOGCH010000042.1:0-175528 GCA_051656645.1 Marinifilaceae bacterium
TAAAGGATAGTTTCTCAGGAATTTTTACTCAGGTCGTTGAACTGCTTCATGAATATGGGTTCATATCGCTGGATGTACAATATATTGATGGGACGAAAATAGAATCTATGGCAAACAAATACACTTTTGTTTGGAGAAAGTCCGTTGAGAAGAATAACACGAAGCTAAAAGCAAAAACACAAGCTGTTCTTGATCAGATAGAACAACAAATTAATTTTGAAGAAACGGATAACAATACCTCGTGTGACAATGTGGAGGATTTTCAAGAGCGTTTAGATAAGATAAATGCAGAACTTGAAAAGAAAGAGGTCCCCAAGAAAATAAGAAAGGCGGTTGATAAAGTACAGCTAGAGACTATACCCAAATTACAACATTATAGGGACCAACTCTCTAAAATGGAAACCCGTAACTCTTATTCGAAAACAGATGAAGAGGCTACTTTTATGAGGATGAAAGAGGATGCGATGTTAAATGGACAATTGAAGCCTGGGTATAATATACAAATCTCTACAGAAAATCAATTTATTACCCACTATGCTATTTACCAGCGGCCTACGGATTCGATGACATTAATTCCATTCTTGAAAGATTTTCAGGAACGCTATAACCGCCAGAGTGGAATTATTGTTGCTGACTCTAGATATGGAAGTGAACAGAACTACGAATGGATGTTTAATGCCGGGATAACTCCTTTTGTCAAGTTTAATTATTTTCATGCCGAGCAAAAACGCACATATAAAAATAATCCTTTTCTATCAGCTAATCTATACTATAATCCAATCAAGAATTATTATGAATGCCCTATGGGACAACATCTTACCTTTGTGCGAGATGAGAAAAGAAAAACCGATGCAGGTTATGTTTCAACTGTTAGTATTTACAAAGCAAAGAGATGTAAAGGCTGTCCTTTAAGAAGCATGTGTCACAAATCAAAAAATAACCGACAGATAGAAGTAAACCATAAATTAAATCAATATAAAGATGAAGTTAGAACGCTATTAAAATCTCCCGAAGGATTATATCATCGAGGGAAACGACCAATAGAACCAGAAGCCGTTTTTGGGCATATAAAAGAATGCGGAAGTTTTAGACGATTTAGATTACGAGGTTTAAAAGGGGCCGAAATAGAGTTCGGTTTGAAAGCTCTTGCCCATAATATGCGCAAACTTGCACTACTAGGCTATAATATCGTATTTTTTCCCAATTTTGAGAATGAAAAGGGCATATTATTGATAAATAGAGGCTCACAGAAGCACGAAATTCGAAGTAAGGTAGCCTAATCTGATTATAGGACAGATTAGGCGCCCTTACTTCGGATTTCGTGTTTCTGCACACATCTATTTATCAATACTCAGAATTAGAAAAAGATGCAATATTATCATCTATAAAAAAACTACCCCAAATGTGCTAAACTGCCACCGCATTTTTTAATACTGATTATCAATAACATATTTCCATTAATTACGTATTGATTACATATATTAAATTTCAAGAATATGGGTAAATACAATTATTTCTTAACATTAATGGTTGCATTAGGCACAGTTTACGGATGCAACACCACTTCCGAAGTTCTTGACAACGAACAAGACGATTATCTTAAGGTTAATGTTTACAGTATGGATATTGTAAGTCGTACTGAGAGCACTCAGGAAATTGCAGTAATTGCACTAAATGCAATTGATAATGAGAACGGGTATGGCGTTGGTATCAAAGGTAAATATAGTTTCTCTGGACACTCTTCAGTTCCTATCCCTCTATTAAATGAAATTGCGACCATATATGCATGTAGTCCGATTCGAGAAATAAGCGTCATTAATAAAATACCATACATATCTGTTCCTGAGAACTTAATAACAACGACTAAGACCATAAAAGGAGCTACGAATAATACTATAAGCGATGGCGATTATTTATATGGGGTTCAATATACTCCAAGTGCTACTGATGATCAAGGAACTTTTGAAGCACGCCAGCCACAGGCCCGCAATAGTAATAACAGTAATGATATTAACACTACCGTAAACTTAGGCTTGAAACACGCCTTTGCGAACCTATGTTTTACTATTAGAACAAAAGATGGCAGCACATTTGTTGAACCTGCTGGTAAGGTTACAGAGTTGAAACTTATTAAAAGTATTAATATTGCTAGTGCAAGCACTCTGATGGCTCTCAATGATGGGAGTCTTACAGGTGTAACAACAAGCAAGGAGGGATACACATTTACATTGGAACAAATATCATTGAGTTCTCTTTCTACTACCACATGGAGTGCTTTGGCTTTTCCTAAAGACTTTGCTAATGGTAAGTACAAGATCAGATTAATTCTTGATGGAAAAACAATTGAATCCGACGAGTTGGATGATATAAATTGGGAGGCAGGCTATGAATATTCATACATTGTAAATGTTACTTCAACGTCACTTACGGTTATGCCTATAAAAGTAGAGCCATGGAAAAGTGGAACCAATACTGAAGTAGATTTTCAATAAAATGAAATATTAAACTGTAACACACAAGAAATAAAGCTCTGTAAATCAGTGCGTATAAATACTATTTATCAACATGTAAATATTATCGATTTGTTTTATATTAAACTATCATCTACTTTTGTATCAGAGAAAAACAAAACAGATTAACTAACAATTTTAATAATAAACATTATGTCACTAATAGGAAAAGAAATCGTAGATTTTAACGTTCAAGCGTATGTAAATGATAGTTTTAAAGCCGTTAGCAAAGCGGATGTATTGGGAAAATGGAATATCTTTTTCTTCTACCCAGCAGACTTCACTTTTGTATGTCCTACAGAATTAGAAGATCTTGCAGACAAATATAGCGATTTTAAAGCAGCGAATTGCGAAATTTACTCAGTATCGACAGATACACACTTTGTTCATAAAGCATGGCACGATGCATCTGAGACTATAAAGAAGATTAAATATCCTATGTTAGCTGATCCTACAGGTCATTTGTCACGTAGCTTTGACGTTATGATTGAGGAGGCTGGTTTAGCAGAACGCGGAACATTCATTGTAAATCCTGAAGGTAAAATTGTTGCCTATGAAGTACTTGCAGGTAACATTGGAAGAAATGCTGATGAATTGCTACGCCGCTTACAAGCATTACAGTTTGTCTCAACTCATGATGGCGAAGTTTGTCCGGCAAAATGGAAACAAGGCGCTGAGACATTAAAACCAAGTATCGATTTAGTTGGTAAGTTATAATTACATTCAATGTGAGAGGGGAGACTGCGAGGTTCTCCCCTTTTAATTTATAATAAATACAATTATGCTAGATAATACATTTAAAGAACAAATAAAGGGTATTTTCGTCAACTTAAAGGCGAATTATATTTTCCAGATTTTAGTATCTCTTAGTCATCCCAACCGCCAAGAATTGATTGATTTGTTAACTGATGTCGTATCATGTAGCGATAAATTAAGCCTAGATATAAAAGAAGGAGAAGGATTACAATTTTCTATTCTTAAGAATGGAGAAACAAACGGTATTATTTTTCGTGCCGTACCAAATGGTCATGAATTTACGACCCTCTTATTAGCTATACTTAATTTAGATGGACAAGGAAAGAATTTACCCGATGATGTTATTTCGGATAACATAAAACGCATTAAAGGCCCCGTAACAGTAAAAAGCTATATATCCTTAACCTGCACAAATTGTCCGGACGTAGTGCAAGCGCTAAATATATGCGCTATACTCAATCCTGCAATAAGACATGAGATTATTGACGGAGCAATAAATCAGCAAGAAGTAGAGAAACTTGGAATTCAGGCAGTGCCTACCGTATACGCGAATAACGAGTTACTTGTGGTGGGAAAAAGTACTTTGACAGAATTAGTAACAAAACTACAGCATATAGCTGGCGTTGATGAGACACAAAAACGTCAACAAACCAAGAAAGAATATGATGTGATTATCGTTGGCGGTGGTCCTGCAGGTAGCTCGGCTGCAATATACTCAGCGCGTAAAGGTTTTAAAGTAGCAATAATTGCAGAACGAATAGGAGGACAAATTCTTGACACAGTAGATATTGAAAATATGATTTCAGTACCCAAGACTACAGGTAAATTACTAGCTGAGAGTTTAACTGAACATATGCACGAGTATGCTATTGATATTATTGATAACAGAACTATTAAAAACATCAATATTACTGACGGCGTCAAAAATATTACAACTTCTTTTGATGAAGAATTTAGTTCACCAGCGCTTATCGTTGCAACAGGCGCAAGCTGGCGACTACTAAATGTTCCAGGAGAGAAAGAATACATTGGACGCGGCGTCGCTTTCTGTACGCATTGTGATGGACCATTCTATAAAGATAAGAAGGTTGTGGTAGTTGGAGGTGGTAACTCTGGACTAGAGGCTGCACTTGACCTATCGAATATCGCCAAAGAAGTGACAATTGTAGAATTTCTACCAGAACTTAAAGGGGACAAAGTATTGCAAGATAAACTACGAAACTGCCCCAATGTTAGTATTATTGTAAATGCTCAAAGTACAGAAGTGTTAGGGAATGGAGAAAAAGTGACCGGCATTTCTTACATGAATAGAAAAGATAATTCGGTAAACACGATTAATTGTGACGGGATTTTTGTACAAATTGGTTTAGTGCCAAATAGTCAAATTATTAAGGACATCGTTAATGTCACAGCAAGAGGCGAAATCCAAGTTGATGCAACATGTCGTACCAACATTCCTGGTATTTATGCAGCAGGTGACGTTACAACAGTTCCATACAAACAAATAGTCATTGCAATGGGCGAAGGTGCCAAAGCCGCACTTTCAGCTTTTGAGGACTCATTAAAGGATGCATGGAAATAGATAAAAAGTATATAATAGAGCTAATTAAGCTCACATAATTATAATTCCCAAAAGTATGTTGACTTTTGGGAATTAATAATTTATATATCTTATGTCTCCTTTGGAATAGCATTCTCATTGTTACATAATACTCACACCAAAATTTGTTGAGAGACACACTACTTAAAATTACCTCTTAAGTTTATTTTTCTCTAATATAACTTTTATGTTTTCAATGAGTGGACTTGAAGTACTGGAAAATAATTTATTCAATATTTCAAAATGATCAGCATCTTCAATATTGTATATTGATACTTCATGGTTGTATCTCTTGACTTTTTTATAGTAATCTTTGGACTGTTTTATCAGCTCTGGCATCTCAATACCACCATAGTATAAAAAAATTGGAGACGACTTCTGCGTTGCCTTTTTAATATTATTTATAGGGCTTAGTTTAATAATTTCATTAACATCCAATTGTAGGTTTTTTCCCACCACCTTGGTTGGAGCAATCGGAGCTAGATCAAATAAACCACTAATAGGAAAAACCCCTCCATTTACAACTGGATGATCTTTACACAAAGTAGCTAAATGTCCTCCCGCAGAATGTCCACTAAGGAAAACAGGTACATCTGGATTAAACCTAGCATCTTGGGAGATAAATGTTTGAATGTGATCCAAAGCTCTGCTAATTTCCCCCGCAATAGCAGTCATCGTTACTCGTGGCTGAATCTTGCCCCTTAATTCATGTTCTTTGGTTAAATCATATTCAATTAAAATCAAATCAATATTATTTTCTAAGAACCACTTTCCAACAAATGCATAGCTCTCTTTATCGCCACCTTGCCAATATCCACCATGTATAAAAATAAAGACACCATCGGCTTTATCATAAGCCGGATTATGAAAATAATCATACGTCTCACGTATAGATAAACCGTACGGGATATCACGTTGGCGTAAAAAGGAGCTGTATATCGGCTCGCTTTGTTTGGTAAAGTCTGCAATATCAGCTAAGGCTTTAGTTTTACCTACATAACTGTAAATATCGTATGCTTCAACTTGTTTTGATTGTCCCAATAAAACAATAGAAAGTGACAATAGGACAAACAATTGTATAATCATTATTATTTTCATAGTACCAATTTAGAGTTTAATAATATCCTTTACTACCACACATTTCTATGCACTTTTGTAGAATCCCACTTATCCTTAGCTTGCTGAGGTAATGAAGGATACCCAACCGGTATAACACAAAGTGCAGCAATGTTTTCAGGTAGATTTATATATTTCTGCACCACATCCATGCGTTCTTGATAAGGATAAGCAGCTGTCCAAACAGCCCCCAAACCCAAGGATTCGGCTGCCAATAAGATATTCTGCGTACTAGCAGCGCAATCTAGATACCAATAAAATGACTTTAATGAATCTCCACAAACAATTATTGCCATTGGTGACTCTTTTAACCACTTTGCAAAAGGTAACTCATCCGCCATTGCATCAAGTGTGACACGATCATCTAGAACGATAAATTGCCATGGCTGAAGATTCTGACCACTGGGAGCTGCCATTCCAGCTCTCAACAGAACCTCAATTTTCTCTTCTTCTACTGCCGTTGGTAAAAAGCCTCTTACACTTTTACGAGCAAGAATCGTTTCAACTACACTAATTGCTTGTTGCTCTTGCTTGCGTTCAACAAAAGAATATATCGTTGCCATAAGCATTACTATTGATAATCCTATAATTAAAAATGATGATTTCATATGCTGTATTATTTAATGTTATCGTTATACTGCTCACTCACTTGAGCAGCCCATTCCCCCATTTGCTGTATTATTGGCATGACCGACTCTCCCATTGGGGTTAGTTGGTATTCAACTTTTGGTGGCACAACAGGATATACCACGCGTTCAATAAGTCCTAGTCCTTCCAACTCACGAGCCGTTTGGGTAAACATTTTGTTTGCAATACCTGTAAAGGAGCGTTGTAAATCTCCTGAACGCATAGCCCCATCCTTTAAATGATAAAGCATAATTGCCTTCCATTTACCTCCAATAAGATAGATCGCTAAATCAATAGCACAATTAAACTCCTTATCCTGAAACTTAAAAGATTTTGTAATATTCTCATTTTCCATATTTTACTACTTTTGGTTACTACTATACTTTATTGTTAGTACTTGCAAATGTAACTGTTTGATGTTTATTTCGCAAATAAATAAAATTAAATATCGAGTATGGAAAAAATAAGATTCATTATTAAAGTACTAACTGTAACATTGCTTTTAGTGACAATTGCCATTAAACGAGACAGAAAAATAGCAGGACAAAACATTGAAGAGTGGATTTCACCCAAAAAACAAAATGCCCCTACAGAATGGATATTAGAGGATGGGAGTCGAAGAATTAGCTCTATAAATATTGCTCAAGATATTGCTGGGTTTGCTGCCGCAACCCCAATAATTATCCAAATTACAGATAATAAAATTACAGACATTGAAATTCTAAAGAACAGTGAAACACCAGAATTCTTCAACACTCTATTAAATAGTAGCATGATAAACCATTGGATAGGGCTTACACCACAAGAGGCTCTCAATATTCAAGTGGACGTTGTCTCGGGAGCTACAATGAGTTCCACTGCACTAATTAAAACAATCCGGAGAACTCTTCAATACGCAACATCAATAGAAGTAGAAACTTCCATGGACTGGTTTGAATGGAAAGTAATTGTCGGGATTTTAGTCATTATCTCTGGAGTACTAGTATCACTACTTAAATCTAAACGTTGGAGAAATATCCAGCTTATACTTAACGTCATCGTCTTAGGCTTATGGTGTGGTAGTTTTCTGTCAATATCACTTTTGGTTAATTGGATTGAGAATGGCATTAATCTATCATATGCAATACTCACAGTCCCGCTTTTAGCAATAGTTCTTATAATGCCGATATTGGGAAGAAAAAGTAGTTATTGTATGTGGCATTGCCCCATGGGATCATTACAAGAACTTGCAGGTAAAACTATCAAACATAAGCTTACTATCTCTCCTAAACGTATAAAATTTCTAACAAAAGTTCGTGAAGGAATATTCATGACGTTATTATTTCTTATGTGGATCGGCATTGGGTTTGAGCTAATGAATTATGAAGTCTTCTCCTTCTTCATATTTCATCAAGCTTCATATATCGTACTAATTATAGGAATAACGTTCATCGCCTTATCGTTCGTGATCCAACGGCCATATTGCCGCTTTGTATGTCCAACAGGAACCTTATTCAAGCTACTCGATTAATAGTGATGACGGACGATACATGAAGAATAGGCCGATAATATATAAACATTACAACTTCTCATAGATACGTACTATTAAAACCCATAAGAAGTTATTACATATAGGACTAGAAGTTCTTTTCTTATACATATCGTCAATTATTCACTATAAAAAAGATGGATATCGAAACGTAATCTACATTATTGTTTTGTCAAAGACGAAATATGACAAGTATTGTCCATGAATAGAAATGAGAACATACAGAAAAGTATATACAATAGTATACATACCAAAACGACTACCTAATTAAAGGTAGTCGCTTTGATATGTATACTATTTTTTAGGTTGCGCAGGTGCTTTCTTTACAGAATCGGCAGCAACACTGTCAACTTCAACAACAATCGTTTCAGATTCTACAACCTCAGCCTCTCCGACACCTTGAAGGGCCTGTCCCTCACGTGCTTCTTTTCTGTCTTCACGCATCTCCTGTCTCTCTGCTTTTCTCTCTTGGTTATCTGCTTTCTTACCACTACATGATCCAAATGTAAAAGCTAAAGAGCATACAGTTAAGATTCCGTACAACAATCTTTTTTTCGTTTTCATAATATAAGATATTAAGTTAGCATTCCCACTGAATAACAGTACTGAGTTATAACTCTCCAATTATTCAGTTTATTTCAATTATTGAAGTAATACGTGATTGAAAATATTAGGTTTAATTTAACATCCTATTTTTATATAAAAAAATAAGAAACGACTTACATCGTTTCTTATCATATCATTTTTCTATCTTAAACCTTCTAGAAAGGCTTTCCATAAATTATCGTCCTTAGGAGGTGCCGCTACAATACGAACTTGCACCTTTGTAACAGGATGAATAAAACTAATTTCGCGTGCATGAAGCGATATTCCTCCATTTTCATTTGAACGCGGATAACCATACTTCAAATCTCCTCGAATAGGCATTCCTTCGCGTGCTAACTGACAGCGTATCTGATGATGTCTACCCGTATGTAATTTTACCTCTAATAAATAATATCGATTAGAACGACCTTTAAGCTGATACTCCAATACAGCCTTTTTAGCTCCTGCTTTCGCTTTTACTGAGGCATGCGATTTGTTTTTATTTGTATCACGCGTTAAATAATGTGTCAACTCTGCATGATCTTGCTCAGGCAGTTTTCCAACTATTGCCCAATATATTTTAGATATTTCTTTGTCTTCTTCTTGAAACATCTTATTAAGTCGAGTCAAAGCCTTACTTGTTCTCGCAAAGATAACAACCCCACTAACAGGACGGTCTATTCTGTGAGGAACACCCAAGAAAACATCACCTGGCTTGTTGTATTTTTTCTTTATATATGCTTTTACCTCTTCGCTAAGAGGCACATCTCCCGTTTTATCGGCTTGAACAATATCAGAGACTTTCTTATTGACAGCAATGATATGATTGTCCTCGTATAGTACTTCTATCATAATAATCTATTTAATTTAAGAACTAATATTGTTCTCTTTCATTCGGAAAATCTCCACTCTTCACATCATTAATATAGTTACCCACGGCACCTAACATTTCCGCATAAAGATTGTGATATCTACGTAGAAAACGCGGTGAGAACTCTTGATTGATTCCTAACATATCATGTACAACCAACACTTGCCCATCAACACCGCCACCTGCACCAATTCCTATAACTGGTATAGAGATTTCTTTTGCTACACGTTCCGCAAGCGTCGCAGGTATCTTTTCAAGAACAATCCCAAAACATCCTGTTTCCTGCAATAAGTGAGCATCTTTAATCAGTTTCTCTGCCTCAGCCTCCTGTTTAGCACGCACAGCATATGTTCCAAACTTATGAATGCTTTGCGGTGTAAGACCCAAATGTCCCATTACAGGGATTCCAGCCGATAAAATTCTCTGTACAGATTCAATTATCTCCTCACCACCTTCAAGCTTTACTGCATCGGCAGCTGTTTCTTTCATGATTCTAATAGCAGAAGCTAATGCCTCTTTACTGTTTCCTTGGTAACTACCAAAAGGCATATCAACAACCACAAGGGCACGCTGAACACCGCGAACAACCGATGCACCATGGTAGATCATCTGATCCAACGTCATTGGTAACGTTGTTTCATTCCCTGCCATTACATTCGAGGCCGAATCACCTACTAATATTATATCTATTCCCGCTTGGTCAACAATACGAGCCATTGAGTAATCATAAGCTGTTAGCATACTGATTTTCTCTCCCCTCAGCTTCATCTCAGATAAAACATGAGTAGTTACAACTTTTACAGAAGATTGTGTAGACATCTTAAATGTATAATGAATAAATTCCTGATGGAATATTAATTAAAAGTACCGATTACAGTTTGTGAACCAACTGTTTTTTCATCTAACTTTACATTGATCTTAGTACCTAGAGGAAGGAATAAATCTACTCTAGATCCAAATTTAATAAAACCAGCGTGTTTATCTTGGCTTGCTTTATCTCCAACCTTCGCATAACAAACAATTCGTCTTGCCATCGCTCCGGCAATCTGTCTCATTAAAATCTCTTGTCCGTTTTTAGCCTCAACAACAATTGTTGTACGCTCATTCTCTGTTGAAGATTTTGGCAGATAAGCTGCTGCAAAATTTCCCTTATGGTATTTGAAATACTTAACGACACCATTTACCGGAAACCAGTTGATATGAACATTAAAAATATTCATAAAGATAGAAACCTGGATTCGCTTATCTTTAAAATATTCGCCTTCTTCAGTCTCCTCAATTACAACTATTTTCCCATCAGCAGGAGCGATAATTTTATTATCATCCATGATGATAAGTCTATTTGGAAAACGGAAGAAATTAACCATTAGTCCATAAATAATAACTGATATCGCTAACACAATACCAAATACTATCATATTACCGATAAAATAATATACCAACAGATTAATAATAGCTAAGATGCAAAACGCTTTTACTAATATCCCAAATCCTGCTTTGTGAAGTGTCATACCTTAAAAATTTAATTCTTTTCTTATTTTGAACCGGCAAAGATAATGGTTTTCACCGAAAAATTTAAATTACTAAGCAAAATAAAATAGACATTGCTTACATATAATTCATACGCAAAGCAATGTCTATGGTTATCAATATACTAGAACCATATATATAAATATGGCAGGTATTGCAAAAATTACTGAGTCTATCCTGTCAAGCAAGCCTCCATGCCCGGGAATTATCTTACCCGAATCCTTTATCTCTATGCTCCTTTTAAACATTGACTCAATCAAATCGCCAAAAATTCCAAATACAACAACTATTAGTGAAAGAATAAAACCTTCTACCCTATCAAATCCAGTCAGGAAGGGAGCAATAAAAACACCTGCTACAATGGTACAAACTCCACCACCAATAGCTCCTTCCCAGGACTTCTTAGGCGAAATTCTCGGAAACAACTTATGTTTTCCAAATTGCGAGCCTGATAAATAAGCAAATGTATCATTTATCCATACCAAAATAAATGGATAAAAAATTATACCTGGATTCCAACTTCCTGTACTTACATACGGCAAATAGGTAAGCATTACAAAAGTAAGCGATATATATACCAATCCGTAATATGCAAATGCCAAATTCTGAAAGGCATGCTGTTTTTTCCTATATAATTCCCAAATACTTAACACAAACGTCAATGCGGCAAACCACCAATATCCTTTAATATAACCGTATTGAACGGCTAAGAAGCCGGCAGTAAATAATGCACTTCCGCAAATCACAAACATGGGTTTATTTACCTTAATGTTTAGCACACGCACCATCTCGGCAAACTCATACAACGCAACTATATTTAATACAAAGAACAACACAAAGTATGTCCATGGACTAATATAGATACAAGCGGTTAATAACACCACAAATAAAAAACCACTTATTATACGTTTTACAAAATTATTCACATCAACTTAATTTAAATTCTTAGTCTCAACACAATGAACATCCTCTTTTGCTGTTTCATTGGCCTCTTTGTCTTCCTCGTTTGTGCCTGTAACATTTTCAGGTGTCACAGCTTCTTTTTTAACCTCTTCCTTACGTTGAACAACTTCCTCTTCACCCCATGGACGTTTACCTAAAATATCTTCCATATCTTCAGCAAAAATCACCTCTCTATCCAATAGTAACTCTGCAACCTGCGTATGCTGATCTCTGTAATCGGTCAATAACTTCTTCGCTCTAGCATAAGCACTTTCAACTAAACATTTAACCTCTGCGTCAATCGTTTCAGCCGTTTGTTCTGAATATGGTTTTGTAAATGCAAAATCACTCTGTCCTGTCGAATCATAGTAACTCAAATTACCAATCTTCTCACTCATTCCGTATATTGCAACCATAGCGTAAGCCATTTTTGTTGCTCGCTCTAAGTCGTTCTGAGCACCCGTAGAGATATTTCCAAACGTTAATTCCTCAGCTGCACGTCCACCTAACAGTGAACACATCTGATCCATTAACTCTTCTTTTGTCGTAAGCTGTCTTTCCTTTGGTGTATACCATGCAGCTCCTAACGCTTTTCCACGAGGAACAATGGTAACTTTTAATAATGGATGTCCATACTCCAACAACCAAGAGGTCGTAGCATGTCCAGCCTCATGGTACGCAATTGCTTTTTTCTCGCGTACTGTAATTATCTTACTTTTCTTCTCTAAACCACCTACAATTCTATCAATCGCTGACATAAAGTCAGACATATCAACTTCATTCTTTTCATGTCTGGCAGCTATCAATGCCGCTTCGTTAGTAACATTGGCAATATCCGCACCACAAAATCCTGCAGTCTGCTTAGCCAAACTCTCAACATTTACATCATTACCTAATTTAAGCGCTTTCAGATGCACTTTAAATATTTGCTCTCTATCCTTTAATTCAGGTAAATCCACATAAATTTGTCGGTCAAAACGGCCAGCTCTCAACAAGGCACCATCTAAGATGTCCGCGCGGTTTGTCGCAGCAACAACAATTACACCCGAGTTGGTTTCAAAACCATCCATCTCAGTCAATAATTGATTAAGCGTATTCTCGCGCTCATCATTCGAATTCATATTGGCATTCTTACCACGAGCTCTACCAATAGCATCAATCTCATCAATAAAGATAATACATGGCGATTTCTCCTTTGCTTGTTTAAATAGATCACGTACACGCGAAGCCCCTACTCCCACAAACATTTCAACGAAATCCGATCCTGACATAGAAAAGAACGGCACATTAGCTTCGCCCGCCATAGCTTTCGCCATTAACGTTTTTCCGGTTCCCGGAGGGCCTACCAATAGTACTCCTTTAGGTATTTTTCCGCCTAATTTTGTATACTTATCCGGCGATTTCAAGAACGATACAATCTCTTCAACCTCCTCCTTAGCCTCTGCTAATCCGGCAACATCCTTAAATGTAATATTTACACTATTTTCTTTATCAAAAAGTTTAGCTTGGGATTTCCCAACGTTAAATACTCCACCTGGACCTCCGCCACCTTTGCCCATACGTCTAAAGATGAACATCCAAACAAGTACAATAAGTAATATTGGTAATAAGATCGAAATTATATCTCCCCAACCATCATACTCCTTCCCATAGTCTACTTCAGGTTTTTCAGCCATACCCTCAATGGCCTCGTTCAAGCTATTCTCAAAATATTCGCTCGAACCGATATTAAAATAAAATTGCGGGCCAACTGATTCATTCTTAAAACCTTTACTCGTAAGTTTCGAGTAATTCTCAATTTTGTCAGGCTTCAAATAAACATCAACTTTACCCTTATTAGTTATAACATCTAGCTTCGATATATCGCCGGCTTTTAGCATGTTGGTTTTCACCTCCTGCCATGTTGTCTGTACCGGCTCCGTACGCATATTTATAAATTGGAACCCTATAATTACTGCAGCTATTAATAAATAAACCCAGTAGCCATTAAAACGCTGAAAATTCTTTTTACTTCCATTTCCCAATGGCGAAAAGTTTCGTCCTCCACTATTGTTTTTGTCTTTAATATCTTGATCTCCCATAAAATAAAGATTTTCTTTTTTGTTTACTCCGAAGGAATTTCTGTAATTTTTCCATCTGCCCAGAAATCTTCCAACTGATAATAATCCCTTAATTCTTTAATAAATACATGTACCACAACATCGCCATAATCCAAAATCACCCATTGCGATTCATTGAATCCCTCACAGTGATAAGGCTTCTCCCCGAGCTGTTCAATAATCTCGTCTCTCAAAGAGTGTGCCAAACTGGAAACATGTGTTGTTGAGGTTCCATTACATACTACGAAAAACTTACAGAAACAGTTCTCTATTTCTCGTACATCTATTTTCACAATATGCTCAGCTTTGTGCTGATCTAAAATATCTACTATCCTATCTGCTAATATTTCTGTTTCTAACATTATTTTGCATTTTCAATTTACAAATATACATTAATATCCACGAAAAACTAAACTTTCTCAATTTTTATATAGATTTGCGTATCTATTCATACGACAAAACAAAAGATATAGATTATGGAAAAATATAAAATCTCTATGGTTCCCGGTCCGGTACACATTCCGGCACAAATTTTAAAAGCTGGCGCGCACGATTTTGGTTCTGCCGATCTTGAAGAGGATTTCTTTGCACTCTACAAAGGTACTCAAGCCATGCTACAACGTATCATGAAAACGCGCAGTGACATTGTCATCCAAACAGGCGAAGGGATGCTTGCACTTTGGAGCGCATTAAAAAGCACGTTAAATCCGGGCGATCGAGTTCTTGCCATTTCAACCGGAATCTTCGGACATGGCATTGGTCAAATGGCAGAAGCCATTGGATGCGAAGTACATACCATTGGCTTTGGATTTGATGAATCGGCAAATGATTATGACTTAATAGAAAAGGCTATCATCGACTTCCGTCCCAAAATGATAACAATGGTTCAAAACGAAACACCAAGCGGTGTAGAAAACCCGGTTGAACCTATCGGATTATTAAAACAAAAACACAACATTCCGCTTCTATACGTAGACGCGGTTTCCGGCATTGGTGGCAGCGAAGTACTAACAGACAAGTGGAACATTGACCTATGTTTAGGAGCTACACAAAAATGCTTGTCAGCACCTGCTAATTTGTCATTCCTTTCTGTCAGCACTCAAGCTTGGGAAATTATTGAGCAGGTTAACTACGTAGGTTATGACGCATTATTACCATTCAAAGACGCTGTAAAAAACCACTACTTCCCATACACACCATACTGGCAGGGAATTGCTCAGCTACATGAAGCATGTCAAATGCTACTTGAGGAAGGGTTAACTTTGGCAATAGAACGTCACAAAACTGTTGCAGAATATTGCCGCACAAAAGCGTTAAAAATGGGACTTAAACTATTCCCTGCACCCGATGCTACTCCATCATCAACAGTAACTGCCATCTATGTTCCTGAAAACATGACATGGCAAGAACTAGACACTGCAATGCGAGAAAAAGGCATCGTCCTAGGTGGTAATTACGGATGTCTTGACGGCGAAGTATTCCGCATTGGACACATGGGCTCTCAAGCCAATAAAAACTGGGTAAAAGAAACAATGGATACTCTTGCCGAAATATTAAAAAAAGAGGCGTAGATATTTTCTATATTACTTAACTTGATTAAATTCGCTTTCGTATAATGTGATATTTTTTATTACATATATTTTAAGACAATTAACAGTGTAATATATTAAAAAACAACTCAATATGAACTATAAACTAAGTTTCACCTCTGCCGATGACTCTCGCTTCTTATGTGAGATTGTCATCAACGACCAACAAACATTTCTAGATCTTCACAACAAGATCATTGAAGCGCTAAACTATGACGGCTCACAAATGGCTTCATTTTTTATGCTCGACAATGCAAAAAACAGAACACAGGAGATCTCTTTAGTGGACATGATTACCGACGAAGAGCAAAATGAAGACACGCTTATCATGAATAAAACAACCATTCATGAAGTTGTGGCTACAGGATGTACTGAAATGGAATATGTATTCGATTTCTTCGCTGACAGATTCTTCAACATTACTATCGACGGCGAATATGCAGCACCACTTAAAGAATATCCATATTGTATTAAATTAAAAGGTGAAGTTCCAGAACAAACAGACTTCAATCTTGAGGACGATTGGAACGTAGCAGATATCAAAGAAGACGATGGATTCGATGATAGCTTCATGGACGAATTTGGCAATGACGAAGAATATCGTTCGGGATCAAGCTATGGAGGAGGTGACGATTACGACAAATACGAAAATCTCGATGACTATATCGACCGTTTATAATTCACTTATAATATAAAAATCCAAAGCTCAACATGATTGCTTCATTACAACCATGTTGAGCTTTTTATCTTACAAAAAACTATGCGCAAATCACTTATTGTACTATTAGGCCCCACCGGCGTCGGAAAAACAGATCTTTCCATAAATATCGCCAAACACTTTAACACAGAGATTGTCTCCTGCGACTCTCGCCAATTCTACAAAGAAATGCGCATAGGTACTGCCGTGCCCACTACAGAGCAGCTACAAGCAGTCCCACATCATTTTATACAAACACTCTCCGTTACAGATTATTTTAACTCATGGCAATTC
The DNA here is from genome assembly GCA_051656645.1 of Marinifilaceae bacterium. GTDB lineage: Bacteria > Bacteroidota > Bacteroidia > Bacteroidales > Marinifilaceae > JBOGCH01. Next base: position 16,745 of record JBOGCH010000042.1, read on the forward strand.
GAGGTCGAAGGTCTTAAATGCATTCACAATCTATTAACCACTCGTAACACAGCACTTATGACCGGAGGTTCCATGATGTACATCGATGCCATATGCAAAGGTATTGACGATATTCCTACCATCTCCGACGAATTACGCAAGGAATTATTAGATCTATACAACGAAAAAGGTCTGCCCTACTTTCAAGAATGGCTAAAAGAGTTAGATCCTGTTTTCTATACACAAGTCGATCTTAACAACGGTAAACGCGTATTGCATGCCGTCGAGGTATGCAAAATGGCCGGTGTCCCTTATTCTTCTCTCCGCACCAATATTGTACGGGATCGTGGGTTCAACATAATTAAAGTAGGACTTAACCGCGACAAAGAAGAACTTTACAATCGCATCAACCTACGCGTAGACATCATGCTTCAAGAAGGACTAGAACAGGAAGCACGCAACATGCTCCCATACCGTCATCTCAACGCACTAAACACAGTGGGCTATAAAGAATTCTTTGAATATTTTGACGGAACAATCCCCTATGAGGAAGCCGTGCGTCTCATTAAACGCAACTCTCGTCGCTACGCCAAGAAACAACTATCCTGGTTTAACAGAGACAAAGACATCACCTGGTTTCACCCCGACCAGGAAAAAGAAATCATTGAACATATCAATATAAAATGTAAAGAATAATAAATCATATTACATTTCCCGAGGATAATCCTTTATGCTATACGATTGCTATAATTTTACTTATAAAAGCATCCCGCAACACAGGACATCCACAACCATATTGACTATCAATATCCTAGAATTCAGTAAAATAACCAAACACATCAAGCATATCCACCAACAGCAACTTTAAATTAATAACAGTTGCCCTATTTCTTGTAGTGGGTATGAATTCAGTTTATATACTAAATTCATACCCACTACAAAATTTTAACTGCTAATTTACGGAGTTAGCACCTCTATCATAATTCACATTGAATAGAAATAGGCTCAATATAAGAGTTTATCTGCGCTTAAATTTACTACTCGCTGGCGACTTTGTTCCTTTTCTTCCGGATGTTTGGCGTTTATTCCCGCCTTGTAACTTATTAGCAGCATCCGTTCTGCCTGCTCCACTACTCCTACTTGTTGTACCAGGTCTACCTGCTCCATTAGTCCTGCTTGTTGAACCAGGTCTACCTGTTCCGTTAGTCCCGCTTGCTGAACCAGGTCTACCTGTTCCGTTAGTCCTACTTGTTGAACTAGGTCTACCTGTTCCGTTAGTTCTACTTGCTGAACTAGGTCTACCTGCTCCGTTAGTCCCGCTTGCTGAACCTGATCTACCTGTTCCGTTAGTCCTACTTGCTGAACCAGGTCTAACTGTTCCGCTAGATCTGCTTGTTGAACCAGATCTATCTGTTCCACCGGTTCTAGCATTAGGCTTGTGTCCCGTAAACTTACGTGCACTACTTCTTGGCTTAGCAGGCTTAGTTACATTCGCATCATTCTCAGACTCTTCAATAAGCGAGAATAGTACTTCTAATTCATTAAGAGTAAGGTCTCGCCACTCCCCTTGCTTAATATCTCCAAGGCTTATATGCATAATTTGTGTGCGTATCAACTTTGTAACTTCATAGCCAAAGTACTCACACATACGTCTAATCTGTCTATTTAAACCCTGTGTCAACACTATCTTAAACACATTTGGCGCAATCCTTGTAAGTTCACACTTTCGTGTTATCTGATCTAAAACAGGCACTCCTTTTGACATCTTTACCAAAAACTCATCAGGAAAAGGACTGTTTACCGTCACTATATACTCCTTCTTATGATTGTTTCCTGCGCGAAGAATTTTATTAATTATATCGCCATCATTGGTTAAAAGAATAAGTCCCTGCGAATCTTTATCAAGTCTACCAATTGGAAACACTCGTTGATCATGACAAACGTAATCTATAATATTATCTTTATCATTTGTATCCGTGGTAGATACCACTCCCACCGGTTTATTAAAAGCTATATATACAGGCTCTATGTCATTCTTAACAAGTACCCCATTTACCTTAACCTTCTGTCCGGGAAGTACACGCATGCCTATTGTTGCCCGCTTCCCGTTTATAGTCACATGTCCCTGTTCTATATATCTATCTGCCTCACGACGGGAACATATTCCCGAACCGCTAATGTATTTATTTAGTCTGTACTCCATTCTTTAACTATTAAAATGTTATCCGGAACAAAAGTACGCAAACTTTCCGGATATCAACAAATCTCCGCGCGTCATCCTACTATAAAATCAATCATTTCTATCTTCAAACATCCATGGTGTACAAACGTATATATTGCATTATACACACGCAAAAAAGAAAAAACGGACATGTGTCTTGCCAATACACCACCCCTTACACTTATTTCTCATAACACTGTATCTCGATGCCATTCTTAAACCTCTTTTCTGGGATAAAAATGGTTTTTCTGTGGCAAAATAATCTTTTTATAATCAAGTATATTGAGGGAATATGGAGAGTCGTTTTCAATAAACATAGAAGAGACGATTATACGATAATCATTATCTATCGTGATTAAGCCCATATCAGATGCGATATGCAGGTTTGGGCAAAGCGCAATGCCATTTCCAACGTATCATCATGCTTCTGTGCAAAAGGCTTCATATGGTAGGCTTCAATGAAAGCGTGTCTATTATTCACTTTCAATCCACTCATGCAACAAGTAGATTGTATATTTTGGGGATTTCCTTTTAAAAAATGGAGCTGCTAATGTCGATTTCCTCGTCAAATGACTATCCATTTCACCTTTAAAGCAGCATTTAAAATATTCTTTAATAGAGGAGCGAATGCGCCACCTTTCCCAATAAAGGTTCTCCTCGTAATTATTCAACAACTTTAGTCTGAAAGGCCTTAAAATCGAATTCTTCTATAATTATATCAACTGTATAAAGGTAAACATTTTCCCATGACACAGTTGATATTACAGTCTCCAATCTGAATATTTTTCACTACAGTCTAATATTGCTACACACAGTTATTGTGTGTAGCAATATTACAAAAGTCCCTTCTGTTTTAGCAGAGATTCTAAAGTGTGAAATTTATTCAGATATTCATGGAGCATTTGTTCTTTTTGTTTATCAGAAAGCTGCAATGGATTAGGATCTATTTCCTTAATAAAGATTGGAGTAGAACAAGTGTTTTTATTGGCATCTACAATTTCAATCTCAATACTCTCTCCAATGTGCATATCTGATTTGATCCAACAAACATCGACACTTTCGTCACCATGACCATTAATGCCCCCCACAGATATTTGAAACCCATCTATGCTGCTATAAGAAATAAGTGCAGTTGATAGAAACGTTGGCGTAACTATAATTTCCTCTGCTCTGAATTTAATCCTAAATCCTCTCATTTTAACATTCCTTCTTTTGTTAGAAATTTTTTGAGTTGTTCATATTGCGTCAAAAGTATCTCATCGGTACGATTACAGCTGTATACTGGATCATATTCTTCTCCCTCTATTGCAGTAATCTTCAATTTATCGCCTACGACTAACTTTGTTTGACCCCAATCAAGCTCAAGACCATTCTTTGTATCTTTACCAAGAATAGTAATCTCATGGGTACTTAGAGCAACACAAATTGCTCCTTTTGGAGTAACAGCATTGATTATCTTTTTATAAATATCTATTTGCAAACCTTTCATAATATAATTATTATTTACGATCTTATAACCTAACTTATGGATAAGAATTACCTAATAAAAAATAGGATACATCATATTTCTTACTACATTCAAGTATTGACAATCAAATTATTAGTAGTCTTATGAGTATCCTATCTATAGACAAAATTACAGTAATTTTCTTTCTTGCTGATGAATTTTGCAAAGAATTACAAGCTAGGGCTCAAAAATATCATATAGAGCAATCAGATGGCAAGAAACGTCGTAATCACTCGTCTCGCTTAAGTGATAGCGAAATGATTACTATATTGGTGTGTTTTCATCTCGGACAGTTTCGTAACTTTAAGCATTTCTATCTGAATTATGTATCCACTACACTATCTAATGAATTTCCGGATCTAATCTCCTATAGACGTTTTATTCAATTGCAACATCGTATTGTACTTCCCATATTGCTTTTAATTAAATTGTGTTGTTTTGATAAATGTACAGGGATAACGTTTGTTGATTCTACAAAAATTGCTGTTTGTCATAACAAACGAATATCTCGTAATAAGGTATTCAAAGACGGTGCAGCTATAGGCAAAAGTACGATGGGGTGGTTTTATTTACCACTGTTCCAAGGATGCTTACCCAAATTAGGGAATGTCGCTCACAGAGGAATCTAAGAGCATTAAAACTTAAATTTGAGAAATACAACCTTGTGATATGTGAAGAGCTTGGCTATATTAATTTTGATAAAGAAGGAAGTCAGCTACTTTTCAATCATTTATCACTTAGAGCCGGAAAGAAAGCAACAATTATTACCACAAATCTATCCTTTGATAAATGGACTGAAATCTTTAATAATCCTGTCATTACTGCTGCTATTGTAGATAGGTTAGCTCATAAAGCATATATGGTTAATACTACAGGAAATTCTTTTAGGTTTTTTGAAACTAATAAAGATGAGAAATCAGAGAATATAATATCATTTAGCACAACAAGGTGGTTCAATTTTTAATGGAAACCATGGTTCAAATTTTAATTGCATTATACACCAGTATAAATAGGAGCAATTTATTGAGAACTGAATTATTATAAGTACAACGATTTTAGCTGTTATGCCATGATATCGTCCACCTCTTTGATGGTGATTGGAACACGTTTCTCGCCAAGTAAACGACAACCGTTTTCTGTGATCAAGATGTCCTCCTCTAACCGGATACTGTCAAGATATTAGGAATAGAATACCACGGAGGCAAAATCCCCTTTCCCACCACAACAGTCCACAGTGGAAAATGAGCTCTATATTTACAACAGACATTAATTACTTTTTTCTCGTTTTAGAGATAATGTCGAAGGCAATTGAAACCCGGCTGGTCTATTAGTGATTATCATCACCATCGAATCAGGAGTAACCATCTTTAATAATAAATCTGCAGTAAGATGTTCAGTAAATAAGCTTTTAATTGTACCAACAGCATATTTCGTACTACTGGGATCCTTATATTGGTTGTTCAAAGAATCGGTCGCCTGTTGATTTAATATATCTGCCTTTATTGAGATAATTTCGTCATCACCATCAATAGAGTTCCCTTTGTTAAAGATAAAAAAGTGTGTTCCCGTAATTTTGTTGTTATCCTGAGTCAGAATCATACTAAATAAAGCATATTCATTCTTGAATGCCCATATCCCAGCAAAGATGTTATTAGCCTGTCCAAATACCGTTAGTGCAAATGCTATAATTAACCCTGTGATTACTAATAATTTCTTCATAATTTTCATATTTAATATTATTTTCAGTGAACCCTATGTATATATTGTTGCAAATACCAATAATCCCCCAAAAGATAACATAAGCTACCATTATAAATAAGAGCTATGAATTGAGAACTGAATTGTACTTATAATAATTTTAGCTGTTATGCATGGTATCGTCCACCTCTTTGATGGTGATTGGAACACGTTTCTCGCCAAGTAAACGACAACCGTTTTCTGTAACCAAGATGTCGTCCTCTAACCGGATGCTATCAAGATATTGGAATAGAATACCACGGAGGCAATATCCCTTTCCCACCACAACAGTCTTCAGTGGAAAATGAGCTCTATATTTACAACAGACATTAATTACTTTTTTCTCGTTTTAGAGATAATGTCGAAGGCAATTGAAATCCGGCAGGTTCGTTAGTGATTATCATCACCATCGAATCAGGAGTAACCATCTTTAATAATAAATCTGCAGTCAAATCTTCAAGATATAAACTTGTTATCGTACCAACTGCAAATTTTGTAGAAGATGATGCTTTGTGAAGTCTAATTAATGAGTCATTTGCCTGTTTATTTAGTACACTAGCCTCTATGGAAATTATATCATCACTTCCATCCATCCCATTACCATTATTAAAGATGAAAAAATGAGTCCCTGTTATTTTATACGTTGTTTGTGTCAAATTCATAGTAAAACTAGCATGTTCGCTATCATATCCCCACTGACCTGAGAAACTATCATTGACCTGAGCAAAAACTGTTAGGGTAAATGTAAAAATAACCCCTGTAATAATTAATAAATTCTTCATGATTTTTATATTTAACAATTTACATTATATTTAGTTATCAAGTCTTTAAGTCTAAATTTATCGACTCTATTTAGCCACCCCTTAAGAAACGCGTTGTTATCAGGTTAACAATCTATTATATACATCTATATGCGAAACCTTATTTAGACATTCTATTGTTTTAGATCCTACCATACCGTCAACTTTAAGCACTCCTTCTGATTCTAAAGAGTTAAGAGCTCTTTAGAACGCTTCTCCTGCACCCTTGGGAGCATTATTGTATAGTTCAAACCAACGGTCAATATATTTAATTAAATAGTTGGCACTTAATGTTTCGATATCCTCAACTATATTGAAAATGCCTCCCGATGCAATAATTTGTTGCCTGTGTAAAAATCCCTATGCGGGTTTCACAAATGCGGGACAAGAAACCGTTTCCAAGGCTTTTATAAACTGCTGTGTGGTATCGGTCAATATGGAATAATGGCCGGGCATATTACGAATAAGAAACTCGACAGCTTACAGTTTCAGCACATTGGGCTGAATAGTTTTGTCGTGGTTAAGTACCTGTCCAAGCTCTACCTTATTATTGCCACTTAAGGACAGAGCCACAGTTAACCTTTCGGCATCACTATTTTCGGCATTGTTACATCCGGTAAGTAAGTAAGTACGTCGCATATTTAATCATTAATTACACATCAGGATGCAAACATAGTTAAAATTAACACATTCACAACGCAAGTTGTCGTATTTGTTAATTTTAACCCATATAACATAAGTCGTAGACTAAGATTAGCTACACAAGAAATGAATCAAGAAGATAAATACAGCGATATCTGACCCCACAATCAGAAAACATTATACAGTGGCAGTGTTAGATAAGAGTTATTCTTATCCATATCTCCTCCTGTCAAAAAACTCTACACCACTATGAGAGTGCCCATCAATTAAAATCATTATAAAAACAATGGCAGAGATCCTCCCGGACCTCTGCCATTGCATTTATAATGATTTTAGCTGTTATGCCATGATATCTTCCACCTCTGTGATGGTGATTGGAACACGTTTCTCGCCAAGTAAACGACAACCGTTTTCTGTGATCAAGATGTCGTCCTCTAAGCGGATACCGCCAAAGTCTTTGTACGTCTCAATAAGGTCGTAGTTTAGGAAGTCAGTGTGCATGTTCTCTGCTTTCCATTTGTCAATCAAGTCAGGAATAAAGTAACAACCCGGCTCATCAGTGATTACAAATCCAGGTTTCAATTCGCGCCCCATGCGTAGAGATGCAGCTCCGAATTGTGTGGAAGGACGTACTTTGTCGTCATATCCCACGTAGATTTGTCCAAAGTCCTCCATGTCGTGTACATCCAGTCCCATCATGTGTCCCAGTCCGTGAGGCATAAACAGAGCATGCGCACCAACGGCTACGGCTTGTTCCACATCGCCTTTCATAAGACCAATGTTTTTAAGGCCGGTAGCAAGTACTTTACATGCTTCAAAATGCACTTCCTTATAGGTTATTCCCGGACGAGATAGCTCAATAGCTTTATTGTTAGCATCTAATACGGCTTGGTACACTTCTGCCTGACGTGTTGAGAATTTACCCCCCACAGGTATAGTACGCGTAAAGTCCGAACAATAGTATGCATTATTTTCAGCTCCTGCATCCGTAAGCATTAATCGTCCTTTTTGCAATATTTGGCTGTGATCGTGGTTATGTAAAGTTTGGCCGTTTTGCGATAGGATTACCGGGAACGATACGCCTTTACCATAAGAGCGTGCTATTCCTTCAATCACACCCGCAATGTATTGCTCTTTTACACCCTCTTTACATAAGCGCATAGCAGTGGTATGCATTTCATATCCAATACCGGCAGCCTCGTCAAGTTGCACAATTTCGTGCGCGTCTTTAACTGAGCGTTGCGCAACAACTGCTTTGATAAGCTCTAGCGATGCGTAATTTTTTACCAACGATGGATCGATACCCATTAACTCATGCAACAATACCACATTGCGGTAACGATAAGGTGGTAGGAAATGGATTTTACGTCCTTTATCAATAGCATCCTTTAAGTAATGCGTTAATTTTGCAAATGGAGCACTGCTTGCTACGCCAACAGAGGTTGCCATGCTTGCCACCGATGGTTGAGGTCCCATCCAAATGATATCGTCAATTTCTACGTCGTCACCAAAAAGGCAATCGCGTCCGCTTTCTGTGTCAAGTACACCTGCAAAGTTTGGATGATCTATTCCAAAATAGTAAGCGAATGTGCTATCTTGACGAAATTGGTATGTATTGTGAGGATAATTTGCCGAGGCTTCTCCATTTCCTAAAATTAGGATAATTCCGTTTCCTACGTTATCTATCAGCGTCTTACGACGTTCTTTATATGTTGCTGCATCAAACATAATTTCTATTTTTATGGTTAACTACTTATTTTTTATCTGTATATTCACAAATATATAATTTTTTTACATTCAATATTCATCCTTTTATTAAAAAAGGATTTTTTTAAACTTCTATGTTCTAATGCTTCCTAAGTAGCATAAATTCACACTTAACAATTATCCGTACCTCGCAATGTTTCACACCCCAAAGTACTTTAAAGCTTTATTCAACCTTACGTTAACCCACAACACCATTGATCTATTTCCTCTATATTATCCAAAACATGATGCACTAATCCGTTACTACTCTCCGCACCCCCTCCCAGTTCTCCCTCTGGTTGTGCTCTGGTTGCTCTCTATCAACTCCGTATTAAGTTCGCATTAAGTTCGTGTTATATTCGTATCTATAGACTCGAAGTTAATACGAACTTAATACGGAGTTAATACAAAGTTGATAGGGCGTAACGAGAGAGTAACCAGGGCGCAAACAGAGGGAGGCTGCAAGGGGAAACAAGACGAGAGGTGACGTAAAATTCACATTGGCGCGCTGTGATGTGCTGCTATATCTTTAGCAAACCAACAGGAGTTTCGAGATGTTTTGAATACGTTTGCACTCCTGTTTGAGGATAAAAACGCAATAATCTCTACTTTTTGTTATTTTAAGAGGACTTTAACAGTAACAAATATTAAAATATCTTGTCATTTTATTTGATAATTGTGAATTGGATAAGTAGTTTTGTGCGGTAATCGTTATCAAACGTTTTCGCAAACGATAATAGCTTAAATTCAGCGTATAAAAAAAGGCTGTTTGGCACGTTTTCTGCTATAAGAGTCGTCTGTTTGTGAACAAAATTTGATAGAATTAAATTATTATATATATTATATTAACTATTTTAAGTTGTAACGTAATGAAACCAACTCACATTGAACACATCGGTATTGCCGTTAAAAGTTTGGAAGAAGCAATTCCTTTTTACGAAAACGTATTAGGATTAAAATGCTACGCGATAGAGGAAGTGAAGGATCAAAAAGTAAAAACTGCTTTTTTCCAGGTGGGACAAACGAAAATAGAGCTTTTAGAGTCTACCGATCCGGAGGGACCGATAGGAAAATTTGTTGAAAAAAATGGAGGTGGGATGCATCACATTGCGTTTGCCGTTGAAGATGTTGCAGAAGCGCTTAACAAAGCAGAAGCAGCAGGTTGCCAATTAATTGACAAAACTCCACGTAAAGGAGCTGAAGGGCTAACCATTGGATTCCTACACCCAAAATCAACTTGCAAAGTGTTAACAGAACTTTGCGGAGAAAAATAATCCGGTAACGCAATTTACCCACTCAAACTTACCAACAATGAGTACAAATCAAGATAAAATTAAAAAGCTTATTGAGCTTCGCGCTCAAGCTAGATTAGGTGGTGGCCAAAAACGTATTGACGCTCAACACAGCAAAGGAAAATTAACTGCACGTGAGCGTATTGACATGCTTTTGGACGACGGAAGTTTTGAAGAGTTTGATATGTTTGTAACTCACCGTTGCACAAACTTTGGTATGGAAAAAACCAAGTTTTTAGGCGATGGTGTTGTAACCGGACAAGGAACTATTGATGGACGCGTTGTTTTTGTTTTTGCACAGGATTTCACCGTGTTTGGTGGAGCCTTGTCTGAAACGCTTGCAATGAAAATTTGCAAAGTAATGGACAAAGCCATGATTGTAGGTGCTCCTGTAATCGGTCTTAATGACTCGGGCGGTGCACGTATTCAAGAGGGTGTAACCTCATTGGCAGGATACGCTGAAATCTTTGAGCGTAATATCCTAGCTTCGGGTGTTATTCCGCAAATCTCAGCCATTTTTGGTCCATGTGCCGGAGGTGCTGTATATTCTCCTGCATTAACTGACTTTATCCTTATGACCGATCAAACATCGTACATGTTTGTAACAGGTCCTAAAGTGGTAAAAACAGTAACTAATGAGGATATCTCAACAGAGGATCTTGGAGGTGCTAGAGTACACTCTTCAAAATCGGGTGTAGCTCATTTTATTGCTGAGGATGAGCAAGAAGGTATTATGGTTATCCGTAAGTTACTTTCTTACTTACCATCAAACAACTTGGAAGATGCACCGGTTATTTCATGTAATGATCCGATTGACCGTTTGGACGATCGTTTAAATAGCATTATCCCTGACAATCCTAACCACCCATACAATATGCTTGAGGTGATTGAAGCGATTGTTGACTACGGAGAATTCCTTGAAGTTCATAAAAACTATGCTAAAAACATCATTGTAGGTTTCTGCCGTATGGGTGGAATGCCTGTAGGTGTTATTGCTAACCAGCCTAACTTCTATGCGGGAGTACTTGACATTGAAGCATCTCGTAAAGCTGCACGTTTTGTTCGTTTCTGCGACTGTTTCAATATCCCGGTATTGACATTGGTGGACGTTCCTGGATTCCTTCCTGGAAAAGTACAAGAGTACGGCGGTATCATTACACACGGAGCAAAATTGATGTTTGCTTATGGCGAGGCTACAGTACCAAAGGTAACTGTAACATTGCGTAAGTCATACGGAGGTGCTCATGACGTAATGTCTTGTAAACAACTTCGTGGCGATGCAAACTACGCTTGGCCAACAGCTCAAATCGCCGTTATGGGTGCTAAAGGAGCTATTGAGGTTCTTTACGGAAAAGAGATTGGCGCAATCACTGATCCACAAGCTAAAGCCGAGGCTGTTGCAGCGAAGGAAGATGAGTACAACGAGGCATTTGCAAATCCATATCAAGCAGCCGCTTACGGTTACATTGACGATGTGATTGAGCCACGTAACACTCGTTTCCGTGTTATCCGTGCATTGGAAAGCTTAAAGACCAAGAAGGTGGTTAATCCGATGAAAAAACATAGTAATATTCCATTATAATACAGGAGAATATGATTCATCTAATACAACTAAACACAGCGGAAGTTGTTCAACAAGTGGGTGGTTACACCATCTCTTTTGTAGGATATTTTATTGTGTTTCTTGCCTTGATTATTTTGGTTTGTATCTTTTCATTGATACCCAAAATTCTTCGCGCAGTAACTAACAGACGTAACGGCGCAACACCGGCAGCGGCATCTGCTCCAACAGCATCGACAGAGATGGATATGGACGCGCAAACTAACGTTGCAATTGCAGCGGCAATCCATTTGTATTTCAATGAGATGCACGATTTTGAGAGTAATGTTATTACTATCCGTACGGCGAATAAGCAATATTCTCCATGGAACTCGAAAATTTATGGCGTAAATAATCAACCGGTAAGAAGATAAGAAATCTATTAATGGGACATTGACAATTGTCCTTTGACAATAATAACAGCTATGAAACAATATAAATTTAGCATTGGTGGTGAAAGCTATGAAGTTGAAGTAAGCAACTTTGACGGGCAAAACATCACTGTGAGCGTAAACGGTACACCTTATGATGTACAATTAGAGTCGGAAGTTCAGGCGCCTAAAACGCCAACCATCGCGCGTCGTACAGCAGCCCCTGCTGCAGCACCGGCACCGACAGGAGCTCCTTCATTATCGCAAGCACCAAAAGCAGCTTCTTCGGGAGCAGCACGTAAAGTGGAATCTCCACTTCCGGGCAGTATTATGCGCATCAACGTTGCCGTTGGCGACGCTGTGAAAGCAGGACAATGTCTGTTGGTGATGGAAGCCATGAAAATGGAAAACAACGTAATGGCCGACAAAGACGGTGTAGTACAAGCAATTAAAGTTAAAGTAGGAGATGCTGTATTACAAGGTGACGTATTAATGGAACTTGCATAATCTGACAATTGTATGAAACAAATTATTTTCGCTGTCCTTGCGTTTTTCACTGTTGCTATGGCAAATTTTGATGCCAACGCGCAATCGGCGGATTATGCAAAGACATTAAGACAAGGAAAATGGATTAATTATACGGATGGTTACAAGCCAAGCGCTACAGGCGACACTGAGCGTAACGTAAAACGTTTGAAAATCTATGATTTCCGTCACGATGGTACCTTTACCATGGACTCTATTAAACAACGTTACAACGGTTCATGGAGATTGGAAGGTAATAAAGTGATTATGACATTTTCTCCTCGTGAGGTTGTTCAGTTTTCTAAGAACAAAGATTTAAATGGCAACCATGATGATTACTACCGTGAGGCAGTAACCGTTGAGTTAGGAACACGCGTAGCAACACTGAATGGTGATGTTTTAGCGTTCTCTAATCCAAAAATGAATGCTGTACAGAATTCTGATGCACTTACCGGTATTCGCAATTTCTGGGAATTCTCAGGTATTCCTAATGCAACCGGAGGTAATCTGATTATGATTCTGTTTGGATTATTCTTCATCTTCTTGGCAATTAAATACAACTATGAGCCGATGCTACTTATTCCTATTGGGATGGGGGTAATTATTGGTAACATTCCGTTCTATATGGGCGAAGGTTTCCACCTTGAGGCTGGTATTTATGAGCCGGGATCGGTATTGAACATTTTATATTCGGGGGTTGTGAAGGGTTGGTACCCTCCTATCATTTTCCTAGGTATTGGTGCAATGACGGACTTCTCGTCGTTAATCTCTAATCCAAAGTTAATGATTCTAGGTGCGGCCGCTCAGTTGGGTGTATTTACTACTTTCCTTGGAGCATTGTTCTTAGGATTCCCTGCGCCTGAAGCGGGGGCTATTGGTATTATTGGTGGAGCGGATGGCCCTACGGCTATTTTCTTGGCATCGAAACTTGCCAACGGTATTAATGTATTACCTGACGGAACATTGGTGAGAAACCTTATTGGTCCTATTGCTATTGCAGCCTACTCGTATATGGCATTGATTCCATTAATCCAACCTCCTATTATCAACTTGTTGACAACTAAGAAAGAGCGTTTAATTAAGATGCGTCCTCCACGTGTAGTATCTCGTACGGAGAAACAACTGTTCCCTATCATTGGATTGTTGGTAACAACATTTATTGCTCCTTCGGCAATTCCATTGTTGGGTATGTTATTCCTTGGAAACTTGTTGAAAGAGTCGACAGTAACTAACCGTTTGGCAAATACCGCATGTAACGCGTTGATTGACTCTATTACAATCCTATTGGGAGTAACCGTAGGAGCATCAACACAAGCTGACGTATTCTTACAATGGTCATCAATCCAAATCTTTGTATTAGGAGCTATTGCTTTCTGTTTCTCAACAGCGGGTGGAGTTATCTTTGCTAAAATATTGAATTGGTGCTCATCTAAAGAAAATCCTGTAAACCCAATGATTGGTGCTTCGGGAGTATCGGCGGTACCTAATAGTGCTCGTGTTGTTCAGAACCTTGGTTTAAAGAACGACCCTACTAACCACCTTTTAATGCACGCCATGGCACCTAACGTTGCCGGTGTAATTGGTTCGGCAGTAGCTGCGGGTGTAATTTTAAGTTTCTTGATGTAATTTACAAATTACCATATTTTAAACAGGCATTGGGGTATAATCCCAATGCCTGTTTTTATTTTGTGCGGAGACCTTAACTTTTAAATAAGAAATAATATGTTGCAAAAGCAATAATTTTTTTAAATCTTTGGAAAGGAATTCACCATGATGTGCAAATAAATAGATTCAATACACTAATATTAAAATCAGAGATGAGACATTTACTACTTATTTTCCTGTGTATATCGGGAATAATCACCTCGGTAACTGCGCAAAAGCAGCAGCTTACGTTGGATGATTTTTTTGTGAAGGGGACTTTTGGACAGCGACGTGTTAGCGGGCTACGTTCTATGAACGACGGACTACATTACACTATTGTAGCAGACAATGGAAAAAAGATTGTTAAATACAGTTACAAAACAGGGAAAGAAGTTGAAACACTTTTAGATTTAAATAAACTTGAAGATTGCGACGCAAAGTCGATTCAAGGATATGATTTTGATCCGACGGAACAACGTATTATATTCTTTACAAACCGTGAGGATGTTTATCGCCATTCATTTAAGGCGGATTATTATGTTTATGAGCTAAAAAATAAGATTGTTAAACCTTTATCGGACGGAGGAAAACAACAATTGGCTACTTTCTCACCAAACGGCATCCGCATTGCTTTTGTACGCGATAATAACTTATTTATTCATGATGTACGTTTTGGATCGGAGATTCAGATTACATATGACGGTAAGTTTAACGAAATAATAAATGGAGCTCCGGACTGGGTATATGAGGAGGAGTTTGGTTTTAATCGTGCATTTGATTGGGCACCTGACGGGTCGGCACTTGCTTATATCCGTTTTGACGAGAGCGAAGTTCCTGTATTCCACATGAACATGTTCCGCGGAATGGCTCCATCGTATGACGCGAATACATTATATCCGTCAAACTATAGTTACAAATATCCGAAAGCAGGCGAAAAGAACTCCAAAGTATCTGTTCATGTATATGACATTGCGGATAGGACTACATTGCCTATGGAGCATACGCAATTAGAGGAGTTTTACATTCCACGCATAAAATGGACGAATGATGCCAAGAAGTTAGCGATTACAACTCTTAATCGCCACCAAAACAACATGGAAGTGTTTCTTGCCAATGTAAAAACAGGCAAAAGTACCGTGCTTTATAGAGACAATAACAAATACTATATTGACGAGAGCAACTTGGATAACTTAATTTTCCTTGAGGATGGCAAACACTTCATTACAACAAGCGAGAAGAATGGCTTTATGCATTTATACTTGTACACAATGGGTGGCAAAGAGGTGAAAGCTATTACTAAAGGAAACTTTGATATTAAAGAGTTCCACGGTTATGATGCTGCTACGGATCAGTACTTCTACTCATCGTTTGAGGAATCGCCAATGGAGCTTACAACCTATGCCATTAACGGTAAAGGCGTAAAACGCAAGCTAACACCTATAAAAGGATGGAACCAAACGTCGTTTAGCAAAAACTTTAACTACTATATTAATACCGTATCAAACACAACGACTCCTTCTACAACAACATTGTATGACCGTAAAGGAAAAGTGGTGCGTGTATTGGAAGACAACAAAGCGTTGAACGAGCGCTTACAACAGTTTGATCTTGCAACGAAGGAGTTTATTCAACTGCCTGCAGCTGATGGGAAAACTATGTTGAACGCGAGTCTTATTAAACCGAAGAATTTTGATGCTACGAAAAAATATCCGCTATTGGTGACACAATACAGTGGTCCTAACTCTCAAAGCGTAAAAAACACTTGGGGTGTGAGCTGGTTAGACTACTTGGCACAAGAGGGGTATGTTGTAGTAACTATTGATCCGCGTGGAACAGGAGCTCGTGGCGAAGAGTTTAGAAAATGTACTTACATGCAGTTGGGTAAAATTGAGAGTGATGACGTAATTGCTGCAACAAGAGCGTTGGCAAATGAGAGCTACATTGACAACAAAAATGTGGCAATTTGGGGATGGAGCTTTGGTGGCTTTATGTCTTCTCTATGCTTAATGAAAGGGGCCGATGTATTTTCAACAGCTATTTCAGTTGCTCCGGTAACTAACTGGCGTTATTATGATACAATCTACACAGAGCGCTTTATGCGTACACCAGAGGAGAATCCGGAAGGATATGATGCCAACTCTCCTATTAATTGGGTAAACAAATTGGAAGGAAACTTATTACTATGCCACGGTACTGCGGATGACAATGTACACGTACAAAACTGCTATGAACTTGCAGAAGCATTGGTACAAGCTAACAAACAATTTGATATGGCTGTTTACACAAATCGTAACCACAGTATATTTGGGGGAAAAACAACCCTTCATTTATACACTCGCTTTGTAAACTATTTGAACAGTAATTTAAAGAAATAAGATTTACTAAATATAAAACCTTAAATGTATGAGTAACGAAATTGCAAATTTAACTCCCAAAGCAGTATGGGAAAATTTCTATAAACTAACACAAGTGCCACGTCCGTCAAACCATGAAGAAACGGCGCGCGCATTTATGATGAAATGGGCTAAGGAAAATGGTATTGAGGCAGAAGAGGATGCTGTGGGTAACATTATTCTACGCAAACCTGCAACTCCGGGAATGGAGAACAGACAAGGCGTTATTCTGCAAGGCCACTTGGATATGGTTCCGCAAAAAAATGAAGGTACGGAACACAATTTTAAAACAGACCCTATCTCTACCTATATTGATGGAGAATGGGTGCGCGCAAAAGGTACAACTCTTGGAGCTGACAACGGAATTGGTGTTGCTGCTGCAATGGGCGTACTTACCGCTACCGACATTGAACATGGCCCTGTAGAGGTGCTTATTACAGCAACTGAAGAAACAGGCATGGATGGTGCCAACGGTTTACAACCGGGCGTATTGAAGGGAGATATTTTATTAAATATGGACTCGGAAGACGAAGGCGAACTTTATGTGGGTTGCGCAGGAGGTATTGACGGAACAATTTCTTTTAAATATACAAAGGAGAGTATTCCTACCGATTACGTTGCCTATAAGATTGTTGTAAAAGGATTAAAAGGCGGTCACTCCGGAATGGATATTAACACAGGACGCGGAAACTCAAATAAATTGTTATTCCGTTTCCTTAAAAGTTACGCATGCGATTTAGATATCCGTATTAGCAATGTTAAAGGGGGATCATTACGTAATGCTATTCCGCGTGAGTCCTTTGCTACTGTAGTTCTTCCGGCAGCTAATGTTGAGAAGTTAACAGCAGCAATTAAAGAGACTGAAGCGATTTTCAAAAACGAACTATCGGCTAAAGAACCTACTTTGGAGTTATTTGCGGAAGCATGTGGAATGCCAGAGTTTATTATTGCGAGCGAATTACAAGGACGCTTTGTGAACAGTATTCTTGCATGTCCAAACGGTCCGGTACGCATGATTGACTCAATGCCTGATACTGTTGAGACATCGAATAACTTAGCTATTATTAAGTTTGATGGTGATAAGATTATTGTTTCTACGTTGCTACGCTCATCAGTAGATACAGCGAAAGAAGCTTTAGCACAAACCATTCAAGCAGTATTTGAATTAGCAAAAGCAGACACTATTGAATTTACCGGCGCTTATCCGGGATGGAAACCAAATCCAGACTCGGCTATTTTAGCTACTATGGAGAAAGTATACAATGCGTTGTATGGCAAAACTCCTAAAACAATGGCAGTACATGCCGGATTGGAATGTGGTGTGCTAGGAGCAAAATATACAAACTGGGATATGATCTCATTTGGACCTACCATTAGAAATCCACACTCTCCGGATGAGCGTGTAAATGTCCCTTCGGTAGAGAAATTCTGGGAATTCCTAAAAGCAACATTGAAGGCTGTACCTGTGAAATAGTCATCAATAGAACAAAAAAAGAACGCCTTTTACTCTAAATTTAGAGTAAAAGGCGTTCTTTTTTTTAGATTTATTACTAATAATAGGAAAACAATAATCGGTTATATACGTTATAATGTGTTGGTTAGCGATAGTTTTAACTAACTACGCTTTGTTTTTAGGTTCTATTAACAGGTTCGTACGCAAAAAGTACTATTTTTGCAACTGAATTTGTAATATAATTAAACGATTATGAAAAGATTGACGCTGCCGGCAATGTTACAGAACAGCGTAGCACAATTCGCAAAGAATAGATGCTTGAATTTTGTAGACACCGGCAACAAAACATACGGGGACTTTTACAATGAAGTATCCGGGTTGTCAAATTACCTAACTTCGGTTGGTATTACAAAAGGCGATAAAGTTGCCATCTATAGTGCTAATATGCCAAACTGGGCAGTTATTCAGTTTGCGTTGGGAACTATCGGAGCAGTTGCTGTACCCGTTTTACCGGGCTTCAGTACACACGATGTTCAAAACATTATGGAACACTCTGAGGCTAAACTAATTTTTGTCTCTAAATCACTTTATCGTATCGTGGAAGGTGTTAATACCCCACATTTAACGAAGAAAATCCTAGTAAACAATTTTTCCCTTATACCCGATGGGGCTACTTATGAGGAGATTGAGAAACTGGATAATCCTATTGATTTAAGTAACACTACGCCGTTTACAACAACAACAGTTGAGGAGAACGATACGGCCACTATTATTTACACTTCCGGAACCACCGGCTTTTCAAAAGGTGTGGAGCTTACTCACAAAAATATTATGTGGAATGCGCAGCAATGTGCAACAATTAAAGCTATAAATGAAGACGACCGTTTTTTAAGTATACTGCCATTGGCACATACTTATGAAAATACGCTAGGTTTGTTGTTACCACTTATGTTTGGTGCACAGGTATATTATTTAGACCGCTTGCCTACGCCAAAATTGTTGGTTCCGGCAATGCAAAAGGTGCGTCCTACTATTATGCTATCTGTACCTCTTATTATTGAGAAGATATTTAAAGGTCAGGTATTGCCTAAGTTTACCTCATCAAAAGTGATGAGAGCGCTATATAGCTTTGCTCCTACTAGAAAGTTACTTAACCGTTTTGCAGGTATGAAGCTTATGCAAACTTTTGGCGGAGAGATTAAGTTTTTCGGTATTGGCGGATCAAAAGTGGATGCCGCTTGCGAGAAGTTTTTAATTGAGGCAAAATTTCCATATGCTATTGGTTACGGATTAACAGAAACTGCACCAATGAGTGCCGGTTCGGCACCGTTCCAAACCTTAAAGCAAGGTGTAGGACCTGCGATGGAGGGCGTTGAATTACGTATTAATGAGCCGGATCAAAGTGGTCAAGGTGAAATATGGATTCGTGGTCCACACGTTATGAAAGGATACTACAAACGTCCGGAGTTGACTGCTGAGGTTATTACTGAGGACGGATGGTTTAAAACCGGAGATCTTGGAAGTATTGATAAGAAGGGACAACTTTCCATTAGAGGACGTATAAAAACGATGATATTAGGTGCCTCGGGAGAGAATATTTATCCGGAGGAGATAGAATCTATTATAAATAATTTCCGATTTGTTACAGAATCCCTTGTGGTGGAACGTAAAGGAAAACTTGTTGCCATGGTACATTTTAACATGGAAGAGCTAGAGAAGAATTGCGAAAAGTGGAAAGCGCAAGGAAGAAACTACAAGGCTGCGATTAACGATTATATGGAGTTGCAGAAGAAAGAGTTATCGGAATATGTTAACGCACGCGTAAATAACTTCTCAAAGTTACAATTGGTAATGGTACAAAGCGAGCCATTTGAAAAAACACCTACGCATAAGATTAAAAGATTTTTATATTCATAAATCTTCGCTCTATAAAAAATTATAGAACTTTCTAAACAATGAAGGGGAGTAGCTAAGCTACTCCCCTATATATTTTATCCGCAATTGATAAAGTTTTTAACTAGATGTGCCATCAGCGTTGGATCATCATCAAGCTCCTGACGCAGATTCTGATCATTGTGCGCTAATAATTGTTTGATTACTCCATCAATCATTCCTTTGCTAAACACTCCTTTGGCTTCATAAACATCCCGCATACGGTTTAACTCCTGCGCAGACTCATAGCAAGATGTAGGTAACTGACTAAGACGGGCTACCAGATCCTTATATTTATCCTCGAAAATATTTACGTCGACGTAACGTTCCTTTGCATACTCGATATTATGCTCCATTTCAAATCCATGACGTACGGCTACGGCAAGACCTGCTACGAGCATATATAAATCGGCCGAACCGTCCGGACAACGGAATTCCACTGTTTGTTTCATACTCATATCCTCATTGGTAAGAGGTTCAAGCGGATTCACTGCATGAAGCATCTTACCCGCTCCACTACTCCATCCAAGAGGAACACGAATAAGAACAGAGCGGTTTCTATCCCCCCAACATACGTTTGTTGGCGCTTCCTGATGTGGAACTAAACGCAAATAGGATGTCGGGTTTGTATTACCAAAGGCTGTAAGAGATGATGCCAATTTTAGCATTCCCGCAATTGCTTTTAAGGCATTGTCGTTTAGTTTCCCGTCCGTGACATACGCATTCTTACCGTCCTTCATTAAACGCGTATGTATGTGTAAACCGCTACCCGCTTTTCCTGCTGTAATTTTAGGCGCAAATGTTATTTCAACACCATACTGGTAAGCTAAATTACGCATTATCCATTTAGCTATTACCAACTGGTCTACAGCGTGCTCCATATTTGTTGGTAAAAACTCTATTTCATTCTGCTCATACTGCAGTTCATTTTGAGTAAAGTTTCCAACTTCCGAATGTCCATATTTGATTTCTCCACCCGCATGAGCAATCATTTGCATAGCTTCCTGACGAAAAGCTTCCCACTTATTAAATGGCGATGATTCATGATAGCCTCGCTGGTCTTTGGCAACGTAAAGTGGATCAACAGGAGAGATTATGTAGTACTCCAACTCGCCCATTACATGAAATTCCATACCTGTTGTTTCTTTTAACGCTTTATGTGCTTTACGGAGTGTATTATCCGGAGCACTCTCCAATGGATCACCATCCTTTGTAAAATAGCTGCAAAGAATGTCTACTGCGGGTATATCACTAAACGGATTTCGGAAGGCTGTACAAAAGCGAGGAACAACATATAAGTCGCTCGATCCTGCTTCTATAAATGAAAATAAACTCGAACCATCAACACGTTCACCGTATGTCAGTATGGTTTCTAAATGTTCCAACGAGTTAATTACAAAACCTAATGTTTTTAAACGTCCATCGCCACCAACGTATCTGAAGTTTATCATCTCAATATTTTCCTCTTTTACGTAGGCAATAATATCCTCCTTAGTAAAATCATTGGGCATTTTCCCAAGAAAACGTACCAACGGATTTGGATTCAGAATAAAGTTCTTTTCCATGTTATTTAAATGTTTAAATGTTAGTTATAGCACAATTGCACGCTCAGTGCAAACGTTTCCAATATATGTATCAAAACACATTATATATATGAATAAAATGTTAAATATACTTTTACTGTCACATTTGGAATTCATTGAAACTGAATAGCTTATTTATGGAATGCAGCTAAAGGAATATATATTAGTATAAAATTAACAGGAATTTCACACTTATTTTTCCCAATTATTATTTAATAGTGTTTATATTGTATACGCAAACGTTAACGACTTACATAAACATAATCAACGCATTGAGTAAATTGAACGTAATATACTATTTACGTTTTGCTGTAGTGCAGTTGTATAATAAAACTAATTACAAAACGTATGAATGCACAGGAATACATGGAAAGAGAAGCTCGTTATGGAGCTCACAATTATCATCCGCTGCCTGTTGTCCTTGAAAAAGGAGAAGGAATTTATGTGTGGGATGTAGATGGAAAACAATACTTCGATTTCTTGTCCGCATATTCCGCGGTTAACCAAGGACATTGCCATCCGAAAATAGTAAAGGCAATGTGCGACCAAGCCCATATTTTAGCTCTAACGTCACGCGCCTTTTATAACAATGTACTGGGCGAATGGGAAGAGTATGTAACCCGTTATTTTGGGTATGACAAAGTTTTACCCATGAATACAGGAGCCGAAGCTGACGAAACAGCCCTAAAACTATGTCGCAAATGGGGATATATGAAGAAAGGTATCCCGGACAACGAGGCAAAGATTATTGTCTGTGACGGCAATTTCCACGGACGTACCATAACAATAGTCTCAATGAGTAATGATCCGGAGAGCTACGGTGGATTTGGACCATTTACGCCGGGATTTATTCGTATCCCATATAACGATATTGCAGCATTGGAGCATGCACTGAAAGACCCGTTTGTTGCCGGAATGCTTGTAGAACCTATACAGGGAGAAGCGGGTGTTTACGTTCCCGATAACGGTTTCCTAAAGAAAGCCTCTGATTTATGCCGTAAACACAATGTACTTTTCATGGCCGACGAGGTACAAACAGGTATAGCACGTACGGGAAAACTATTGGCTTGCGACCATGAAGGTGTGCGTCCGGATGTACTTATTCTAGGAAAAGCAATGTCAGGTGGCATGATGCCGGTTTCGTGTGTTTTGGCAGATGATGACATTATGCTTTGCATTAAACCGGGCGAGCACGGCTCAACGTATGGCGGTAATCCTATTGCAGCGAAAGTCTCTATTGCAGCATTAGAAGTTGTAAAAGATGAGAAACTAGCTGAAAATGCAGAACGTCTTGGAGAAATATTTAGACGTGAAATGTCTGCTGTAAAATCCGATATGGTGTCGCTTGTACGAGGTAAAGGATTGCTTAATGCCGTTGTAATAGCTCCTAAAAATGGAAAAACGGCATGGGATGTATGTCTACGCCTACGGGATAATGGTTTATTGGCCAAACCAACGCATCAACACATTATTCGTTTTGCACCACCACTTGTTATTACAGAGGAGGAGTTGATGCAAGCAATTGACATAATTAAGCGTACACTTGCTGAATTTAATTGAAATATCTTTTAGCCCTTTTATATAGTAAAAGTCTCCGTTGTAATGGCGGAGACTTTTACTATTGTAAGATGGGTTAATGTGTAGTAATGTAGTTGGCAATCCAGTCACCTACTTCACTGGTTCCATATATTTTATCGCCTTTTGCAATATCTTGTGTTACAATCCCCTCTTTTAAAGATGCTGCGACGGCTTGGCGAATTAATGCACCTTCGGTAGGAGCATTAAATGCATACTCAAACATTAATGCCGCACTAAGAATTGTTGCTACGGGATTGGCGATATTTAATCCCGCCGCTTGTGGATACGAACCGTGTATTGGCTCAAAAACAGATGTATGAATACCTATGGATGCAGATGGCAACATTCCTAGTGAGCCGGTTATAACCGACGCCTCATCAGTCAAGATATCACCAAACATATTTTCCGTTACCATTACGTCAAATTGTTTCGGGTTTACAATCAACTGCATTGCCGCATTATCTACAAACATATACTCTGTTGTAACATCCGGATAGTCGGGTGCAATTTCCTGCACAATCTGACGCCATAAACGCGATGTTGCCAGTACGTTTGCTTTGTCTACCACCGTTACTTTCTTATTGCGCTTCAAGGCATAATCATAGGATAGTCTTATTATTCGCTCAATTTCCTCACGCGTGTATACGCAAGTGTCATAAGCTGTATTCCCATCCTCGCTACGTCCCTGCGGACGTCCAAAGTAAATACCTCCAGTAAGCTCACGTATACATACAAAGTCCACTCCGTCACAATGACGTAACGGAGAGCGATCCAACAACGTCTCAAATGTAGTGATGGGGCGTATATTGGCATATAACCCCAAACGCTTACGCATTGCCAAAAGTCCTTGCTCCGGACGCACCTTAATGGCAGGGTTATTATCAAACTCCGGCGAACCAATCGCGCCAAAATAAACAGCATCGCTATCCATACA
The DNA here is from genome assembly GCA_051656645.1 of Marinifilaceae bacterium. Classification (GTDB taxonomy): domain Bacteria; phylum Bacteroidota; class Bacteroidia; order Bacteroidales; family Marinifilaceae; genus JBOGCH01. Next base: position 40,682 of record JBOGCH010000042.1, read on the forward strand.
TAATTTATGCGTTTCCTCTGGATATGGATTACCTGTTTCTTTTATGGCAACCGCACCTATTAATCCTTGGGTAGTAGTTAGCGTATGATTAAACTTCTTGCAAATTGCATTTACCGCTTTCATACCTTGTTCAACAATCTCCGGTCCTATCCCATCGCCGGGAAGTAATGCTATATTTATTTTCATTGTTTACCTGTTAAATAGTTTGTTCGTATTGTTCTATCTTGTCCTTATTAGCTAGTAAGTAATCAATATCGTCCATTCCGCTCATTAAACACTCCTTTTTATAAGGGTTTATATCAAACGTCAAGGAGTGCCCTGTTACAGTATTCGTAATGGTTTGCTGGCCCATATCTACTTTGATTTGCGCGTTAGGATTTATTTTTACCGTTTCAAACAATTCCGATAAGAACTCCGGAGTTACCACCAACGGAAGAATTCCATTATTTAGCGCATTATTCTTAAATATATCCGCAAAATAGCTGCTCACCACCACTTTAAATCCATAATCGGCAATTGCCCAAGCCGCATGCTCCCTACTAGAACCACAGCCAAAGTTTTTACCCGCTAAAAGGATCTCACCGCTATATTGCTCATCATTTAAAGCAAATGTACGTATTGGCTCATTATTAATATCATAACGCCAATCTCTAAATAAATTCTCACCAAAGCCTTCACGCGAGGTGGTTTTAAGGAAACGAGCGGGTATAATTTGGTCCGTATCAATATTTTCTAATTGTAAAGGCACACATGCCGAACAAAGTGTAATTATCTTATGTCTCATAGTTATTATATTAAATGGCGTGGATCTGTTATCTGCCCGGTTACGGCTGCTGCTGCTGCTATTAACGGACTCACTAACATTGTACGGGCTCCCTGTCCTTGACGTCCTTCAAAATTACGGTTCGATGTTGACAATATATACTTCCCTTCCGGTACCTTATCATCGTTCATCGCCAAACAGGCAGAGCATCCTGGTTGTCTCAATTCAAAACCGGCCTCAATAAATACCTTATCAAGTCCCTCTTCTCTAATTTGTCGTTCCACGCTCCAACTTCCGGGTACTAACCATGCCGTAACATGATTGGCTTTTTTGCGGCCTTTTACCACCGATGCAAAAGCTCTAAAATCCTCAATACGTCCATTGGTACAACTTCCCACAAAAACATAATCGACATGTTTACCAATTAATGCTTCGCCCTCTTTGAAGCCCATGTACTGAATTGCTTTATAAAAACTTGCAGTATCCTCCTCTGGTGCATTAGGAACCACCGCATCAATAGCAACCCCCATTCCCGGGTTAGTACCATAGGTAATCATTGGGGCAATATCAGCCGCATCAAATACAATGTCCGCATCAAATTCAGCATCTGCGTCAGTAAACAATTGTTTCCATTCACTTACTTTCATGTCCCACGCTGCCCCTTGTGGTGCATAAGGACGGTTCTTTAAGTACGCAAAGGTTACTTCATCTGGCGCAACCATTCCGCCGCGAGCTCCCATTTCAATGGATAGATTACATAACGTTAAACGTTCCTCCATATTCATGGAGCGTATTGCTTCTCCGGCATATTCAATAAAATAACCGGTACCGCCACCCGTAGTCATTTGACTTATAATGTATAATGCAACATCCTTAGCCGTTACACCTTTCCCTAACTTTCCGTTTACGCTTATACGCATGGACTTAGGTTTACGCTGAAGTATACACTGAGACGCAAGCGTCATTTCAACCTCACTTGTACCTATACCAAATGCAATTGCACCCATGGCTCCATGTGTAGAGGTATGCGAGTCACCGCACACAATTGTCATTCCCGGTTGTGTTAGCCCTTGCTCCGGACCAACAACATGCACTATTCCATTGTTAGGATGCATTAAACCAAAATACTCCAACTTAAACTCCTTGGCATTCGTTTCCAGTGTATCTACTTGGTGTTTAGCTACCGGATCTTGCAATGGCTTATCTTGGTCCACTGTTGGGACATTATGATCGGGCATACAAATAATACGCTCCGGGCGATATGGAGCCAGACCGCGCGCCCTGATCCCATCAAAAGCTTGTGGCGAAGTGACCTCGTGGCAATATAATCTGTCAATATATAATTGCACTGTTCCATCCGTTAATGTTTGGACAATGTGCTTATTCCATATTTTATCAAAAAGAGTCTTCATAGTTTGAGTTAGATTATAAACTTATTAATAGCATCCACAAATGCCTCTACCGAAGCAGCCACAATGTCCGTATTGGCAGAGAATCCATAGTAAACATTTCCTTTGTATTCCACCTGCATGTGTACTTTCCCGGTATCATCACTACCTTTATTTAATGCCTGAATAAGGAATTCCTGAATGGACATATCCGTACTGCTAATTGCGCGTTTCACCGCCTTGATGCCGGCATCTACCGGCCCATTCCCAGACGAAGTCTCATAGCGTTTCACCCCAGCCATGTTTAAGCAAATACTTGCCACCGACTGAACACCTACTCCACTGGTTACCTGTAAATAATCCAATTTAATACGATGCGATGCTGTACGCTCTTTTCCTACAAGCAATAAGATATCGTCATCGTTTATATCCTTTTTCTTATCGGCAAGTTTTAAGAAGTTATTATAAATTTCTTCCATATTCTCCTGCTCAATATCAACACCAAGAACTTGCAATCTGTGTTTTAAAGCTGCTCTACCGCTTCGTGCCGTAAGTACAATAGAGCTGGTATCTACTCCCACATCCTTAGGGTCTATAATTTCATAACTCTCTCTATTTTTCAATACGCCATCTTGGTGTATCCCGGATGAGTGGGCAAAAGCATTACGGCCCACAATGGCCTTATTGGCTTGCACTGGCATATTCATAAAGCTAGACACCATACGACTTGCTCCATATATGTGGTGCGTATTTATATTTGTTACTATATCACACTCCTTGTGACTTTTAAAGATCATTGCAATTTCTTCCAACGAGGTATTTCCCGCACGTTCTCCAATTCCGTTTATGGTTACTTCCACTTGTCTAGCGCCATTAAGAACACCTTGTACGGTATTCGCTGTTGCCATTCCTAAATCATTATGGCAATGCGTTGATAAGATTGCATTTTCAATGCCCTTTACATTTTCCATCAAATATTTAATCTTCGCACCATATTCATCAGGCAAGCAATAACCTGTTGTGTCAGGAATATTTACAACCGTTGCACCCGCTTTAATTACGGCCTCAACCACGCGAGCAAGATATTCATTATCCGTACGCCCGGCATCCTCACAATAAAACTCAACATCCTCAACATAGCGTTTAGCGTATTTCGTAGCCGCAACAGCTCTTTCAATAATCTCCTCACGTGTTGAATTAAATTTATAACGAATGTGCGAATCCGATGTACCTATTCCCGTATGTATTCTTTTGCGCTTTGCATATTTCAAAGCCTCATACGCTACATCAATATCCTTCTCCACGGCGCGCGTCAAAGCACATATTGTTGGCCATGTTACCGCCTTTGAAATTTCGACAACACTATTAAAATCTCCGGGACTTGATACGGGAAAACCAGCCTCTATAACATCAACGCCCAGTTGTTCAAGTGCTTTAGCTACTTGAATCTTCTCAACAGTATTTAACTGACATCCTGGGACTTGTTCTCCATCTCTTAATGTTGTGTCAAAAATAAAAAGTCTTTGCTCCATTTGTGTAGTATTTTAGTTTTGTATTGTTTGTAAAAAAAACCTCTCTCACTGCGGGAGTGAGAGAGGTCTACCTCATCTTTTTATATGTTCTATTACGCACATACGTCTTTCACTCCCTAAATTTTTAGTGAGAGCAGCAGCAGATTTGCTAGCATTGACGTTGTATTTAATCCTTTGATCTTAATCATATGTGCGAATATATATATAATTATAAAAATAAACAAATCTTTTATTAAGTTTTCTTTAAAATAAAACAGATAGAACAATTTTTGTTTAAATTCTATTCAGTTCTAACAACTCCTCCATATGCGTTCGGTCATTCCACAAACGCGGTACTTTATTCTGTCCGCCAAGTTTGCCCTTACGCTTCATCCAGTCTATAAATAAGTTATTGCGTGCTTCCACCACTTGAAGTGGTCCAAGTGACATGTTTCGGTATCGCTTAGCTTCATAGTCCGAGTTTATTTCTTGTAAAGTAGTATCCAAACACTCTTCAAAAAGTTGCATGCTATCTGGAAGTTTCTTAAACTCTATCAACCATTGATGCGCACCACGTTTCCCAGTTTCCATAAAAACGGGGGCTACAGTATATTCTGTTACTTCAGCTCCGGTACGCGCACAAGCCTTACTTAAACCGTCTATCGCATTATCAATAATGAGCTCCTCTCCAAAGGCGTTTATATATAATTTAGTACGTCCTGTTATTTTAAACTTGAAAGGTTTTATGGAACTAAACATTACCGTATCGCCAATCATATACCTCCACAAGCCGCTATTTGTTGTAATTATCAATGCATAATTTACTCCTGGTACAATCTCATCTATAGTTAGCGTGGTTGGAAACTCTTTGTCCATTTCGCTTAGAGGCATAAACTCATAGTAGACACCATAATCCATCATCAATGACATTGAATAATCTGTCGGATCATCCTGTATTCCAAAAAATCCTTCCGAGGCATTGTATGTTTCCAGGTACTTCATCTTTGGGTCTGGTAATAAACGGCGGTATTGTTCTCTATAAGGTGTAAAGTTTACACCACCATGTATAAACATTTCCAAATTAGGCCATACTTCATGTAAGTTACTTTTCCCCGTTTTTTCCAATATCCTATTTATTAGCATTAAAAACCAGGAAGGGACTCCGGCTATACAACGAACATCTTGGTTTATTGTTGTTTCGCAAATACGTTCCAACTTCTCCTCCCATTCAGCCATCAACATGATATCCGCATCAGGAGTTTTTAATCTGTTAGCCCAAAACGGACTGTTGGTTATAAGTATTGCCGATAAATCACCATATTTACAATTATTATTCGTTACCGAAACCTGACTACTTCCACCTAGAGCCAAGGTTTTCCCTGTAAACATGCGTGTATCCGGATACAGATTATTTATTATTGCAATAATATCCTTTCCAGCTCTAAAATGACAATCTTCAATTGCTTTAGATGAGATAGGTATAAATTTGCTCTTTGCATCCGTTGTTCCGGACGATTTAGCAAACCATTCTATTGGTTCAGGCCAAAAAATATTATTTTCGCCATTCATTACTCTCGTAACATCATGGCTTATATCCTCATATTTTACAATAGGTACATGTTTTCTGTAATCGTCAACACTCTTAATAGACGAAAAATTATAGCGTTTACCATATTCCGTAGTCTCGCCATCACGCAATAATTGCAGCAACAAGTTACGTTGAACCGTTCCCGGATTCTCCTTAGCATACTCTATTTGTTTTAGCCTGCTTTGAGTAAACAGACCTAATAATGTATTAACAATTGGCATAAGTTTCAAGTAGGTTAGTTAGATTTAAAAGTCCAATTTTAATTGAGGATCCAGCAATGTAAAACTTTTCCGATGATGAGCAGTCACACCATATTTTCTTATCGCATCGCGATGTACCACCGTAGGATATCCCTTATTTTTTCTCCATTGATATACGGGAAAACTATTGTCAAGGTTCTCCATGTACTCATCCCTATGCGTTTTTGCCAAGATTGAGGCGGCTGCAATGGACATGTATTTACCATCGCCCTTCACAACACAAGTGTGCTCTACATCCTTATATGGCTTAAATTTATTTCCATCCACTATTATGTGTTGAGGTGCTACGTTTAATCCATCAAGAGCTCTATGCATGCCCAATATTGAGGCATTAAGTATATTTATTTTATCTATCTCTTCGCTTGATACCTGCGCCACGCACCAACATAAAGCTTCCTGTTCAATAACCTTACGCAGCTCATTTCGCTTCTTTTCACTCAACTTTTTGGAATCGTTCAATAGTTCATTACTAAATCCTTCGGGCAAAATTACTGCGGCGGCAAAAACAGGACCTGCCAAACAACCTCTACCGGCTTCGTCACAACCCGCTTCCACTACTCCTGTCTTATAATGATGTTCTAACATTGTCGTCAATTTATTATGTTATAAACAAACTTAATTAATATTTTCATTAATCGGTCTATACACATCATAATTTATTACCTATAAAAAACACTTGGCACTTTCATTGAAAATGCCAAGTGAGTTACCTATCGCTAATCATTACTATATAAGATATTTATTCTATATGCTTTAAAACATCCTCCACTATCAACTCATCCGTCAATCCGGTGGCTTTCATCAACTCCTCTGCATCATATCTATCCACAAACTCCTTCTTAAAACCATAATTAATAACCTTCATTCCAGATAGACCATAATAACTTGCTATTTTCTGACCATATCCACCTTCAATAATACCATCTTCCAAAGTAATTACTAGTTCATGGTTCTCTGTCAGTGCCGCAAGCGCTGCAGTATCTACACCAGTTAAATAACGCGGACTTATTAAAGTTGCTTTAATCCCTGCCTTTTTCTCCAATCGTTTTACAACTTGTTCCCCCAGTTGAAAGAAACTTCCCACCGCTATTACAGCAACTTTATTTCCTTCCTTCATTGTGTTGAACGTATTATAATTGCTATAATCGGAGTCAAACGTAATATCAATGGAATGTACCCCATTTGTTGGTACGCGAATTGCTACGGGATGACCTGTCTGCCGAATTGCCCAACGTAACATCGCAAAATATTCCTCTCTACAAATTGGCGCTAAGTAAACCATATTAGGAATATCACTTAACTCAATGATATCAAAGAAGCATTGGTGAGATTGGTCAGGTATTCCATAAACTCCCGTTAGGAATACCAATATCACAGCAGGATTATTATTCATACATAAATCCTCAGACAATTGGTCATATGCACGCTGTAGAAATGTTCCATATACTCCATACACTGGACAAGCATCGGCCTTCGCTAATCCCGATGCATAAGCCACTGCATGTTCCTCAGCAATTCCCACATCAACAAATTGAGCACCTGCTTTGGCACGTGCATCCGGGAAAAAGCCAAATATTAAAGGCGTTGCTGAACTTATTGCCACTAAGCGCGGATTCTTTTTCATCTCTTGTAATAAGAAACTACCAGTCAAAGCGCTGTAGTCCTCCTCTAAACTCATATCCACAAGCGCCTTACCTGTTTCGAGATTAAAAGGCGGCATATAATGGAATTTCTCCGCATCTTGAATTGCAGGCGCATAGCCCTGTCCCTTCACCGTGTTTATATGCACAACTATGGGGTGGTCAACATCCTTTGCCCATTGAAATGTTTTAATCAGTGCCTGAATATTATTGCCCTCGTTTTGGTAAATATAATCCAAATTCAAGGAATGAAAATAGTTATCGTGCGATGTCCCATTGCTATCACGCAGCTTCTTCAAAACTTTATACATTCCTCCATGATTTTCGGCTATCGCCCACTGATTATCATTGACTACAATGATAAAATTACTTCCCAATTCGGCAGCATTATTCAAACCCTCAAATGCTTCTCCCCCACTCAATGCTCCATCACCAATAATTGCAATTATATTTTCATGCTCACCTTTTAAATCACGTGCTTTTGCCAAACCGCAACATAAACTAATGGCAGGACTAGTGTGACCCATAATAAAAAAATCATGCTCACTCTCTGCCGGATTTGTATACTCCGACACCTCATTCTTGATAAAAGCATCGCGCCTACCAGTTATAATTTTATGTGCAAAAGACTGATGAGATACGTCGAACACTATCTTGTCCTCAGGAGAGTTAAACACATAATGCATAGCCAGCGTAGCCTCCACCATTCCAAGATCCGAACCAACATGCCCGCCGTATTTGCTTACCTTATCCAATATTATTTGTCTAATCTCTTCACTGAGTACTCCTAATTGCTTAACCGTTAACTTTTTTAAATCGGCCGGTTTGTTAATTTGTTCAACATACATATTATCCTGTTTAAATAATTATATACCCTTTGCGTATTCTCGTTTTATTTATTTAAAAATCTATTCTCCATTTCTAAGATTGTACCTGACTTGGATATAACGGATTTCCTGTTTCATCTACCGGTATCCAATCAATAACTTGTGCATTACCAAACTCAATTTCCTCACCTTTAATAATACCTAAAAACAAATAGGAGTGTCCGGCTTCAAAAATTCCTCCCGGAGCTGCTATTGAAGTAATATATGTATTAGTTTGGGTAGTTGCACCGTCATTTAATGTTACATTAACCGACAAGTCTACGCCAAAGCCTGCCGTACTTTGACTTACCGGCAGTACAATTAACTGAGCAACATTGCTATTAATGCCCATATTCATTTGTGTAGTTGCAGCCGATGAAACGGGAGCTATAATACCTGTTGCTAATGACCATGATGCACCACTCGTTGTTGGCGGATAAATTTTTGCCGTTGCAATGCTATTCACTGTTAAGTTGGTACCTCCTTCTATTCTAAGAACAATCTGAGCACAGCAATGCTCAAACGTTATATTTATCAACTCGGGCGATGTGTTTACCACCTTACCGGCCAAGGACCACCATAAATAATCCACGCCATTATTCAATGACGATACGACACCATTGGTGAAGGTAGGCGCAGCAGCTCCGCTAGAGTTTATTGTTGCCGAATAAAAATTATAAGTCCCTTTGGTTAAATACATATCTTGACTTGTGGGGCTCAAAGTTCCTGCTGTCAATGTTTTATAATTAACTTGCGCATCGGGTGTTTGAGTCACGGTACGCCCTTCACCGTACGCATAAACTATTACATTCCTGTCCTTAGCTAAAGCCGATAATCCTTTCGTGGAAACCAAACTCTCCGTGCTAGCATTAAACGTCACTTTATTTGTCGCTGACGATCCGCCTCCAGATGACCCACTATCGGATGATCCCGACCCACCCTCGTTTATTGTTATATTTATCTTATCTGCGCATTGTACCATTGTCAATGCATAAATAAATAGTGAGCTAAAATAAAACAGAGTCCTAACTCTTTTAAGTAAAATAGTTGCAGTTTTCATAGACTTATCATTTATAGTTGTTTATTACAATGTGTGGTGAACTTGTTCTTCAACGCTTAATATATCGTCATCAATAATAGCTTTGTAATTATATTGATGTCCAGGTAGGAAACCTCCACGTGGCGTTGGAATCTTGACACTAAAAGTTTTAGGAAAGAGTATATGATCGTTAGTATAAGCCACTATGTTCAACGTTATAGGCTTTTTCGCTGTAAATGGCGGAATAATTTGCCAACAATTACGCCCCAACAGTTTAAGCGCTAACGTACCACTGTTACTAAGTGTTTGCGGAAGAATATCGCCCGTTGCAAGTTCTATGTATTGTTTACCAGTAGGTATTGTAACGGATACAGACTCAACCTTCCATAACACGGTAAAAAATGAGTCCGAGATGTCTATATTCAGTTTAAAACATATTTGCTCAAAGAGTAACGGGACAACGATAGGGTTGGTATACACATCAACTTTCTTCAACGAAGTCCATATATAATCTACACCTTTCTTTATACTCACGGATTTACCCCCCTTAAACGTAGGCGTTTTGTCTGGTATTGAGTTTGAACTAACGGCATATATATCATAATAGCCAGGCGGCAAATAAACCGGAGTTGAAATTTCTGTTAATTGCCCAGGAGGTCCGCTTACATAACGCCTCACAGCCAATGGCGACCGAGAAGTACTTGCCCTATGCTTATAAATATACACCGTAACATATTCCCCAGAGGATATTGGTGTTGATTGCCCCGGAAAACCAAAACCTCCGCTAAATCCAATCTGACTACCTTCCATTCCCCCAAACTCAACTTCCCCCATTGGTGTTCCGCCATCATTTTCCGTACCCTCACCATAATTAAGCGACACATCAACATCGTCAGTGCAGGTTAAAAAAGTAGAGATGCATAAAACAGCAATAATTAATTTTGCTATATTACTTATAGTTCTAATCATTGTCATTGCACAGGCCCATTTTGTGTTATTATCTATTAAACTAAGTAATTCAATAACAATAAACGTTACTTAATACAATTTTGTTATACTTTATTTTCAGGATGTTACAAAAACCTTCAAGCAATAGCCGGCGCGCATAAGATAGTGCGCTATACTTTTTACACTGATTAAGCCATATATTTTTAATACAATTATGTCAGTAGCGCTTAAGCGGTATACATCCTATAAGTACCTCTTGCAATTAATATTGTACTACATTATCCAATATTCACATTTATGAATTTAGTATATATAATTTCTAAATATTGGCTTCACTGTAAAGAGCACAACATATAGATCCGAATTGCCTAAAAAAGATAATTATTGCCTCTATCCCTGTTAAGGGTTTCGACTAGGTTACGACTACTATTGGGGTACCATACTAGTCGATACCTTGTCGTAACCTAGTCGATACCTTGTAGAAACCCACAAGTAGGGTAATCCTGGCACTGCGCCACCTTGTATCTCTCTCTACAACTATTGAGAATAGAAATTGCATAAGGGACTACCTGATAGCAAGTCTATGAGTTATTATTTCAAAATAGTTCTCCAAAATACATTCACATTTAGCAAGCCCAAGAATAATGATAAAGGTAAATACGTCGCGATCCCGATAACGCAAATTTTATTACTATAATCTGCGTTATCGGGGTAGCGACGTATTTACACATAAAAATAGCGGATATCCAATTATGACATCCGCTATTTTTATACTCTGATAGTAATACTTAGCTTAGATTTGCTTAAGCAAGTTTACCATTTCAATAGCTGTTGTAACAGCCTCAAAACCTTTGTTACCAGCTTTTGTCCCGGCACGCTCAATTGCTTGCTCGATTGAATCTGTTGTTAAAATTCCAAAGATTACCGGCACACCTGTTTGTAAACCTACAGTGGCAATACCTTTTGTTGCTTCATTTGCAACCATGTCAAAGTGTGGAGTGGCACCACGAATAACAGCTCCAAGGCAGATGACAGCATCATATTTCTTGCTTTCTACCATTTTCTTTGCTACCAACGGAATTTCAAATGCCCCTGGAGTCCATGCTATAGTGATATCCTCTTCGTTACCACCGTGACGTTTAAAAGCGTCGATAGCGCCTCCTAATAATTTAGAGGTGATGAATTCATTGAAACGTCCGGCAACAATACCTATACGTTGGCCTTGAGCTAAAATATTTCCTTCTAATACTTTCATGGTTATTTGTGTTTTATGTATTATTATTTTTTATCGTGATTGCAGTTTTTATGATTACAAGTTTTTAGGTGTTCTACCTGATCCTTGTCACGCATATGAAGCATGTGTCCCATCTTTTTGTATTTCGTGTACATGTAGTATTCATTACGTTCATTACATGTCATTTCTATCTCCTCACGTCCCGATACCTCTATACCGTAACCGCTAAGTCCTGTTATTTTAAGCGGATTGTTGGTCATTAAGCGTAATTTCTTTACACCTAAGTCTGCAAGTATTTCTGCACCTACTCCATAATCACGCAAGTCAGCTTTGAAGCCTAGAGCAATGTTTGCCTCAACGGTATCCATACCTTGATCCTGAAGCTCATATGCTTTTAGTTTATTAATAAGGCCAATACCACGACCTTCTTGACGCAAGTAAAGTAGTATACCGCGACCTTCTTTCTCTATTCGAGTTAGCGCTTCTGCAAGCTGATCGCCACAATCGCAACGCAGAGATCCGAATACATCGCCAGTTAAACACTCTGAATGTACACGACACAGTACAGGTTCATCTGTCGTTACATCGCCTTTTACAAGCGCTATATGATGTTCTCCTGTTACTTTGTTTACATAACCATATGAGCGGAATGTTCCAAATTTTGTTGGTAATTCAACATCAGTAACACGCTCTACAAGGTGTATGTGATGGCGCTGATATTTTATTAACTCATCAATGGTAAGCATTTTGATATCATATTCCTTGGCAAATATACGTAAGTCTGGAACACGCGCCATTGTACCATCCTCATTCATAATTTCGCAAATTACACCGGCTGGATATAGACCTGCAAGTTTTGCCAAATCCACTGCCGCTTCCGTATGTCCTGCACGCTCCACTACGCCAAAAGGACGAGATATGAGTGGAAAAATATGTCCTGGACGTGTAAAATCATGCGGTTTAGCCTCCGGATTAAGCACTTCAAGAATGGTATGAGCGCGCTCCTGAGCGGAAATTCCTGTATGACAATCGGCCGCATCAATAGATACAGTAAATGCCGTTTGTTTTTTATCCGTATTATTGGCGCACATCATATCAATTTGTAGCTCGTCAAGACGCTCTTTGATAATAGGCATACATATAAGTCCACCGGCTTTCTTAGCCATAAAGTTTATAGCCTCTGGAGTTACTTTTTCAGCAGCCATCAGTAGGTCGCCTTCATTCTCTCTATCCTCATCGTCCACAACGATAATCATTTTACCGGCTTTGATATCCTCAATAGCCTCTTCGACGGTACAAAAAATTTTGTCTTCCATGATTTATTCTATTTTCTTTTTGTCATGTCGCTCAATAGAAAGCGATAGATCAGAAAGGTATTATATTTTTATTCGTTATTCTCTTTTAAAAACCGTTTTCGGCCAAAAACTCTAATGTTATTCCACCGCTTTTAGCTTGTCCTCCCATTAGTTTTTCTACGTATTTGGCAATCATATCGGTTTCGATATTTACCTTAGAACCAATGGATTTGCTAACTAATGTTGTTTCATCCTGTGTATGCGGAATGATGGATACTTTAAAACAGCTATTGTCCACATAAGCCACTGTTAGACTGACACCATCAATGGTAATTGAACCTTTTTCAATGATGTATCTTAGTAGTGAACCATCGGCATCTATAGTAATCCAAATGGCATTATCGTCTTGATATTTATCACTTATGCGTGCCGTCCCATCTATATGACCGGATACTAAATGACCGCCAAGACGTGAACTTAACTGTAAAGCGCGTTCTAAGTTAACTTTTGAACCTATTTTAAGATCGCCAAGTCCGGAACGACGCATTGTTTCGGGCATTACATCTGCAGTAAACCCCGATGCATCTATCGTAGTAACCGTTAGACACACACCGTTTGTGGCAATACTGTCCCCAACTATTGTACCTTCGAGCACTTTTTTTGCAGCTACTCGCAAGGAAACGCTTTTTGAGCCTTGCGCAATACGTTCAATGGTTCCTATTTCTTCTATTATTCCGGTAAACATTATTTTGTGTCAATTAGTCCTTTTATTAAAATATCTTCTCCAACTTGCTCAACGGAAATTTCCGTTAGCGAAATGGCATTACCCATGTGCGGGAAACCTTCCCCTTCCACAGGTGTTTTGGCATCCTTACCGCCAATTAGCTTGGGAGCCACAAACGCATATACTTCGTCTATGCAATTATGTTGCAAAAAGGCGAAATTCAGTGTTCCACCACCTTCTAAAAGAATGGCATCTATTTTACGCTGTCCTAATAAACGGAGCATTTCTGGAATATCCACTTCTCCATTACGATCGGGGCAACACATACACTCAACGCCAAATTGTGACAAATGCTCTAACGCATCGTTAGTTGCAAGTGAGGTGTGAGCAATTATTGTGGGGTATTCTTTGGCCGTTTGTACTAATTGCGAATGAACGGGAATACGAGCAGTGGTATCCACCACGATACGTATAGGCTGGCGTGCATCTTGGTCCAGACGGCATGTTAGCATTGGGTCATCAGCTAAAACTGTACCTATTCCTACCATTATAGCGGGATACTCCTTGCGTAATTCTTGCACCCTATCTCTAGCTTCTGAGGACGTTACCCAACGAGATTGACCGGTGTAAGTGGCTATTTTACCATCTAACGTCATGGCCGTTTTTAATAACACCCATGGCATTTGTGTGGTAATGTATTTTAGAAACACACGGTTAAGGTGATTTATAGCTTCTTGCTGTACTCCGGTAATTACCTCTATACCCGCACGTTCAAGAATAGCCACTCCTTGTCCCGCAACAAGTGGATTTGGATCTAAGATACCAATAACTACTTTGCTGATACCTTTTTCTATAATAATATCAGTGCAAGGTGGCGTTTTACCATGATGACAACAAGGTTCCAATGTTACATACAAAGTTGCACCTCTAGCTTCTTCGCCACACTCATTGAGTGCATGGCGCTCGGCATGCCACTCGCCATAGCGAGGATGATAGCCTTGTGCTATAATCTCACCATTTTTGACAACAAGCGCACCAACAAGCGGGTTGGGATTGACTCCGCCAATTCCCTCCTTAGCTAGCTCTATTGCTTTTAGCATGTATTGACTATGTTCCATAAACCGTGTTTAAACATAAAATGCCCTGAATGTATGTTACACTCAGGGCATTGAAATAATATCTTTATATAAACATATATGCATGTCTATTTAAACCGATATACTCTTCTTTCATCCGGACTATGACCGTCGGTAAGGGAATTGCACCCTTTCAGTCCCTTTATGGGGGAGTCGCGGACTATTACCGCCGGTAGGGAGTTACACCCTGCCCTGAAGAATTATCTTACGTTGCAAATGTAAATGGTAAAAATAGGAAATGCAAGAAGATTAAGGATAATATCGCATAGACTATTACATTTTTCGCTACTTTTGTGTTAAAGTATTAAACTACAAAACTCATGGCAATAATCAGAGAATTAAACGGACATACGCCTAAATTTGGTAAGAATTGTTTTCTTGCTGATAACGCAGCTATTATTGGCGACGTAGAAATGGGCGACGATTGCAGTATTTGGTTTGGAGCCGTTCTTCGTGGCGACGTCAATTCAATACGTATTGGTAATAAAGTAAATATACAGGATAATGCGACCGTACACGCAACATACCAGAAATTTGCAACTTACATTGGCAATAATGTATCCATTGCACATAACTGCGTAATACACGGCTGCACTATCAAGGATAACGTGCTTATTGGGATGGGCGCTATTGTTATGGACAACGTTGTTGTAGAAAGCAATACCATCATCGCCGCAGGCAGTTTAGTAACAAAAGGCACTGTGGTTGAATCCGGTTGGGTATATGCCGGTTCACCTGCTAAGAAACTAAAACAGATGGACGAAGCGTTGCTGCGCGGTGAAGTGGAACGTATTGTGGATGCTTACTCCATGTATGCGTCTTGGTATGACGAGGAGAAAAAGGAGGATTAAATAGCGTTTTATTGTAGACGTTCCTTTTTACAATTTATAAACTTTGCAAGCAATATTATTTTGAAGATATATTGTATCTTCGCAAGGTTTCGCAAAATACACGGCGAAATGTCTTTGGGCATATTAAATAATAGTATCACTATACATTTGCCTAATTAAAAATATTAAGAATGCTTCAGTAAAGCTATGGCTGAAATTGCAATAAAAATTAAAAGTGGAATTGTTGATCAACAAGACAATACCACTTCATGGTTTAAACAGATAAATAATTATAATAAGATGAGTACTATTGTTTCCCCTTCCATGTTATCGGCAGATTTCTTAAATCTAGGACGCGACATTGAAATGATTAATAAAAGCGAAGCCGATTGGTTACATATTGACATTATGGACGGTGTATTTGTTCCAAATATTTCCTATGGTATGTCTATCTTATCGCAAGTGCATAGCATCGTGAAGAAACCTTTAGATGTGCATTTGATGATTGAGAAACCGGAACGTTACCTTGAGGATTTCAAGGCAGCTGGTGCGGAATGGCTTACAGTGCATTATGAAGCATCGACACATTTACATCGAACGATACAACAAATCAAAGCTTTAGGAATGAAAGCAGGCGTTGCTTTAAATCCACATACTCCAGTTGCGGTACTTGAGGATATTATTGCCGATGTGGATTTAGTTCTAATCATGAGTGTAAATCCAGGATTCGGAGGACAAAGCTTTATTGAAAACGCAGTTGAAAAGGTGAAAAAATTAAGACAACTAATTAGCTCAACTGGAAGCAAAGCTCTTATTGAGGTTGATGGAGGTGTTAATTTCGAAACAGGAAAACGTCTTGTTGAAGCAGGTGCAGACGCACTTGTGGCAGGTAGTTTTGTTTTTAATGCTCCCGATCCGTTAGAGCGTATTAGCGGCTTGAAGAAATTGATTTAATTCAGTAAACATATGACTGAGATTGCAGTAAAGATTGAAGGCGGCGTTGTTAAGCAACAAGATGTTACAATTCTAAAAGGTATTGACATTGAGATTAAAAGCGGCGAACTGGTTTATTTTATTGGAAAAGTAGGAAGTGGTAAATCATCACTTCTTAAAACATTATATGCAGAACTTCCTTTATCTTATGGGACAGGGACCGTTGCAGGATTTCAGTTGAAAAAACTTAAACGTTCACATGTTCCTGAACTGAGACGCAAATGCGGCATTGTTTTCCAGGATTTCAAATTACTGGTAGATCGTGATGTATATGCAAACTTGGAGTTTGTACTCCGCGCTACCGGTTGGAAGGATAAGAAAGGTATCGCAGAGCGTATTGAGACTGTACTTGAGAAAGTTGAAATGACGGATAAAAAGTTTAAGATGCCACATCAACTTTCGGGAGGTGAACAACAACGCATTGTATTAGCCCGTGCACTTCTGAATGCTCCACCAATTATATTAGCGGACGAGCCTACAGGTAACATAGACCCTGAAACATCCTATCAATTGGTTCAATTACTACATGATCTAAGCGAAGCGGGAAAAACCGTTATTATCGCTACTCATCAATATGATTTAATCGATAAATTCCCGGGACGTGTATTTCGCTTTTCGGATGGTGGCATTAGCGAATACAGAGATGCTCATTGCAATGAAACTCCAAGCGAGACTATCAATGAAGAAAAGTTAGAAGAAAGTGACTCTACACCAGAAATAGAGGAACAGGCTGAGGCTTAAATTCTCGATACATAAAACAATAAAGCCGTATAGGAGTAAACTCTTATACGGCTTTATTGTTTTATGTATCATTATTGCTCAACGTCAACCATGATTTTATCTGCATCGGAACTATAGTACACGTTAAATTTTATTCCTTTTGTAGAGCCCTCTTTGATAATTGCTTCTGCCACTTCATCTTCAAGGTATTTTTGGATTGCACGTTTCAATGGTCTTGCACCATATTCAGGCTCAAAGCCCTGTTTAACAATATAATCCTTCACATTTTCATTAATATCCACGTGATAACCTATCTCAGTGATGCGTTTTATTACCTTATCAAGCTCAATATTTACAATTTCACGAACTATCTCCTCATTCAACGAATTAAATACAATTACTTCATCTAAACGGTTAAGAAATTCTGGCGAAAATGAGCGTCTCAGAGCCTTACTTATTACACCCTTAACATGTGCATTCTCCTCCTTCTCGCTCATTAAGTTAAATCCTATCCCGCGACCAAAATCTTTAACCTGGCGGCTTCCAATGTTGGATGTCATGATTATAATAGTATTTTTAAAGTCCACAGTACGTCCAACGCTGTCTGTTAACTGTCCATCATCTAATATCTGTAATAGGATATTAAATACATCCGGATGCGCCTTTTCTATCTCATCCAGGAGAACTACACTGTATGGTTTACGGCGTACTCGTTCAGTTAATTGACCGCCTTCTTCGTATCCGACATACCCCGGAGGTGCCCCCATTAAACGAGATACGGCAAATTTCTCCATATATTCACTCATATCAATTCGTATCAGCGCATCTTTATTATCGAATAGAATTGTCGCAATACTCTTAGCTAATTGTGTTTTTCCTACACCCGTTGGACCTAAAAACATAAATGAACCAATTGGACGGTTTGGATCTCGCAATCCTGCTCTGTTACGTCGGATAGCTTTCACTATCTTTTCTATTGCCTGATTTTGCCCAATAACTTGCTTAGACAACTCAGTTTCCATTTGCATTAGTCGTTGTCCTTCTTGCTTAGCAATACGTTTTACCGGAACACCCGTCATTGTCGCTATGACCTCAGCAATCTGTTCTTCATCGACAGCAACTGGGTTTGAATCTAATTGATTTTCCCATAAGTGCTGTTCGCGTTCCAACTCCGATAGAAAAAAACGCTCCCTATCTCTATAAGCTGCAGCAAGTTCAAAATTCTGTAAAGAGACCGCTTCTTTTTTCTTTGTTCTTACCTCCTCTATCGACTTTTCTAACTCTTCAACTACTTGAGGAATTTTTATATTCGAGATATGTGCGGAAGCACCTGCCTCATCCAAAGCATCAATGGCTTTATCGGGCATAGATCTATCACTTATATAGCGTTTTGCCATTTTAGCACAAGCCATAATAGCCTCATCAGTATAATTTACCTTATGGTGCTCCTCATAGCGAGTTTTGATGTTTGACAGAATGGTCAACGTCTCCTCTAGTGAAGGTTGTTCTACAAGAATCTTCTGGAATCGCCTATCAAGAGCTCCATCTTTTTCTATGTTTTGTCTAAATTCATCTAACGTCGTAGCACCAATACATTGAATCTCTCCTCGCGATAAGGCAGGTTTTAGCATGTTGGCTGCATCTAAACTGCCCGTTGTTCCACCTGCCCCAACAATAGTATGAATCTCATCAATAAAAAGAATAATCTCCTTATGTTTTGCAAGCTCATTAATTATGGCTTTCATCCGCTCTTCAAATTGTCCACGGTATTTTGTTCCGGCAACAACAGACGCTATATCTAAAGCTACAATTCTTTTATTAAACAACACTCTAGAAACTTTCTTCTCAACAATCCTCTTTGCTAAACCTTCGACGATGGCACTTTTTCCCACTCCCGGCTCTCCAATTAAGATTGGATTGTTCTTTTTTCTTCTACTTAGTACTTGCGATAAACGACTTATTTCTCTTTCGCGCCCCACAATAGGGTCCAATTCATTTCGCTCAGCCATAGCCGTAATATCTCGACTAAATGCATCTAAGGCCGGAGTTTGGCTATTTTTCTTTGTATCAGTCTTCTCTGCCATCGAAGAATCATAGCCACCTCCGCTTTCCTCATCCTCCTCATCGTCATCAAAGTTAAATCGATCGACGATGCTATCTTTATCCAACTGTTCTTTAAAACAATTGTAATTTACATTATATTCATTCAGTAACATTGTTATATAATTATGTTTATTTCGTAAGATTGCTAAAAGGATATGCTCTGCGCAAATATCTTCTTGTCGTTCCATATCTATCTCTTCCTCCACTACATTAAGAATATGTTCCGTGGCTTTGGTAAGTAGTATATCCTCCTCCGTAATACGCGGATGAGTGGTTTTTACCTTGCTCTCCACGAGCTGCTTTACTAAGTCTATGTCCACATTCATTTCAAATAGGGTGCTTCTCACTAACGCATTAGGAGCACGTAAAATGCCAAGAAAAAGATGTTCTGGATGCATTTTATCGCCACCCAAACGTAACACTTCCTCTCCAGCTAGTGAGAGTACTGTTTTAACCTCTTCTTTATTGTAACGTGCCATGATGTTGCCTATTTATAATGTTAGTATTTACTTATCTAGAGCATTCTATGTACCCTTGTATACTAGAAATACTTACAAATGATTACATAAAACGAGTTAAAAAATCTTCTTCTTTCAATATATTGACACCCAACTTCTCAGCCTTCGTCAGTTTACTCCCTGCCTTTTCTCCAGCTAGAACATAGTTTGTCTTAGACGATACCGACTCACTAACTTTTCCACCTTGAGATAGTATATAATTTTTATAATAATCTCTAGGTTGTGATAATGTCCCGGTTATTACAAATACTAAATCCTTGCATCTATCTCCTGCCGACTCTACTTTTTCCAACTCTGTCACAATTCCAGCATCCATTAAACTAGCTACAATTTGCTTATTGGTATCGTCCAAAAAGAATTGAAGTATACTTTTACACATCTGCTCACCAACATCTTCAACTTCAAGAAGCTGATCTCCTGTCGCTGTCATCAATTTATTAAGTGAACGGAAATGATTTGCCAAATTTCGTGATGCGTTTTCTCCTACATAACGTATTCCTAAAGCATATATAAGGTGGTCCAGTCCTATGGATTTAGAACGCTCTATCTCATCCAAAAGTTTCGTCACAGATCTGTCTTGGAGTCGAAATACGCGTAAAGTGTTTAAACGAGTCACAAGTTTCTCGTTATTCATAAAGAATTTAACAATTTGTTCCCCATCTTCTTGTGTAAAACCAGGTATCTCTTTTATCTCATCAACACCACTTTTAAATATCTCATAAATATAATCAAAATGAGATGCTAAATTTATACTCTTAATTTTGTCAATTCCAGGTATATTTAAGGCTTGGATAATGGCTGTTAACGGGATATCTTCCTCATTAGCTACATCTCCCAATCTATCTAACATAGAACTTCCAAAATTTAATTGTCCAGATGTTAAGACCTTTCTTGCTTGATCCATACTTAACCCAACATTTGTTAGCTCTTGGACCGATGCATTTTTTATTCCATGTATTGTGTTAAAATTGTTAGCGAGTATTTCAGCACACTTAGATGTAATTCCTTTATAAAAAAGTTCCAGGCCGTAAATTACCTTTGATAATGGCACATGTGTTACCTCATAACTTTTAGGATAAATAACCTTTTCCATCCCAACTAGCCTATCTTTCTTACTATTTAGCGAATATAAATCTGCATAATTGCTTATCTCTTTTTTTTCAAGTAGCAAATCAATAATCTCGCTTCCCAAACCATCAATATGCATTGCTTTTCTGCTTACAAAATGCTCTATTCTACCCGCAATTTGCGGTGGACATTTCATCCTATTGGGACAATAATAATTTGCCTCTCCTTCCTCCCTAACTAATAATGTTCCGCATTCTGGGCAGGATTTTATAAAAACTATAGAGTCCGCATCTTTAGCACGTTTATCCATATTTACACCAACTATCTTTGGTATTATCTCACCGCCTTTCTCCACATATACCCAATCCTGTAAATGTAAATCCAACTCAGATATGTAATCTGCATTATACAGTGATGCACGCTTAACCATGGTTCCTGCCACATGAACCGGAGTCATTTCAGCAACTGGCGTCACTGTCCCGGTGCGTCCAACCTGATACACAACATCCAAAAGAGGAGTTTCAACCCGTTCTGCTTTAAACTTATATGCTATTGCCCAACGTGGAGATTTTGCTGTGTAGCCCAATTGCCGCTGCATCTCCAAGTTATTTACTTTTATTACAATTCCATCAATAGGTATAGGTAGGTTTTGTCTATCCACATCCCATTGTGTTATAAAATTCCAAATATCATCCACATTTTTGCATAGACGTGCAGATGTTGGAACATTAAATCCCCATTCTCTCGCCAATTCCAGATTTTCCCAATGTGACTCTGCTTGAGTTGTCTCCCCAGGAATATAATACAACAGACAATCTAAATGTCTTTTCGCCACTTGCGACGAATTTTGTAATTTCAAAGTTCCTGCCGCAGCATTCCTCGGATTTGCAAAGAGCTGCTCGCCTTTTTCTGCTCTCTCTTGGTTGATATGATTGAAAACGGAAAAAGGCATTAAGATTTCTCCCCGAATCTCAAACTCATTAGGATAGCCTGTTCCATGCAGATGTAAGGGCAATGATCTAATTGTGCGTACATTATCAGTCACTACATCTCCCATTACACCATCACCTCGCGTTACTCCCGAAACCAATTTACCATCTTGATAGGTCAACGATATGGACGAACCATCATATTTGAGCTCACAAACATATTCTACATCATCACCAACAACCTTACGTACTCTACTATCAAAATCTAACACCTCCTCTTTACTATAAGTGTTACTCAAAGATAGCATCGGATATTTATGTTGTTGTTGGGAAAACTCCCTATTTATATCTTGTCCAACCCGCTGTGTCGGAGAATTCTCATCAAAAAGCTCAGGATGTTTATTTTCTAACAACTCTAGCTCCTTCATCAACGTATCAAATTCATAATCCGAAACTAAAGGCGCGTTTTTGACATAATAGTTATAATTATAGTTTTCTAATAAGCTTCTTAGTTCAGCTATTCGTTCAAAGTCGTTGTTCATTGTAATTACTGATTAAAATTATGCTTAAATAATAGTTTATTTTATTGCTAAAAACAAGCTACGCATTTTTCGCAAATATAACCATACCATCGGGTATATATTCAACGAAAAAGTATATTTTTAAAACTTAAAATTTATATACATATCATTTTTTATGAAAAGATTCTTTTCACTCATTGTGTTTTTACTACACTATACGTTTCTAACTCATGGACAGTTTGTAAGTTTTGGCCAAGACCCGTCATGGTTTAGATGGAAACAAATTAGAACCGAGAATTTTCAACTCATTTATCCTGATTTTTTCGAAGATAATGCACAAAAAATGGCTAATTTGTTTCATAACCTGTATCAACATGCAAACAAGAACAAGAAAAATGTCAGGTCAATTTCAATTATATTACATGCCGGAGAAGGATTGTCAAACGGTAATGTCGCTATGGCACCTCGTAAATCCGAACTCTATACAATTCCAGCACAGGAACCCTCAGATGGCTGGTTAGCTCATCTATGCGCGCATGAGTTTCGTCATGTTGTACAAATTGACCAAGTAGATCAAGGCATCACAAAGGCCATATATTACGTATTCGGGGATATATTCCCAACCTTAGTTATCGGACTGTATGTACCTATGTGGTATATGGAAGGAGATGCCGTTGCATTTGAGAGTGCCGTACTTCCTATTGGGCGAGGCCGTTCACCAGAATTTCTCAATGAAATGAAAGCACAAGTAGTTGAAAAAGGCGTTTACTCTATGCAAAAAGCAATTCTTGGCTCAAATAAAGATTTTGTCCCTAACCGTTATGTTATGGGTTATTATATGGTATCCAACACACGTGCCAACTATGGCAAGGACATTTGGGATAAAGCCTTACGCAGATGCGGTAATCGCCCCTTTGGTATTACACCTTTTGCTACAAGCCTTAAAATGTCCATGAGTAAAAAAAGAGACTCCTTATGGCAATCGCCAAAATTTGAGTCTCTATTCATAGACCCTCAATTGGCCCAAAGTGTTAACACACATCCTAGTGCACTCCGTACTCTCTACCACGACAATTTCTCTCAACTACAAGCACAGTGGGTACAGGAAATTCATAACAACCAGTATTCACACTTTGACACTATTCCCACAAACAATAAAAACTATACTAATTATCACTATCCATTAAATATCGGTACAAACTCTATTATCGCCTATAAAGAGGGAATAGATCAAACAGGAATGTTCGTACTGATTAAAGACGGACGAGAGATTCCTATTGTAAAAACAGCAAAACTTTATGACTATCAATTTGCTTATAAAGACTCTGTAATTGTTTGGTGCGAATACATTCCTCATATCAGATGGGAACACGCAGGACGCAATACCCTGGCCTCCTATAATATGAAAACAGGCACATATAAACATCATCCTATGACAGACAACTGCTTTGCTCCTTTCGCATTCGATGAAGGTTGGGGATGTATTGTGGTAAATTCAAATAACCAAGCATCTATTGTTTCTGTCGATAATGATTTTCTATCACCCAAAACTAGATATACTGCCCCTAATTATGAATTAATCTTACATCCATCCGTAAATGACTCTATAATAAGTTGCGTTACTCAAACAGCTGACGGCTTACAATTAGCACAAATTAATTGGCACACCGAAAAAAGGATTAACTTAACTCCTGTTGTAAACTATCAAATAGATTTTCCAACTCTTATTGGGAATACAACATTCTACCGTTCGGCTACCTCAGGCAACAATGCCATACACATAAAGCGAGGCTTGGAGACAGTAAACCAGGTCCTTTCAACGCCATTTGGATGTAATTATCCCACAATTAGTGCTGACAGTTCGTTATTGTTCTCATTCTACACCTCGAACGGATATAAACCCGGACGTGTCAGATTATCGGATTTATCCTATTCAAGGGCTGACTATGAACCATACACACTTGCAGAAACGGTTACTAAGCAAGAAAACTGGCAACTCAATGTTGATTCCGATTCATCATTTCACACAAAACCATTCCGTAAAGCCACTAACTTGTTTAACATTCACAGTTGGGGACCTGCGGTAATTGACTTTAACAATCAAGCCGCAGATTTAGGATTGGCATTATATTCACAAAATCTACTGAGCACCCTATTCCTATCGGCAGGCTACGCCTTACAATCGGGATTTAAATACGGCCAGTGGTTTGTCGACGCTAGTTATCAAGGACTGTTTCCAATTTTTGATTTAAAACTAGAGTCTGGAAGATATAAATATGATAATTATAACTTGCATGCGCAGTTAAATAACTCAGATGAGACTGATACACTCTTCCTAAAAAACAAGGCTTGGCTTTCATCTGCCCGACTAATGGTTAGAGCACCACTAAACTTCTCTCGACGTAACTACATTCGCTACTTTCAGCCTTTTATAAGTTATAAAGTTGAGGGCGTACACAATAACACTGTCCGAAAGACGTATAAATACATAACAGATCAGGAATTCTACATCCCTGTTGACAAAAGAAATTATTCTTTATCTCAACCGCGAAGATTTTATCAAATGTTGGAGTATGGTTTCCAAATAAGCAATCGCATGAGACAATCTCAACAGGAATTATGGCCCAAACTGGCACAATCCTTCCAAATAGGTTATGGCCACACACCACTAAACTATATCAACTACGGGCCACAATGGTGGACAACACTAAACACATATTTCCCAACACCTGTCCCATTGCATTCATTACAAATTTATTCAGGTTTTCAACGCATGCAAAACAAAGTGCGTAATTATAATAATAAGGTAATGTCCCCACGTGGAACGGAATTATATGGTTATGAAATGTTCTCTCTTCGATCAACCTATCAGCTTCCATTGGTATTTAGCGATTGGTCTGTTGGATCTACTTGGTACATTAAAAATCTAACAGCAGGTGCTTTCTTTGATTATGGATATGAAAAACAAGTCTTAAAAAACCACTCATTCAACTCCTACGGAGTTGAATTAAAAAGTGCATCCTATCTTGTCCGATTACCATTTGAAATTACCGCAGGTTTCCGTGTAGGCTATGAAACAAAACACCACAACATGTTTGGTGATCTCATACTTAGCGTTGGAGTATCACTATAGATCTACTTCACTAAGAAATTAAACATAATAAAAGCCAAGCACATCTCTTGTACTTGGCTTTTATCAAATCATTCATGTATCCACAAATAAAACATGAACTATAAGCACAATGATATTAATCCTTATATTACTTATTAAATGAATCTGGGAACACCGTCCGTTGTTCAATACTCCTATCTCTTAATCGTATCCAAGAGGCAAAACCAGATACATTCTCAGTGAGTTCAATAACTCGTGCACCATTCATAGGTAATCTGAAATATACGGTGTTTCCACCAGAGAAACGACCATATGCTAAAGCTATCCCATTATAATCCACAATATAATCATTGTCATGATCATGGCCTGTAAACACTCCTTTAACATCTCCTTGTTGTTTCATTGTAGTATATAAACCTGAATTTAATACAGGTGCACACTCTCCTTCTTTGGCATTACCGTAAATTGCAGCATCTTTTCTTTTCCGAGCAATTCCATATTCTGGCAATGGTATATGGAAAAATGCCAATGCTTCTACCTTCTTTCCATCATTCTTTTGAGCATAACGATTACTCATATCTACATACCATTTAATCTGGTCAAACTTTATAAAATCGTATCCTTTTACCTCTTTTACTTTTGAATAGCTATGTGAATCAAAACAATACAGAACATTAGCCACATCTTTATCCATTGAACCCAAAATCTCGACTACTCCATTACCTATGCCACTAATTCCTTTTACATTTTGCATACAACATCCACTTTTTGACATTGAAATATTGTATAAATCCTGTCTACTTAAGCCTTTCTCATCGTCATGATTTCCAAATAATACATAGAAAGGAATACCTCTACTCACGGCTGGTTCCAATCCTCGTTCAAAAGCTTCTAAGGCAGGCTGTCCCCATATAATATCGCCTGTAAATATTACTAAATCAGGTTTCTCTTCATCAAGTATTGTATTCATAGCCTCTATTGCCATTTGTGTATCAGGATTCTCCGGTTTTATGTGTAAATCCGTAAACTGGACAATTTTAAACTTACCTTTAGTACTATACCTCAATATTGGTTTCTTAGCAAATCCCAATACATTTAACGCAGTTAAAATTAAAATTAAACTTATTCTTTTCATACTATTTATTCTTTATATGCAATCGATATCGTAAACAAAGATAAAAATTAATCATATATGAGTATGCATTTACGCTTAACAATTACTTACCTCATCATATCGCTAAGTAGTATATCTTAACGTAAAAACATATTAAGGATAAAAATAAAAATAGATGTACCTACTAGTGGAATTACATTGCGTTTCACCACACTAAAGGGAGATATTTTCGCTATAGCACAAGTTGCAATAATCAATCCCGCAATCGGGGATAACGCACGGCCAGTACTTGCGGCCAATTGCATAGTTACAATCATGTCTGCGGTGTTCAATACTGCATTTCCTCCATGAGCTAACTGTTCAACAATTCCCGGTACAAGTGGACCAAAAGCAAAGAACGAGGCATTACCACTTCCTAGCAATACAGACGAACCAAAGATCATTGTAGTCATTACGCCGGCAACACCAATAAAACCGAGCCCCAAATGCTGTGATATATATACAAGTGAATCAATAAATCCTAACATCTTTATACCTTCAGCAAAGAATTCCGCACAAATTATTAAGGTTACCACTGACGCGAATACATCAGCAGCACCGTCCCAGAAACTCTTAGCAGAATGAGCCACTTGCCTAAAATTTCGGGTTCTAAACAATTCTACAGCCATTGTTATTAGCATAGAAGTTATCATCGCAATAGGGGCATTAATCTGAATATGCGATCCAAATAACGTAGAAAAGCAGAATAGTAATACAATAGGTAAAACAGGTAATAAAGCGTAATAGGACGGTTTATCAGACGGTTTCTCCTCATGTTGCAAACAACATACCTCGTGCGTTAAACCTTCTTTCTTATCATAATAACGATTTACCAAAAGGTAAAGCGGAATCATAACCATTACCGCCGGCAATATAAGTGGCAACTGATAGTTAACAAAATATTCCATACCGTTCATCCCAGACAGAGCAGCAGCCTGGTGGACATTACCACTTGCCGGTCCCATATCAAATATCGTACAAGCAGTAATTACAGCAACTGCACTCACTTTACTTATCCCCAACTGCATTAATAAGGGATAAACAGCAACCATCAAAAGTAACGATAAGCCCGCAGCCGATGGTGTAGCCATAAACAGCAATTGGCCAATGGGTATAACCATTGCGGCTGTTAAATAAGGAAACTTCCGGAACCACTGCAAAGGTTTAACGGCTATATTTACCAAAGCTTCGCTAGCCCCTATGTGTTTCATATAGTTTACAAATCCACCAATAGACATAATAAGTAGGCCTATTCCCGAAAGCTTAGACGCTATAATATTCTTAAACAGAGCTATTACATTGAAAATAACCGAGTGTGTATTGTGCGATTGTAACGAAGCAAATACTACATCCTCACCCTTTAGCAATAATGCAGCTATTAAAAGCGCTATACCACCCAACAATAGCACAGATTGCGCATAGTAGTTACGAAACAAAAAATATCCAACACCCCCAATTACAAACAATGATATAAATAACCCTACCGCCATTCTTGAATTTTATTTAATTATACTTGTTTACAAAAATAATCAAGTTTGCGAATAATAAAAAACACCGTTATATCCCTGCTATACAAACAGCGATATAACGGTGCATTTGAGCCTAATAAAATTAAGCCATATGTTGAAATTTATCTTCTATTATTTCAGTAATAATATCTTTTAAATTTAGATTCATAGCTGTAACCATTTTAGGAACAAAGCTATTGGCAGTCATGCCCGGTGTTGTATTTACCTCAAGCATTATTACGTGGCCATTGCTCACAAAACCATCTATACGTACAATACCTTGACAACGTAATATATCGTACACCTCCGATGCCATTTGTTGAATACGCTCCGTAATATCCTCAGAAAAGCGTCCAGGGATAATTTCTTCAGATTTCGTTGCATCATATTTAGCTTCAAAATCAAAGAACTCATTCTTTGGTATAACTTCCGCCACGGGGAATATCACTTTTTTATTCCCAACCTTATATAAACCACAAGTAAATTCTATACCATCAATAAATCCTTCAACCAACACCTCTTTACACATTGAAAAGGCATGCTCTATTGCGCCGTCAAACTCTTCAATTGTTTTCACCTTACTTACGCCAAAACTCGATCCTTCCGCATTAGGTTTCACAAAGCACGGTAATCCAACAACAGCTAGTACAGCATCCCTATTGTACGCCACGCCACGCGTAAGCATAACAGGGTTTGTTGTCTCTATATTAAATGCTTGCAAATAATTGGTACATGTAAACTTATCAAATGTAATCGCTTCACATAAAGTATTACATGTTGAGTAAGGAACATTCATCATGTCCAAGTATCCTTGAAGCATTCCATTTTCTCCGGGTACACCATGAATTGTGATATAAGCAAAATCAATTACAATCTTTTCACCATCTCTATTAAATGAAAAATCATTCTTATCTACTGCATATAATTTGTCGCCCTCCACAATATTCCATTCTCTCCCTTTCAGTACCATGAAATATTTATTGTATCTCGTCTCGTCTATCTGACTAAAAATATGATTTCCACTCTTCATTGACACCTCGAACTCTGATGAGTTTCCGCCGCATATTACAACTATATTCTTCTTCATATATTCTTTTGCTTTGTTTGATAAAGACAAATGTATAAGGAATTTAGTACAAAGTGAAGTAGAAAAACTATTTTTAAAGGAATAGTTGAAGAAAACTATGAGTTTTGTATTTTTTATTATTTTTACGCAAAATCTATATTATAATCGTTTTGCCGTTAGAATGAGGTTATTTTTTAAAATAAGTCTGCAAGATATTGTAATTAGCACTAATTATAGCTAAGAAAACGTATGCGGACTTTCAGTTTAATACAAAAGTGAATTGCTTTATGTATTTTTGTATTATATTCTTTAGCTATCATCTCTTTGTGCATAAACATATACTAAGGATTATCAAAGAATAAAACGTTAAACATAAAACTTAAACACAATGCCACAAATTTCACAACGTGGGTTCGATATGCCCGCTTCTCCTATACGTAAACTCGTTCCTTTTGCAAATAAAGCAAGACAAGAAGGAAAAAAAGTTTATCCACTAAATATTGGACAACCGGACATACATACTCCGGAAGAAGCTTTCACTGCATTGAAAAACATTGATCGCAAAATATTGGAGTACTCACCAAGTGAGGGTATCTTATCATTACGTGAAAAATTAACCGGATACTATAAGCGTTTTAACATCAACGTTAGCGCAGAGGATATTATTGTAACAACCGGAGGTTCTGAAGCTCTTTTTGCTACATTCCTTGCATGTTTAGATCCGGGCGACGAGATTTTGTTACCGGAACCATCATACGCAAACTACTTAACATTTGCTATGGCTTGTGGTGTAAAAACTATTCCTATTCCGGCATCTATAGAAACAGGATTTGCTTTGCCACCGGTTGAGGAGCTAGAAAAAATGATTACTCCACGCACAAAAGCACTTTTAATTTGTAATCCTAACAATCCAACAGGATACTTATATACTGCCGAGGAGATGCATAAAATCGAAGCATTAGTTAAGAAACATAATCTTTTCCTTGTTTCGGACGAGGTATATCGTGAATTCCGATATACTGACGAACCTTATGTATCTGCTTTACACTTAAAAGAGGTTGAGCAAAACGTCATCATGATCGACTCTGTTTCAAAACGTTACAGCGAATGCGGCATCCGTATTGGTATGATTGTTACCAAAAATGCAAAAGTACGCGAGGGTGTTATGAAATGGTGTCAGGCACGTCTAAGTCCACCTTTATTAGGACAAATTGCCGCAGAAGCATCATTAGATGTTGCCGATAGCTATTTAAAGGACGTATACGATGAGTACATTGAGCGTCGCAACGTATTGGTTGAAGGATTAAATCGTATCCCGGGTTGTTTCTGTACACTCCCAAGAGGCGCGTTCTATACAGTTGTTAAACTTCCTATTGATAATTCTGATAAATTCTGTCAATGGTGTTTGGAAGAGTTTGCATATAACAATGAAACCATCTTTATGGCACCTGCCACTGGTTTCTACACCACGCCAGGTAAAGGGACAAATGAAGTCCGTATTGCATACGTATTAAATACAACCGAACTAAAAGGCGCACTCGTTGTTTTAGAAAAAGCACTCGAGGCATATCCGGGGCGTGTAGACTAATTAATAATAGATGAATAAAATAAATAATTTAACACAAGGCACGATTATTCGTGCCTTGTGGATTATAGCCCTACCGCTAATCTCCTCCTCCTTTGTCCAAATGGCATACAATATGACCGATATGCTGTGGTTAGGAAATTTGGGGAGCGACGCCGTAGCCGCTGTTGGCGCAGCAGGATTCTTTATGTGGTTGGGAAATGCAATTTCCTTATTACCCAAAACTGCGGCCGAAATTACCGTTTCTCAATGTATTGGTGCATCTGACACAATACGTGCCAAGGAGTATGCAAATCAAAGCACTACTCTGGCATTCATCGTAGCAACCTGCTACGCCTTTTTTTTACTTCTGTGCGCGGACCAATTGGTAAGCATGTTCCATTTTACTCCGGAAATTGCTACAAATGCTGCCAACTATCTGCGTATAGTAACTCCCGGCATATTTTTTACCATCAGTAATAACTGTATGAGTGGCATATATAACGGACTAGGCGACAGTAAAACTCCATTTAAAATAGTAGCAACAGGTCTTGTCGCCAACATCGTTTTGGATCCTATCCTTATTTATGGGGCAGGTATTACCCAAGGTCTAGGTACTGCTGGAGCAGGTATTGCAACCACACTGGCGCAACTTATTGTATTTATCCTATTTATTGTCAGGGTATACAATAAAAAATTCGCTCTCGGGGCATTAACTCGTTTTTCTAAAATTAAGAAATATTATACACAGCGTCTTATTCGTTTAGGCGCTCCATTAAGCGTTGAAAACGGACTTTTTGCTTTATTTTCCATGACATTATCCACCCTAGCATCAGGCTGGGGATATCAAGCAGTTGCCACATTTAGCATTGGCTCACAGATTGAAGCTATATCATGGATGACGGCGGGAGGCTTCTCTACAGCTCTGGCTGCCTTTATGGGCCAAAACTACGGAGCACGTAATTGGAACCGCATGAATAGAGGATATTATGTAATGATGGCATTTGCCGGTAGCATTGGGCTATTTGCCGCAATACTCTTCTTTTTCTTCGGTGACAATCTGTTCTGGCTATTTGTAAAGGATGATATCACCATTAACATGGGAGCTACATACATGAAGGTACTTGCTCTATCTCAAGTATTTATGGTGTTTGAACTCGTAACCATTGGAGCCTATAACGGGACGGGTAACACCATGCCACCGGCCGTATGGGGAACTATACTTACGGCCATACGCATACCTATGGCATTAGGGCTTACGCGCTTACCAGCATTAGGAGTCGCGGGTATATGGTGGAGTATAACCATTTCAACTTTCTTAAAAGGAACCATACTCCCTGCTCTATTCATAAGACTAATGTCTAAAATAAAACTATTATTCATTACAGCCGAAGAAGAAAAGTGTTAACAGGTCTTATATTAAAGAATTATTTCTCTATTTTTATTGTCAGTATAAAAAAAAGCAATATATTTGACCACGTTAAATAAATATTTGAGTTTAGATATAATTTTATTAGTATAACTATAAAAACACTTTAAAAATGAAAGTAACCGTAGTAGGAGCTGGAAACGTAGGTGCTACTTGCGCACACAGCATTGCAGAAAAAGATTTTATTAAAGAGGTAGTACTTCTTGACATCAAAGAAGGAGTAGCTGAAGGTAAATCATTAGATATGTGGCAAACTGCCCCTATCAACATGTTTGATACTCGTATCAAAGGTGTAACTAACGATTACGCTGCAACTGCTGATTCAGATGTTGTTGTTATTACTTCAGGTCTTCCACGTAAACCGGGAATGAGCCGCGATGATTTAATTTCTGTAAATGCGGGTATCGTTAAACAAGTAACTGAAAACATCATTGAGCACTCTCCAAATACAATTATCATCATCGTGTCTAATCCACTTGATGTTATGTGTTATTGCTCATTCCTAGCTGCAAAAATCGACTCTTCAAGAGTATTCGGTATGGCAGGTATCCTTGATACAGCTCGTTACCGCGCATTCCTTGCAAATGAGTTAAACATATCTCCAAAAGATATCAACGCTCTTTTATTAGGTGGTCACGGTGATACAATGGTTCCACTTCCTCGTTACACTTCTGTAGGTGGTATCCCTGTAACTGAATTAATCGACGCTGACAAACTTGACGCAATCATTGAGCGTACTAAAGTTGGTGGTGGTGAGTTAGTGAAATTAATGGGTACTTCTGCATGGTATGCTCCAGGAAACGCTGCTGCACAAATGGTTGAAGCTATCCTTCTTGACCAACGTCGCGTTCTTCCAGTATGTGCTTTACTTAACGGTGAGTACGGAATGAAAGATATTTACTTAGGAGTTCCTGTAATTCTTGGTAAAAACGGTATCGAGAAAATCATCGAAATCGACTTGAACGACGATGAGAAGAAATTACTTGAAGATTCAGCTACTGCTGTTAAATCAGTAATGAACGTTCTTGATGACATGAAAATGTTTTAATTAGAACATAGCATATAAAATAGCCCATCTTTCGATGGGCTATTTTTTTATCTCAAATAAAGCAAATACATGTAACTCCTGTTCATTTCCCGTACGGTCTTAGCTCAATTCTCTTATTACAGACCGAAAAGAATATAAAACTTATCTATTTTACATGTAATTTACCAATTACCACGGCTCATCCGGTATTTAGTGGGGATAGGCGATAATCTTTTGCTTATGGAACTAACTGGATAAATTCATAATATTTAGTAGGTACTATTGGTAGTAATTTAGTCAGGAGAATTAGATACAAGTGCCAGGATTATAATGACTCTTGAAACTTATGTCTTAGGGACAGGCGCAATTTACTATGCATATTTGTAATAATAACGACGTTCAGATAAGGTGAATTGAGTTATCTATCAATCCATCGTAACAAAAATGAGAGATGGTTTGAAATAAGTATCATTATTTGAAAGTATCGTCATAATTGTATCACTTGTGTTATTTCTCATCTCCTTCCAAAGTTCCAAATGTGCTATATTTTCTTTTATACTCTTTTGATGATAATAGGCATTATCATCGATACATAAGATTAATGTATCTTGTTTTATGTAATTGATTTCCGCTGGCATAAAACCAGCAAATAATGATGTTCCATTATATTCTTGATTTGTCCTATTATTTTTTAAATAGGTTAATCTAACATTTGCATAGTTATAAGTTAAATGAGTCCATTCTTTGTTTTCGAAATACTTATAGATAGATTGAACATAATTCCCCTGTTTACTAATTTCTCCTTGCTCTTGTAGTTTTGATTTTAATTCTTGAGTAATAAATTTATCATGAAAATTAATAGCTATAGCTTTATCAATAGTGTCATTATGTATTCTATAGATTGTATCACAAAGATTTGGAATAAAATATGTATTGTCACCATTTTCGATAAAACAAAATTCATTCGGTGTAAATACATAATCAGTATTAAGTTTTCTATATTTGGATAATGATTGCTCCTCTTTATTGAGAATTTCTAATTCATAGGTTTTCTTAAAAGAATTATTTCTCATTCGAAAGGCCATTGCTAGATTACCATTATCTAATAATGCAAATGAATACGGCCAATAGTCTCTGAATTTTATTATTTCCTTGAATTCTCCTAAACTACTAAAAACGATAATCTTTCGTCCCTCTTTGTCAAGAGTATATATATCCTGTGTTATTTTGTCTATAGAGAAGTCATTAATTCCTGATATAAATTCTGATCTACTTCGTCCTATAGTACCAAGTTCAAATAAAAACTCTCCATTATGATCAAAAACTAGGAGTTTTTTTAAGTTTTCTTTATCAAGTATATAGATGCGAGTATCATCCATGAATATCTTTGACGATCTTAATAGATTTTTACTTTGTGGTAAATTCAAGGTTATAACCCGCGATATGTTATAATTATCCTTTGTTATAGATTCTGAAAATATCTGTGGATTAATGCCTACATCTTCAGTTGTATAGTTTTTTACCTCGCCACCCTTATGGTTTTTAACGCACGAAACCATGAGGAAACATGTACAAAACAAAATTCTTCTTACCATAGCTCTTTATTTATAGATTTATTATGATGTATTTTAAGATATTCGAGTCACTAAGTAAAATTAGATAAAATTTACAATATTAAGCAATATATTTCATATATATATAAGCATGTTCATCATGTCATTCATAGGTATATACAGAAATACACATCTATGATAAATTTACGTAATCCCACAGCAAAGCCTGAGAATCATAAAATAAACCTACAATTACTAGTCGTAGAAATAGTACAGTGTAACTTAATGAGATTCCATCATTTTAGGAAATAATGTAACTTAGAATAACCCTCTCGATACATTATAGAACCAATAATATCTTTCGCAAGAAATGAATTTATTTTACTTAACATGCAATATTCCTACTATCTCATTCGCTTCATAATCTAGGGCATCTGCCATTCTTTTAAATGATTGTCCCAACACAGATGTATAAGCATCTTCTCCTCGGTTTTGTACCATATCCTTAACCTTTACAGCAGAAATAAAGCCATACTTGATGGATGATTCGCATTGAGATGAATTTTTAAAAGGAAAAGTAACACCATTATCTAAATCATTACTATAATCCCCAATAATCATCTTTGTCGTATTATCAATCTTGGAATAGATCAGTATTCTAGAAGGCTCGTAATTCTTAGTTGGATCTGGTAAGGACCAGGGGAAAAGTGAAGTAATAATCTCCTCCGAAGTTTCTACAACATCGCGAACAAACCACTTTATCATCTGTCTTCTACTTAATTCTTGCTCTTTGGTAATTTTTAGTTTTCCTATATCTAAAATCCCGATAGGACGCACTTGTAAATTTGTATCAATATTGTAGATGGTATCTGTAAGACAATCGTAATAGCGAATATCATCTTTGTACCGCCAATAGGCATTTTTATTTATTCTACAATAAGTAGAATACTTTATACAGTGTTCATTCTTCTCGGGATCTTCCATATTGATTAAAGCCGAAGAGCGACGCTTACTCACAACCTCTTTTGTATTCAAATCAATAATCGCATAATCACAATAATTCTCTATAAACATCTGATTGTCTCCAATGAACAGATGATTGTCTCCTAATATATGCATAATGGGGTATCCTATAGGTTCAAAATCAATATGTCCTTTGTATTTCCGATCATAACCAACTACATATATCTTCTTCTTCGATGCTTCGATTACGTACACCTCCCTACGTGCATCACTTGCTGTAAGATATTCAGGGTAAAGATATTCATTATTGGCTCTTCCTTTTTGCATCAGGTCTCCAATATATTTACCATCCTTTCGATTAAAGAGCTTCATATCGGCAATGACAATACTATCGGTCAACGTATGTAGCATTATTCCAAACTTATCTTCTCCTATCAAGCTTTTGCTACTTGTTTCAAGAGTCAGATATTCAATCGATGTTGCAAACGATGAGTAGGGTTTATCCCCTTTTTGAGCTTTATCCATGATGCCCTGACACTCAATAGAGTACCACTCAGGCGTCATGACGTCAGAAACTTCCTGAGTTTTTTGAGAACCATCTTTACAAGATACAAGTAAGATTAAAACACTTAAAGTAAGAAAATTCTTCATACGTTTATAGTTTGTTTTTAAGTTCCATCAGTTTACTTCACTTGCAATATACCTATTACGTCATTTGCTTCATAATCTATAGAGTCAGCCATTCTTTTAAAAGCTTGTCCCAATTCAGATGTATAAGCATCTTCTCCTCGTATTTCCACCATTTCCTTAATCGGCCCGGGAGAAATAAAGCCGTATTTAATAGATGATTTACTTTGAGATGTATTTCCAAAATTAAAAGTGACGCCATTATCTAGATCGTTACGATAATTCCCAATAATTACACTTGTTGTGTTATCAATCTTGGAATAAATAAGTAGGCGAACAGGCTCATCTATTGAAAAGGTAATCAGGGAAGTAATAATCTCATCCGAAGTTTCCATAACACGGGAAACTATCCATTGTATCTTTTTCTGTTTGTTTAACTTCTGTTCCTGGGTAACTTTTAGTTTCCCCATATCTAAAATCCCAATAGGACGCACTTGCAAATTGGTATCGATACTGAAGATGGTATCTGTAAGACTATCGTAATAGCGAATATCATCTTTGTACCGCCAATAGGCATTATGATTTATCCTACCGTAAGCACCATACTTGATACAGTACTCATTATTCTCTGGATCTTTATCCAATAAGGCCGAAGAGCGGCGTCTACTCACAACCTCTCTTGTATTCAAGTCAATAATCGCATAATCACTATAATCCTCTTGAAAACGCTGATCGTCTGCTACAAACAGATGATTGTCTCCTAATACATGTATGGTAGGAAATCCACGCGATTCATCAAAATCAATATGCCCTTTGTATTTCCGATCATAGCCAACTATATGTATCTTCTTCTTCGATGTTTCGATAATGTACACCTCCCTGCGTGTGTCATTGGCTGCAGTAAAACTAGGGTATAGATACTCATTATTGGCTTTTCCTCTTTGCATCAAGTCACCAATATATTTACCACCCTTTCGATTAAAGAGCTTCATATCGGCAATGACAATACTATCGGTCAATGTATGCAGAATCATGCCTCGCTGAATAGCTCCAACCAAGCTTTTGCTACTTGTTTCAAGAGGCAGATATTCAATCGATGTTGCAAACGATGAGTAGGGTTTATCCCCTTCTTTGGCTTTATTCATGATGCCTTGACACTCTATGAAGTACCACTCTGGCATCA
Organism: Marinifilaceae bacterium; assembly: GCA_051656645.1. GTDB lineage: Bacteria > Bacteroidota > Bacteroidia > Bacteroidales > Marinifilaceae > JBOGCH01. Next base: position 77,941 of record JBOGCH010000042.1, read on the forward strand.
TAGAATCAGAAACTTCCTGTGTTTTTTGAGAACCATCTTTACAAGATGCGAGTAAGATTAAGATTAAAATAAGAAAATTCTTCATACGTGTATAATTTGTTTTTAAGTTGTAGTATGGAACTCATGTGCATAAGCATACAATTGGCCACATCATTATTACAATAACAACACAAGCTGTCGGTTATGCATTTATATCAACGAGCAGCGATTACTCACGTCCCATTGATATTTGTCTTCTTTCAATAACCTGACATAACGTAACTTTCTCTCCAATTGAATATTTCTCTATTACTAAAATAGATTCTATTTATATTCTTAATATTAGAAGAAGACTCTCTGTCCTTATCTATAGAAGTTTATAACGTGTAATTTATATGAATAATTGTTTAAAACAAAGTATTAATATCATATAATTTACTTATTCATCTGTCATCTATCCTATTGCGCATAAACAAGCAATAGTGAACCTTATTATTAGTTCGCATCCTACTAAATTATATTGTACTATTACTTCCAGGAAATAGTAAGCTTATTCGTATCTTCTCCACTCCCGCTCCGCATCCTCCTTACCCCCACATAACCTCCGCCTTATATCCTCCTTACTTCCCCCTTACCCTAAAGGGAGATAAGGAAGGGGTAAGGAGGATATTATGTAGGACTATTATAAATACAGACCGGCTGTAGAGCAACTCATTATTTATCAGAGATTGCTTAACTAGGTTCACGGAATAACCGCTATCAATAGATTGGGAAATACCATACTCTGTCAAAGCAAACGGACTCTACCGGTAATATTCCGGAAACACTCATTTCTAATTCTTATGGTTGAAATTATGGTTATAACAAAGCTAGGAAAACAAAAATTCCTAGGGGCTTTCTGTATTTAAAATCTTTTAATCTACTCTTAGGCGCAGACACCAAAACTAGAGTTACATCTATATTTGCAAATCAATTTGTTCTCCTAAGAAATAGGGATCTCTTTCAGACCAAAGATCGAGGAACATCTTTACCCGTGCTAACTTTTCTCTCAATTGAACTTTAATCCCACGGTGCTTGTCAAGATCCCGGGCATGATATCCCCAGGCATTCAGCCCGTTCCAATGTGCAATATACACTGCTCTGTCGCAATGAAACTTTTGTGAAACAACGATAAAACTGTCCTGATTAAAAATATGTTTCATCCTGAGTATTGAATCGTAAGTATTGAAGCCTGCATAATCAAGACTTATATAATTGAATGGAATCCCACGTTTTATCAGATCATCCCTCATATCTTGCGGTTCATTGTAATCCTTTCGTGAATTATCACCACTAATTACAATATGCTTTATTTTGTTTGTATTAAAAAGCTCGATAGTAGCATCTATACGATATTGATAGTATGGATTTACTGCACCTGATTTCAGATGTTTTGCTGTTCCAAGTAGTAATACAACCTGACTTTCTGCAATATATGTGTTTGAAAGTATATCAGTTTTATCAATCACCCTTTCGTTTGCAACTTTCTTAATCCGCTTATCTGCAACAAAAATGGCAATACCACCTAAAAGACTTCCTACAAAAACGAGATAAAGTATGATTTGAGCTTTTTTATTCATTGATCTTTCTTTGAATTAACGGTTAGGTAACGTGTTGGAAATAGAGAAAAAATAGTATTTAACAAAGTATCTGATAAAAAAGCGATTCTGTATTTTCTGAAATACGAAATCAAAAAGCATATTAAACCAAATTAGAAGCGAACTTGTTTACTTCATTAGATGATAAACAGGGCATCAAGGATTAGTATTACTTTTCAAAAAAATCTATCTTCCAACTCTCCATCCATTCAATATAGGGAACACCTTCTTTAAACTGAATAGGTAACCATACATGTCGGCTATCACTTGGTTGCTTAGGACGCCAAATATCAGCCATGAAAACAAAAGCATCTTTTTTTCCTTCTATGGGTAAGATATAGGTTCCTTGACCTCCAAAAGTCACTTCCGCATTCGTTCCCACACATGGGTTGTCATGTTTTTTCCAGGGTCCCCATATTGATGATGATGAATATAATCGTGCTGCATTAGGAGCCCAACCTGTACAACCGGATGTAATGAGCCAATAGGTACTGTCTTTTTTAAAGATTACCGGAGCCTCGTTTAGTCCTGCCGGATCCATGCGCACATAGTTTCCTGTATGTGAAAGATAATCATCGCTAAGTTCGGCAATATGTAGCGTAAGATTCTCTTCTGAAGAGAAAATATGATAGGCTTTACCATCGTCATCAACAAAAACAGTCATGTCACGTGACATTTGACCACCAGCTAAATCTCTCTTTATATACAAACCTTTGTCTACAGCACTACGCCATGAAGGTGTCCACCATTTTTTATAATTTTCGGCATTCAAGGTGTCCATCATAGCAACGTCTTCGCTATTCATATTTGCTGGTAATTTTCCGGGATTGACACGTCCTGAATGGACAAACTGATAAGGTCCGGTTGGATTATCGCTTACAGCTACTGCAGCACGGGCAGTAGTATATCCCTTATCCTTTAGCTCCAGGTGAAACCACATAACGAATTTCTTGGTTTGCGCATTGTAAATTACCTTAGGACGCTCTAAAATACATCCTTTAGCAACATCACTTGTAGTATCATTAACTACGGCAAACGCAACACTTTCACTATTCCAATCGGTCAAATTCTTTGAAGTATAACATCCTACCCCAACCATTGCTTTATTTGTTGTATCACATTTATGCTCACCAAACCAGTAATAGGTTCCTTTATGATAAAGGACTCCACCTCCGTGGGCATTAATATGCTCTCCTTTATTATCCATCCATAGTTGACCCGGATTAATTGATTTTAAAGGTTGATTACAACATCCTCTAATAGCTAAAAGAGCAATTCCTATTCCCCATAATACTTTTATCATTTGACACTTCATCTTTATATTAAACATTATCACCTCCTTTATATTATTATTTATAAGGGAGTTGATCTTTATTTTTCATTCACCCTATTTACCTTTCCATTCGCTCAGTTCCTTCTCCATACACTAAATGTCGGATTCCGTCGTATCCTACTGCATAAATTGCAGTTGCATCTATAGGGTAATAAACGCGCGAAGTTTTGTTATTTACATCGTCTGTCCCTACCATCGAGAGGCGTATCAAGTTTTTGTTATTATAGGTTTCAAATACTGCTACATTTTTCCATACTTCATGATCTACAAGGACATAACGTTTATAACTTTCGGTGAAAGTCAAGAACGGAGTACATCCATGTTGAGGTGTACCTTCGGGTTTTAATTTATTTTTAAAGGCATGAACACTATTGGCTGATAAGTAATAGATTACCGGCGATTTTGGTTTCGGATATTTTTTGGATGCTATATAATTTACCAACTGTGCACTGTCGGCAGCAGTTATGGTCAATTGTCCGGGACCATAATCCTCCATATACTTGTTAAAGGTTCTCAACATACCGCATTTACGGAAAAAGTCAGTCAAATCCTCCTGAACGACATCACAGATATTTGTCATTAAGTTTAGTAATTTTTGCCCATTGTCTTGTTCATTCTGTTTTCTGGCTATTTCGCTAATATCGGCATACCAATCTTTGTTTTCAGGCTGTACTTGCTGGTAGTAGAGTACCAATTGCCATAGCGGACAGAGTTTTACAAAATGATCCGTGTTGCCAAATTGCCAATCTTTTTCAGGTTTCCCCATAGCGTCGGCTCCATATTGACACAACCAGCGATTCCCATGCAGTATTCCACTATTTAAATAAGCATTAAAGCGTCCGCCAATCACCTCATTACCATAAGCCCCCTTACCTTCTTTTGTTCCAGAAGAGTAAGCATCCGTCAAATGTTCATGTTCAAGTTTTTTATTTGTCGAGGATGAAAATAAGTACTGCGTCCAAACAGAGAATACGTTATTCATTACTTCTGTGGTACTTACTACCCGCATGAACGATCCTGTATTTACATGTCCTATTTCGTGCGCAATACCCCATATATTTTCTTTGGCATTTGCTGCGGAACAGGTATTTTCAAATCCAAATCCAAAATGGGCATATCCCCCACCATACCATCCGCCATTGACGTTGCTACCAATACAGAGCATGTGATTAAGTGGCGCTCGCTGGTATTTATATAATCCCAACATCTGGTATTGAATAGATACTACCGAATCATAAAGTTCTATTAGCTCTTTTGCATCGTAGGGGGAGTTATTCTTTAATCCAACTATTGGATAAACCAAATGCGTTTTCTTACCTACTATATCCAACTTAGGCGCCTTAGCTTTAACCAATAGTTGCTTATACTCATCGGCAGTTGTAACCCCTAGTTCATAGACGCCATTCACTTCACCGCCACATATATGTATTTTTACCGGCTGCAAAGTTTTATAGAGATCATTGTAATAATTTACATAGATTAAGCCCCCTGTATTTACCTGAATTTTATTAACACCTGTTTCCAAACTATAAGTACTTGATTTCCATTTATCGGTATCATGAACAGATATCGATATGTTTTGTCCAAACGTATCCTCCACAAATACAATTAACTGAGAGGCGGAATCCACCACTATTCCTGTAGGATTCTCTAAAAAGGATAAACCATTTGTCATACTCTTTGCCAGCGAGCTTGCCACAAGGGGATATGGTTTGTAGCTTCGAATTCTTGATTGGACATCGTAACTCTTGTCTCTGATTGACTGTGCAAGTACTCGGTAAAAGTCAGATTCTATGGATTTTATTCCGGATGTAGTAACTCCAGAAGCAAGTTCATTACAACATGCGTTTGTAAAAATAGTTTGCGGATAATTGGTTAAATTGTCACTGCTTACATAGAACTCCATTTCGGCACAACTTGCATAATTATTATTTCCGTTTTTTAAAACAAAACGTATCACAGCCGGTTTTTCAAGGGCCGTGGGAAATAGTATCTTTGTTGCCGATGAAGAAGCTTTAAAATTATAATTGCCTATTTTAATAAATTTGGAAGGAGCTTGGGATTGTGCATACTCAATCTCAACTTCCTGAAATAAGCCGTTAGGATTGGACATTCGCGGGTGGTAGATTAAGTAATCTATCTTATCGACATTCTCAAAAAAATAATCCAATTGGATAGGGAATCCACCACTACTCCATTGTGAATGATACAAGGTCGATATATCCCCATCGAAGGATTTATCAATATCTTCGCCCCTTTGGGCATTTGAAGACTTTCCAGATGCAACCGCAACTTTAACATCTCGACGCGCTATGGCAGCGGGATTGGTTTCATCTGCTACTTTTTTTGCAACACCGGTAAATACCATTTCAGCACAACTGGCCAAATTGGCATAACCCGTTTTAACAATGATTTTTACTGCTACCGGATTCTTTATTCCCTCACTTCCATTCAGAGCCAAAGCTGTTACTGAAGGACTCATTAGATAATCCATGTCAGTTACTTTTATAAATTTATCTGGTTTATTGGAAGATGCATACCATATTTCTGTTTCTCCAAACAAACCATTGGATTGGGAAGTACGCGGATAATAAATCATGGAATCTAGACGCATAATATCCACAAACTCGAAATACAACGTGTCGGGCAAGCTGGTTGCTGTATATTGCGAATGGTAAAGCGTGTTTAGAGAACCATCTACTGCATTCCCTAATTCGGATCCCGGCTGACATTGAGTCCCCTTAGCAAAGTAAACAGGAACTATTCCCGGTTTGCCTACTTCATCATCATTACGAACGCTAGTTAGACTACAACTTGTTACAGTTAAGATATTTAAAAGTAGGCCTACATTGCATAGTAGCGCATATAATTTGGTGTATTCTCTCATCACTTTTATAGTATTATATTATATATTACAATTATACACTAAAATAAACGTTTCAAAGAAATACTTTACATTTTAAATAACAAATAGAGGAAAAGATGATTTTAATGGACAAAACGCTGAAAAAGACATCATAAATACAAATTAGCTTAAGCCCTGTTTTCCTAATAATTATCTACTGTTTTCTATAGCCATTTAATTTATTATTTGAGGAATATGAAAACATCAACAGACCCTATCTCCCGTTTGCAATATGTGCCACCCAATTCTCTGACAGCATGATATTCAAGAAAAGACTATATATTTTCTCATAAATACTAAATATATAAATAAAAGCGGACGAAGCTTAAAAAGCTAGTTCGTCCGCTATTTTTTCATGAATTGAAATAGAAAAGAAGGCTATTAATACGGTTTTCGTTCATACTTTTCAACAAAGTACACTATAAGTGCCGATGCGGCATAATAGATTAATGCTGATAATGCCACTGTGTCTGCGCTTTCAATAGACATAGTATCTCCTCTTGACGTAGAAACTACAATTGAAACGGCAACAAATCCCCAAAAAAACCATGTTGCCCAACGCTTGAATCCGCCAACCGCGACTGCATACCAAACAGCTCCGAGAAGAAATATTCCCACCTCTATAATAACAGCCCAAGTAGGATGATTCCAAGGTCCTAAACCAACCTTCATTGTATTTCCATAAATTGGTAAATCGGGTCTGTGAGACAAGAAATCTAGAATCCAATGTGAAAATACGGCTGCGCCCAGCCACCAAGCTATTGCTTTATTCTTTCTGAAATATGGAAACAACAACAATATACCGACAATGATAAGCGAGTAAATGATTGTTGATAACATTCCGTGAGAATAGGGCATATAGTATAAGTCCAACGGATTAGATACTTGCATTGGATTGATATTTGCTTTCTCAACACCAAGTAGAATTAATGTTCCCCAGATAATATCAGGTACTTGTACTGCGATAAAGAGCATCCATAGTGGCACTCTCTTATCAATTGCCTTTATGGCAAAGGCCGGTCCATAATGTCCTATTAACATTGCAAAATTGTATGATAATTAATATTTATTCCAACTACTTATTTCATCTATGGATTTACGTTTCTTTTCACGCACCGGGACATCGGAGTAACCCACAGTAATAATCAAGGGTACTCTTTTGTCTTTGGGCACATTAAGCACGTTCTTTACCTCTTTTTCGTTAAACCACCCAATAATAGATGTACTCAGTCCAATATCGGTTGCTTGAAGGCAGAATTGATTTGCGACTATACCTATGTCTAGAAGAGAGTAATCCTTGTCTTGTGCTGAACCTGCCACAGATGACATCATATCGCGCTTCTCTACAACTATTGCAACAATAACCGGAGCTTTGTATGCATGTTTATTCATTCCCATTCCGGCCACCGCAGAAGCGAGCTTATTTTTAACATCAGGTGCATTTACAACAACAAATTTCCATGGTTGCGCATTATTTGCAGACGGAGATAAACGCGCCGATTCCAGACATTGAATAAGCTTCTCTTTTTCCACAGGAGTGCTGTTATACTCCCTTACACTCTGTCTATGCTTTACGAGTTGGGAAAACGGCATATTCTGAGCCTTTATAGTTGTCGACATTAGTATCAACAATAAAGTAAATAATATTCGGTTCATGGTGTTAATTGCTAATGGTTGGAGCTTGTTTAAGATATGTATTGTCTGTTATTTGACGGATTACAAAGTGCGCCATTTCTTCGGCAGTGATAGTAGTTCTAATGCCCTTGCCATCAAGAGTTGCTGTAATAGTTCCTTTTGCAGACTTTTCATTAAGTCCGGCAGAGCGAACAATAACCCAGTCTAGATTACTATTCATTACATCAGCTTCTAGTCTGTTTTTATCGTCCAAGATTACCTTATACCACTTCATAAAGTGAGGTAATATAAAGGATGTAAAAATTCGAGGAAGAAAAGCGATGCTATTTCCTGCGCCTAACGCACTAAGAACTACAAAGCGTTTAATTCCAACTTGTTCCATCTGCATCATTATCATCCTATTGGTTTGCGATACAAATGTTGTTGGTTTGCCATTGCCTTTGCCACCAATACCAAGACTCTGAATCACCGCATCAGCTCCTGTAACAATTTCACTAACCGTTACGGGATTAGTTACCTCACCCTCTACAACGGTAAGGTGCGGATCCGTTATGGTAATTTTTCTTTTATCTCGTGTCAAAGCAACCACATCAAAACCTTGTTTTAATGCCTGTTTTAGGATTGCTTTACCTGCGATGCCTGTTGCACCAAAAATAACAACTCTCATTACTTTATACTCTTTTGTTTAGAATACAAAGGTGTCTACTTTCCAAATTTATTACCTGACACAATTGTGTCAAAACAATTATTTACTGAGAAGTTTCTTGCGTATGCGAGTAAGGGATTGGCGTTCTATACCCAAGTAGGAAGATAAATCTGAAATTGATACTCTATTAAATAGATCGGGGTTCGTCTTGATAAAATTCAAATAACGCTGCTCCGCATTGTCAAATATAAATCCTTCAACCCTATTTAGATGCTGCTCAAACACATCCTCAATTGTTAAGCGAAGGTAATGTTCAATCTGTTTTGACTTATCGCAGTATTGGATCAGTTGTATGTATGGAATATTGATAATAACGGTGGGTTCTAAACACTGAAAGTAAAATTTACTCGGCGTTCCATTTTTAAGTGCCGGATAGTGAGTGGCATATTCACCCTCCTTAATAAAGTTTACAGTTACCTCATTGCCTTTTGAATCAACATAGAATGCACGCACTAATCCCGAATAAACATATCCGATTTGCGACTGAATAGTTCCTGCTTGAATATAGAAATGTTTTGCCGGCAGTTCAGAAACAGAAATGACCTCTGAGAATGAATTAAGTTGTTCCAATGACAAATCAGGACAACGTTTAGTTATATGTTCTAAATATTTCTGTACTTTAATATCCATGAATACAAAGTTAATCACAAAAAAGCATCCGACAAAATACGCCGAATGCTTTATAACTAATTCACTCCGAAACACTTATTACTTTGAACTTATGTTATCTAGACTCTAAATGGAGTATTGTATTCTGTTTTAAGAATGCTGTAGATTTCCAAATCCTTAAAACTTCCATCAGGAAATAGCTCACCCGCACGTTCAATTCCTTCAAATATAAATTTGAGACGTTTGGGTATATTGCTGCTGGAGATATTACCGACAGCACATTTTATTTGTATTCTATTTATGTTATGTTGATTAAAGGCATATTGACAAAGAGCCTTTACGGCGCAAGTAGCTATACCTTTACTTTGTTCGTTTTCTGAGAGCCAATATCCGATTTCTGTTTTGCAGTTATCAGTGTCGGTATCTTTAAACCCTATTAGTCCAATAAATTCATTGTCTTTACGAATGGTGAAGGTTGGCATGTAGGAATCAGAGCGTGAAGCGACAACTGATTCTACAAACTTTTGCGTGTATTCAACAGATGTGGTATAGGTTACAAACGGCAACCAGCGACTCAAATATTCTCTTTGGGTGTTTATTGTATGAAAGATATCAATAGAATCCTCTATGCGTAATAATCTAAGTGTTACGTCACTGAATAAATTTAGCTCCATAGATCTTATTTATATATTCCATATTTAAACAGTTGAAACCATTTGTCAAGTTCCTCCGCACTTTTCAAATTTAGCAGTTTAAATATTTCATATGCAAATTCGATTGGTGCAATGCCACTTGCTGTTATTATATTACCATCCGTTACCGCTGGCGCATCTACATAATTGGCTTCATTAACATAGTGTGGGGCTATCCATTTTAAATACTCGAGCGCATTACTTGTGTGTTTTACGTGGGCAAAGATATCAAATTGTACAAGATGTGCCGTAGCTCCACAAATGGCGGCTATAGGCTTGTGGCTATTGTTCATTTGCGTTATTAATGCATTTATCTCTTTATTCATATTTTGCTGCCATGCAGTTCCTCCGGGAAGGATGAGTATTGCCGCATCGTTTACTGTAACTTCGGCTAAGGATATATTGGGAGTAACATTTAATCCTCCCATTGATAATAAAGGATTGCCGTTGTTTGAAAAATACACAAGCTCATAGTCACTGCTTTTTACAAGCTCCGGCGTGAGGTACGCTATTTCCCAGTCGGAAAATCCTTCGAAAAGATAGATATATATTTTTTTCATTTTAATTGCAGACTCATTTTATAATTGGTTAATTGCAGATTGCGTGCCTGACGGCGTTGTTCGCACAATACTTTATACCCTCTTTTTTCAAAGAAAGATTTGGCCGTTATACTCACTTCTGATGTTATCTTATTGTTGCCATTTATTTTTGCATACTCTTCTATATGATTTAAAAGAGTAGTTGCTATGCCAACGCCTTGAAAGTCCTTATGTACAAACAGTGAGTTAAGATAACCATTTGATGCAATTGCGGCAAAGCCAACTATGCCGGATTTGCTATTTACAGCTACCATAACGTGGTGCGTCAGAATTATTTCTTCCCATCTGCTTATGTTGTCGCCACAGGATGCCCAATCCATAATTTCCGCTGTAGAGTAATGACGCGCATTGACAGACATTACTGTGTCATGAAAGAGTTGTGCTAGCTCAGAAACATCACTCAGTTGCGCGGTTCGCAGCGTAAAATTATGTAATCGCATTTTTAATATTGGGAATGGATTACCTTGTTCATCATGTTCTGTACGCTCAGTAGTTAAGAATCCGAGGTGCTTGTAGAATCCTACTGCCGCAGGGTTTTGCTCATTGACATCAACATACTGTACATTGTACTCCTTTATTGCAAATTTTACTAATTCCTTGCCTATCCCTTTACCAAAATACTCGGGATGTACAAAAAGCATCTCAATCTTATTATCCTCTATCCCCATAAACGCGGTAGGTATATCCCCGTTATATTTCACAACTAGCGTTTCAATTGATTGAAGTCCCATTTCCGCGAACGGAGTGAGTTGTTCAATATCCGTATTGGTTAAGAAAAGATGCGATGCTTTGACAGATAATTCCCACAGCGACACTAATTGCTCTACAAGCATGTCAGTACGGGATGGATTTATTTTTATCATAAAACTGCATTTAATAGGATATAAAAAGGAGTGAGCTCGGCAAAATAACCGAGCTCACCCATATAATAATTTATTTAATCTCCTCTAGCAGTAATTTAACGGTAGCCTCTAATTGAGGGTCGTTTCCTTTTACTGTTTCATTTGGAGTGTTGTAAACTTTTACATCCGGCTCCAACTGTAGATTCTCTAAGTAGTTACCATCCTTGTCCTTGATTCCAAGTTGTGGAATACCGAATACAATAGATTGGTCTATTTGATTTTCCCACCACACGGCTGTCATGGTTCCCGGTACAGGTGTCCCAACCAATTTACCAATATTATTTTGGCGGTATGCCCATGGGAATCCATGTGCGTTACTGTAGTTGTTTTCGCTCATGATAACTGCCGATGGTTTGGTCCATTTAAATAATGGATCCTGCCCGATAAACTGTCCGCGAGGCATAAAGTCCGCATATTTCTTACCACTTAGTAGCGTTACTAGGTCATCATGCAACCAACCGCCACCATTGGAACGTGTATCAACAACAACAGCTTTCTTGTTACGATATTCTCCCAGTAATTCAGAGAATACAGTACGGAAGCTAGGGCTATCCATTCCGCGAATATGTACGTAACCAATTTGTCCGTCTGATAGTTTTTCAACAAGTTCTTTGCGTTTCAGTACCCAACGGTCATACAACATTCCACTTTCTTGTCCTGCAGACATTGTATTTACGCTTAGCTCTCTTGCTTTACGTCCGTTTTTATTACATACAGTAATGGTTACTTTATTATTTGGTAAATGGCTAAGCATTTTATGTACATCATCGCCCGCTTTAATCTCTTCTCCGTTGATGTGAGTAATAATATCGCCTGCCTCAATGTCCAATCCGGGAACTGACAGTGGTCCTTTTTTAAGTACCTCGGCAATTTTTAATCCGTCACCCTTGTAGGTTTCGTCATAGAAAGCTCCAAATGCCCGTGTATTTGATTCGCCTCCTGGAGCGCTGTAACGAGCACCCGTGTGGGAAGCGTTAAGTTCACCAAGCATCTCACCAAGCAGGTCTGCGAAATCGTAGTTATTGTTGATGTGTGGCAAGAAACGCGCATAGGCATTTTTATATCCTTCCCAATCAATTCCATGTATTTCAGGATCATAGAACTTATCTGTTACTTGTTGCCAAGCGTGGCTAAGGATATAAGCTCGTTCGTCTTTACGTTTCAACTCAAAAGGTGCATTGAACCCTTTGTTGTTTCCTTGACCATTGTGCACATTAATTTTGCGGATACCACCACCATGAAGTAAGTAAACAGTGTTTCCATCCTTACTTAACTGTAGAGAGCCACCGCCAACACCTGGAGCAAGAACGCGTGTAGAACCATCTTTTAGGTTACGCACCCATAGATCTGAACCTGTAATGTAAAGTAGTCTTTCGGCATCTGGAGTAAGTACTTTAGCTCCAATATAGGTTGGATTAAATGTTAAACGTACCTTACGATCGCGAGCAGTTTCGAAGTCAATATTGCTTAATCTACGCTTAGCTTCTTTCTTTTCCGCTTTGGTTTCACCTTCCTCTTCGCCTTTATCTTTACGTCCTTCGTTCTCTTTTTGTAAATGAAGGTCCTCCTTATTTAAGCGGAATTTATCCCATGCTTCATCTGTTAGGAACATTCCAAACACATCAAATTGAGATCCCCAACTACCGTGGCTTCTATAACCATTACGGTCAGACACCCACAAAATAGCTTCTCCATTCATTGCCCATGTAGGCGCCTGGTCTGAATATCCGCTTCGTGTAAGATTATGAATCTCACCGCTACCGTCTGCTTTCACCATGGCAACATCGTTATTCTGCCATCCTCCTTTTTCGAAGAATTTTACCAATATCCACTCGCTGTTTGGCGACCATTCATAGGTTTGATCTCCATCTGCATATGAATAATTATATTCTGCTGGAAGTACTGTGCGCTCTTTACCTGATTTCAAATCCATTACCACCAGTTCCGTACGATTTTTAAGGTAGGCTATTTCTTTTCCATTAGGCGCGTAAGCTGGTTGGAAATGAGGCGCCATACCTTTAGTAAGTTGTTTCTCAGACATTTTTTTTGCATAAGTAAACAGCTTATCATCGTCGTTGTCAAGCGTCATTTGATAGATTTGCCACTGACCATCTCTTTCGCCCGAGTAGATTAGTGAGCGTCCGTCAGGAGAGAAACTAACATTGCGCTCTTGTTGCGGAGTGTTTGTGATGCGATTGGTTGTATTATATTCTGTCGAAGTTACAAATACATCACCTCTAAGGACAAACGCAATTTCATTACCATTTGGTGAAAGTGCTATTGCCGATGCACCGTTGCTCCAGTTGTGATACTCAACTTCACGTTCCAACTCATCTGCCGTAAGTGTTACATTTATCTTTTGAGGTTGTTTTCCCTCTTTTAAAGTATAAAGTTCTCCATCGTACGCATAACAAAGCACATTATTATTGCTTTGTGATAGGAAACGTACCGGGTGTGTTGTATGGCTTGTTACTTGCGTAATATTTGTAGGGTTGTTTAGTGGCAACTTACAGATATTAAACGTTCCAAAACGTTCGCTTAGGAAATAGATATCATTGTCATTGTTGGTAAAAATAGGATCACGGTCCTCTACCTCACCGTTTGTAATATTTGTATATTTATCTGCTTTAGCATCGTACATCCATACATCACGACATACTGATGATTTGTGATGTTTACGCCATTGATCCTCATATCCTTTATTGTCATAATAAACAATACGATTACCATCCTTACTGAAGCTTATTGAACTAGCATCGAAAGTTAAGAATTGCTCCTGGCGTCCTCCTTCAACAGGAATAGAGTATACCTGTCCTTGACGCGGAAACTCAGAGAAATCCTTAGACGGCATAATATTGGCTTTGAAAACAATACGCTTACCATCGGGAGTAAAAGTTACAGGTACTTCGTTACCGGAGTGAAAAGTAACTTGTTTTGGCGTTCCACCAACTGCAGAAACTGTATAAATATCCATGCCACCTTGTCGTGCTGAACCGAAAGCAATGGTTTTGCTATCTGGCGACCAAACTGGATAATTGTCGTAAGCCGGATGAGATGTAAGCAATTTAGCCTCACCACCTGCTGTAGGCACTGTATAGATATTGCCTTTATAACTAAAAGCTACCGTTGTTCCGTCTGGAGAGATGGTTGGGTATCTCATCCATAACGGTTCGGTCTGTGCGCATAACGTCTTACCTATACACAATAGTATAAGCAGAGATAAAATACGATTGACGAACATAATTTTATGGGTATTAATTATAATAATATTATTTATTCTAACACAAAGCTATCCGATTTGCAATATTACTAAGAACTTTTTTCTTTATTATTAAAAAAATAATAAAATAGCTCTTCTCTTCACTATAATTACTTAATTTGTATGAGGATACGAATTACTTTAATAACACAACCAATATGCAAGAAGAAAACAAAGATCACCCGTTAGCCCTGTTCAAATATTGCCCTAAATGCGGCTCAGAGCATTTTTATATAAATAATGAGAAGTCAAAAAAGTGCGGAGACTGTGGATTTATATACTATTTTAATCCATCTGCCGCCGTTGTTGCGTTAATACGTAATAAAGCGGGAGAATTACTAGTAGCGCGCCGTGCCAATAATCCGGGAAAAGGTATGCTAGATATGCCGGGTGGCTTTGTCGACATGGATGAAAGTGGCGAGGAGGCTGTTACTCGAGAGGTAAAAGAGGAAACCGGTTTAACGGTAAAAGACCCGAGGTTCTTATTTTCCATTCCAAACATCTACCCGTACTCCGGCTTTGTTGTACATACCGTTGATATGTTTTACGAATGCCACGTAGATTGTTTTGATGACGTGAAGGCGCAAGACGATGTTGATATGCTCGTTGCCCTGAAACCGGAAGATATTAATTGTAACGATTTTGCTTTTATATCCATCAAAGAAGGTTTAGAGCGTTATTTAAATAACTAGATTTTACTAAGAACAAAGAGGCGCCCGGAAAATTCCAGGCGCCTCTTTGTTCTTAGTAAAGATTACTATTAAGCAATAGAAGTACTTACCATAAATGTTGCTGCAACAGCAACGATAGCGTAAAGCTCAGGGAATACGGCAAGGATTAGTGTACGTCCAAAAACGTCATAACCTGCACCGATACCAATGATACCGTTAGCACAAACTTGTCCTTGACGGATAGAAGAGAATAATCCCACAAAACCTAAAGCAAGTCCACAACCAAATACCGCAGATGCTTGTGTCCAAGTAATTTCAGGTGTTAATACACCTTGAAGAAGGAAGTATCCTAAAAATCCGTATAATCCTTGAGTTCCAGGTAGCGCACAAAGCACCATATAGTTACCAAATGCCTCGTCGTTTTTCTTTAACGCACCAACAGTTGCATTACCACCAATAGTTACACCATAAGCACTACCAATACCTGCAAGTCCTAACATTAAGCCAAATCCAATATAAGCTAATACAATAGGTTCCATAATTCAAATTTTATTTTATTATTAATTTATTAAATGTAATTATTGCTCTTCCGAGCGTACTTTTAGAGGGGTATATTTCTTTCCGCCCCCTTCAAAGCCTGAATTCTTATAGAATTCCACAAAAGTTAAACGCATTGGATGCACAAAGGAACCTAAACCGGCAATAAACAGGTTTATTCCATGTCCAAACAACAAGATAATAATCATAAGCAACTGACTTACCACCGGCACATCGCCTGTGTTCATTGCCAAATCATTAAACACCAATCCTAGTACAGAACTTGAAATTCCTAACGCAAACAGACGGATATAAGAAAGTACATCGCCTAACAGTCCGGTTACCATGTTGTAACTGTCCCATAAACCTGCACCGATGTTTACAAATACATTACGACGAATGTTATTAAGAAGAAGGATAAGCACTCCTCCAACGCCTAACACACACCACAATAGGATATCTGTATTCATTCCGTACTCTTTTGATAGGAGATAGCTAGTTCCTCCACCAAGGATAAGCACTAACCATCCAATAGTACTAAGTGACGCTGCAAAGCCATATTGGCGCGATAAATTTACAACTTTCAGGAACATACCAAATATAATTTGGACACATCCTAAAATTAACGCCAAATTAAATAGCTGTTGCGAATCAAGCATAAACATTCGCAATCTCTCTACCCAAGGTATTTGAACATCAAGTAACTGAATCCCAAAGAATGTTCCACTTACAATACCCATAATTACTGTCGAAGCTCCCAACCATTGCGCCAAAGAAAGTATTGGTTTCATTGAAGGTTTAGCTTTAAACTTAAAGATGGTTATTGCCACCAATATAAGCAAACCATATCCAGAGTCTCCCAAGCAAAGCCCAAAAAACAATAGGAAGAAGGGTGCAAAGAATGGCGTTAAGTCCAACTCTCTGTAATTTGGTAAAGCATATAGCTCGCCTATAAATTCAAACAACTTTGCAAACTTGTTATTCTTTAACTTAATTGGCGGGTTATCTTGCAATGTTGGCTCGCTAAGCTCATAATATGCATCCTGTTGTTGTAACCAGTTAACGGTTTCGCCTTCTATCTCGGCAGGAACCCAACCTTCGAGTCCAACAACTTTATTGTCAACATATTCTGCACGCGATGTGTCTATACGCAACAAATCGGCATTTTCCAGCAACTCTATTCTGTAAGCATTAAGCTTCTTCATGGCATCGCCAGCAATAGAGTCAAGATAAGCGTTTACATCAGCTTTTTCTATCTCTAAACGCTTGATTTCCTCGTTAAGCTCCTCCGATGACATGACAGGAAAAACAAATTCCTCCGCCTCAATATCAATAGGCTCGCCTACCGGAACTATAGCTCCGAAATAACGCTGTCCTTTTGCCGATGCAACATCAAAAAGGTTATACTTATCCTCCCACTCCGGCATATATTTCTTATCCGGAGCAATGAAGAAGCGCATATCCCATCCTGCTTCATTTATTCCCTGCAATTCGCGTCGAGGAAGTTCTCCCCATGGTTCATAAAGAATCTTATCTTTGCGAGCCGTTGCTACTGTCTGATTTATTTGTTCAATACGTTGAACTTTATCGTCAATAAGAGCAATTAACTCTGGTCCATTCTCTTTAACCGTGATTTGATGATCCGTATCCATACGCCTATCCATCAAACGTGCACGTTCCCGAACACGTTTAATTAAAAGCAACGTATCTTTCAGTTTCTCATCCTCAGCCGCTACCTTTTTGTTTTCATGTATGTGAACCACACCCAGTTCTCTTAATTTTAAGAGAAAGTTCTGATAATCCTTATGGAAAATCAGTAGGGTCATTTTTTTCATAGGTACTATCATACTTCGGCCTCCATCGATTTACGGGTTTTTACAATCTTCTGTGCAGACTTTGACAAGTTCTCCTCATCCTCTAAGAAACGTTTAATCTTCCTAATAGCTTCTTGGAAACCTGGAATCTGCACTTTCTCATATAAGTTCACCTTCTGCGTTGTTTTTTTACGCGCTCTGTCTAAGAGTTCCATTTTACGAATATATAACTCTCGCTCAAGCGCAATATCTACAACCTGTTTGATGTACTGAATCCCGTCAAGGAACCATCCTGGCGCATTAAATAAGCTAAACTCTTTAATGTCATACTCCACACTTTCAAGTACCGGAGTACGCACACCTGCAATCTTTTTAACCGACATTTTCACTTCCTTAATGGTTAAGATATCTGTCTGATACTCATCATAAAGTTGTAACATATCGCCAATAGAATCCAGTATACCATTGAATTTATCATTAAAATCGTCGGCATCAGTTTTTGCTTTCTTCACTTCAGCGCGAAGGGCAGATTCCTTATTCTTGATGGTAGGCAAAGCTCTCACACGGGTCTTTAACTGTTTGTCAAGTCCCTGTAGCGATGTTTTATTATATTGAAATTTTATTGCCATACCTGTTCTTCATTTTATTAATTCAAGGAGCTATTACTCCTCGTCATAATGACCAAATTCTTCAATAATTTCTGCTTTGATACCTAATTCCGCCTTAGTAAAATAGGTACGGAACAAACGCCAAGCAGTGTCAAGCATCTCAGTAATTGATATATTTACATCAATTGCCAACAACTCATTAGCATAGTCCTTAGCAAACTCTAAAGTACGATGGTCATAATCCGTTAAGTCGAAACCATTTTCCAGTTTTGTACGCGCATTCGCAGCATCAGCATATAAACGGACTGCCGCATTCATTACTTGCGGGTGATCCTTACGTGTCTTTTTACCAATTACCAACTGTTTCAAACGTGATAGACTTCGGAACGGATCGACAATTACTTTACCAATTTCAGTATCCTTACGTAGGAACAACTGACCCTCCGTAATGTAACCTGTATTATCTGGGATAGCATGTGTAATGTCACCACCCGATAACGTAGTCACGGCCACAATAGTAATAGAACCTCCCGCAGGGAATTGCACCGCTTTTTCATAAATCTTCGCCAAATCCGAATATAATGATCCAGGCATTGAATCCTTCGATGGGATCTGGTCCATACGGTTAGATACAATACTCAATGCATCCGCATAAAGGGTCATGTCTGTTAAAAGGACAAGTACTTTTTCATTCTTCTCAACAGCAAAATATTCAGCTGCAGTCAAAGCCATATCCGGTACAAGCAAACGCTCAACCGGAGGAGCTTCCGTAGTGTTTACAAAACTTACAATACGATCAAGTACCCCTGCATTGTCAAACAGATTTTTGAAATACAAATAGTCATCATTAGTAAGTCCCATACCACCTAGAATGATACGGTCAGTTTTAGCGCGTAAAGCCACATTCGCCATTACCTGATTATAAGGCTGATCCGGGTCAGCGAAAAATGGTATTTTTTGTCCCGACACCAAAGTGTTGTTAAGGTCAATACCTGCAATCCCTGTCGCAATCAACTCCGAAGGTTGTTTACGTCTTACAGGATTCACCGATGGACCACCAATTTCTACTTCCTCACCGTCAACCGATGGACCGCCATCAATTGGATCACCAAATGCGTTAAAGAAACGACCACATAAATCATCGCTCACTTTTAAGGTAGGTGCTTTTCCAAGAAAAGTTACTTCCGCATTTGTCGGAATTCCTTCTGTTCCGGAGAATACCTGCAATGTTATATCATCGCCCCATATTTTTACCACCTGAGCTAAACGACCATTTACAATCGCTAACTCATCATTCCCAACTCCTTGCGCCTTTAGCGTACAAGTAGCTTTGGTAATTTGGGTTATTTTTGTATATACTTTTTGAAAAGCTAAACTCATAGTTAATTCACTTTAAATCTCTTGATACTTTCTTTGACAGATTACCTTTTTCTTTCAGCGATTATGTCATTAACCTCTTTCTCATGCTCAGCGAACTTATCCGATTTAAACTCCGAATAGTTCATCTGTTTAAAGGCATTGATTAAACGCTTGAAGTATGGGTTAACCTCCTCAAACGAATCAAAGAAGTAGTTTGAACGGATCACATCCAACACTTTATCCAACATGTACTTCTGTCTCTCCATCTGACATGAACCGTCAATATCATCAAAAGCATCTTGTTGCAAAATAACGAAGTCAATTAACTCACCCTTCCAGAACACTAAATGATACTCCAATGGTACACCATCGTCACCAAGGATATCAATCTGCTCAGCAGTCTCTCTACTTCGCACTAGCATATTACGGGCCTCATTAACACCGTCAATCCAGTTCTCTGATATATTTTTCTTTGCATATGCAACAAACTCAGGATACTCTAAATATTTAGAATAAGAGTCTAACGTATCAATTGCCGGATAACGTTTTGCATCGGCACGTGGTTGAGAAAGCGCATAGAAACAACGAGCCACTTTTTTAGTCGACTCTGTTACCGGCTCTTTAAGGTTACCACCTGCTGGCGATACGGTTCCAATAAATGTTACCGATCCTGTTTTGCCGTTATTTAAATACACCATCCCTGCACGAGAATAGAAGTTAGAGATGATAGCCGAAAGGTCTACAGGGAACGCATCCTGTCCAGGTAGCTCTTCCATACGGTTGGACATCTCACGTAATGCTTGTGCCCAACGAGAAGTAGAATCGGCAAGTAGCAACACTTTCATTCCCATAGCACGATAGTATTCACCAATCGTCATAGCCGTATAAACAGAAGCCTCACGTGCAGCTACGGGCATATTACTTGTATTCGCGATAATCGTTGTACGCTCAAATAATTTACGCCCAGAACGTGGGTCATCAAGCTCTGGGAACTCTGTAAAGATTTCTACAACCTCATTAGCACGCTCTCCGCAGGCTGCCATAATCACAACATCAACATTGGCGTGACGTGCCAAAGCATGTTGTAATACCGTTTTACCAGTACCAAACGGACCTGGAATAAATCCTGTACCGCCTTCAAGCATTGGGTTCATTGTATCGATTACGCGAACACCTGTCTCCATCTGAACAGCCGGACGTGGTTTATCAACATAAGCACGAATTGCCATTTTTACTGGCCATTTCTGCACCATTGTCAAATTATGTTCGTTGCCTTGCTCGTCTTTTACTACGGCAATAGTATCTTTAATTGTATATTCTCCTTCTGGAACAATTGAAACAACCGTATAAGTTCCGGTCATTTTAAATGGAACCATAATTTTATGATCCAACCAATTCTCCTTCACATTTGCTATCCAATCCGCGCACTTTACAACATCCCCAGCTTTTACAAGTGGTGTAAATTTCCACGATTTGTCATCATCAAGCGGATTTGTATATTCACCACGCTTTAAGAATACACCTGTCATTTTATCAAGGTCATTTTGCAGACCATCAAAGTTCTTGGAAAGCAATCCGGGACCCAATGACACTTCTAGCATATGGTCCTCAAATTCAACTTCCGATCCCGGTTTCAGTCCACGCGTACTTTCAAATACCTGAACATAAGCAAGATCCCCAACCACCTTGATAACCTCTGCCATCAAGCTCTCTGTGCCCATGTGGATAAAGCATATCTCATTCTGAGATACCGGCCCCTCCACTTTTACAAGCACAAGGTTGGAAATAATAC
The DNA here is from genome assembly GCA_051656645.1 of Marinifilaceae bacterium. Lineage (GTDB taxonomy): Bacteria > Bacteroidota > Bacteroidia > Bacteroidales > Marinifilaceae > JBOGCH01. The sequence goes on from JBOGCH010000042.1 coordinate 98,978, forward strand.
TATGAACTTTTCCGATAGTTTTATTCATTGTATATAACTTTTATATTTTTATCTTTCCACTAAGAGTGAATCAAACTTTATTTATTTTCTTGCGAGGTTTGCTTATTCTCGCTCTTCGCAAACTCCTCTCTAAAGCGTTGCACAAGTTCCATAAACACCTCTCGTCCCGACTGATTGTCTAGTTTACTCCATCGTTCAACTATCATCAGTTTCAGTAAAAAGGCAATTACGCGATCTATTGAGAAATACTCAAATATGACAGCATCCTCTATCATATCCCATATTAATATGTCAATACCTCTCTCGCGTTCCACTAAGTTCTGAACATCCATAAGTATCACCACACGTTCCACCCACGGATAATCCATTGCTAAGCCAAAATCCTTCATTCCCGAAGTCTTTAACGCTATAGCAAACTCATTATCACCTAAAACAGCACTGTCTACATCCATTTTGTATTTCCGACAATTTATCGCTGTTATCAAGTTACGCAAGTTCATTATAAACGTAGCATACTCACGGACAAACTTATTGCTACTGTTTATCATATAAGCATAGTAACGCTCGCTAAGCTCATTCTCTAATGATCTAGTAGGTGGCAAAAGCTCTTCCTTAAAATCATTGATAAAATGAATCATGTAAGATGGTAAATTGACAGGCTCTGCCATTTCATCCTCCATGAACTTTGCCGAATAAACAGTTAACAAAGACGGATCAGGTTCTTGTTTACGCAACAATCGCAACAACTGAACATTATCATTGGGCAGAAAAAAAAGATCTAATAACGATCTGTCTTTTCCGGCAACATAATCTAACGATTGCGATCTGAAATCAGCAAGAGATAACGACATCTTTTTGTCATCCAAAGCAATGTCGGGCAATCCTGCAATAAAACAGTTGTAATCTTTTCCGTACATAAATATTCCTTCGTTTTAGTAACTTTTTAGGCGAATTTATTCAATACGCCCTATTTATTTAAAGGAAGTAATTCCTTCCTGCTACACACCATTAAGCCTGACGCTCAAACAGTAAGTTTTTACTAAAACTCTTTATGTACTGATCAAAGAACGATTTAAACAACTCCTCCGAGAACTGTATTTTAAATCCTCCATCCTTAGGCTCAATAACAAAACCTTCAGCTATATTTGCTACTTTTATCTCAAGACCTTTATCTAACAACTCTTTATATTTTGAAGTTACAAGTTGCTCAAAATCGGCTTTTTCTGTATCGGTAAGTAACACCTGTAAATTCAATGAACCCGAATTTACATCCCACTTCTGAATAATGGAAACTAATAATTGGCGAACAAACTCCTTATCGTTAAATGCAGCCTTTGTCACCTGACCAGATACATCACCAGCTATTAAATTCGTAATATCTTGGCGTAATGCGGTCAATGCCTGACGAGCAGATAACGACATCTCTGACTCTGCCTTCTTCTTTAAATTATCAACCTCCGCATTGGCATTATTTATAATGTCTTTCGCCTTATTTTCCGCGTCGGCAATTATCTTTGCCGCATCTTGTTGTGCTTTATCAATTAACTCACGGGCCTGCACTGTTGCCTTTTCTACCCCCTCATCATAAAGCTTTTGAATTATTGAATCTATTTTATTCTCCATATCAAAAATTGATGTTGATTATAATTTATAAAGAAATGTGCAATTAATATGCCAATTCATAACTTTTGCAAAGTAGTATTTTTATTTTTAATGTCAATAAACATTTCTTACAATTTTATTCAAAAAATTGAAGCTCTTGACTTTTTATTCTTAAGGAATACATATATCTTCGCAACACCTTAACAAAAATAGCATTAACACATTTTTTCGTATACGAAACAATACACATTACGATACATAACGTATTGTTAAAAAATAATATTTATGGAACAAGTAGCACCTATAGCAACAGCAGTACAAGAGAGTATATCCGTATGGGACATGATGATTAAAGGAGGATGGTTAATGATTCCCATATTCATTATATCCATTATCACTATATTTATCTTCATTGAACGTTTTTTTGCCATAAAAAAATATACAGCACTCGATAACGGCTTTATACAAAGCATTGTTGAACAATTGGAACGCAATTATGTCAACGACGCAATCAAACATTGCGGACAAACAGACTCTCCATCTTCACGTGTTATTCTTAAAGGGCTCACTCACCGCGAGCTTCCCGTAAGTGAAATTCGCCCTATAATGGAGGGAGCTGCTAATCTTGAGGTAGCACAAATGGAAAGAGGACTTAGCACATTAGCAACTTGTGCTGCAATGGCACCTATGATTGGTTTCCTTGGCACCGTTATAGGTATGATTCAAGCATTCTATGACATGGCTATGGCCGGAAGCAACATTAACATTACGTTACTATCGCGTGGTATATACACAGCCATGGTCACAACTGTTGCGGGGCTTATTGTCGGTATCATCGCACAATTTGCCTACAATATGCTTGTTAGCCGCATCAATAAAATGGTAAATAAGATGGAGTATAACAACAATGAGTTCATTGAAGCCATCTATCAACAAAGAGAAAATTGTCAGAAAGCATAAATAATTTACCATGGCCATTAAGCGTTCACAAAAGCTAAACACCACGTTTAACATGTCCTCAATGACGGACATAGTTTTTCTACTTCTTATATTTTTCATGGTAACATCAACACTTATCAATCCAAATGCATTGAAATTGTTGTTACCTAAAAGTACAAATCAAACTTCCAATCAACCCAACGTTACTGTCTCTATAGATAAAAAACTCGCTTTTTACGTAAATGGAAAAATTACACCTTTTACATCTATTGAGAGTAAAGTAGTTGAGTTACTTAAAAACAACTCAGAGCCTTGCATCTCTATCGAGGCGGAAAAGAGTGTACCAATTGAACAGGTTGTGCGTATCATGAATATTGCAAAAGCAAATGGATATAAGGCCATACTGGCCACACAACCCGAATAACATTAAATTAAAAGAATGTCCAACAAAGGATTCAAAGCATTTCCAAACTTTATTACGCACATTGCAGCAAATGAATACGATAAAATAACGCCTTATATTAGTCTACTTGAGGGAGTTGCACGCATCTCAAACCAATGTTTCGGTCTCATTGACTTTTATAAGGGTCAGGTGTTATATATATCCAATAATCCCATGTTCTTACATGGTTTGGATAACAATACCGTTAAGAAACTAGGATCAGATTTTAATAAAAAGTATGTAACACACCGTGAAAACCAAATGACTATTGAAATTATCAAAGCTTGGTTTACATTCATAAATGAGCAAACGCACGAACTAAAGAAAGAATTCTCTCTATCCTATGACTATCATTTAAAGGATAAGCTCATTAACATTAGTATGAGTGCCACTGAACTTTGTCCTGAAGGGAAGCCATGGCTTGTCATTTCAAACGCCAAGATCTCTCCAAATTCTACAGCTGGGAATGCCACTATTTACAAAAGCAACAGTCGTGAAAAATGGAGATACTGCACTGAAGGCAAACGTTGGTTAAGCGACGAGCAAATTATATTATCGGACATTGAGCAACATGTTATCCGATACTCAATACAGGGAAAAACAGAACTGGAAATTAGTGAACTTATCTTCCGCTCTATCGATGGTCTCAAATCCATTAAACGACGCATGTTCCGCAAAATGGAAGTCAGCAATATTACCGAGGCTGTCTCATTCGCCATCACTCACGGCTTAATCTAACGGTCCGAAAAACAGGAAATACAAATTCAACTCACCCAGTTCGGATCGCAATGTGCGCATCCCGGTTGTCATATGCGTTTTCACAGTATTAACAGAGATTCCTAACTCTTCCGCAATTTCCTTGTATTTCTTACGCTCTAGAAAGTATAAATTTACAACCTCTCTACTCTTAGCCGGAAGTTTATCAATACGTGCCATAACACGTTGTATCATCTCATCATGTTCTGTGTAAGAGTGTTCATGCATTTCCGATCCAAAAATCAATTCCACCTCCACATATTTATCTCTAACTTTTATATGTTCCAGGTGGTTTATACAACGATTACGTGTTAAGCGTAATAAATAAGGATACAATGGCTGTTTAAAATCCAACGTAACGCGCCGTGTCCACACCTCTGCAAATACATCATGTACTATATCCTTAGCAACCTCTATGTCATTAAGGTAAGTCATGCCGTAAAAACAAAGCTGTTTAAAATGTTGCTTAAACATATGTTCAAAACAATCATTTATATGCTCTCGGCGCTTATCCAATACTACTAATATTTACGCAAAAATAAGTTATAATAAGTCATTCTAACACTGCACATTCCACTATTTCATCTTTACAACCGTTATCCCTGCACCACCTAGTTGAACTTGTTCATCAACAGCCGACATTACATGAGGATGCGTATGTAGGTAAGCTCTAATCATCTGTCTCAACACTCCGGTTCCTGTTCCGTGCAATATGCGTATATCTTTAAAATCGAGCATCGCAGCCTCATCAACAAACTCTTCCACGGCCTGTACTGCATCATCCGCACGCATTCCTCTCACATCAATTTCCCCTTTAAAGTTCATGCGTTTCTTGCTGAGTTCCTCGCGGAAAGATGCCAAATTCGATGTCGAAACAGGACGTGCACTCTTTTTAGCCTGATTGCTCGAAACACGGGTTATATCAGCCACCTTAACCGTAGTACGTAAAAGGCCTAACGCCACAACCGCATTCCTACCGTCAATCTGTATCACCTCGCCTATTGCACCATTTTTCAATCGTACATTATCCCCTATTTCAATGGTACGTTCCTCACTCGACCCTACATTCCCGGCCGTACCTTTAGGTTGACGCTGCGCTTTTCGCTCCTCTCTTTCGCGGATTTTATCCATCTTTCTACGGATCTTATCATCCTGTTCATTCTCACTTTGAATTAACAGCGCCTCTTTTTGTTGTTCCAACTTCTTGCGCAGCTCACGCGTCTTTTCTTTATTGGCTTGATTCTCGCGAATCTCTTTTATCGTTCGTTCAATCTCTTTATTCGCAGTTTCAATTATCTCTTTGGCTTTCTGCTGTGCTTCACGGATAATTTCCTTTTTCATCTTCGACGCTTCATCTAGCTCAGAGCTATAACGTTCTACAACCTTATCTAGCTTCTTCTCATTTTCATGAATTCGGCGTCGTTTCTCTTCCCAATAGCGTTTATCTCGGGCAATCTCTTTCAAATGCTTATCATAATCAATATGCTCGCCTCCAATTTTCTGTTTAGCATCTTCAAGCACCGAAGCCGGCAGACCAATCTTCTTAGCAATCTCAAACGCAAAGGACGAACCCGGCTTACCTACCTCCAATTTAAACAAAGGCTGTAAGTGCTGAGCATCATAAAGCATAGCACCATTAACAATTCCCTCTTGCGACTGGGCAAAGTGTTTCAAATTGGTATAGTGAGTGGTAATAACCCCTTTCACTTTCTCCGTATTCAGCTGAGCTAATATCGATTCGGCAATAGCACCTCCCAACATCGGTTCTGTACCCGTACCAAACTCATCAATCAATATCAAAGTCTCATTATCGCCATAGCGTAAAAAGTTCTTCATATTAATCAAATGCGAACTATAGGTACTCAAATCATTATCTATGGACTGCTCATCGCCCATATCAATCAATATCTTTTTGAAAACACCAAAACGGCTAGCCTCATTCACCGGTACAGGCATTCCGCATTGGAACATATACTGTAGTATACCTGCTGTTTGCAAACATACCGATTTACCACCCGCATTAGGACCAGAGATCAGTACTATCCTATCCTCATCCACAATCTCAAGTTTCAACGGAACAACCTCTTTATTTTGCGCTTTAAGCGTTAAATACAACAGCGGATGTTTAGCTCCATACCACAACATCTCGGGTCTATCCGTAAACTGTGGAACAATAGCTTCCACGCTCAAAGCAAACTGCGCTTTAGCACGTACAAAATCTACATAAGCAAGGAAATCAAACGCGGCAATTAAATCATCGATATAAGGACGGATATCATCCGCAAACTGACGCAAAATACGCATAATCTCTCGGCGCTCTTCCAACTCCAACTCACGTATCTCATTGTTCGTTTCAACAATCTCAGTAGGCTCAATATAGGAAGTCTTTCCCGTTGCCGACTCATCATGTACAATACCACCAATCTTACGCTTATAAGCTGAAGGCACCGGTATCACCATACGCCCATCACGAATAGCAATCGATGTATCCTTATCAGCCCAGCCCTCCTGTTGTGCCATTTGCAACAAAGACTGCATACGTTTAGAAATGGTCGACTGTTTACGCTGCAACTGCTGGCGTATATCCGCTAACTCACGCGATGCGCTGTCCTTAATCGTTCCATGCTTGGACACAATAGCATTAAGTCGCTCTAAAACATATGGAAACAAAAGTATCGCTCCACTCTTGGCTGTAAGCGTAGGATAAGTCTCACTTTTCGTTGCAAAAAAACGCACCACCGCATGAATCGACTCCAGCGAGTTTTTAAAACCCACCAACTCTGCAACATCCGGAAACAACCCTTCTATCCGTATTTTATTTAAAAAAGTACGTGAATCATTGAAAATACACGACGGAAAACTCTCCTCCTCGCGTAACACACGCATAAACTCGTTGGTCTCTGCCAGTTTCTCTCCAATCACCTCAGCATCACTGCTAAACTGCATCTCAAGCACCAACTCTCGCCCCATACCACTCATGCACTGTGCAGCTATCAACTGACGCACTTTATCAAACTTTATCTTACTCTCAAAATTCTGCGGATATATCATCTTCTTGCTCCTTTGTTGTGTTCCATCTCCATTTGGATACGCAAATTTACACAACAATATGCAATTATGCGAGTAAAGAAATAAGAAACATAATAACTAACTCATGGATTTCTTGTTTTAAGCTCCTATCATTATTATCTAAAAGCAGTTTGTATAAGCTTACTGGCTTCGTTTATCATGTTTACTATTACATCGAGATGTTTAGACCTTGTTTCAAATATAATAATTATAATGTTACTGCACTTTGCACAAAAGCAACACTTAACTAAACATCAAATATATTGTATTGATTTTCATCTTCTATATGCGAAATTTTGATTAAATAACCTGTCACAACTTATGTTCTGTATAAAATTTAGAAGTATGCTAATGCCCATCATTAATAAATAGACATCAATGGTAGGTAACTTCCCAAAGAAAGAAACAATACACTGCAATTGTCACCTAGTCCGAGATTGGATCGAATTTATTAACGGGCTATTTATACTGCATATCCTACCTAAGTTCAATATTTATTCTATCCTTTCCGAACCAAAATAAATATCCTTTACTCTTCTATTATTTCTTTAAATTTATACATAATAATCATCGGATTAACCTCTGTTTCTATATTTTCAATCCTCGACACTAACATTGGGTCCCACTTCGTTTCGTTCTCTTTCATAGATTTGAAGTGTTTATAATCATAGTGACCAACAAAATAATTATCATAAATTTCAGGACAACGTATCAAGAAAAGACCAAAATAATGCTCTTTAGAATTTACTCTAGATAATTTTATGCATCGTTCACTAACCTTATCGTATAGCGTATTGCCGTCAATAAGTATATGAGTATCTGTTTCGTGAAATATCCATATTCCAACATTCTCTTTATACTTCCCTAAATCGAATGGCGAACAATAAGGCGCTAATTCTTTATTATAATTTGATATTAATTCCTTATCTAACTTATTATCTCCTTCTTTAATTAAATACTTTGGGTATATCTCATTGCCGTCAAATAAATAAACGGTATCAGTAAATAAATGGGTGTAAACTATACCATCAGGCACCACACTCGCCAAATTTACGGCGAAAGCATTTCCTGCGATAGATTGACGACTAAACCTATTATTAATCATTGGCTGATAAAACGTAAAATTTATAGCATCATCGTATAAATCATCTATCATTACATTATATTGATTTTTATCACATAACATATTCAATACAAGAATTTTACCGGCATACACTTCAACATCATAGGGAGAATCAACGACAGTTTTTCTTATTTCTTTCTTCTCTATAAAATTTCCATCTTTATCATAGTATAATATATTGTGATAATCTACAATTCCGAAAACCTCCTTATCCCTATCTATGAAAATTGAATGAATACTGCCATATTCCTCAGGTCCTCGCCCAGCTTTTCCAATTTTAGCTCTAAATTTTCCAATACGATCAAACAAGAATGCATCATTATCGACATCACATATAAATATTCTGTCATGAGACATCTTAATATGCTTTATATCACTTAGCATACTATTTTCTGTCATTTCCAATTGAATAAGCTGTATATCTTCGATTAAATCTCTCTCTGTAAGATTAGCCGTCTCTTTTACATTACTGATATCAATTTCCTTGATATCAATTCTATTTTTTTTATTGCTACATCCCATTAGGATGAATATAAATATTAGCGTATTATATACGTATTTTCTCATAAATTTTGTAACTTAAATATTGTACAGCAAACCAAACGTAAGCCTACTATACTTCTACATTAGTAATGGATATATAACGGCAAGCCTAAGCTACTCTAGCCTCACTCCAACAACTCCAACTTTATCGCACTAGCCATCACAAACTCATTATTTGCCTTATCACTCAACTTAACTATAAAGTCTTCGCCCTCGGTCAGGTCAAAGTCGCCGATGGATACCCAGCCGGCGTCTTCATTAAGGGGTTCGAATGGAATCTTTTCATGGTCGCCATTGGCTTGAATTGTATAATTATAAAGCATGCTATCTTTTATATTCCATAAATGAACATCATCCTTAATATTCCAAATATAGAAAGTATATCTTCCATTTTTAGGCACGGTCAGCTTCCACTGCGCATAGCTGTTGCCGGTTCCTGATCTTCGTCCTACAAAACTTTTTATGGGATCACCATAAGCGTGCGTAGATATACAATACCTCCACTCATTCATCCCGTTAAGATGTGAGACATATTTACTTGTATCGACAGTATAATAAAATTGAGCAATATGGTCGCGTAATGCTCGCCTTTCTCCTTTCGTGTGAATGGAAAATCCCTCATCCTCGCATGTTACAATATAGTCTAGCGGATTGGATTCAAATACTTTGCCGGGAACAGGCATAATCCCTTCAGTAGTATCGGTCGTTGTTATTACAATATCTCGAATATTGAATTCATATTTACCCGGAAAATTATTGGTTAAACCACAAACTATCTGCCCTTTATATGGCACCCTTTTATCTATATTTAGTAATCCGCCATCTATATACGCAATCTCAACCTCGCTTCGAGCAGGTACAATATAATGTTTGTTGCCATTGCTACTATTCATGGATACGATAGCGTCAATATCACTTCTATTCGCTATTGGTACAGAAACGCGGAGTTCCTCCCTTTCCTGTCCGACAACACGAGCCACTTTAGCCGGCAATACAAGCAATGTAGGCAACTCCTTACTACGATACCAATAATCATAATACGCGGAAATATCCAAACCTTCTTTTTCCTTCAACAGCGTTATGAAATACGCAAAGTCTACCGTACTAAATTGCATTTCTCGGGTCAGTGCTCTTACACAACGATCAAAACGTTCGTTCCCAATTTGAGCAACAATATATCGTCTCATCTCTCCCGCTTTGACATAAAGTAAAGCATTTACATCAAAAGGAATTGGTCTTTCTTCTACCATTTCTTGAAAACTATACGTTTGCAAATAGCGCAAAGCTTCTTCTCGCCGTGAATTGCATCCATGCCAGCTCTCCCAGGGATTATCAGGCTTACTCCATAATTTAACTACTTCACTGATAATGGGGTTATCATTATCGGTAATCGTTCCTCGATATCCTGAAAAAAGAAACTCTAGTCCATAAAAACCCATTCTGCTATAAGTAAAAAATCGAAATACATTCATTTGCGTTTCTGCCATTGTTCCCGGATCTCTTTGCAGAGCCACCAATTGTTCTCGTCCAGATTTTATGAAGTGTGGAAAATCGAGGCTTATATTTCGTCCTTTCTCCTGATAACAAATCACTTCCGGCCAAACAAATTCGCCATTAGCACCCCCATAGCGGCTAGATGTAAAAATAGTAAATGGAATTTCCACCAACGTTAGCCGGTTATACAGATAGGATAAGCCATAATCCCTCTCAGCCATGTTACGCACCTTGCGGATAGCATGTGGAAGCGTATCCGTCATAGCGCTGAGTTGATATTTAAAAAAGTCATGTCCTTTACCTTTGTAATAATAAATGCCATATAAACAGGAGTCTACTTGACACTCCAACTGCTTATATTTGCCCATTATAAGCGTAACCATGGGCAACGGATGCTCTGTGCGGAATATCACCGAACTATCTGTTTGCGTTTTTGCACCTTGTGTTACAGTTACCAACGGAGAGTTAATCACTTCTATTGTAAATTGACCATAATGTCTCTTTACGCCATACCCCATAGGCGGATTAACCGGCGCCGTTGCCAGTGGATACCATAAATGCTCATTGGTCAGATACACATAATCCTTACGTAAAATATGCCCTACGTTATCTCCTGACTTTCTTCTCGTCAGGACATCGCCCATAGAAAAATCGTTATTACAATATCCCATCATTCCATATTTGCCAAGATGCTCCGTCGTTATATCACAAAAAGAGATTCCATCGTCTATCGTACCGGAGTAATTCAACTCCAAGAAAAGCGTATCCCCTTGCTCAACTCTATGATTCACATAAACCACTTGCTCATTTCTTGTGTACCTCACGGCCAGATTCCCAATCTTAATATCCGTAATCTGCAATTCCGGATTAAGATATAATTTAATACAATCCAGCGCAGTCGCATTTGCATTACATAATTCTAAACGGCTTGCAATGGAAATCTGATTATCCCGATGTTGCACCTTTAAATCCGTACTCAAAACACTTACCTCAGAATAACTCCTATGTTCAATATAGCTTTCCACATAGCGAGCTCTTCTTTCCACCACGTCCTCTATCAAGCGCTTATCTACAATAAAAATCATCACGGCAAATAGCGTAAGTAATCCACCCATCGCAAAGTACATTCCATAATTTCGTCTTTGCGCTAAACGTGGATACACAAACATAACAAAGAGATAAAGTGCCATCCCCAATAACAAATACACCAAACGCTCCAATAAAAATAGTCCTGTGAAATTCATTCCTGTGATTCCCGAATAGTTAAGGGAAAAATACATCCCTGTTGGATTCCATATTGGAAAGCCCGAATACCCTGCCCAAAAAATACTTAGAAACAGATACGTTGCGCATAAAAGCATAGCCGCAAGCTTACTTCGCATTAACACGCGCAACAAGAGCATCATTCCCGATATAAAAAGCAGATAAGGAATTGTAAGCGTAATAAAATAAAAGATAAAAGGAAACAGGGTTACACAATACGGCGTGAAGCAAGTAACAGCAAGGATTCCAAACAGCAACAGCCCGCCATTAATACACAATAGCACTTGTAAATTTCCCCACATCTTCCCCAACACATACACCTCGTTGTCAAAAGGTCTGGCCATGATTGGCCATAAACTATCTATTCGTTTATCCCTCTGCACATAATCGCTCGTGACAAGCAACGTAAAAACAGTTAGCAGAAACATTGTATAGGACATTATGGTAAAAACAAGATCCGAAGATATCGCGTTATTCAAGAATGTAAAATTACTCCCATTAATAATACTTGTGTACCTATAAATAATGGTATACGCTATAGGTAATACTCCCAGTAAAATAAGGAAACGGAATAACAGACTTCGCACTATAAGCCTCATTTCACATTGAGCAATTGCATTGAAGAGTTTATAATTCATTGATTCGTATTTAAACATATTACAAATAAAGTATTTTATTTACACTTATTTGTTTTATTATTCAATTATTTAAATATGTATTTCACAATTTTCTTCTAACTCTATAATCTTAATTCACACGTCCCGCATCAAACTACCCCAAAACACATTGCACACTCATAACCAACACCGAATCGGATAAACAACAACCTCATTTCTCCCCCATTAAACAATATACCTGCAAACAGACACAAGGAACTATCCATTCATCAAAATAGTCAAAATCCTTGCTCACTAAATACAATACACTACTACAATACGCCATCTACACTCATTACACGCTTCCCTGTCAATAGTCGCTTTGTAGCCTGTCTATATCCTCTCCGTATTCTCTCCGTGTTTCCTCCGTCTTTTGTCCGATGCTATAAGAGACGGAGGAAACACGGACATAATACGGAGAAAACACGGAGAGGATGTAACGAGGAGTACAAGAGGGAATTTTGAAGACTAGAAGATTTCGACGCCAAAGACAATTTGTCTATAGACATTAAATAGCACTTAATGATTTGCGCAATATGTAACAAAACCTCACAAAAGTACATCTTGAGAAGATGGGCACACTCTCACCTTTTATAACTACGTCGTTTTCGCATCCTACTTGTACTAACTACTTTGTGTCAAATAAAACCATGACAAACATTGTAACGTTATAACATTATCATTATTAAACATTTCCGTATGAAAATAGGATTTTTGGATAACACACAACAAGAGTATGATATTATAATGGAACTACTGGATACATTCGAGAATTCCCATGTAAGAGATCAACTAGGTTTGCGTAGTATAATAGATTATATAGGCAGTATATTTTTTCCCGGATTAACTTATGCGCAGAAACATGCCAAATATTTTATTATCGTTCCAGAGTTATTCCGTATTGCACGCAAACACCATATAACAAGTACTATGGGTGTAATTGATGCAATTAAGAAGATGGAAACAGAGTTAGTCACTACACTTATACAAAATAGTCCTAAAGGAACAAAAGGAATTATTGGACGGAATGCCTTAAAACAGGGACGTAACTTAAAACGCACACCTGCTACTATTTATTGGAATGTTTTAAAAGAATTTGAAATTTTGCGCATTAGGAAAATAACATTCGCTATGGCTGCAAGCTTAGCCACGCGCACGGATTCTACTCATTTGATGACTGACAGTCCTGAACGTATTATTGATCATGCATATGATGCTACTGATATTGCTGAGGATAATTTCGTCTTATTTTCTCCTTTTAGAATTGAATATGACTTGCTTAAAGAAGCATCAATAATCTTGACTCAAAAAGAAGCTGAATATTTAAAAGAACATATTCTTTCATCAAGATATCTTGATAATACATTATTTAAATATTTGTTTCAAACAGTACTACAACAAAAAGCAATTCCATTTGATAGCTTTGAAGAGATTAATACATTGGGAATGACAGCAAATATGGAAAAAATGGTTATTTCAGCTCAACATTTTAGCAAAATTATTTCTGCAATGACATCCTATTATAATTCCTTCCTCATTGAGGAAATCGATACTGAAACTCTTAGAGATAAGGATGCATTTACTAAAATAACCTCCTCATTATTGTCATGGCAACAATACAAGCAGATGAACACAATTAATTTAAATGAGATATATTCTCATTTAAATATTTCTATTCTCAATTCGACCTATGTCTTTATTCGCCAATTCTTAGAAGCCGATAAACAGCAGAATAACTTACAAATCCGCGAGTTGTTGAACAAAAGAGAGTGGCTCGTAAAAGGTCCTAAGGCACAACTCTCAAACAACAAGAAAGATTCGAAGAGTTTACAACTTATTAGCGGCTGGGAACCAGAGTATAGATTTAGTGTTGCGATGAATATAATAAATGAAATAATAAGCGGACTTAACTTAATGCAGAACCATGTTTGATGTAGTAAATGACCGAATAAACTTGAGTAATTGGTTGAAAATTGGAAACAAAGAGGAACTTGTATTTGCTTTTTGTACAACTTTCTCATTGGACTTAAAACTTCTTAGCAGCCTATTAATGACGATGGGAATGGGAGAAGAGCTAGATTCATATATGACCGAGTCAGATATGTTTTTATTATCGGCATTTGAGAAGGCTAAAGATAAGGTGATTGTATTTTACAATGAAGGGAGCATAAAGGTTCCCGACCAAAAGCGCAAGCTATACTCCTTATTAGATGAAGTTGCCTACGGCATTAAAATAAAAGGAAGAGCCTATTTTCATCCTAAGGTGTGGATTGTTTGGACACAACGGCTTGATAAACATATAATAAAGATTTGTATCGGTACGAGAAATCTGACCAAAAGTCAAAATATGGAGATGGCATTTACTCTCAGCGGAAGCAAAGGGAAAAATATAAACGATTCAAATTTACCATTAAGTCAGCTCATACACTTTTGTAGAGAAAATAGTTCATTGCCAAACGATGCGAAGAAGCATGATAAATTAAGAGAGTTAGAAGATTTAATAATGTATATTGATTGGGAAAATACTAATTCTGATTTTGAAGATTTTGAATTTCGTAATTTTGGAATAAATAAGAAAGACAATATAGAAGATCATTTCATTAATAATGCGAACGAATTGTTTGTCATAACACCTTTTTATACGCCTTCGTTTGTACAAGCAATAACAAAAGACATTTCTAAGACTGTTATTATTACAAGACAACATGCCATTACCCCTGTATTACTAAAGGCTTTCCAAGAAGTATATACGATGAAAGATATACCCATTGGTAATAATGAGTTTTATGATGTACACGCTAAATTGTACTATTACAAGGCTACAGATGTCCCTTATTTGGCCCTTGGTTCGTGTAATTTTACACAGAATGCCTTTACTGTAAATATCGAATTCATGATAATACTAAAATTTAGTGATCGGGATATGGATATTGAAAAATTTAAGACGTTATTCATATATCCCTCAAAGGATGGATTTACTCCATGTCTTTTTCAACAATTTGCTAATGGAGCAGAAATAGACCTTGAGATTGATGAAACCAACGATTATGGTATAGATAAACGTGTCATTGACGCTATCGTAAAAGCGACAGTTATACCAGAAGGAAATATGTATCGGATTGAAATTTCCGTCAATAAGTTACCTGACGGCGATTATCAGATTGCACCATTACAGAGAAGTGATAAAAAGACCCAACTTATTTCGCCAGTGACAATTATAAATGGAATATCAATGCGTGATATTTCTCAATTCTATACACTGACAAGCAATTCGCTTAGTACCTGTATGCGCATCCAAACGGAGGGTATTCCCCATATGAGGAATGGTACGATTGTAAATACATTGATTAGGACCGAGGAAGATTTGTTTAATTATTTAACAACATTACTATCTTCAAACTACTTAAAGACATTCTTAACCGAGAATATAGCTAAAGGCCCTAGGACTCCAGGGCAAAGCTCCGTGTGGAAAAAAACATCCACCCACACTGATAAATATTACATATACGAAGATTTACTTATCGCTGCCTCAAGAAAACCTGGTAAAATAGAAGAGATTAACTATTTACTTAATTCTCTAAATGGAGAAACCTTTATACCTAAACCACTAAGAGAAATGGTTGAAATGTTCCTATCTATAGTCAAAAAACAGTCGAAAAGATGAAAATTACTGATTTCCAAATAGCAACAACAAAACGGATTGTAGATTTATTTACACGTCTGGGACAAAAGAGAGTATTATTGGCCGACGAAGTTGGACTAGGAAAAACTATCGTAGCAAGACATGTAATTGATGCATTATCAGAATGGTACAACAAACAATTGTCAAAAAAGAACTTTAATGTTGTTTATATCTGCTCTAATATCAACATTGCTAATCAGAACGTTGAAAAACTGACAGATTTACCTCCCATGGATGTTAGCGACAGTAGACTATCCATGTTGCACCTTAAGCTATTTAATTCTGATTACGAGTCAGCAACAAAGTGTAAAACTACACTTATTCCACTAACTCCCGAGACATCATTTGTTAGCAGTGGTGCAGGCACACTTAATGAACGTGCCCTTATGTTTGTTTTTCTAAGAAAGTTGGATAAGTTTAAACATGTGTCGGGCAAACTTAGCAATCTACTACGCTATAAGGTTACGAAACTTACCTCTTGGAGAAAGGCGATTGCAAATTATGAACACAAAATTATTGAAACCAACAGGAAATCGGACAAAAAATATATTAATCTAATTGTTGATGAATTGCAAAAATTATTGACAAACGAACTATCTGAACAAATTCTTTATTTGTGTCAAAAAGAAAATATCACACACAACAAAGAGATAACAAACTGCATCAGAGAATTGAGAGAGCTATTTGCACGTGTTAGTGTTAACCTACTAAATGCAGATTTGGTAATAATGGATGAGTTTCAGCGTTTCGTTACATTAATAAAAGCAGAACAAAGCGAACAAAGTATTTTAGTTTCAAGTTTCTTTCAAAATCCCGATTTAAAGATACTATTAATGTCAGCAACTCCTTATAAATCCTATGCAACATTGCAAGAGTTGGATACGGCTGAGATGGCCGATCCATATACGGATTTTATGAGTATTATGAATTTTTTACTGCCAACAGAGAAGTATCGCGAATTCGTTAATGTATGGAGCAAATATACTGACGAGCTTTTACTATCTCGTAGTAGTGGAAAAGTTAATCAAGAATTAAAAGCACAAGCTGAAGATATTCTTTACTCCGCTATTTGCAGAACAGAAAGACCAAATTACGGCGTTGTAAACGATGAGAATGTTAAAAGTATTACAATTACAGAATCAGACATCAACGCTTACATAAATATTGAGAAATTCATTGTTACATTAAAAAAAATCACTGCCAAAGACATAAGGAACATACCAGTGGAGTATGTTAAATCTGCTCCTTATCTGCTAACTTTTATGGATAATTATCTACCTAAAATACAAATACATAACAGTTTACAAGAATATAATGCACGAAGTAAAGTTAGAAAACTTAGACTGGATAATTTGGCATTAAGGACTAGCGATGTGAGCAGTTATAAACGAATAGCTCCTAATAATGCCCGATTAGATGCTTTTACAAAGGATTTATTTGGCACAGATAGTCAAGATATAAGCGTAAGCCAGTTATTATGGATTCCTGCATCAAATCCCTATTATGAAACACAGGGAATATTTAGTAAACATTCCTATTTCTCAAAGTATATTATATTTTCCAATTGGGCACTTGTTCCAAGATTGTTATCTATCTATCTTTCATATGAGACAGAAAGACAGACTATAGGTAAGATTCTGCATACTGAAGGATACGAGGATATGGGATACTTTAAGAACGACGATGAGAGGCGCTTTGGCGGAGCTAAATTGTCAACCGACGCAGCTAACCTACTGAGTTTTGCATCTACATATCTTGCCAAGGTTTATAATCCACATGAATATTATGGACAGAAAGAAGCTATTATAAGAGCAATCATAAAAAAAGATATAAGTGCTTTTTTAAATACATTAGTGAAAAGAGGGGCAAAGTGGACAAGAAAAGGCGGCACTCCACAGCTTTTGAAGCTATTGCAGTGTATTGAAGATAAAAATAATGATATTGAGAATGTATCTATTCCTATAGATGCTCCGATAACATTAGCCAACATGGCAATAGCATCACCAGGCGTATGTCTTATGAGAATATTTAAAGATAAAACATGTGCAGAAAATGTTGCCACTCAACTTGTCAATATGTTCAATAAACCAGAAGCTATTGGCATTATTAGTTCATTATATAACACTCGCAAAATAGAGATCTTCTATAAACAGGTAATTGACTATTGTATAAAAGGGAATCTACAATCAGTATTAGACGAGTATGCACATATGGTTGATAAAAAGGGAAAAGCATTAGCTGACGCCATGATTGAAGGTTTTATGGCAACGTCAAATTTGCAGGTGGATTCCTATGAAAGTCTTACAGAGATTAAAAAGAGTAAAATGTATATGAGAACACATTTTGCAGTTGGCTATTTTATTAATAAAATTAACGATCAGCAAGCTATACGTACTGATAAAATTAGACATGCCTTTAACTCTCCATTCCGCCCTTTTGTCTTAGCAACAACTTCCATTGGGCAAGAGGGTCTTGACTTTCATCGTTATTGTAGAAAAGTTGTACATTGGAATTTACCTTATAACCCCATAACACTTGAGCAGCGAGAAGGACGCATAAATAGATATAAGAATATTGCTATTAGAGCTAATTTAGCTATTAAATATGGAAACTTGATGGATTGGAATAAAATATTTGATGCAGCCTCGGAAGAACTTAAAACCCAATACTCCGATATTATTCCATATTGGAGCCTGCCGCCCGAATTTAATCAAGTTAAAATTGAGCGATTTATATATATGTATCCCTATAGTAGAGATGAAATCATATACAAGCAACTATTGGATCAACTAACTATGTACAGACTCACACTTGGACAACCACGCCAAGAAGATCTTGTCAACTATCTAAAAGAATCAGGAATAAGCAGTTCCGATGCAAAAGCCTTATTATTTAATTTATCGCCTTTCAATAGGATTTAATACAATTACCTAAATTATATTCTTTATTCTTCAGCACCTTTTTAATAAAAATCAGAGAGTAGTATCAACACAGATACTACTCTCTGATTTTTATTAAAAAGGTGCTGAAGTTTGATGTTTTATTATTCTATAATATAACCTGATGCACCCCATGTAGCTAAGCACATTGCACCGTTTTCTTTATAATTATAGTCAGGTTTTTCATTTCGTTTAAAGCCTTGAATAGCCTCTAAACGTAGATAACGGGCTTGGATAGGTTTTGCAAAATCAAAGGATTGATCGGAGGTGTGTTGTGCATTTGTCGTGAATTCTCCGGCATCTGTCCATTCGTCACTTTCATTTAGTTTATACTGTATCTTGAATTTCTCCAATTTTACGTGCGGATAACCAAAGTTCCTCTGTCTTATTGATGTTGAATGAACTACATGAGGATTCTTCATATCAACTTCTACCCATGGACGAGGAGTATATACAGGACGAGATACTGTATTGGAAATCCAGAATGTAGATGCACTTCCATCAAATAATCCCGAAGCATCCTTAGCATCTGCTGAACTATCGCTTGAGCGACCACTTGATCCTGTTATTAACCAGTTTGCGGTATTTAAAACTTCAGGACTCTTAATTTCAGGCATGATGACAGGTGTACGCTCTGTCTCTAAATCTGGAATTAAGTTAGAATCAAATACGGTCCAGAATTCGTCTCCCTCATAATCCGGAAATTGTTCAATATACATTTTTGCAAATTTAGAGGCTTGCATTCCCCATGCGTTGAAAAAAGGCATTAGGTTTACTCCGGCATACTCCGTAACTGTTTTCATAAAGAAATCCATTCGCTCCTCATTTCCTCCTACAGTTGCGGCTTCACGTGATTGTCTATTAAGATAGGTCATGTATTTCCAACCGTATTTTTGAGCCAATTGGATAAAAGGTGTTACCATGGCAATTAAACGTTGTCCGTAAGGACCATCGCTACTATAAAGTTGTGAGAAGTTTTTATCCGCATTTTGACTAGCAACCCAAACCTTTACACCCCATTCAAAGTCGGAGAATTTGTCCTTTGAAGGCCAATCATTGTAACGGCGATTGTGCATGTGGTAAACATTAAGGTTACATGTAACTTCAACAAAGAAATTTGGCTTCCATGTTGATGTTTGGTAATTGTGTCCCAATTCATGGTATATACCCCAATCTGATTTTTGCATATGTTCCAAATCAGTAGCACGATCTCCCCAACTAGAGCTTGCAATAAAAGGATATCCCGCATGTGCAGCACCTGCGCACAGTTGAGTATCAGTGGTCATACGCCAAGGGAAGCCCGGTGCTCTATGTTTAATTTCCGGGTTGTTAGGAGTAAGGCCCCATAGCTTGTCATAATCCTCAGTTAAGAATTCATCATAGAACTCTAGCAGTGCATCCGGATTGGTCATTTGCTTTAACTTCTCTACAGGTAGTGTCAGAATCATTTTATTTCCGCGAACTTCGGCCCATGGCGCCGCTGTTGTTTTAATACGTTCTTGCCATTCCTGTACGTTGCTTTCACCATAAATATAATCGGCTGTTTGCAATACGTTGTGAAAAACAAAATCATAACTTACATCCGAGCGCTCTGAGAATAAAAGATATATGTTCCCACCAAAATGATTAAATATTCTATTTTCGCCCTCTTTCAGCGTTATTACTTTCCATATTTCAGGAGGTCTGTTGGCATTATCTTTTAATTTACATGTCCATACTCCGATACGGCATTTTACTGTACCAGAGATGCCCGATGGTACATTTACCGTTACTATATCCGAAGGAGCAGCATACAATCCGGTACTGTACCACTCCTCTGGCGAATAAGCAATACGCAAATCAGACCATTTTACATAATTTGGCGTAACGGTTAGTTTATAGTCTGTAATACGTGACACGGTGTCATGTACCGCTCCCGGAAATTGTTGTACCCATTTCCAATATGGATTATCTAATCTGTCCGGATAAGAGATTGTATTATCCTCCTCTGTATGTGGAGGAATGAACGTTTCCTCCACAATTGCATCTTCCTCACAAGAGATTGCCACAAAAGACATTGCAAGGATAAATGTGTATAAATAAGTATATCTTTTTTTCATATGTCGTTATATTTCTTTTATAATATAAATCCCTAATAGGTAGACTTACTGTTCTGAGACAGAACACTGCTACTACTGCAAGTGGTTAAACGGTATAAACCAATTCTCCGGATTTAACATTAATGAGCGGAAGTGTTCAGCTTCTGACTCGCCATACTTATGTGCAATTGCATCAGCAACAATACTAGGATTATTAAGCTGACGCGCCATACGTACTAATGTAAAGAAGCGTTTTCCCTCAAATGCACATTCCATGGCCACCTCATTTGCGATTAAGGTGGCTATCTGTCCCATCTTTTCTTCATCGTTTGACGCAGATATCGTCAAAGAAAGCAAGTTTACACGTCCACGAATACCAATATTATCTCTTAAATTCTTATGAAAGATTGGATTGTTAAACGGGTAATTGAACGATCCTTCGGATGACCAATACGATTTTAACCCTCCATTAATAATTGCTAAGGCTTCCGTATATAAACCTAGATTGTTTAATGCTTCTGCAAACATTAAATGAACGTCGGCAGCACGATAGATTGAAACATTTGCATCACGCTCATAGAAGGCTTTATTGTTATGATATTTATAGATTACAGGTTGTCCATTTTCTTCTCTGCAAGATTTACGCCCTCTGTAAATATCTCCTTTTGCATTTCCACTGCGTATTTGCTGATCATATAAATTGATTATATAATCCGATGGACGAATATAATAGCATGAGTTTACGTTATTTGCAAAATAATACTGCAGGTTATTTTGTTGTCCTCGTATCATATCAAATGGAACTACGGAAATTTGTTCGGTAGAAACTATCTCTGTGAAGAATGCACCCCACAAGTTGTAGTTATTGTTTGTGAATGCAGTTACCGTGTATCGTTTGGTATCATCGCCCTCTGCAAGGAAAGAACTAAAAACATCGACGGCTTTTTTATTCTCTTTATTCCATAAATACAACTCTCCAAGCAGAATCTTATGATTTATACTTACTCTATTCCACGTTTCATCCTGCGAATTTGTTAAGTTTTCCCAATCCAACTGGCGATTAATATTATACCCCATAAAATCGGTATTGAGCATTTTTATTAATTGCGAGATGAGCTGCTCTAAGGAAAGTTTTGGTGCTTGAGAGACATCCTGATTATCGCTCATTCCATAATCATGATAGATGGCTTGCCCGTAAATCTTACCCAATGTCATATAACACCAAGCTCTATAACGTACAACCTCTGCTATCATTCCCTCCATAGTTGATTTTACCATTAATCCGGGATTGGCTTGATCAAAACCTACCGCTCTACGTAAAAAATCATTACACCCTACGATAACATTATAATATACCGTAGGATCGGCCAATTTATTACCTGTAGTAGCCGTATATGTTGCTATTTCAACAATATCCGTTGTTGCTTTGGCCGTTGGTATCATTAAATCACTGCGTAAACCCTCGATAAGAACGGTTTTCTCTGCGACTTCTTGAAATAATGCTGCTGTACCAATAAATGCTGCTTCTAAGTCGGCGCGTTGACTGTAATGATTATTGTCCAACAACATGTCATCGGTCTTTGCGTCAAAGAAATTATCGCATGAAGTGAACAAACCTCCACTCAATGTAAACACTAGTGCATATATTGTTATTTTTATTTTCTTCATAACTTTTATTTTAGTTGTCAGAGACGGTTGTCCCCGACAAGTTATCATTCCTAGAAACCTAGTTTAATACCTATTTTTACACTCTTTGCCAATGGTGCTTTACCCATATCCATCCC
Source organism: Marinifilaceae bacterium (assembly GCA_051656645.1). GTDB lineage: Bacteria > Bacteroidota > Bacteroidia > Bacteroidales > Marinifilaceae > JBOGCH01. The sequence continues at coordinate 121,348 of JBOGCH010000042.1, forward strand.
TCGCTCTTCTTGCTCATAGGAGAATGCAAACTCAGGATCTAGGCCTAAATATTTAGTTGCGGTAAATAGATTTTCACCCTTAGCGAAAAGACTCACCTCCTTAAAGAGACCGAGTCCGCCGGTAAAATCGTAGGATAATGTAATATCTTTTAGTTTGATATATGATCCATCTTCAATCCAACGATCAGAGAATCGAGAATTGGCCATAGGATCACCATACTCCGCTTTAGGAATAGATGTTTGTTGCCCGTCGAAAGTCCAACGATATTGAGCAATTGTAGATTGATTTTTAAAATCCTTCATTGATTCGGTGGAGCGTCTTAAAACATTATATATCTCATTTCCCTTGCTGTATGTGAAAAGCAAATTAAGACTTACATTCTTGTAGCGGAAGTTTGTATAGAAGTTACCGAAATAGTCTGGTGCCGCATTACCAAGCGTCAACATATCAGCATCGTTAATCACTTTATCCTCGTTTTGATCCATGAATAAAACATCCCCTGCTCTGAAAGCAGCACCGGCAGCATTTACCAAACCAAATTGATTTGCCTGTTGAGATGAACTTATCACGCCGTTCGTTTTGTATCCGTAGAATGAATATGGAGAGTCGCCTACTTTACTTATTAAGCGTGTACCGTCATTATATTCAATAACTCTTTGATCAACTCCTCCCAATGATACAATTTCGGTGTTGAATTTGGAGATAGTACCTCCAACACTCCATGTAAAATTGCCAACCTTGATAGGTGTTATGTGTAATGAAACATCAACTCCTTGAGTCTGCATTTCACCACCATTATCATATACATAATCAAACCCTGTGGCAGCAGCTAGATCCTTTTGGATAAGCATATCTTTGGTTTTTTCCTGATACAAATCGGCAGAGACAATAATTCTATTACCCAATACTCGCAAGTCTGCACCTACCCCTTGGTATATGTTTCTTTCAGGCGTTAACAATGAGTTAGGAATATTACCTTTCACTAAGCCTGACATATCCCTATACACTTTACTTTTATAGAAGTTTTGGGAAAATTTACTACTAAATCGACTATTGGCCAATTCTGAATACTCTGCGCGAACCATTAAGTTATCCAACCACGTTTGGCTATTGAATAGTATATTCTTTAGGTTTATGCCGGCATTTGCAGATGGTAAAACTAACGCTCGTTGTGCATTTTTTCCGGTAGAGGATGAAGCGTCAATAGCAATGGCTCCACCTATGTAAAATCTATTTTTATAATCGTAATTCACATTGGCATATCCATTCATCCAGTTAAATTTGGTAATATGTCCTGATAATTCGCGCCCTACTGACGATGTTGTACTATTTAATGTTTTATAAAAGTCCGAACTGGTATTGATGCCTTTACCCATATCGTACTCCTGATTGCCTAGTATTAATTGATAACCACCGTTTAATGAAAAGTTACTTCCACCTATAGATTTTGTATAACTCAAATTTCCATTTACATAATAGTTATAGGCCATTCCTATTCCTTGGCGTACTGTGTTTTCTGCAATTCCCTCCATCAATGGTGCAATTGCGCCAGACGTTCTACCTGGTACGAAAATTCTATCACGATCATAATTATAGAATAAACCGAATAGTCCAGTTAATTTTAATCTGTTAGTCAAATGATAATTTAACCCGGCATTCACCAATACTTCATAGGCTCCATTCTCCGCTTCTACATCATTTACAATAGCCAATGGGTTACTCACTCCAAACACGGGATGAACTTTATTAAATATACCCAAGCTCATTCCATCCGTATTCTGCGCGTATGCACCGATAATTGGCGCATTGTGAAGTGCTGCTAATAATGGGTTGGTTTCGTTCTGCATACCTTGTTCCATTAATTTTGCCAAACTATATGCAAAACCAACAGATGCAAACATGTCTAATTTTTTAGTTACTTGCATGTTGGCATTTAAACGCACCGTATATTTGGTAAATCCGGTATTTTCAATTACTCCCTTGTTATTTAAGAATCCTACTGCTAAGGCATAGTTAGCTATCGCATCTCCCCCTTGTACCTTCAACATATTTTCGGTAGAAAAACCTGGCGTATATACCTCTTTTTGCCAATCGGTATCATGCTCATATAAATAGTTGTAATGATAACTTGGATCATCCTTCAAGAATGGAAATACTGATATCAGTTCACCTAGGTCAGAATAACGAGTTTCCCCTATATCTCCAATATATGTTTTAAAATTCATGGCATCCATCATGGGAATACGTTTATTCATCCAATTGATACCATTGATAGTTTGAATATTAACCTTTGTCTCTAAACTAGATGCTCTCTCTGTTTGAATGGAGATAACTCCATTAGCTGCAAGTGATCCGTACATTGCAGCGTCCGCTCCTTTTAAGAAGTCTATCTTTGCGATACTCTTAGCATCGATAGCATTAAAAATATCCTTTGAATAACCAGAAATAACAGGCGACTCGGCTGTATTTGGTAAATATGGAAGTCCATCTACAACAATTAATGGTAAATTACTTGCAGATAGGGAACGTATTCCTCTTAATGATAGGTAAGCACCTTCCCCATTCATTCCACCTTTGTCAACTATTTGCAACGGAGCTATGTTACCGCCAACTAAAGCTTGTGAAACTGAGTTATAGCCCTGACTTAACATTTGAGCATCTATACTCGATGATGTTCCTATTTTCTCATCCATATTTATAACTTTGTTATTGGACGAATATTTACCAACATAAAAAGGAGCATCTATCGGCATCAATCCTATTTTAATATTTAAATTCTTTGGATAGATTTTCTTACTCTCAAATCCTTCTGCCGATATTGTAAGTTGATTAACCGTATTTTTGTCAACCTCCAAAACAAAGTTACCTTCAGCATCTGTCAGTTGAGTACCCTTTACTCCAGGAGCTACAATTTGTGCATTTACAATGGGCTGTTTATTTAATGTATTGTAAACAACCCCTCTAATTTTTACTCCTTCAGCATGCAGCATATTACCACATACAATTAGGAAGAATAGCAATGTATATATATGTTTCATCTCTTTGAATTTATATTGATGACTCAGTAGTGCTATTAATAAATAGCCGCTCCTTGTGGTGACACTTTCGTTTCATAAATTATCAATCTCGGGCCTGTGGCTGCATCTCCTACTGTTTTAAGTTTAATTGTAACCACAACCTCAGACATTCCATCACTTTCTTTGATTTCAAACTCACCTACATTTCGTAGTTTATAGTTTGATGTCTCATATGGTGAAGCTCCGAAGTTATAATCTGCTTTAACTAATTTTCCATTTACATATACATCATGCTTTCCAAGATACCATGCACGGAAGGACATTTCGATATTGTATTTACCCGGAGGTAAAAGAATAGGCATGTAACCGTTATCTCTATCTTCCCTTAACATGGTGTATGTTGTTGACCACTCGGGCGCATTTTTATCATAATCGCTATGTAAACAGCTATTAAAGTCTGTTGCAAATTTCCGGAGACCTTCACCTGTGTAATACTTCTCTTTCTGTTCTGCATTCAGTTTTTTATACATAGTATTATGAATAACATTGTATGTTTGTTCAAACAGGTTGCGTGGTATATGTAAATAGGTCATATTGTAATGAATTCCATTACTCAGAGTTGTGTAATTGGGATCCACTTTTTGATATTGTGTTCTCCAGTCTCTCGAGAAAGCTGATGTTAATTGTACATTATCCTCATAAGTTGTAATCTCGTCATTGTGAATCGCAGCAGAAAGTATCCAGTTTTTAAATACTAGAGAATCACGCTTGGTTAACATATTGCCATAGAAACTGCTGATTCTTGTCATAGCATCATCGTATTGCTCATTATTTGGCAAAAACAATGTAAATTTCTTATTCTCATCCCTAAGGTCTGCCGTATTTAAATATGGATTCTGGATTACGAATACTGAATCATAGATTGTTTGTCCCGTTGGTGTAACCCCTATAGGAAAGCTTAAATCCTCTCTAAACAGAGTGTCGCTATACGATAGAAAATGATCACGAAATAAAGAATACTCCTCACTACATTCTGTTAGGACATCATAAAGATTACTTTTATAGTCTAACATCCCATTAATTTCATGTATCACGCCATTTGCACATAATTGATTAGGCTTTACAAGTAAATTTCCATCAAGCTCAAAACCCTGTTCCGTTGCAAGTAGGTATGCGTTCTTTCCAGCTAAGGTCTTTACTTGCTTACCATCTTGTAATTTAGGATAATATAGAGCCATATTATTAATGTGGTGTAAAGCTATTGATTTGCGTATTTGCGCATCTGTAGGTAATTCTGGCAATTGATCGTTACTTACAGCCCAAACAGTTAACACTTGGTTTTTAGTTAACTCCTCTCCTACACCGGTCTCGTCCAATAGTTGGACAAAGCGGGAATATTGTGGTTGAGAACGTAAGTACTCCATTAAATTCTCAGTGGAAATCTCCATGCCCTGCGCTCCCTCTTGTTTAAAATGCTTATCCCAAGTATCCTCACACGCAAACAAGCTCCACAAAAGGCAAAACAATATTGATAATTTAAATATATTTTTCATATTACGCATTTTAAAACATTAATTCACTGGTTCAAAGATGATATAATCAACTTCCATTTGACCGGCACTCACAACCGTAAATCGTATTGTTGGTGCGCCTGTTTCTCTTAGATTAACCACTCCGACATCCACCGTTGTTTTGGTATATCCTGTTCCTACAAACTGAATAGGAGCTCCTACTTTTACTCCATTAACACTCAATTGCCATACACCGCGAGAAACCGCTTTGTGAATTTGCATCTTCACTTTGTATTTACCCTTAATGATTGCAGGGAGATCCATCTCCCACCATCCAACAGGACCACAATTAGCAGCAAGTACATCGGCATTATCAAAATAGCCACCTGTCCAAGTACTTCTTGTTTCATACCAAATTCTTCCGGTGTTTTCAGGTATCGTTTCATAACGAATAAATGGAAAAGCTTCCATGGTTAGATTATTTGTTTTTCCCTGTCCAGAACTGCTACCTTTTCTATACCATTCTAATCCGGTAAATTCAGGAAAGTAAGAACCGTCCGTGAGCTCTAGCTTAAATGATACAGGTTTTGGCGAATAGATAGGCATAATTCCTGTAACCTCATGGATCATACCGTTACGTGCCATGATATTGTAATTTGTTTTACCAAATGTCAATATAGGCTGGTCGCTTTCCTCATCATAGTTAATTGAAAACGTTCCATTATCTTGAACAGTAATTAATTCTCCTTTTGCTAACGTTGCAATATTCTTTACTCTAGGCCCTTGTTCAAAATCGGCAAGATCAGAGAATGACTGCATGCCGCTGATTAGATGATAAGCAGCATATTTATTAAGTGGATTTTGTTTATTGGTATAATCATCTCTGTGTGGAGAGAAACGCTCTATTAAATCCTCAACCGATTCTATTTCTTCCGATTTAAATACGTCATTTGACACTACAAAAAGCGTAACATAATACTTATTACCCAATGCATTATATATATTCTGCATATAGGCCGTATCGACGCCCGTTATTTGAACTAATTCATTAAACAACGAATATCGAGATTCAGTAGCAACAATGTCTTTTACACTTTCAGTAATTGGATCTAAACACTTATCGACTATATGTATCAATCCATTGGATGTTTTGATTTCTGTCCCAACTAAAGATGCACGATCATTGATGACAACATTTAAATCGCCAGAATACTTTGATATCAGATAATCGCCAGATGCTGTTGTATCTGCGAGTTTCCCATTTTTCATTTGTATTCTTTGATATTGTGTTCCTTCAATTACATGGTACTTTAACAAATGGATTAAATCTGCAGGTTTCATCTCATCCAACGAAGCTAAGTTAAGCTCTTTCGCATAAGCATCAACGGTTGCATTGGTTGGTACAAAACACGTAAAGGTATTGCGAACCGTCAAAGCATCAAATAACTTTGCACTCTTAAGCAACGATGTCCATAGACTAAAATCCCTATTGCTTTCCAAATAATCGCCAATCGTCATACCCTCTTCTTTGGCAAAGCTCTCATCGCTACTCGCACTCTCGCAACCAAGAAAAGACAACAACGAAAATAAAATAGTATAAGTAATATATTTTTTCATATTTGCACGATATTAATTTAATCTACGTCATTATAATATTCGTTCTGAACCAAGATGCCACCATTTGCCTCAATCTCATTTTTGTGAATTGGCAGGTAATACCCAAGTTCATTTTGTAATTTTGACTCAAATATTGGTCGGTTTTGTGCGGATGTGTTTTCTAACAATACATCTAATAAATAGTCTCTGTATTCATAGCCATTCCGTTTTGCCGTTCTTAAGATATCGAACCAACGTTTACCCTCTGCAACAAATTCCATTTGTCGTTCGGCCATAATTAGTTCTAAAGCCTGACGTTTTTCGCCTGTGAAAACCGGATGTGATGAATAGCCCGCACGCTCGCGAATGGATTTCAAGATAGGGTAAGCAACATCCGTTTTACCAAGCATTACTAGCGCTTCCGCTTTCATTAAATGAATCTCTGCTAAACGATAAAATATCCAGTTTGCATTTCTAAAAGATGTTGGTCTTACCTCTCCTCCATCAACCTTTGCTCTTGTACCTACATATTTCCATATTTTCAAATCTTCAAGATAAGTTACCTCTTTACCTCTATAATCTGTTTCTTTATATGTAGTAAACAGTTTTAATGACGCTTGCGAAAGAATATAACGAGAACTGGTATTAAACCATGTAACCAGACTATTTTGCTGAGCATCTCCTAACCACTGTAACTCAAATATACTTTCAACGCTATTACCCGGGTTGTATAAGTTATACCACTCCTCTTTATCCAATAGAGAATACAAACCAGAACCAATAATAAAATCACAACTCTCAATTGCTGCTTCATATTTCTCGGCCCATAGACACACGTCAGCTAACAAAGCATGCAATGCATAGGAGGTTGCTCTTCCCTTGTTTTTTATATCATTTCCATACCCAGGCTTGATTCTTGTTTTAGCCCAATCAAGATCACTTAAAATCTGATTCAATATTTCTGCTTCTGAATTTTTCTTTACCATAAATGGAGCAGAATCATCAACGTAAGGTTCTAATACGAGCGGAACCTCACCAAACGTACGTACCAAATAAAAATAACACAAAGCACGTTGAAACATTGCTTCAGCAACATAGGCATTTGAAAGTTCCAGTTTAAACGATTTATCCTTCTCTAAAACAGTGGGACCGTACTTAATAACAGCATTTGCCGAAGCAATTACTTTATAAAATGGGGCCCAATTACAAATTCCATTTGTTGTAAGTATTTGTAACTCCACTATTTTCTGCTCATCTGATGTCGCTTTAGCATCCAACATCATTCCATCTCCACGCACTTCACCCCATTGAATATACTTTTCCAAGCAACTCTTCATTAATGTATAACCGTTGTTTATTACAGCCTCAACATCCTCTTTGGTATTCCAATAAGTTGCACTCGTTTGATTGTTTTCCGGATCTAGGTCCAGCCAAGCATTACATCCGCTTGTTATTAGAATAATAAAAACAATCGCGGCTTTACTCATTATATTATAATATTTATCCATATTTTAATTTCTTTAAAAGCTATACACTTTGTTAGAACTCAACAGTACATCCAACGGCAATTCTAATAGGACGAGGCGTGTAATCATTATCTATAGCCAACGGATAAAGTCCTCCCTGTATACCTACTTCCGGATTTTGTCCAGTATAGTTTGTCCAAGTAAATAAGTCATAAGATGTAACATATAATGATGCTCTACTAATGTTTGCTCGTTGAATAATATGCTTTGGAAGTGAGTATGACAATGTTACTTGTTTTAAACGAATAAAATCACCACGTTCAACAAAACGGTCAGATCCTAAATAATTGTATCCACGACTCCACAATGCTCTAGGTATATCCGTATTCTTAGCATCGCCCTCTCTTCTCCATCTTTTCAATACGGCTGTACTCTGATTGTTAGCATTATACATATTTTCTGAGTTCATTCTGGATTTGTTAATAACGCTTTGGCCAACTCTGTACTGGAAGAATGTTTTAAGACGAAGGTCCTTGTATTTTAAATCCAGTCCAAATCCACCTATACATGAAGGCATGGAGTTCCCTAGGTAAACAATATCGTATTTATCAATTACACCATCCTTATTTATATCGTCATAGTGCGCATCACCAGGGCGTACACGTAAATTATTAATTGATGTATAAACAGGATCGCCTTGAATATCTAATATGTCATCGCCATATCTATTGGTTGCTACGGTTTCAGCAACATTATCATATACACCTAGGTATTTATATCCATAAAATGAGCCTAGAGGGTCGCCAATAACAACATTACTTGCATAATTACCATTTCCAAATGTGTAACTATCATAACGTTTATTTACCGGTAACTTCAATACTTTATTTATGTTCTGTGAAATATTGAAATTTACATCTATACCAAAGTGATTTATCTTTACAATATCCCTAAGATTAAAGCGGAATTCCCAACCTTTATTCTCCATCTTACCTGAATTGTAATAACTTATCTGAGAATAACCGGTAGTTGAAGGTATGGTAACATTTTGCTGTAACAAATCATCGCTAACTTTACTGTATAAATCAAATGTTAATGATAAACGCGCATTCATCATTAGTAGGTCCATTCCTATATTTTTTTGAGTAACCATTTCCCATTTCAAATTATTCAATTGGATTGTGGCTGGACCTACACTCGGATCTCCAATATAATCAGTATTTGCCTGGAAAGTTCCAATATATGGATACGAACCATTTGGAGAGTTACCATTTTTTCCCCAAGATGCTCTGATTTCTGAATCATTTAAGAAATTTAGATTTTTAAATAATCCTTCTTCCGAAAAACGCCATGCAACCGAGGCACTTGGAAAACCACCCCAACGATTTGATTTCCCCATTTTAGAGTTTCCATCCATTCTGTACGACACATTGAACATGTATCGATTATTGTACTTGTAGTGCGCAGCACCGAAAAAACCTACACTTCTTGAAGAGCTTTTTCCTGAACCAAACGTAACAATATCTCCCCCGGCAGACGGATCACTTACATTACTTGAACCTAGCCCCTTAACCCCACTAGCATGATTGGAACTTGTATACTCTTTAATATGGGCTGTTCCTGTTAAGATAAGACTATTTCTTTCATTAAATTGTTTGTTATATATCAACTTAGAAATTAAGTTCATAGAAACTTTATCCGTCATATTATCTTCACCACGGTTATAGTCCTTGTGTGCTGAGCTTACACCGGTAACCTCTTTGGGTAAATATTTTTTATTTTTTGAGGTACCAATATCAAAAGCAACATCTTGACTAAATGTCAATGATCGAAGAATATCATATTTCAATGAAAATGCTAAACGAATGTCTCTATTGGTTGTATTATTCTTAGATAACTCAGCCATTGCTATTGGGTTAAACACATTACTCCATGTACCCTGGAATGGTGTATAATCAGGCTCAACTACTGGCACAAAATATTCTTCTGTCCTATTCCCATTGTCATCTAATAGATAAGGTGACATATTAGGCATTTTTACACGAGCATGTGAACGGACATTGGTTGACCATGGCTCATTTTTCTCACCTTGAGAGAATGAAAACTGGGAAGATACACGTAATCTGTCAGAGAATCGGTAATCAACATTTAAACGCGTGTTAAGACGTGTAAATTGTGTCCCCATAGTAGTTCCCTGGTCTGTTAAGTAACCTACAGAGAAACGGTATAAGGCACGGTCACCACCTCCCGACATTGAGAAATCGGTTTCACTTGATAATCCATTTCGGGTTATTTCATTTAACCAATTTGTGTTTTGATTGTATTCATCATAATATTTAAATTCCGGATCAAAGTTGATTTCAGGATACTTGATCAATCTATCCATCTCACTCCAGTGATATCCAACATCTCCCATTCTATTCCACATTGCATCATGTATTAATGTAACGTATTGTTCTCCATTTAACATCGGAATATTTTTGGGTTCGTGTTTAAAATCTACTTTTTGAGATATATTAAAGCGTGTTTTTCCACGAGATCCTTTCTTTGTTGTAATTACTAAAACTCCATTTGCACCTTGCGATCCCCACATTGCCGTAGCAGCAGCATCCTTCAACACTTCGATTGACTCAATGTCACTAGGAGAAATGTTTACTAAAGCACCAAAATCCTCTTGGTCGGCTGTAGCAAAATCAAAATCGTCACTTATCTCTGTTACATATGGAATTCCATCAACAACAATCAAAGGTTCATTATTTGCACTTAGAGAGCTCGTCCCACGAATACGGATAGCCATTTTCGATCCCGGGTCACCCGATGAAGCAATGATATCTACATTTGATAACCTTCCTTGTAGCGCATCTTCAACAGAGGTGGCCTGCAATTCGGACATTCCTTCCATTGTAATCTTCTCCCGCGCCACACCCATATCTTTTACAGCTACTCCGGTATTGCCACGTTCTACAGCGGTTTCACGAATCACAACCTCATCTAATGCATTTGTCTCCTCATTCAACGTGAAATTCAATACCGTTTGACCTGTATATTTAACTTTTTTCGTTGTATAACCAATAAAGGAGCACTGTATTGTCATCCCTTTGCCTGTAGGTGCTTTCAATATAAATTCACCATCTAGATTCGTAACCGCACCATACATTACACGGTTACTTTCGTTAATTACGCAAACCGTTGCTCCTATCAATGGGCCGTGTGCGTCTCTTACAATTCCTCTAATAACTTCTTGCGCTATTGTCGGCATAGACAATAACATAAGTGAGATTATGAGAAAGGATATTTTTGAGAATATATTTTTCATTATTATTCTTTATTTACTCATATATACTATTGAATATCTGCCGACTCTAAATGATAAATGACGCCATCTACAGCAAATATAGGATAGGTATTGCGTACTGTTTGGACTGTCTTACCACTATGAGGATGAGTTAGCAACAAATTAAAGTCAGAACCAAATTCAATGTTCATATCCATATAAATTGTCTCGAAGCCATTTGATAGATCTAAATCTTTCGCTAACGTTTTGTAGTTACTTTCCTCACCAATGCCCGGCAGCACATAATCAACCATATCGTTAGATTCAAGTGAAATAAAGAAGTACTTCAAATATTCAATTAGCTCCTCCCTATCGTCTGGAAAGTTCATACTAGCAACCACATCATTAGTAGGTAACATACACATAACAGTTTCACCCGTTATGAAAGCAATAGTCTCTGCACCATTAATAGTTTCAACAAGACCAGCGTCTTTTAGTTTTCCATAAAAGCTACTATAATCAGATCGAGATGAAAGCATTTCCATTATCGTTTCTGTTGGACGCGTTAACACGTTATCGATTGAGTAAATAGCACCATTCGTAATTCCATTAGGTATATTACCTAATAAATTAACAGGTAAACTCTCACTTCCCTCAATCTCACCTAAAACTCCGCCATTAAACACTTTGATATAACTGCGATTACCTTTTGTTTTAAATATACCAAGCTCATTGAACGTATTTATAGGCTCCAATAAGATATGATATGAAGCCAATTCTGCTACTTTTTGTGCATTAAGCTCTGAAAACTTTGTTGGATCATCAGCACTTGCTATTTCAAGTTTTTCATCTCCATATTTAAGCGGATCACCTAGATTTAAGCGAATACCCATTGCCTCAAAAGCCTCATTGGTAGGCGCTAGAAGTGTAAACTCAACACTAGGATTTATTAATTGTATAATCTCCCCCGCATTGTGTAATAGGTATCTAAAAATTGAGTAGTTATCCGACTGAAACAACGGTTTTGTTACCGATTTAAACATAGCTGGAACAACAACCTCGTCAATACCATAAAAAGTACCATTACCACAAATCTCTTTGTGTACGGATGCATCCACATTAAAATTGATGTTATCTCCATATGGTGAGCGACATGTACCATTTTTAATTTGTTCCGGAAAAATTATCTTCTGATCTAAGACATGATTACTGAAGAAATAATATAACGTCAACAAATCAATAGTACTAGGATCACTGATCTCACCAAAGAAACTATCCATAAAACTATCCATAGCCTTGTTGGTCGGAACAAAGGCATTATAGCTGTTCCCACTTGCTTTTCCCACATTTGAGGTAAACCCACCTTCGTAATTAAATGTCCACTCACTTGCAATCATAGGCAATCGATTGTGGTGGTATAGAAAAAGACTATCCATTTGATATTTTTGCGAAAAGTTCTTATTATATTCTATCAAAGAGAACCTATCATACATTGAACGAAAACGCGAGAAACTCAACGATTCGTCATTTAATACATCATAAACTGTTCGCAACGGTTCAAGCGCTTCATCTATCAAATGAACATATCCATTATCTGAAGGTAACTCATATTCAATAACGTTTGCATTACCAACCTGAACATTGTCAAGACCCGCTTTATAGGCTGTTTTAGGATAGAAGTAATTGTAATTATATGCAGGATCCGATAATTTATACGAATCTAATAACAACCCTGAAATTACCGGCAAGTATCTTTCTTGTCTTAAAACTGTTCTGGACAAGCTCGAAATTGGATCCACAATCGTTTCCATTCCTGAACGAGAGAAAGTTTTATGTTTATAATATTGTCCAGTAGGTTTCTCCGTATTCTCAATTCCCGACGGATTAAAAGCTACTAACTGGCTGCGCGAATAGGAGTATTCAAGAATATGATAACCAATCCACTCTTTTAACTCATCTATCGGCATGTCATCGATTGCGCTGTAGCCTCTTGATTTTAAATATTCCATGATTGCCTCATCATTAGGAGCAAACACAGTACACAATCCTCTTCCCGCGACGATTGTTTTCATTTCAGCACGTTCTACTCCGCTCAGAAAAAGCGAATAATTACCCCTTGCTGATAATACATTCCAACTACTCCCCGGTAACCAGTCGGGTCGTTCATAATACTTATCCATTTCCTTCTCACATGAGATACACGTAATCAGAAAAGAAAACAAGCAAATAAGTTTCATTTTAAAGTTAACCATACACTTGATTATTATTTGAGATGTTTTTAATGATTAATTTGAATATACACATTCGATTGCACAATATTATACATTCTTATTTATATAAACAATAGTTAATTAGAATTAATTTAGATTTTAGCATCTTAACTATCCGAAAAATATATTTTTTTAATCTTCTATTAAAGTAATGTCCATTTTCGGTTTTGGCAAATTCATTGCCTTTATCTCCGCTTTTACCCTATCTACCATATCGGCAGTAAGCTTATATTGCCCCTTGGAATAATCATTCTGTTCCCACTCGCCAATGGCAAAGAAGCCCCATTTTTCAAAGAATTCTGTCAAATCTTTTTTACCAATGCGGCATGCTTGGCGTACAAAATCCAATTGATATTCAACGAATGGCTTGCGTGTCTCTCGTGTCACCTCAGGCAAACTTCTATAATATTCATGCAAGTCAGGGTAAAAATCAGAATAACCATTTTGAGAAAAATAAAGATGTAATTGCCAAAAAGGAGCTAGCTTGGAATTATACTCTACCGATTGCAGATAGGATATACCTTTATCGATACATGCCGCTCTAGCCTGATTGTATTTTCCGTGAATAGCACTATTATTCCCTAGAGATGTTGAGACATAATTTGCATAGATATTGTTACTAACTTCTCCTAGGCCGGTCCAGTTTAAATATGGACGTAGTTGGTGTACGTGGCCTACTTCATGACAGAATCCCCAAGTAGATTTACCTGCTACCTCATTGGGATCAGTCACCTTCTTCATCGCATAACCTTGTTTCCCACCCATATAGGCAACTCCATCACCATCACGGAACATGTAATAATTATAATTTACACGGGCAAGGATACGGTTTTCAGGTACACGGTCATATTTAATTAAACCCATAATTCGATATTGGCGATATACAAGCGTATCGTAATTAGCAATTAGTTCTCTGCCTCTACCACGCGCATATTTATTATATGCCTCAACAGGATAAGCAACCTGGATGTGGCGTCCACGAGCGTCTAAAACAGGATATACGGCGCTATCAAGCATTCTATTCCAATCTTCGTCCGTATGCTTAGAGATATCAAAATAGCCATTAATAGCTCCATTTACAAAGTGTACCTTAACATCAGGTTCATTTTCAGGCAAAGCTGAAAAATAAGGAAGATAAGCCAATCCTCGTTGTTTTATATCAACAACATTAACACCGTTTTTTAGGACATATTGTTCGCGCTTTAATCCCCACCCAGCAGGATCCTTTGTCGGACTTATACCCTCCGGTGGACGACGTTCCCAGTTTGGAATGCGCATTGTTAGCTCCTTACCTTCAGGTAAACCATCAACTAAGATTAAACATAAGCCTTTATCCAAAACTATTCCCGTCATATTCTCATAATTACTGTAACCACGTCCTATGTGTAATTGTACCCCCAATATGGAGGGATCCAACAATGCACCATAGCTTGACAGTCTATAACTTTTTTCATAATTACCATTTTTATATGCCATGGCAAGATTACGTAATTCTGGCGATTCTATTTTCTTTATTTTTCTTTCCGTTATGCCTTTCCTCAGCCCCTCGGCCAATGGCGTGGTAAAATATTCCTTTAATTCTTGTTTGATAGTTGTACTATCCCAAGCATTATTTGTAACCTGAGCACTAAGCGTTTTAGCTGTCAAGACAAATAACAACAATAAAAGAAAGTAGTTCTTTTTATTCATTTCAAATTAAAAGTTAGGGTTAATAATATTGGTGTTAAGAAGATATTTGTGCGCCAACATTACGCCAAGAATGTAGGTGACGTAATCCTTACGGAATGCAGAGCTAGCAGCTCAACACAGAGAAAAGGCAACAACATACACTATTCACAAAAGACAAATAGGAGCAACGACTACCCCTCGTGTGTGTTTCGGCTGGGTTAGTATTAGGTTACGGCAGGGTTTCGACTACTATTATACCCCAATAGTAGTCGAAACCTTGTCGTAACCTAGTCGAAACCCTTAACAGGGGTAAAGGAGATTACTACCCTATTTTAAGATATGGCATTGTATTTAAGTGCACGTTCTTTTATGTGTGAGGCACAAACAAAATGAGAGGCAAAGTAATAGAATTACTATTTTGCATTTTTACGTACCAAAGCCTCTAAGTAGTAATAATCGGCATAAACAAGAGGTACATCTATTTCCTGATTGTGAGGTATACTCCCCACCGAATGTTTTAAGATAAATTTTCCATTCTCGCCTGTATTTGCGAAATAGGCAGGAGATGACAGGGATTTTACTATCTTATCGGCAGTTTTTCGGTAGTTTTTCTTCGAGTAACCGTCCAGCTCATAAAGTGCAGAAGCTATGATAGCTGCCGCTGAGGCATCGCGAGGCGCTTGCGGAATATCCGGAGCATCAAAATCCCAATAAGGAACCAAATCCTTAGGCATACGCGGATGTGAGAATAGGTATTCCGCTATCTTCTCGGCTTGTTCTAAGTATTGCTTGTTTTTAGTGTAACGATAACACATTGTGAAACCGTATATTCCCCATGCTTGTCCTCTTGCCCAAGCAGATTCATGAGCATAGCCTTGCGCTGTATGCTTATGACGAATCTGTCCGTTTTCGGGATTATAATCAACAACATGATAACAGCTATTATCTTGTCGGTACTGATTTTTGAGGGTGGCATCTGCATGAGATACGGCTACTTTATAGAATGTAGAATCGCCACTTAGACGGGTTGCTTCAAAGAGTAACTCCAAGTTCATCATGTTATCAATAATCACCGGACAACTCCATCCACGTTGTGATTGCCAACCGCCGGTTACATTCCACGATTGAATAATCCCCGCGCCGGGACGAAAACGCGTACATAATGATTTTGCCGATTGGATGATGATTGGTTTATATTGCGGATTATTAGTTATGTTGTATCCATTCCCGTAACTACACCCAATCATGAACCCTATATCGTGATGCCATTTTAGGTTTTGTACTGATTCCAAAATAGCTGTGTGCCGCTCTGCTTCCTGTTTCCATTGTTCTGACCCGGTCAGTTGATACAAATGCCATAACGAACCTGCAAAGAATCCGCTTGTCCAATCCTGCGCACCGGTAAAACGTGTCTCCCCGGCCTTGCCTGTTGTTCGGGGAATGATTGGTTTACCGTCCTTTTGTGCAATCTCCAACATTTGTTGAGTTTGCACTGCAGCCAGTTCAACATTCTTTTTAAAGTACTTCTGGGCCGATACTGTTTCGGCAAATAATACGATGATTATTGTAAATAATTGGAGTTTTCTCATATGTAATTTATATCTATTGGTGTTTATACGCCACTGTATATACTAAATCCGCCATCTATTGGCACTACCACACCCGTTACAAATTTCGATGCCGCCGATGCAAGCCAAAGAGCTGTGCCGTGAAGCTCCTCAGGCTTTCCCATACGTCCATATGGTGTATTACGAACTATGTCCTCTGCTCTGGATGTATATGTTCCGTCCGGATTTGTTAAAAGTGTACGGTTTTGCTCTGTAAGGAAAAAACCCGGAGCCATTGCATTTACGCGTACTCCTTCGCCAAATTTCTTTACCATTTCAACAGCCATCCAACGTGTAAAACAATCCACTGCACTTTTGGCAACGGAGTAGCCTAGCACTCTGGTTATTACGCTCTGTGATGACATGGAAGATATGTTTATAATAGATCCGCTTTTTTGTTTAACCATGTACTTACCAAATTCAATCGATGGCATTATTGTACCCGTTAGGTTTAAATCCATTACTTGGCCTAAGGCTTCCATATCGAGATCAAAAATCGTTTGTTCGGGAGCAATTGTAGCCCCTGGCATATTACCTCCGGCAGCATTGATAAGTACATCAATTTTTCCATAGTAATCGTTAATTTCTTTGGCAGCTGCAATAACCTCATTGTGTTTACTTACGTCCGCCTGAACAAAGATATTCTCAGTCCACTGATTTAGTTCCCTGACAGCAGCTTCACCTTTTTCCTTATTACGCCCCACAATGGCTACTTTAGCTCCATGTTGAGCAAATGAGGTGGCAATACTATATCCCAGTATGCCATACCCCCCAGTGATTACCACCACATTATCTTTTACGTCAAATAAATTCATAATCATTTTGTTTATACACCCATAAAGTTTCCAAACCATAAACTTATAGATGGAATATAGGTAACAAGTAATAAAATAATAAGCATTGCAATAAACAAAGGCATTAATGGAGCCACTACTTGTTCAATTTTTACCTTTGCAACGCTACATCCAATAAAAAGTACAGAGCCAACAGGCGGTGTACATAGGCCTACACTAAGATTCATTACCATCATTATTCCAAATTGTATTGGACTCATTCCAAATTGAGTAACTACCGGTAAAAATATTGGTGTAAATATTAGGATTGCAGGAGTCATATCCATAAACATTCCCACAACAAGAAGAATCAGGTTTATTAGCAACAAAATAATATATTTGTTATCACTTAGTTGCATTAGCGAGTCGCTTACGGCTTGTGGAATACTTTCATAAGACATTATCCAAGACAATCCCGTACATGTTGCAATTAGCAATAGTACGATAGAGGTTGTTTTTACAGTTGAAAGCAATACCTGCGGCAAATCAGCTACTTTAAGCTCTCTATAAATAAATGAAAGTATTAAAGCATATAGTACCGCAATTACCGAGGCCTCGGTGGCTGTAAATATTCCTGCAATTATTCCTCCTATCACTATTACTAGTAAAAATAAACTAGGCAGCGCATTCCAAAAACGTTTCATTGCTTCGGTCAATTTTACTTTGTCTCCAACCGGATAACCACGTTTCCACGCATAAAAAGATGCAGTAAACATTAGCGCTAGTCCCGTTAGTATTCCCGGAATATATCCACCTAAAAACAATGCGGAAATTGAAACGCCACCACTAGCTAAGGAATATACAATAAGTACATTACTTGGTGGTATGGAAAGCCCCGTTGTTGACGACGTTACATTTACGGCTGTGCTAAAACTATCATCATACCCTTCTTTACGCATTTCAGGTGTCATAATGCCTCCTATGGCCGATGCAGATGCTGCTGCCGACCCGGAGATAGCTCCAAATAGCATATTGGCAAAAATATTTACCAATACTAAACCGCCGGGGAATGGACCTACCAATACCTTTGCAAACTCAACAAGGCGGATTGCAATTCCTCCTCTATTCATTATATTTCCGGAAAGAATAAAGAAAGGTATTGCCAAGAGCGTAAAACTATCCAACCCGGATGCCATGCGTAATGCGTAAGTGGTAAAAGCCGGTAGAGAGTCAATGGAGGTTAGCATTGTCAAAACACCTGCTATTCCAATGCTGAATGCTACCGGTATGCCTATAAAAAGGAATGTAAAGAAGCTAATTAGCAAAACAGCTATACCATAATAATCCATATTTTACTTTTTGAATAGATTAAACATATTATCAATAGCGTAGTACACAATCATAGCTCCACTAAGAGGGATTACCGCATAAACTACTCCCCAGTTTACCTGTAAAGCTGCCGATTCTACTCCCAAAATAAGTCTTGTATACACTAACCAGCACCCGCCAACACACATTACTCCCAATGCAAAAGCAGCTACAGAGCATTCAATGAACAATTGAAGTTGTCTCTTTGCTTTGCCGCTAGTTTTGTTGAGCATTATATCTATGGCAAGATGTTCTCCTTGTCCGTATACATAAGCGCCGCCAAGTATTCCTACCCATATTAGGAGAAAGGTTGCAATCTCGTCTGTAAAGGAACTGGGAGCCCCTAGTAGGTACCTGCTTGCCACTTGCCAAAGTACGTCTATTACCATAATTGCCATAATGATGATAAGAGACGCAGAAAGATATTTATCAATTGATTTACGTATTGCTGTCCTCATTATTCGTTGTTTTAGTGGCATAATTTTCAGTAAACAAACGTATGCGTTGTACCATACCATAAAGCCTTTCGTTATTTTTATAACGCTCGGGCATATCTCTTACAAGTTCCATGAATGGTTTTTTGTCAGGATAATATATTTTTACTCCGGCTTTTTGGACTAATTCCATTGACTCTGTTTCCTGCTCGGCCCAAACTTTGCGTTGATACTGTTCGGCAGATTTTACAGCAGTCATCAACCAACTCTGTTCTTGAGACGATAGGTTATTCCACACCACATTACTTATAATTAAAATTTCGGGTAACATAGTATGCTCGTTGATAGCAAAGTGTGGTGCAACTTCGTAGTCTCTCGTTGTTTCGTAGGTTGGCGGATTATTCTCTGCACCATCAACAACACCACTCTGTAAAGCTGTGTAAAGTTCGCCGGCACTTATTGGTGTTGCCGATCCGCCAAACGCCTTCATCATATCTATTGCCATATTGCTCTGCATCACCCTAATTTTTAATCCTTTTAAATCGGCAGGTGTTAGTATTGGTTTTTTCACACTGTAAAAGCTTCGCGCTCCCGCATCAAAATATCCCAAGCCTTTAAACATATAGGGTTGCGTTAATTCCAACAAGTCTCGCCCTACATCGCCATCCAGTAATGCAAAAAGTTGTTGCTTATTCTCAAACATATATGGAAGTCCAAAGACTTTATACTCCTCCACAAAGTTTGAGAGCGAAGCCGCAGAAACTTTTGTTAAAGCCAAACTACCCAATTGTAACATCTCCAAACACTGATTCTCTGAACCAAGTTGTCCTCCGCTATAAATATCCACACGCATCTTACCATTTGAAATCTTCTGTAATTTCTCGTCTAGATGGAGCAAACCTTTGTGTACAGGATGCCGCTGATTAAGATTGTGGGACATCTTTAATACCCTCACTTTGTCCGCATCGCGACACGAACAAAGAAGGGTAACTACTATAATAAAGAGTATCGATTTACATCTCATTGCGAATCTCCTCTATTAATGTAATGGTTTGTTCCATTAAAGAGGTTATCTCACTCCACTTTTCTCCAACAATTTGCTCTTTACTGAATAATTGCGATCCAATTCCTACGCACGTAACCCCGGCGTGAAACCAAGTTGTTAAACTCTCACGTGTTGGAGATACTCCTCCCGTAGGCATGATACTACTCCAAGGGCATGGTCCCTTAATGGCTGCAACGAAGCTTGCGCCACCCACTCCCGTACCAGGGAATAGCTTAACAATCTCCGCTCCCAACTCCTCCGCATAATTCATTTCGGACAATGTTCCGCATCCCGGAGCCCAAAGTACTTTGCGGCGATTACATACCTTTGCCATATCTGCATTAAGTAATGGAGACACTATAAAGTTTGCTCCTAACTGCAAGTACAATGCAGCAGTACCGGCATCAATCACGGAGCCTATACCAAGAATCAGTTCTGGTAATTCTTGTGCAGACCATTTTATCAATTCTGCGAATAACTCATGTGCAAAGTCGCCTCTATTTGTAAATTCAAATACACGGGCACCTCCGTTGTAGCAGGCACGGATAACATTCTTACACACATTAATATCTTGATGATAAAAAACAGGTACCACACCTATTTTTTTCATTGTTAACGCCACTTCTATTCGGGTAAATCTTGCCATAGATAAGATTTTAAAGTTGTTACTATCTACTTACGCGTCCTGAAGCATCCCCTTTCATCAACTTTTCAACCTCCTCTACCGATACTAAATTAAAATCTCCGTAAATTGTATGTTTTAAACATGATGCCGCAACGGCAAAATTCAATGCATTTTGATCATTTGACGGATATGTTATTAATCCGTAAATCAAACCGCCCATAAATGAGTCACCACCTCCCACACGGTCCACAATATGCGTTATATCGAATTGTGGAGCCTCAAATAGAGTTTCTCCATTATACAGAACTCCACTCCATGTGTTGTGATTGGCATTTATAGAACCACGTAATGTTATGATTACCTTTTTAGCACGTGGAAAACGGTTCATTAGCTGCGTACAAACTGATTTAAAAGCAGCACCCTCAACATGTCCGTTCGTTGCAGCAACATCAAATCCTTCCGGTTTAATGCCAAATACTTGCTCTGCATCTTCCTCATTGCCTAAGATAATATCACACCCCTCAACCAGTTCAGGCATAATATCCGAAGCCGTTTTGCCGTATTTCCAAAGGTTTTTTCTAAAGTTCAAATCGCATGATACTGTTATTCCCATTGCGTTGGCAGCTTTTATAGCCTCCAAACAAACTTTAGCTGCACTCTCAGACAATGCAGGCGTTATTCCGGTCCAGTGAAACCATTGCGCGTCGGCAAATATTGCTTGCCAATCCACCATTCCGGTTTCTATTGTTGAGATAGCACTGTGTGCCCTGTCATATACTACCTTACTTGCACGTGCCACAGCACCTGTTTCAAGAAAATAAATTCCTAATCGTTCACCGCCTCTAATTATATGTTTTGTCCCTACATTGTGTTTACGTAAATCCGCGATACATGCATCGGCTATATCATTTTGCGGCAATCGGCTAATAAACTCTGTTGGAATACCGTAATTGGCTAGAGAAACCGCCACATTTGCCTCGCCACCACCAAATGTAGCGATATATTTATTTGCTTGAGAAAACCGCTCATATCCGGGAGTTGCTAGTCTTAGCATAATTTCCCCAAATGTAATTACCTTTTTCATTCTGATGATTTTATTATCTCGCTATATACAATGACAATATATAAATTATTTACTTTATTTATAACTAATGTTTAATAATTGCAAGTCATTGGCTATTTGATCATTAATAATTTGTTGCCACTGGTCATTACTCATAACACCTGCTTTACTCCAACCGTTACCTGTATAATAGGATATCGGTTCACCACTTTTAACAACTGTTTTCGCTACCAAATGTCCATCAATTTTTCCATACTCAACATGCTGTGCATTCATTATAACACTCAAAAACAGACGGCCATTTGTACCCATTTCGGGCTCCTCATAGGTAATAAACCCTTTCTCAGCATTCTCTGTTATTTTGCCCCTATTGCCACGAAGAATAATCCCGGCACCTACAGGTAATGTTTCAAAGTTACCACTATACGTAACAGTTACTTTATTGAAATGAGAATTAGCCGATAGTGAAATTATGCGTTCCTCCGTCACATCATACTCACCTACTTTAAATGGAGCGTATAAAAGTTTAAATGTTGTCCTTAATGGTCCATTTTCAATAACTTCATAGCTTACGTAGTTATTACCAAGCACAAACGATGAATCTAGAATTGGTGCCATCATACCGGCACCTAAAGTTCGTCCCACTTTATAATAATCTAGACCCTCGCCATGGTCCTTATGATAATCGTCCTTTTTATACCATTTATCTACAACCAACTCTTCCGTACGCTTTGCCCATACATCGATACCATTACTAATTTCCCCTGTATGCTCAAGAGCCGGACCATACATTCTAAATGCAACTTTATTGTTTTCCCACGCAAAATCGTCCTTACGTTCTGGAACAAAACGCCCAAAAGTATTTGACTTAAATGGTGCAGGAGTGCCAATACTACAAAGCAACTGTGATTTACTTTGTGGCTCCATTGACATTTGAACAAGAACAGCTATAGGATTATTCGTTACATCCTTTACAACTTGATATGGTACGCTATTCTTGTTTTCATCAATAATTACTAAGTTCTCCACTGTAAGTTGTGGTAATGATACACGTAAACTATCCCACTGAATTTCAACATTCTGATTATGCTTTATTTCTGTATGAGAGTTTGATACGGTAACCTTTACCTGCTCTGTACAAGCAAAACAAGTAGCTGAAAGGATTAAGGATTTTATTAATGAGTCTAGCTTCATACTTATAGTTTTAATCTTCGTTCATAGCTTTGCCTAAAGAGGCAAGAATTCCTCCATCAACATAAAGAACATGTCCGCTAACAAAATCGGATGCACGCGAAGCAAGGAACACGGCAGCTCCTGCTAAATCCTCAGGGTTTCCCCAACGTGCTGCAGGAGTTCGTTTAATAATAAAATCATTAAACGGATGGCCATCAACACGTATCGGCGCCGTTTGTGCAGTAGCAAAATAGCCCGGACCAATTCCATTTACTTGAATATTGTAACGAGCCCATTCTGTAGCTAGATTACGTGTAAGCATTTTCAAACCACCTTTTGCAGCAGCATATGCACTCACAGTATCTCTACCCAATTCACTCATCATGGAGCACATGTTGATAATCTTACCGCCACCGTTTTCAATCATATCCTTAGCAACTGCCTTAGCCATTATAAAAGGTGCTATAAGATCTACATTAATTACTTGTGTAAAATCCATTACACTCATATCTTTTGCAGGTATGCGTTTGATAATTCCTGCATTATTCACTAATATATCGATTGCACCAACCTCCGCTTTAATTGCCGCTACCGTTTTTACAACATCTTCCTCGTTAGTAACGTCACATAAATAAGTGTGAACATCAATTCCTTTTTCTAAGTACTCTGCTTTGGCGTCTGCCAATTTCTCTTCACTAATATCGTTAATTACCAATTTAGCACCTGCCTCTGCTAAAGCAGTAGCTATAGCCATCCCTAAACCGTGAGTGGCACCAGTTACTAAAGCAACTTTATTTTCCAAACTAAACATTTCAATACTTTTCATTGCAATATCTCTTAGAGGTTACTATTTTAATTCAACTGTTGCGCAAATATCCATATCGCCATAATCCAAATTCTCTCCGGCCATTCCCCATATAAATGTATAATTATGAGTTCCGGCAGCCGAATGGATTGACCAAACAGGCGAGATTACAGCATCTTCATTGTGCATCCAAATGTGACGCGTTTCGTCTGTACCTCCCATAAAGTGACATATTGCATGTTGAGAAGGTACTTCAAAATAGAAATAAGCTTCCATACGGCGACTATGTGTGTGAGCAGGCATTGTATTCCATACACTTCCTGTTTGAAGTTCTGTCATACCCATTTGCAATTGGCAAGTTTCAAGAACCTCACGCACCAATAATTTATTGATAATTCTGTGGTTAGAATCCTCTAATGATCCCATTTCCACAACAATTGCATCCTTTTTGGTAATCTTACGCGTTGGATAGTTTTTGTGTGCAGGAGCTGAATTAAAATAGAAATGCGCCGGTTGTTGTGCATTCTCACTACAAAAAACAACCTCTTTAACTCCTTGACCTACATACAAAGCTTCTTTGTATGCCAACGTGATTTTCTCTCCGTCAACAAGTACACTTCCTGTATTTCCCACATTTATTATTCCTAATTCTCTACGCTCAAGAAAATAAGTTGCCTTTAGTGGATCGATTGCATTGAGAACCAAAGCTTCATTTACCGGAACAGCTCCGCCAACAATCAGCCTGTCGTACATAGAATATACCATATTCACCTCATCGGCACACATTAATCCCTCAATTAAGTGTTCCTTGCGTAGTTTCTGTGTATCATATGCTTTCGCATCCTCAGGATGCGAAGCATATCTAATTTCATAGTTTGTTTTCATCTATAAATATCCTTTGTTATTTATGCTTATCATAAAGCGACGATTCCCTAATTTTTAATTCCGGATCTATCACTATGTTAAGCATTTGTTCATTATGTTCAATATTATCCAATAACATTTTAGCCGCTAAATGCCCCATACGGTATGGCGATTGATTAACCGAGGTTATTGTAGGATTAACATACTCGTCCATCGGCTCATCGGCAAACCCTACTATCGATATTTGCTCGGGAACCTCATAGCCTCTGCTTTTAAGCTCAAGAATGGCACCCAAAGCAGCGTAGTCTCCCGCACAAAAAATTGCATCCGGTATGCGCGTCTTAGCCAACATCTCCTTCGTCATCTCAATGCCGCTCTCTTTATCTGTTTGGCCCACGTAAATCCAATCCTCTTCAATCTTTATTCCCGCATCCTCCATGGCATCACGATATCCTCGGAAGCGATTTCTCCATATTGATGTTTCCTGCGGACCGGCAAAATGAAATATCCTTTTATTACCTTGTAAAAGCAAGTGTTTTACTGCATTATAAGCACCCTTATAGTCGTCCAATTTTACACTTCCCACCATGGGTGAATCAAGTGACGAACGGTCAAAAAACACTAACGGCATTTGCATACTTACCCATTCCTCATAGGCAGCCAAATCACTATCCGGCAATGCCACAGATGCTACAATACCATCTACCTTCCCTAAGCCCAAAGAGCTTAGTATATGCGTTTCTCTATTCTTTATATCTTTAGTTTGGCATATAAGAACATCAAAATTACGATTATAAGCCTCCTCCTCTACTCCTTCAATAACCGATGCAAAGAAATTCCTATTGATATTGGGTACTATAACTGCTATGGTATTAGTACGTCCGGTTTTTAAGTTTACTGCTACCAAATTGGGACGATAATTCAATTCCTTCGCCTTTGCTCTAATCATTACTTTGCGCTCTACACTAATGGAAGGATGATCCTGCAAAGCGCGAGAAACTGTCGAAGCAGAAATATTTAATGCTTTAGCTATATCATATATGGATGTTTTTTTTATTGTCGATGCCATAAATTATTATTTATTATGCAAATTATGTTTCATGAATTGTTTCTCAAAAGTATTTAAAAACAATTTATTTTCCTAACATTTTAATTCATTGATTTACATGGTAATATACTCTTTAATTTATTGTTTTTTTCTTTTATGCAATGGAATTCTTGCTTCCTTTCCATTATTCACCATTTGCTCATGTGTAGTTGTATTGCTTTCGCTAAAACAATACGCTTTCCCCGCCAATTCTAAACCAATATATTCCTCTTTTTGAGTAGGCTCAACAATACGAATAATTGGCAACTCCTTGCAACCATATTCATATTGCAGAATACAACCTTTACTCACTGCCACGCTCACATCCTTTCCAAAATTTAAAGTACCCGGTTTGTATAATATTGCAATGTGTTTTTTCAATTGCGGTATATGTACATGATGGCAACTATCATTTAATGTAATTATGTCTACTTTAGGTAGGAGCTTCGCCTTGTCCTCTTGAACAGTATAGGCATAAGTAGTTACACCACTGTTATGAGGTATTATCAATTTGAAAACGGAATCCGCTACAGTTTGCTCATCATAAAAATGTGCTACTCTGTGCCAATTTCCTTGTGCGAGCATTGTTTCTTGAACTGCACTTCCATTAAGCACCGTATAACACACACTATTATGCGTAATTCGTTGTTTTCCATCACGCTCAACTCGCATAGTTACCGGACCATTGAGTTTACATTGGTTTATGGTAGTTGCTATGTCATAATCTTTTTTCCCTTTTATTCCACTACCCAGACACAACATTAACCCATCACAAACAATCCAACTTTTCTTTGCCTCCATGTCATCTTTCATAAAATATTCTGCAGCAACACCCACATTCTCATCGCTCATTCCTCCTACAAACAAACTATTATTAAACGTGTATGGACCCTTATGGCTCTTTATAAAATGATCCGTTTGAAATGTCGTAGTTCCAGGTATTTGATGCCAATTAAATGTTGCGAAAATATCCTTATACTCATCACCCTTACAACTAATAGCGGTTACTCCATCGCCGGTGTGATAGCCTAAAAGATTTTCTCTATTAACAATCTCTGCACCTATAACACGAGGAGAACTCATTTTTATTGAGAAGTAAATATTGGCAAATCGTGCTATCAACATATCCGAGTAAGGATAGAATGTTATTGATTTTTGCATTGCACTTTCACGCTCACCTACAATGTGATTTGTCAATAGCTCATTATACTGATCAGCCATCGTTTCATTGGCATACGTCATGTTTATTACGGCACGTCCCACACTCAATGCCTTTCCACGTTGAGCATATTTAAATAATTGCCTATTACAAGCATTCATATCCATATACCCATTCCAAAGTGTACGTCCTACACCTTGCACAAGGTAGTTGTGAAGAATTGCTACTTTCTCATCGCTAAAAGCAAACCGTGTTCCTCTTAACATTCTTGCCCAATAGCTCATTGTATTGATATACGCAAGACCATAATTTCCAAACTGCTGTTGTGCTCCATGCTGATGAAAACTCCAATCAGGTTTAATCCCTTCTGTATCCGATGTTGTTATTAATGCATCAAAAACATCAACACATTGGCGTATTAATTCCAAATCATTTTGTAATATTCCCCGAATCAAAACATTCGCTGCCAGCCAACATTTATTCTGCCCAGTCATCCCTATTTTGGAGTGCTTCATATACTCAATGGCCTGCTGCTTTTGTATAGCGCTCAACTCTCCCTCCATCAACAAATAAACGCCACCCATCATTTTAGGTGCGCCTATTTGATTATACCACCAATTGGGACACACAAGTTTAGCACCGTGCCAATAATCCATTGCCAGGAGTATACTTCGCTTAATAGCATCGTTCTTATAATAGTTTGACGTTGAACAACAATAAGCTCTGCTCATCATCAACAACCGCTCTGCGTGCTTCAAAGGATCCCATCCGCTACGCGATTTATCTGTATAATCTATATCGCCCCACCTGCCTTGTCCATCTAGCTTTTCTAGGTAGGTAGCAACAACTGCATCATCAATATAATCATATAGCTCCCTTATCATTATATCGGGCGAACCGGAAAAACGCTTTATACTATCTATCTGAGCCTTGATGCCAGGCTGCACATAATATGTATTGATATGAACATCTACAATTCGCTTCTTGAGCGTTTCCACATCCTGAGCACTTGCTTGTCCTATCGAGCCTAACAATACTATTAAATAAAATATATACCTCATCGTTATTATTGTATTACAGATATGTGCAGTTGCGCACTTAGCGCTATTGCGTAAATCCGGTTGTTAGCAAGCTACTCAGCGCTCATTTCATATATTTGTGTACCCGCTAAAAGAAAGGCTCCTACTCCATACACCTCTGTCATGTCCTTGGTTACGGCACGTGGATCTGCTCCAATAGGTTGCACATAACCCAATTTACCGTTAGTTTCAACTGCACGCACAAGCGCATCCCAACCTTTTGTTAAGGCAGGCATAAAAACAGTTTTTGGTAAAATATTTTGATTAATTCCATAAGCAAATGCATACACAATAAAGCCACTAGCACTAGTTTCAGGCGATGGGAAGCTGGCAGGGTCTAATAAACTAGCTCTCCAATATCCATCTTCCTGTTGTAGTTTTATTACTTTATTACACAACTCAACAAAAAGCTGCTCATAAAATTTTCTATGCTTATCACTCTTAGGCAATGCTTGCAAAATCTCACACAATCCTCCTAATACCCAACCATTTCCGCGACCCCAAAATACTTTCTCTCCATTTTTCTCACGTTGAGTAAAATAGCGCCAATCACGATAGAATAAATTTTCGTCCTTATCATAAAGATAATTGTACGTTTTCATGAATTCGCTATTCATGTATTTGATATACTTCTTATCGCCCGTCAATGCATACAGTTTTGCATATACGGGAGGAGCCATAAATAATGCATCGCACCAAGTCCACAAATCTAATCCCTTTCCGGTGCTATAATTCAACTCCATGTTTTGCTCTGCCGGATTTTTCATAACCCAATCCGTGCGCGCAATGGTAGGGTCTATCATTCCTTTGCGGTTATACTTCTTGTACATATCTATATATACCTGAGAAATACAAATATCATCGGCGTGGTACATTCGTTTTGCAGGTTGCCATCCCCCTTTATTAAAAATGGAACTTAAAAATTTATAGTAGGTCTGATCATTTCTAGTTTTCTCTGCCAATTCCGCCCAATCAACCATCCCCATATACATAGCTGCATTTTCCCATCCAAGAGGTTGGTGTTTTACGTTTTTAAAATTATCTATTTGCCAATCGGCAACACTATTCATAACATTCAATACATCCTTTTTCTCAAATTTAGACGAAAAACCATCAGCAAAGGATGGAAAATAAGTTGTTAAAAACACTGCAGTTGTAAATAGAAGTTTCTTCATCGGTAATTGTTTTTATATTTAAATCCTAGATAGTTTGTTTATTCTCTTATTGCATCAATCGATTGCACAAATATATACTAATTTCCAAAACTAACATATATTTTTACAAAATAATGATAATTTTATTCTCGTATTTCATCATTTATGCAACAAAGTTGCCTAAATGGCTCCTAAATGATGTCTAGAATACAGCATCGACACGTAATTCACAATTTACTAAACACGCAAACAACTCTCCACCATGTAGCAATTTCCTACTACATTGGAATAATAACTAGGGTGAAGCTATAAATAGAACATAACCATCTACACCGTCTACCTCCCATTGTATTAACACCTAAAACAACACGATAACACACTGAATTAATAACACTTACCCATTAGTTGAAACAGAATCATTGTCCACTTATTATAAACTCATTGACACTAGCTCCATAACACCTTCTCCTCACTATCTACATCCTATCTATACCCCATCGATATCCCATCTATATCTCTTAGGGCTATAGTTGGGGGATGGAAGAGGCAAAGTGAGTAGAAATTAGATTGAGACGAGAGTACTTATACATGCTATTACTTTATTACACTTATGGCATGTACTTAAATATCCTATAATATACAGGATTGTACAATATTTTAAACAAGACAATGCATTGCATTACTATAAAAACACTTCAATTATTAGGTCAATTTCCTGTCAATAAGAATACAATACAACTAATTATTTGCATTTAATCCGCTTGTATTGCATTAGCATTGAATTTATAATCCATGGATTTAATTTTGCATAATCCCTTCCAGTCCGTACCCCTTAATTGTTCCACTTTAATAGTGTTATTAATCTCCATTAAATGATATTTTCGAATGCGTCCTTTGTCGGCATCATTATAAGTAGCAACATAAAACACATCCTTGGTAGGTTCACACCGAATATCGTAATATGCCAATGTAATTTCGTCATTGCCAAATTCCAATATTGGTTTTGATACATCTGCCACGTAATCATATGCATATACTATGTTGTTTGTGGTATATAACATATAAGGATAGTTGGCACTTATTCCAAAGATTTTAGAGTTTTTATTCAGATTTAATGCGTTATTGATTTTGTAGGTCTTAATTTTGGTGTTTGTACGCCCCACCAAATAAATGTACAGATAATATTGCTGTATATGCTCATCTTTCAACACCGTGTAGCTATAGCCTTTATAATAAGAATTAATAGTAGTGACAAACTCCAATCCTGTTTGCCATGAAAATATGTCAATATCCGATTGTGTGTCCTTTAATGAATCACAGTACGTTGCATTATTAGAATTTACATAAACAAATCGTTTCTGACTTTTATTATAAAGAATAATATTATTAGATATCCCCATTGTTGGATATGCTACTCTATCGCCAATTTCGAATAAGGAATGACTGTTTTTATAGTGATTGATTTCATTTGAAAATCGTAAATCCAGATCGAATAAAGACATGAAATGTAAATTACCATTCATAATCATTACCCTATATAGCATTCCCATTTGCATAATGTCATTAATGACTAACTTTTCCGTAGGTGGAATATGAAATTGTTGCTTTAGTATACCTGCATAGCCTTGATTCAGAAAGTTTTCATTATCTATGGGCATTTCACTATTAGCCGTTTCGTGATTTTTTCTACGCAGAACGTAGGATTCCTCTGCCCCAACATAAATACCATGATTTGTAACACCTTTAATAGCATGGATAAGTATAGGATTTTTTAAGGTAGGTAATCCGGTATTTCTACACACATCCCTTAATATTACGGTATCGATGGCCAACGAAATCATATCAACTTGCACGTTATTGTGCTCATCCTCGCCCAATAGAAGCCAGCCCTCCGTTAGTCTATCTCTTACAGAAACTTTGGTTTGTTGCGTGTATTGTAATGTTGTCTGCTTATCTGTTATCCTGTAGTATAAAGTATATTCCGTACTTAAAAGTGATACTGGGTAGCATAAATTTGGCGTACTGTCAATGGTTATAACAGTTGGTTGATTTACATACATATTTGCCATTAGTATCCACTCATATCTATATCTGTCATGGTTATTATCCATAGACGCGGTTACCTCAGGGTGTATTCGTAGGGTATCAACGCCCGAACAAACAATATACGTGGTATCGGCAAAGCCTATAGTACTAATTTCTACGGTGTTAATTTCCTTATATTCATAATTACCAATGTCCTCATGACAGGCAACATGGAGGAAACCAAGAATAAAAGCAAAGGTGATGAGTCTAAACATAAGTTCCATTATTAGTATAGATAACTACCCATTGTCATTAAAAGAGGATTTCCATCTTTGTCAATCCCATCATATATTGGTGTATTTGCTGCTTGCATTTGTTTTAAATGCTTATCGACAGCATTTCCTACAACTTTAGCTTTGCTGTCTGTCATTGTAGCGCCAAAGTCATCCCACGTTAGGTTTACAACTTGCATCATAAGCTTTATTTTTGCAATGGAATAGGTACCAAAGTAGCCGGGCCACCAACCGGAGGGCGCTAGATTGGGAATTGCATCGTTGAAAATAATGGTGTGGCGTTGTAAATTTTGTGCCATCAAGGTATAGTCTCCTATTAACAACGGGTACCAGTGTGTAATGGGTAAACTGAAGTCATTGCCACCCATAATATCTAGAGTTATTGAATGCGTTTCATTTAATAATTTATCCGTTCGCATAATACGGAACTCTATATAAGTTTCGCTCTCTCCTGCAGGAATTACACCCAATGACTTCTGATAGGTATAATCAAGCTGCTCTACAGCTGTTGTTAAAGTATCTATTATTTTATATTCAAAATGACGATTATAATCCTTGACATAACCTATGGTGCGCACCTTTAGTTTGATAAGCGAGTCCATTGATGATGTTTTTATAAACGTAATAACAGTTGTGTCTGTATAAGCCCATCTGTCGGGCTCAATATTTATGTTAAATGAGGGAGTTTGAACGGCAAAATAGATACCATCCTCACCACTATAATTGTCCATTTCGGTTTTGCATCCATACATTAGAAAGATGCATATATACAAAATGCCTACTATTTTCATCTGCTACAGTTTATTTGTTTCACGAAGATTTACTTCGCTCTCAGGCAGAGCGAATAAATAATATTTTTTTCCATAGTAAATTCTTGCATATATTCTCTATATGAATTGATTGTTTCGGCATTTCTACGTTTATAAAACCAAAACAATTGTCCCTCACCAATAAACTCTCTGCGGAATTCCATCTCTACCATCTTGTCAAACTTATATAAATCATCATAGTTATTTATATTTCTAGCACTACGTATAGCGTTTAGTGCGGCAAATCTTTTTTGATAACTGGGGGCACACTCTGCAATTATCAAGTACATCTCTGATAATTTAATTATTGGCATTAGCGTAGCATACCCTTCGCCATTATCCGAGACATCTTCATATTTTACGAAATACAATGATTTCTTTTCCTCAACAACACTTCCGCCATCTCGCAAAATCTTCCACTGATTGAGTCTTAAATCATTTACAAGATCATCATAGTAATAGCTCAACATTATCTCATTTGGTCTGAGTACAGTTAACAGACTGAGTTGATTTGAGAAAATACCTTCATAAAGAGTGCTGCGTTTTACGTTATGAAGACCAAACAAAATCTCTGACTGAAAGACTCTGTCTGCTCCTTCTGCTCCATTACCTTCTACTTGTTGACGTGTAGCAAAGTGAAACCACTTTTTTTGTATTTGTGCCTCTTCTATTACACGCTCTGCGTAAGTAAGTGCTTTTTCTTTGAGGTCACAATAGAGCGCCACACGGGCAGTTAATGCCAATACGGCATAATAGTTCATACGCACTGTGCGATAGCGCATTGCGTTTGATTCGCCATTAACACTAGAGCTATGAAGCGGTCCATCGTCAATAATGGGATCCATATTCTCCAAACAAAGCTCTGCGCATTCCAAGTCGGCTAATATATGTTCCGCAACATCCGATGCTTTTAATAAGGGACGAAGATAAAGGTTTGAACTTTCCATATAAACAATGGACTCCGCATGTGGCTCAAGACAATATATAGGTCCAAATATGCGAAGTAGCTCAAAATGCAATAATGCACGTAGTGCAAAGGCTTCGCCTTTTATAACATGGTAATACCGATCGCTGAGTATCGATTTACGACTTTCACAGTTTTCCAATATCGTATTTATAGCATTTAGATTATAGTAGCATTTAGACCATATGGACGTAACAAAATTGCGTTTACTTTCGTCATTGAATCGCCATAAAGCATTATACTTATGATTTTCCGCACTACAATCATATAGTTGGGCAAGGACATCCGACAACTCACAGGTGAGTTTACCTCCATATAAGTTACGATCTAGCATGTCAAGATATACTCCGTTTAAAGCAGTAATGAAGCCCTTCTCTGTTTTAAATAAATCGTCTTCCATAATACGATCCTCCGATCCCGGATTCAACCATTCTGTACAACCTTGTAGCGTCATAGCTAAGAACAATGAAAGAATAGTATTAATTATATTTCTCATAGGTTATCTCTTCGAGTAGTGTTTAGAGTTTTTTAGTCTTAAAAATCACCTTTATATACTTATGCTTATTGACCATGATACATTCTTTGCAAAAGGATAGCTAATTCCTCGCTCTTCCTTAAATGAGGATATCCTAAATATATCATTCATATTGGCAGAAATAGTAAGTTCTTTAATCCTTAAATGCTCTAGGAATCGGGTTGGCAGCTTATAACTCAGTGTAAATGATTCACCAGAAAGTATATTTTCATCGACTACGAAGCGGGAAGACATTTCGCTAGTTGCATCTACTAAATTTATTGCTTTAAATTTTGCGACATCTCCTTTTTTTTGCCATCTATCATACAATGCACGTTTATCTTGGTTGTACTGTAGCTGCTCATAACTGATATTCTCCACTTTATTAAATAATGCAGATGCGATAACTTGACCTCCAAAAGCATATCTAAAAGATGCAGCTGCCATTAATCCCTTATAGTTAAGGGATAATCTGATTATGCCATCTACTTTGGGCGCCGACCGTCCCACTTTTACCTGGTCGTCAATAGAGTACTTAAAAGTATGTGTCCCATCTTTTTTCAAAAACACTTCACGCCCCGTTGTCGGGTCAATTCCTAGAGATGGTACGGCCCACATATCATACGGGCTACCACCTTCATAGTAGCGTTGTAATGTTGACACGCTTGTATATTGATTTAAGTGATGAAGTTTATTACCCACATTTTTATATGTAGAGGCCACCGTGTTAAAGCTAGTGTTTAGCTGTACACGCAAACTCTGTTTTTTAATAAGCTGAGTAATTATCATTCCGTTCACTCCGGTTGATAATAAACCACCCAAATTTGTACTTATTGAAGTGGCTGCCATTGAAGGCGGCACCGGCATTCTAATTAGTAACGGATCCGTATCTTTACTATAGCAATCCAATACTATTCGTATTCTTTCATCGAAGAGACTTAAGTCCAAACCAATGTTTCTATCCATTGTTGTTTGCCATTCCAGATTTTTGTTACCAAATTTATCTATCATAGCACCCACTCCAAAGTAATTGCTCAAATTGTAATTATACTTATATGTTTTTTGAGCAATATAGGCATCAAAGTTTTGATTTCCGGGATTCCCCATTGAAGCACGAATTCTAAAATTATCAACAAATCCCAAGTTCCTAATAAATTGTTCACTATGTAAGTTCCAGGCAATACCTATAGACCATGTCGAAGTAAACCGCTTATTCGCTCCAAAAATAGATGTCCCACTTGAACGGAAAGTGGCATCCATAACGTAACGATTATCATATGAATAATTTAAACTAAACAAATAGTTTAATGATCGCTTTGTGGTTTTGGTATATACCGGTTTTTGATTCTCCTTAAATCCGGACGATAATCCGGGATTTCCATGCAACTCATCCATAAATCCACTCACAGAATAGCCACTTATATTGGAGTGTCCCTCATTACAACTCCATGTACCCATCGCTGTCAATAAATGTTTACCTGCAAAAAGCTTCCCGTAATTTATCATAATATCAGATGAATAGCCATCCATAATACCATTTGTCTCAGTAAATCTTCCTTTATTTTCGTCTACTTCATTTCTGTAATCAGGATGTTTCGGCGATTTAAATACCTCCATTTTTGTAGTTGTCTTAAAAAAGGAAAATCGTCCACGCATCATTAGTGAGGGTGATAAATTGATTTGTAAACTACTATTATTAGTAACGGACATGTTTTTTGACCTATTGATATTATTTAGACTCATAATATATAAAGGATTAACTATTTCTAGTTGTCCCGGGTCATATTCTAGAAACATTGAAATATTACCATTCTCATCAAATTTACGATAATATGGATTTTGCTGTGCAAATTCAGAAAACTCTACTGGTTCCCGTTCTGAATTACTACTACTTAAATTTGATATATTACTAAATAGGATCTTTTTTGTACGATATATCAAATTTGCATATCCACTCGTCGAAATATGATCCGAGCCCTTCATGACACCTGGCTCCTCATTATATGTTAAACCGAGACTATATCTGATAGCATTCTCACCTCCTTCTACCGATAAATGATGTGCATGTATAAAGGCTTTTCTCAATGGTTCATTTAACCAGTACGTATCAACACCACGTAAAACCTCTGCCAACCGAGCATTGTATATCTTATCCTTGATAATTTGTTCAGCGAAGTTACCATTTGCATCATATTTTCCTGATAATCGCTCGAACTCCAACTTCTCTCTCGAATTCATCAGATTATACTCATTCAGATGTGGGATACTCAAACCGAAATCACCATTATAGGTAACACATAGTTTTCCCAATTCAGGTTTTACCGTTTCAATAACCACTACTCCATTGGCAGCTTGGGCCCCATATATGGCTGAAGATGCGGCATCCTTTAAAATTGTCACATTCGCAATTCTATTAACATTTAAATTAATCACAGTTTCCAACCCTGCCTCAAAACCATCTAATATAAAAAGGGGCCTATTGGGATCATCGGTATAATCTCCTGCCAAACCGGCAACACTTGTTTTCCCACGTATCTCAACAACTGGCAAAGTATTAGGGTCCGACCCCCATTGCTTACTCTCAATCAAAGAAAATGATGGATCTAACGTTTTTAGACATTGAATCACATTTCTATACCCCACACTTTTTAAATCTGCGTTAGTATATGTCGCAAAGGAACCCGTAAAACTCTCCCTCTTTTTCTCCACCATTCCGGTTACAACCACTTCACTTATAGGAGTAATTATCTCACTTAAACGTACAAGAAGCCAATCGCTATTTCTAACATCCACCTCTTTCGTCTCCATTCCTAAGTAGCTTATCCTTAATACGGAGTTATCAATATCATCAATATAGATTTTAAATTCTCCAATTTTATTTGTCACACACCCTCTATTACTATTTTTAATAGCAATAGTTACACCTTCCAGCCCCTTCCCACCTATATCCACGACACGCCCACTAACAATTCCCGATGGCTTGCTATTCTCATTGATATCCAATATGTTAATTAAATAAAATCCATCCCAAGTATCAACTTCTCTAAATAAACCTGTGCTACCTAAACATAGGCTTACTTGCGCCATGCTAAATATTACAACAAGTAAACAATTCACCACACATCTTTTACGCGTTTCGTGACTTGCACTAATGCTCTTATTTATCCTCTGTATCCGTTTTGTTATCATTTCTATCCTCACCTTTCATAAAACGTTACGACAATTAACAAAGATTATTTTTACAAAAGTAACTTTTTTATACAACTGACAATGATAGATTTACTTAAAATACATCTATACACGCACTTTCTCATATCTTCCTTAAATAACGTAGCTATTTACATTTTGTGTGACAGCATTTAATTTTTTTAATTATTATAGTAAAATATATAACGCCACTACCTTATATAACAACATAAATGGGACCTCTCTATCGTGAGAGGTCCCATTTATGTTGTTATAAGATAAACTTACAATACTTATTTCACAACTTGTTGGTAGTTAGCATTATCCTTATAAGGATAGAATTCTACGTCAGTTTGTGCCATTTTTTTCAATGCTGGATTTAACTGAATAGCTTTTGCTAATGCTGTTACCAATACTTGTGGTTGGTTGTTTCTTGCAGCAGCTACAGCCATCATGTAATATTCCATTCCATTATCTAAAGTCACTGCTTGGAACGTTTCTAACGCACCTTGATTTTCAGCTGCCATTAATTGGCTATAAGCTAAGTATACGCTAGGTTTTTCTTTCAAGTAATGAGCAGCTTTTTTGTATTGACCTTGTTGCATTAACATTAAACCTAAGTTATATTTCGCTTCTGATTTATCAGCATATTTACTTAGTAAGTCAACACCTTTCGCTAATTCGCCTGTTTGAGCATAAGTAACAGCTAAGTTATTCATTACGTGAGCTTCTTGGCTTAATTGAGCAGCAGCTTCAAGTAATTTTTTCGCTTTGTGGTACTCTTTTTTGCGAATAGCAATAGCAGCCATATTGTTTAACATTTTCCAATCTTGATAGATTGTTGGATTCACGTTAGTTTCTGTTTGAGGAACATAGAATGTATAATCTACATTTTCGTCAACTGTTGTTGGAACTGTAAAGAATACAAAGTAGTCAGCTCTACGTAATTGAGGAAGAATTACATTCTTAACTTCAGGATATTTTTTAATATAACCTTCTAATACTTTCTCACGTGCAGCATTATTCTTAGCAGCTTTTAAGTCAGCAACCATTTGAGTTTTTGCAGCAATATTACTAACAGAAATTAAATCATATAAACCAGTCCAGTTTTCATCAACTAATTTCGAAACAATAAAGTTTTTGTTTTTAGTTAAACCAGCTTTATTTAAACCTAACACATTGTCAAAACATTTTTTAGCTGTGTTAAAACGGTTTTTAGTTAAGTTCGTGTTCAATCTTTCTGGACCTTCTGGAGAACTAGATACATAAAGCATCATATTTTGAACCTTAGCATCTTTGTTTGCCAAAATAGCCTTCATGTTTTTCTCTGCAGTTAACATCTCAGGAGTTTTCATTTGTTGAGCAGTAATAACTGATGAACCTAGTGGGAACATTACATATCCGCTTAATACTCCTAATTCTGTTACAGCAACATCTTTAATCATTACGTCATCTGTATAAACAGGAACGTAAGTTACGCCATCAATAGTATATGAGTAGCGTTCCCAGTTGCGTACACCCTTATCATTAAGGATTACAGGCTCAAGATCAACTAATTTATTTCCTCTCTTATCCATTGTTTCAATGTCAGCCCAAAGAACGCCATTTTGCATGCCGTTTTTGTACTGCATTTGCATTTTTTCAGCAAATTCAGTATTTGCTTTCCATGCAACTACAGGATAGTCAGAATTTTTAATTTTTTGACCTTGGAACATAATTGGTTGTAAGGCCACTGATTGGTTTCCGTATTGCATACGTGGAGTAACCTTCATAACCATTTTTTTAGGAAACTGCTTAGGCGCAAAATTGATCATATAATCAAAATTCACAACGCCATCAATAGCTTCCAAATAAGAAGGGACAACATTCCCCTGTACAGCAGTGCTTAAAGCACCTTTTTCAAGTTTCTTCATCGATGTACATCCCGAAATGAAGAATGACAGTGTAAATACCGACACTGCGGTCATTAAAAACGCTCGTTTCATCATCGTACTTTTTAGATTCAACATATTTACTTAAAATTTCATTTCAACTTCTATACTCCTTTTGAATATATACGCTTATAACGCATTCTTTAATCGGAAGGTTTTTAGAATACCTAAAAAAACTTTAACTTCGCCAAAAATCTGACGAAACTTTTTTCTTCCAAATTCACTATATATTGCAAAGCAATAACTTACATATATGACGACAGAAAATTTTGAAACTATAAAACCGATATACGTTAAGTCTCTTTTCCACGAAAAGAATCCTAAAATGGCTAAAATGCTACCAGGATTTGTATATAAAGCACTAGAAAAGATCATTTGTCAAAACAAAATCAACGATTTTATCTCAAGATACGGCAATCACAAAGGTTTAGACTTTGCCGATGGTATTTTGGAGTATCTTGAAGTTAGCTATACTATTGAAAACGAAGATATCATTAAGCAGTTACCTAAGGATGGACGCTATGTATTTGTTGCAAATCATCCACTTGGAGGTCCGGATGGCATTATCCTCATTTCATTCCTTGGCAAATACTTTAAAAAGCTTAAATTCCCCGTGAATGACCTATTAATGAATCTAAAAAATCTGAATAACATATTTATTCCTATAAACAAACATGGTGCACAAGCCAAACAAACTGCACTCATTATGGAGCAAGCGTATGAGTCCGACAATCAAGTCATCATGTTTCCCTCTGGGATGGTAAGTAGAAAGATTAATGGAAAAGTTAAAGATTTAGAATGGCAAAAGAGTTTTGTTACAAAAGCCATTAAACACCAACGAGATGTTATTCCTATATTTTTTAATGGAAAAAACTCTCGCTTTTTTTACAATTTAGCCCGCTTTCGCAAAGCAATTGGATTAAATCTAAATCTTGAGATGTTATTATTACCAAAAGAAACCTTTGGAAAACATGGAAAAACTTTTTCCATTCATATAGGAGAGCCCATCAAATGGCAAGAACTAAATAATGGCGAAAAACCACAAGTGTGGGCAGAACGAATAAAAGAACAAGTATACACCTTATTAAAATAAAAAGAAGAAACCGGCCGCAAGGCCGGTTTCTTTATCTCGTAGAAGAGCTATTTAAATTTCATATTGATATATAGATAAACCTTTTTCATTCTCAAATAAGATATGTAATACATTCCCACTAATTGCATAATCTAACAGTTTATCTCCATCATTACCTACAAATTTCAAACATGTCTCAACCTTATCTGACTTTTTATATATGCCAATGCATTTATCCGTATTATAGGCAAAAGACATTACCATATTATTAGCATTATCTGCAAGTAAATAAAATGCTAACGCATATCGCTTACCCGCTTTATAAGATTCAGTAATATGAGAAAATACATTATAATCATCCTCGAATCTTTCTAAATCGTCCAAACCATATTCACCAAAGTCAAAACAATATTTTAGTCTATATTGAGCTGTATGGTCAATACTATACACCTTATTCGAGAACAGCGGCATATATAACACCTCTTTTGTGCCACATATTAACGGATTTCCGATAGATAAACCCGAGTTTAAAATCAAATCATCAACTGACATTTTATAGTTCAAATTTTCATCATACAACGCCAACTCGGTTCCAGGCCTACCTCTATATCCACACTTCCCTACAAATACAGTATCATTTAAGCGAACAAAAAACTGAAAACCATTATCTGCCACAGTTGCACAACTACTATAAAATGTTCCATCCATCCCAAATCTTAATACTTTATTCCCATCAAAGTCATGGATAAACAACTGCTCGCCGTCCGGCATCACTTGCCATAAAGATATATATTCGTTTTTCGCGTGTCCTTTACCGGAAACCGTATTAACCAACTTGCCTGACGTCCCATCAAATCTAAAAATGCCGTTAGCAGCCGCTAGCATTACATCCTCACCTTTTATCCAAAATCTCTTTAACGTTCCAATAACTAAACTATCACTACTCAATTTCAATACATTAGACAGCTCTGACACATTCACCTCTTTTAGTGATTCTACATCAAAAGCCAAATTAATTGTTTCACTTGACTCACGCTCTTGGCAAGAACAAAACAGAATTGTTATTACGAACAATATCACATTTCTCA
The DNA here is from genome assembly GCA_051656645.1 of Marinifilaceae bacterium. Taxonomy (GTDB): domain Bacteria; phylum Bacteroidota; class Bacteroidia; order Bacteroidales; family Marinifilaceae; genus JBOGCH01. The sequence continues at coordinate 162,269 of JBOGCH010000042.1, forward strand.
TCATAAGTTATTTTAGGATATTTTTTTAATGCAGTTTCCATAACCAAACAGAGCCCCTAAATTAATAATTATTTTATATTTAATGTAATTAATTACACATATATCCATAACAAGCACAAGGAGTTCCTTTTAAAACGGACTCCCTATGTCATAGCGGATGCGTAAGTTTCAAAATCATCATTTTACCAAGGACTTAATAAAATGTAACTTCATCTTATTCCTAAACTCAGGGATTTTTCTTCAAAGTACCATACCCATAAGTTCTCTTTGCCTACCAATATTACAATGCCAGGCAAAGACGTGATAGAAATTTATAGAAATAAAAATAGTGAGGTTGATATCAACCTCACTATTTTTATTGATTAAATCTTTCCCAATCCAAATCCACTGCCCAATCTAGAGTCTTGTAATAATCATACTGATATTTCTTAAAATTATAATTCTTCTCTTCCTGCGAAGGATAATATATAGATAAGCCCGAATTATTCTCTAGCGGAACTTGATTAAAGAACTTTTGGGACGAACGTACATAAACAACAGCCCTATCAAATGTCTTTTTAAATTTATTGTAACGCTCTTCCCCAGCACTTAATTCAACAAAGTTCATCATATCGTAAAACTTATATGCATAACTTGAAAAAATTGATCCGGTCCTATTTTCAGCAAAATGTAAAACTTTAGAAGGTAATAGCTCCAATTCCTCATTCACATATTTGGTAAATGCTAAACGTAAATTCTCCATTTCGCTCAAATCAATAAGAGACAACGTACCACCTAAATATGTCCCATAAGTTGCGTAATACAAATCACACACTTGCTTATACTCTTCAAGCGTACTCATTGAAAGCATTTCATTAATCATGGTTCTATATGGAAAACCATCACCCGCAATCTCCGTTGTGGATGCAAAGTACCAACGTGCTTTATCTCTTAGTGCATAAGCAACCTCAGCACTAGCCATGAAACAGGCATCAAAAGCGATATAATCAAAAACTCCTTCCGGAATCGCTTTTGCCATATCCTCAACACTCATCTGAGATGCTAACTCCGGACCAAAAGATAAAGTACTTGCTCTGTTACTTTCACTCGGTGGTAACCATCCTGTTCCGTGGGCCGACAAAACCAAACCGTAACTCTGTGCAGGGAATGTAGAACAAGCATCATCAATCAATGCTCCCATTATCTCAGGCAAATGCGTTTTCCCCTCAAACTGACTGTAATTCCTTACCTCACTTTCTGCCCAAACATTCTTGCCACCTTCGCTTTTTTGCACAAGATGATATAAGCGCGGTATGTCATTAGGTGAATCCTTCAGTATTAAAATATCACCTTCTCCTTTATAACCCGTTTTAATTGCTCTTATATTATTTTCAAATTCTGAGACTAAATTAGATGGCACCAGCATATAAAACAACAACACTCTGTCCGATGTCTCTCTTTTACTCTCCTCGTCATCACAAGCCGTCAGCACACACATCATAGCAACTAGTGCTACGATAACTCTATTACACATTCTTTTCATCTAAGTTTTCTTAAGTTTTTCTTTAAGTTATCGTGGGCTAATTTATTAAAAAATTAGAAACATTATCAAACATTCTAGCAACATAATCATGGTATCCACTTAAAACGCGGACAACAAGGAAGAATACTACCGCAACCACAATCAAAGTCACTGCTATCAGAACTCCTTGTGATATGCCCCGGAAACGTTGCGAATTCAGTAACATAGCATTCAGCATTAAGGTTTATATCGTTATATATAAATACGTTATAAACAAAACAAAGGTTATCACAACCGTAATAACCTTTGTTTAATCCATAAAACAACGCTTTAAATTTTATATCGATACATTTTCAAACTATCCTCATTTTCAAATAAAATATGTAATACATTATTATAAACTACATACTCCAACAGCTTATCTCCTTCATTGCCTACAAATCTAAAACATTTCTCAACTTTCTCTGCCTTATCATACAGACCTATACATTTTTCCATGCAATAGGTAAAAGACATTATCATATAATCCTCATTATCTGCAAGTAAATAAAAAGGGAGTGCATACATTTTACCCGTATAATTGTTTTTTTTAATATGTGAAAAAATATCATCATTATTCTCAAAACGTTTAGCATCCAAATGGTATTCACCGAAATAAAAATTGTACTTCAATTTAGTCTGGGCCTCATGGTTAATACTATAAACTTTACTTGAAAATAGTGGCATATATAACACCTCTCCTTCGCCTTGTAACATGGGAACGCCTGAATACATGCCCGAATTTAATTTTAACCCATCAACATCCATTTTATGATTCCAGTTTTCATCATACAGCGCCAATTCAGCTTCAGGCTTCCTACTATAAAGGCACTTCCCTACAAATAACGTGTCATTCAATCGCACAAAGAATTGAAGTCTAGTATCTTTCACAAGCATTTTACTATTATAGAATGTCCCATCCATTCCAAATCTTAATATTTTCTTTCCTCCAAAATCATAAATGAGTAACTGTTCGCCATCCGGTATCACTTGACATATATATACAAACTCATTATTTGCACGTCCTTTACTCGATATTGTATTAACAAGTTCACCCGATTCGCCGTCAAATCTAAAGACGCCATTATCGGCTACAAGTACCACATCCTCACCGTTAGCCCAAAATGCGTTTAAGTCCCCTATCACTAAACTATCACTACGCAAACTCAACGTATCTAACAACTTGGACACATCAACGTCTTCCATCGTTTCTATATCAAAATTTAAAGTAATCGCCTCATTCACCTCTCCTTCAGCGCAAAAAGAAAATAAAACCGTTAACACTAAAAATATAACGTTTCTCATAGTGATTATTCAAATTAGTTTGTACTGTATTAATAATAATTTTCTTGATTATCCATCCTTTCCCTAACGCATTTATGAGATACAATCAACATCTGTCATTAAGAGAACTTCTTAAACACCCGTTCCAAAATATGGTGTGCAATAATATCCGCTCCTAACGCAGAAGGGTGAATCTTGTCCGGCACTAAAGTCTCATCCCATTCCCCGTCAAAAAACAATGAGCCATCCACAAATTCAGTTCCACTCTCATTAGCTAATTCCTTTAAAAATGGGACATAGTAGTTACGTATACGGTGCTCTGAAATATCATTACTTTCTAAAAGAAAACAAGTAGCTGGTGCAACAATCACAATCCGCACTTCATGTTTTGAACTCCTATAGGAGTTGATAAGTCGTCTGTAATCCTCTTTGAAACCATCCATAAACCTATGGTTATGCAATTTCGAGTCATTTGTACCTAATTTCAACAAAACAACATCTGGCTCAAAAAGCACCGATTGTTTATATGCATCGGTCATAACATAAGGATAATCTCCATCCACCGAAACCGTTGCTCCACATACACCAAAATTACGCACCTCATAAACATTGCCAAGCAACGCCTGTAGTTTGGCAGGATAACTATTCACTAATCGTTTCTCAACACCCTCTCCAAAGGTTATACTATCCCCAACGCAAGCCACTTTTATCATTCTTTTCACCGTTACATTTCTAAAATCGAATCAATATAAATCTCTCTTCTCCATTTCACCCAAGTCATTAAAGAAAGGATAATGAGATTTATGAAGTAAAATTATATATTTTTTACAAAAAAATCAATCTTTAACAGATTTCAATTATCTCAAGTAGATACTTCTTCTAAATATTATAATAGCTACACTCACAGATTACTCACTCAATGTTTAATTCCTCTACAATCCCTAGTAACACCCGCTCCGCACCATCTATACCCTATCTATATCCCATCTATATCCTTTCTATATCTAAAAGGAGATATAGATATACCCTTTAGTGGGTGAGTTTGATTTATATTTCCAACAGAGCGGAAACTTCCAAAACACTACCACCGTGCATACAAACCGGTGCCTTTGTAGAGAAATATTGCATACATCATGATGTTGGGACAAAAGTTTTCATATAGCAATGCATGTAACCATCCTAAAAGTAACCTTTAAAAAAATTAGCATTATGTTACACGTTACAAACGGAAGTATAAACTGAGATTTAATTAAAGAAATACCAATAAACCACAATACGTAACATCTATTCCCATCCGTACATTATTTATTACGGAAAAAATTAGACAATTCACTAATTAATTATAACTTCGTTCGCTGAATTAGTTAAGATATTTAATTATAAAACACCTATCAATATGTCAGATTTTCATTATCAAGAGCCATTTCCATTGGCGAAAGATACGACAGAGTATCGCTTGTTGACAAAAGATTACGTTAAAACGATTGAGGTTGAGGGACGTAAGATTCTTAAAGTAGAAAAAGAAGGGATTGAATTGCTTGCAAAAGCGGCATACAGTGATGTATCGTTCTTCCTTCGCGCTTCTCATTTACAGAAGTTAGCTAACATCCTTAAGGATCCTGAAGCAACGGACAACGACAAGTTTGTAGCTCACACAATGCTTATGAACCAAGTGGTAGCAGCGGAAGGTGAACTTCCTACATGTCAGGACACAGGTACTGCTATTGCTATGGTAAAAAAAGGCGAATGTGTATGGACAGGATGCAATGATGCTGAAGCTATAAGTCGCGGTGTATATGAAACCTACCAAGAGCGTAACCTTCGTTACTCTCAAGTAGTGCCTTTCACTATGACCGATGAAAAAAACTCAGGAAACAACCTTCCTGCGCAAATTGATATTTACGCTACCGAAGGACATAAATATGAGTTTTTGTTTATGACTAAAGGAGGTGGATCGGCAAACAAAACTTTCCTTTACCAACAAACAAAAGCGTTATTAAACGATGAGTCTTTAACTAAGTTTGTTAAAGAAAAAATCAAGGATCTTGGAACATCGGCTTGTCCTCCTTATCACCTAGCATTGGTAATTGGTGGAACAAGTGCAGAGGCTAACCTTGCTACTGTAAAAAAAGCATCGGCAGGATATTATGATAATTTGCCAACATGTGGTAACGAAGGTGGACAAGCTTTCCGCGATTTAGAGTGGGAAGAAAAGATCCTTAAAATTTGCCAAGAAAGTGGCGTTGGTGCACAATTTGGCGGAAAATATTTAGTACACGATGTACGTGTAATTCGTTTACCTCGTCATGCGGCTTCATGCCCAGTAGGTATTGGAGTTAGCTGTAGTGCCGACCGTAACATCAAAGGTAAAATTACCGAAGATGGTATCTTCCTTGAGCAATTAGAGAAAAACCCAGCGCGTTTCTTACCGGAGGAAACTCCTGCACTTGCGCCAGCGGTTACTATCGACCTTGATCAACCTATGGAGAACATTTTGAAAGAGTTAAGCAAATACCCTATCAAAACTCGTTTAAATCTTAACGGAACTCTTATCGTAGCTCGTGACATCGCTCACGCTAAGATTAAAGAAATCCTTGACGCAGGACAACCAATGCCTGAGTACTTCAAGAAACACCCTGTATATTATGCCGGACCGGCTAAAACGCCTAAAGGAATGGCTTCTGGAAGCTTTGGACCAACTACTGCCGGACGTATGGACTCATACGTGGATCTATTCCAAAAAAATGGTGGATCTATGGTTATGGTTGCAAAAGGTAACCGCTCACAGGCTGTTACTGACGCTTGTAAAGCTAACGGAGGATTCTACCTTGGATCTATTGGAGGGCCTGCAGCAATCCTTGCTAAAAACAGCATCAAATCGGTTGAAGTGGTTGACTTCCCAGAATTAGGAATGGAAGCCGTGCGTAAAATTCGTGTTGAGAACTTCCCAGCGTTCATCATTGTGGACGACAAAGGAAATGATTTCTTCCAACAAATTTAATAGCAAGCTTTAGCTTTAAACATAGAATCCCTCACTGTCTCTCGGATAGTGAGGGATTTCTATATTTACTCCATTTGCCACTTAACCTTTCTACTAGATTTAATTATACTATTTCACTATTTTACACAGTATTTGCGTTATAATAAGCTATAAATAAGTAGAGTTTTTTATATATTGCATTTCCTAATACTATTTAACCATAAAGCCGGGAAGTGGCGTGTGATAACAGAAGTGATGATTGTAGAGTGTGACCTAGAAGAACTTGAAGAGAGAGAAATTACTCCTAACGATGAGAAATTAGTAGCTTTTTTTACAGAGCATTACGAGCAGCTATGCGTTTATGCATACAGAATGGTACAGAATTTTGACGAGGCCGAAGATTTGGTACAAAGTCTGTTTACGCGTATGCTCGATGAAAAAAGACCCATTCAAATTGGTTCCTTGCGCTCCTACGCATATAAGGCCATTTATAACAGTGCCATAAATCATTTAACGCAAAATGAACGCAACCGTAAAGAAACGGAGAACTACAGCACTCATATCCAGGAACTTCTTGAAATTACCGATGGGGAACCTTATGTATATAAAACATTGGCGCGCAATGCGATGGAAAAAGTCCCAGAAAAGAGTAGAGATTTACTTATACTTCATTGTATAAAGAAAATGAAATACAATGAGATTGCCGTGCTACGTGGTATTTCAATTAATACGGTTAAATCCCAACTACGCGTTGCCTATCGCATTCTTGAAGGAGAGTTGGGAAATGTATTTTCTATGAAATAACCGGAATGCCAATACATCAATTTGAATATGGATACACATAAATTCCATACCAAGCTAAAGGAGGTTTTAAACAGATAAAAAATATCGTCTCGGAATACTCTATAGAATAAAGCCTATCCAAGACGATTATATTTTGTATCGTTATTTAAATTCGATATCGTAAATATGACTTACACGGTCGTACAACTCACGCGTATTTAAATCAAGATCTATCAATTTTCCTGTACGGACATCGAATATCCATCCGTGTACTATGGGAAAACCCGTCTCTGCACACGCCTTCTGTACATGGTCTATTTTCATTATATTCAGACATTGTTCTCTAACGTTGAGCTCCACCAATCTATCATATCGCTCCTCATCACAGTCTAAACTATCCATTTCCTCTTTATGCGTATGGTATACATCGCGAATGGTTTGTAACCAACTGTTTAATTGTCCCATATCGCTAGGATAAAGCGCTGCTTTTATACCTCCACAATCATAATGCCCGCAAATAATTATATGCTTAACTTTTAGATATTCAACAGCATACTGTATTACCGCATTTATGTTAGCATCGTTAGCACTTACTAAATTAGCTATATTACGATGCACAAAAAGTTCCCCGGGTTTAACTCCCATCATCTCCTCTGCTGATACTCGGCTATCGCTACATCCTATATATAAATAATCGGGATTCTGTCCGCTGGATAATTTCTTAAAATAGTCCGGATCCTTTGCTCTTTGCTCTTTGATCCATTCTGTATTATTATCAAATATTGTTTTGTACCACATGGTTTTCGTCAGTTATCGTTTATGATGTACCAAAATTAGTAAAAATAGCCAACCAAGACAATGTTATTTTACATTACCAACAGTATTTAAGAAAAGTAGAGTAAGTGTAGAAGTGAGCACTAATATAAGTTTTATAATTGTTGTCCTTAACCTACCAAACGTACAATACGTTATAGGACCATTGTGCTAAGCTATATTTCTAAATGACTAGCAATGTTATTTGATTTATTTTTCATATTTTTACAGCATATAACTAAACTAAGATACAATGGAAGGAAAAAAATATTTCTACAGCGATGGGTCCAATCAATTTGGCCCATTCACCTTGTCTGAACTAAAAGATCAAAACATTACAAGAAAAACATTGGTGTGGTACGAAGGCATGGCACAATGGCAAGAGGCAGGATGTCTTGCAGAGTTGTCGTCACTGTTTAATATGACACCACCACCCGTAAACCCAAGCGTGGATAATAACACACGTCCAACACCACCTCGCACATGGCTATTGGAGTCAATTTTGGTAACACTTTTTTGTTGTTTGCCGTTGGGGGTTGTTGGTATAATATATGCTGCAAAAGTAGATACAGCCTATTCTCGAGGCGATTATGAAATGTCTCGATATTATTCAAAAGAAGCAGGACGTTGGGTAAAAATAGGCTTCTGGGTTACTCTTGTTAGCAGTATTTTATATTTAATTTTAGCATTATCCTTTGCCTCGATTCCATTATTTTTCCTTAACTAATATAACACGCATAACCCTTGTGGTTATTGCCGTTGTTATAGGAGTCATACTCTATCGTACATATAGTCCGATGGAGTATGGCTTTTTCCCGCCGTGCCCTTTTTATAAACTTACAGGACTTCAGTGCCCGGGATGCGGATCGCAACGAGCCATCCACTCATTGCTAAATGGCAATATTACGCAAGCCTTTGGTTACAATCCGTTGATGGTACTCTCCATTCCTTATTTGCTTGGAGGATATATTTTGCGTGTATTTGCAAAACAGGATGATAGAATACATGCTCTTTATTTACGCTTGTATCACGGTAAAGCAGTTTTTGCTGTATTAATTGTGGTGCTTGTATTTGCAGTGGGAAGAAACATGATTTAGTGTAAAATAGAATGTCTTTCTTTTAATACATATTAAAATTTATTATCATTGCATTCCAATATATTATTAAGAATACAATGAAGAGAACTCTATTTACCTTATCCTGCGCTACTTGCAGTTCTTTGAATGGTATGGCAACAAATAATAACATTGCCGAAAATAAAGCCATTGAGAAAACGCATATTATACTAATTATGACCGATCAGCACAGAGCTGATGCTATGGGGTGCATGAATAATCCCATTATTAAAACACCTAATCTAGACCGTCTGGCTGCCGATGGCGTATTGTTTACCAATGGATACAGTTCCACGCCAAGCAGTACTCCTGCCCGGACTGCATTACTTACCGGTTTATCTCCCTGGCATCACGGAATGCTAGGCTATGGTAAAGGTGCTGTAAAGTACCAAAATGAATTACCCCGGATGCTTGCAGAAGCCGGATATCATACCGTTGGTATTGGAAAAATGCACTGGCACCCACAACGTAATGGTCACGGTTTTCAAACCCTATTACTTGACGAGAGCGGACGTATAGAATCGGACTATTTTAAAAGTGACTATCGTCAATGGTTTGAGACAGTTGCACCTACACAGAATGCAGATAAGACCGGCATTGGATGGAACGACCATGGAGCGGGCGTATACAAACTTGAGGAGCGTTTACACCCCACCAATTGGACTGCCAACTGCGCTAAGGATATTATTACAAACTACCCGACAGCGTCAACCGATAAACCGCTATTTCTGAAAGTATCATTTGCTCGTCCTCACAGTCCCTATGATCCGCCACAACGTTTCTTGGATATGTATTGTATTGAAGACATGCCAGCACCCGTAGTTGGACAATGGGTACCAGAGAAGCAATGTTTATTAAAGGATGCCAAGAAAGTGGCAAGCGATGCACCCTACGGTAACTTTGGAGAGGAATATGCCAAGAACTCCCGGATGCACTACTATGCCGCAGTAACTCATATTGATGAGAAGATTGGTGAGATTATTGATGCTTTAAAGGCTAATGGGATGTATGATAATTCGGTGATTTTATTTACATCTGACCATGGAGATATGCTTGGCGATCATCATTCATGGCGAAAAACCTATCCGTATGAAGGATCGGTAAAAGTTCCATATATTGTAAAGTTCAATAAGCAAGATGGGATTTCGGGTAAAAAAGATACTCGCCCGGTAGAGATTAGAGACATATTACCTACTTTTTTACAAGCTGCGAACATCAGTACTGATTCGCTTCATATTGACGGAGCACCACTAAAGAATTACTACACAGGAGATAAAACATGGCGACGCTATATTGATTTGGAGCACGCTACATGCTACAATAAGGATAACTATTGGTGCGCGCTAACCGATGGAAAGATTAAATATGTGTATCGTTTTACAACAGGCGACGAGGAGTTATTTGATATGGTAAAGGACCCGAATGAGTTAATTAATCAAGCCGATAATAAACGTTATAAGAAGCAGTTACAAGAGTTGAGACAAGCAATGATTGAGCATCTGTCAGAGCGAGGCGATCGTTATGTCAAGGATGGACAGCTACAGCGTATTGATAAAACTATTCTCTATTCGCCTAATCAACCCAAAGGATAAAATAAAAAGTCGGCATAAACGCTTCAATGTTTATGCCGACTTTTTATTAGAGGTTACGAAGTGTTATTCTACTCTTCGTAATTTTAAATCCTCCATTTTTAAATCTCCCGTAAATGGTACTTTGTAGGTACGTCCCGGAAGCATGTTTATGTAATTCTCAGTAAAATTAACCTCACCTTGAGTTGTATAGAAATACACACGCATTGCTAACTTATCGGCCTTTGCCTCAAGATAACGCTGTCCCTTCTCTTCTACAATTCGGGTTTTAATATCCGCTGTAGGAAGCGTCATATTTTTGAAGCGTGTACCAAATGCTATATTTTCATCAATTACCTCTTTACCTTTACGTAATGCGATATGGATAAATGAACTATTAACATCAGCTCCTTGGAGTAATTCCGCAACAGGTAATTCTAGTACTTTTCCTGTTGCATTTGCTGCCGTTTTTGCATCGCCTTTAAACGTGCGAAGCACATTGCCGTTAAAGTCCATTAATCGCACTTCATATTGAGCGTTAAGTGCTTGTAACTTGTCGTTTATAACTGTTAGTTTGACGATACTATCGTTCCACTCAGCTACAATTTTTTGTGCTTTACAAGCGTCACGAGTTGCGTAGTGTGATGCTTTCCAGCGGTGATAGTAATCCGTAGTAGACCAACTTGCCACCGGCCAGCAGTCATTTAACTGCCATAATAACGATCCGCCACAATACGGCATTGCCGCACGGTGCGTTTCCAATGCCATTTGCATTGCATCTGCTTGTAGTACCTGACTCATGTATAGGAATTGTTCAAAATCCTCCGGTACGCGGTAGTAGCGATTCATATATTCGCGAATACGCAAGTTTCCAATACCGCTACGCTGGTGATTGGCCATAACCTTTGACTCTATATTATGGTCTTCGGGAATAGTATAACTATTAACCGTTTCTATGCCAGGGAAAGATTGAAATCCATACTCACTCATAAAACGTCCTACATTGTCGCGGAATTTCTCAAAGTCGTGCGATTCATGCCACACTCCCCAATAGTGATTATCCCCGGACGTTCCGGTATAAACATTGTGCTGATTAATTCCCGGTCCTGCCATTGGAGACGAAGGCCAATAGTCATCGCCATCAGTATATTGACCAATGATTTCGGGTAGCATTTCATGGAATATCTTAACATAGGCTGCAAATATCTGCTCGCGCTCATCATGTGTATATAATTTTTTCCATCCCCAGTCGCTTTTAGAACTGTGTCTCCATGCAAGATCTATTTCATTGTTACCACACCATAAAGCCAAAGAAGCACGATTGCGTAAACGTTTAATATTGTCAATGGCTTCTTGCTTTACGTTTGCAACAAAAGCACTATCGCCCGGATACATGGCACATGCAAATGCAAAGTCCTGCCACACCATAATTCCATTACGGTCACAAGCGTCATAGAACATATCGTCCTCATAGATACCTCCACCCCAAATACGAATCATGTTCATATTTGCATCAACGGCATCCTGAACAACTTTTTCGTAACGTTCCTTTGTTACACGTGGTAAGAAGTTATCGCTTGGAATAGCATTAGCTCCTTTTATAAATACAGGAACGCCATTAAGTTCAAAACCAAATGATTCGCCTTTTTCGTCTTTATTACGGACTAGTTTTATAGAGCGTAAACCGGTTGTAACAGTATTTGTAGCAAGCACTTTACCGTTGCTTTTTGCCTCAACGGTAAAATCATACAGGTTAGGTTCGCCAAGACCGGCACTCCACCATAAACGTGGGTTGCGGATAGTGAACGGCATCTCAAAGTTGTTATTGCCTTTCGCTGCATCCACCGTAGTTGTTGCTAACACACGGTTATTATGTTTTACCTGTAGTTGTACTTTCTGCGAATCATCGCTTTGAAATTCCACAGCGGCAATTAATTTAGCCTCTTTAGCTGTAACTGTAGGTTGCTTAATGAACACATCTGTTATGCGAGCATTGCTCCAACCTTTTAACTCTACGCTACGCCATATGCCGCTAGTTACCAAGCGTGGTCCCCAGTCCCAACCAAAATGGTAAGGAGCTTTACGCATATATACACTTACACGCACATCGCCCATTCCGCCAAACTGGCTATAATCGTTAGATGCAGGTATCGCAAGTCCGTAGTTTTCAAGTTCTGTTAATCCTTTAGCAATTGGTGAATAGAATTTAACACGTAGTTGGTTCTCCCCTACTTTTAATTTTCCTGTAACGTTAAATGTCCAAGTACGAAACATATTATTAGTTTCTCCCAATAACTCATCGTTTAGGAACACTTCACACCATGTATCCAGTCCGTGAAATATTAGCTCTTGATTTTGTTGTGCTAATAACTCTTTGCTTGCAGTAAATGAAGAACGATATTCCCAATTTACTTTATCCACCCACTGCACTTTTTCTTCATTATCTCGATAGAACGGATCTTCGATAAGTTTATTATCCATTAGGTCTGTATGAACCGTTCCAGGCACTGTTGCCGGTAGCCATTTCCCTAAGTTAAACTGTCTGAACTCCCAATTGTCATGTAATTTCTGTGTTATAACCTGTGCCGATAACAACATAGGTAAACAACAAATACAAAGGAGCGCACCGAACTTTGCTAATTTGCTAAACATAGATTAAGATTATAGTATTGATATTATTTATTTTTCCACCCAATTACCCACAAATATATAATAATTGCATTAACATTTTGCAGACACCATTTCCCCAATACATTGAGGTGTTAATACAAATATATGTAATACAATGCATTAACTCAAACCTCTATTAAATACATTAAGATAGTTTCATAAAACCTAACTGAAAATTACAACATCACAAGACGGAAACTCGTGTCATAATCCCTCATATATATAAGGAGAACATGCATACCCGCTACAGGATGTATATTTATTTTTATGTACAAATAAATTCAATAACTAATTGCGGCTCAACGATATGTTAATTTTACCAAAGAAATTATATCATTTTTCTTGCAAAAAAGTTGCAGGATATAGTGAAAACCTCTACATTTGCTACCGCAATCAGGAAGAGTGGGTGAGTGGCTGAAACCACCAGTTTGCTAAACTGACGTACGGGTAACTGTACCGGGGGTTCGAATCCCCCCTCTTCCGCTCTGCACGGGGTGTAGCGCAGTC
>JBOGCH010000043.1:0-23125 GCA_051656645.1 Marinifilaceae bacterium
GAGCACCGGCTTAAGAGGTGATTATAATATTTAACTCATAGGAGCTAAATCTAGAAAGCTATATTCTAAAAAGATGAGGATGATTGTTTTTTACGACTTAGATAAAGATGAAGAATTTAAATTTATCACTAATAATCAAGATATAAGTTCTCTTGAGATAACCTATATCTATAAAAACAGGTGGCAAATTGAAGTATTCTTCAAATGGATTAAACAAAATCTTACCATAAAAACTTTATGGGGAAACTCAAAGAATGCTGTTTCCTACATCTATGGACAGCGATATGTGCATATTTGATTGTTGCTAGAATTAAGGCAACTTACAAAAGTCCATATTCTATTACCGAGTGCCACACGCTTATCAGCGTCTCTGCCTTAGCCAAAACAGATTTGAGAGAACTATTATGTCCCGAATTGCTCAGTAAAAATCAAAATGTCAAGGAACTTGATTTATTTAATTACGCGTTTGAAAAATAACGCATCAATACTAAAATAAGAAAATAAAACTAAATTATTACTACCTAGTTTCATCAGATAGAAATATTTGAAAATGAAAAAAGAATCAAGCAACAGCTAAACAGGGAAATAAAAGGCACTCAAGATAATATTACAGTCTCTTGTAATGTTTTTTCTACTCGGCGCTATACATGTAACAAAAGTTATTCACTAATTCGCATTTTAATATCTTATATTATCGCCTGGAAGGTAAAAATAAAGAGGGATAAATCTCTCCCATCAACCCATTACTCCTCCTCCAAAATTTCTTTAACGCGGCCAACCTCTCCTGTTTCAAGGCGAACTTTTATTCCATGAGGATGAGTTGGGGAGTTTGTCAGGATGTTCTTCACTACACCTTCGGTTAAATTACCTGTACGCTGATCTGCTTTAAGAACTATATTTACTAACTGACCTATTTTAATATTACTTCTTTTTGTTCCGTCCATGATATTACATATTTAATGGAGCGAAGTTATATAAAAAAACACATAGATTGGGGAATATAGGTGCCAATGTCATTGCTTATGGTATAGTTATTCATTATAGCGTGTAATATCTATAATATGATAAGAGCGTTGATTTGGAAATATCTTAAATTAAAGTAGAAAATAGCATTTACGTAATCTAATTATTATTTTTTTTGGGTTTATAGGGGATAAAAAGCGAAGCATTATCGTTTTTCAGCTGTCCACTGTTATCTTTTTTAACGCGTAAATTTGTGATTTTAGAAACATAAAATGGCATTATAATTTGCTGTGTAGATGTATTAGGGCCAATTACACTGATTGAAAGGACATTTGTAAACTTTATCGGACTATTCTGTTCTGAAAAATCAATACTTGAGGATTTACCTACAGAGGGTTCCATGGTAAGTTTATTATTTGCATGACATTCCGTGCTAATATTATATAAACCAATTCTTTTTATACCATGTGGTGGTATCATCACTTTGCCATTTGGCAACATTGTCAATGCTTTTACTTGAGGAGATATTGGTAATTTTTCCTTATCAGGCGTCGATTCATACGTAAAATTTGGGTATAAACTATAGCTAACTCCATTAAGGATGTAATACGAAAATTCTGTATTCACCAATAAATAATTATTTGATTTATTGATTAGCATAAACGATGCGTCACCATATTCTGACCAGAAATCATAGACAATTTCAAAATCCGAAGTACTAATTGGTGTTGTAGTACTTACGCTATCCAGCACCGTTTTTATTTTTTGTACCTGGTAATATGACGTTCCGCATGAACTGAAAAGAGCCGTCGATATAATACACACTAATAGTATCTGTTTCATAGATTAAATAGATTTAGCATTACTCCCCTACCAACCTCAATTATTAACAATAAATATAATAACGTTATCTAGACTTTTGGGTTACATATTTTTACATCTATATTAAATTTCATTCACAATTATCTATAATCACAATACACTCCTTATCTTTTATTTAATTATAGAATTTTATATTTTATATATTAATATAAGGAAAATGTGCCTCTTGTCATCGTTCCTAAATAAGGAAAATAAACATACCTTTGCCGCCATTATAAATAACAGTCGATTTGCTGTATAAATAGGTGAACGTACACGCAAATCATTAAATTAATCAAATTTATTTCAATGGAAAAAAAAGGTAACCCGGCAGTTGTAGGTCTTGCCGGATTCGGATTGACTACTCTTTTATTACAGATTCACAATTTAGGTTTTATCGGACTTGGTCCCGTACTTGCTATGGGGATTATGTTTGGGGGACTAGCGCAGATGATTGCAGGATTTCAAGAAAAAGCAAACGGAAACAATTTCGGTTATAGTGCTTTTGTCACTTACGGTGCATTTTGGATTGGGCTTTGTATAATATGGCTTTGTAATCATTTTAATGTATATCCGTCAAATGGTATTGAAGTAGGATTTTATCTCCTTGCATTTATGCTTTACACAGGCATTATGCTTATAGCAACTCTTAGAATACATACGGCCATGTTTATAACCTTTTTGACTCTGTTTATAGGTTTCCTTTTACTTGTGCTTGAGCATTTCTTCTTCCCATGGATGAAAACACTTGCTGCCATTGATCTTATTGTGTGTGCTTTTGTCGCATGGTATATGATGGCTGCGGAAATTATTAATCCTTTAGCCGGAAAGGTAGTATTACCTTTGGGCAGTCCGCTTATTAAAAAGAATTAATACACTGACAATATAAACAAAACAGGCTATTCCATCATTTAGGAATAGCCTGTTTTATTTCATATGCATTGATACAAGGGAAACAAATATTCATTAATTGTTCTTATACCAATCAGAAAAAAACACACATCTTAGTCGTTTAATCCTGAAATCGACGGTTCTATCTCTGTTTTGTTTATGCCTCAACTCGCTCAACGTACAGCTGGCCGGATTGAAATTGTCTTACCTTAACAAAGGTTCCCAATGGGATATAGTCTCCTTGAATAGCAACGGCATCATATATTTCACTATGAAGCTTTATTTTCCCACTCGGGCGTAAATCGGTAATAGTTACTCCTTGACTACCCACCATGTGTTTTAAACGCATATCAACACTTACATATCCGTCCTCTACGCGTTGCTCGGAGTGAAGAGCAAAAGGCAAAGAGCGCGCAGTGACAACACGTTTAGCAAGGATTATTCCAAGAACCAACCCACCGGTAGCAGAACCAACAACAATGGCAAAGGAACGTAATATTGCACTCGCAATATCGTCAAAGTACTCAAAGGACACTCCGTCTATAGGCGCCATTATTAATGCCCCAAGAATACACCCTATACCAAGTATACCGGCTACCCCAAAGCCGGGTATTACAAATATTTCCAGCATCAGTAAAATCACTCCCACTCCAAATACTATAATCTCCCAATTGTTGGCTATTCCTTCCAAGTATAGCGGCGCAAAGTAAAGTAAACAAGCAGTTATAGATGCTATTATAGGAAAACCAATCCCCGGCGTTTGCAGCTCAAAATAAATCCCTCCTATTATTATCATTATTAAAATACCCTGCAGTACCGGATTAATAAGGAAACCTATTATTTTATCCATTGTGCTTTTTTCATATCGTAATTGAGTTGCCGGCACATAATGCTCCCTCACCAATAGTTCGTCCATACTCCCCACTATTCCGTCGCAAAAGCCATGTTTTACAGCCTCGTGCGATGTGAACGTGACAATGCGCCCACTATCCGTTACTCCGTTTATATTTATACGTTCGTCCACCATAGCTTCTGCAATATGCGGATCGCGTTTCCACTTTATAACCTCTTTGCCATTTTCCACAATGGTATCTGCTCCGTGTGCTTGCGCAGTGGAACGAATCATAGATCTCATATAGGACTGGTACTTATCGGGCATTGCCTCTCCTGTCTGATTTACTACCGTTGCCGCTCCAATATTAGCTCCCTCGGTCATATAAATCTTATCGCAAGCAATGGAAATAAGCGCACCTGCCGATGCCGCATTATTATTTATATATACCCACACAGGAAGCGACTCGTTCAATATCAACGATCTTAACGAATCGGCAAATATTACCATTCCGCCGTAAGTATTCATATCAATCACTATTGCATCGGCACCCTCTTTATGTGCTTCGTCAAAGGCCCGTTTTGTTTCTCTCCACACTTTAGGACCTATTTCGTCCTTTATGTCCACAACATATATACGTTTGCCTTTATTTAGTTCCGGCTGGGCCATTGCCGTCAATGAACTTATCAGAATTAAAATCTGAATAAGAATTTTCATACCAAAGTTTTTTGTCATTAGTTCTACAGTTTTTTAATGCTATTGTAGCAATAATTACAGAAATCATTGCCAAATAACCACATACAAATATTTTGATAAAAGGAATGGACAGCGCTAAAGTAAAAGGAATACCCAACGCTAACGCAATACCTATTCGTCTGTTAATGATATACACACCCTCCTTCACACTTTTACGTTGTCGTTCCATTACATAGTCCATAAAAGCGAAACCATAAAAATAGGAAGTTACAAAAAACATTAGGACTGGAGTAACCAATCCCAACATGGGGAAAAATGAAAGAAAGAATAATAAGATCATAATAATCGATTGTAATACAAAGTTCCTTACCGCCAATAATATTCCCCTCGCAATGTCAAGAAGAAAACCCTTAATTCCATAATTCTTATGGATACCAATAACCTGCTTCTCGGTTTTTTCGGCTAAAAGGGATAAAATCGGCGACATTGTCACAAGTATAATGTAGCCGCCAATGGACAAGAACAGATAAACATACGTAATGCGCACCGCAATACGCACAAAAATAGTGGACACCTTTTCAAGCATTGGCGCCTGAAACTCCAATGTATTCATATACTCTCGCACACGCTCCATCAGCTGGTCAGACAGCGTACCTACAACAAAATTACCTCCATAAAAAGAGAGCACTATAAGTACAATTGGCACAAGAAGATACCACCTAAATGCACGCGAAAAAAGGATGCGAACAGCACTTGGAAAAAGACGCCACGTCATAAAAAAATCTCTTATCATAACTCTCTATTTTATTTTCAATGTTAAATAAAAAAATAATAATTTACAATTAGTTGTTTATTTTTCATTTATTTCATACGTATTGCAATACAAAAATAGTCATCTTTATTCTTAAAAAATTCTCACTGTAGCACTATTTTTGTACATTTGCGCAACAACCAGAGAATCTAAGTAACAACATTAATATAATTTAATTAAAGTCTATGCAAGCATTAACTGCAATTTCTCCAATTGACGGACGTTATCGTGACAAAGTGGAGAGTTTAGCAAATTACTTTTCTGAGAGTGCACTTATCCGTTATCGTGTTACCGTTGAGATTGAATATTTCATTGCTCTTTGCGAGCTTCCATTGCCTCAACTTAAGGATTTTGACAAAAACTTATTTGAGCAACTACGTGAAATTTACCGCAACTTCACCAACGATGACGCTCAAAAAGTAAAAGACATTGAAAGCGTTACAAACCACGATGTTAAAGCGGTAGAATACTTTATCAAAGAAAAATTCGACTTATTAAACATCTCCGAATATAAAGAGTTTATCCACTTTGGACTAACTTCGCAGGACGTTAACAACACTGCTGTTCCTTGTTCTTTCCGTGATGCAGTACATGATGTGTACTATCCGGTAATTGACGAACTTATTGCAAAGCTTGAAGAGCTTGCTGCCGAGTGGGACGAAGTGCCTATGCTTGCAAAAACGCATGGACAACCTGCATCGCCAACACGTTTAGGAAAAGAGATACGTGTATTCATTTACCGTATTACACGCCAATTGGAGCTTTTAAAGAAAGTACCTATTTCTGGGAAATTTGGTGGAGCTACAGGAAACTTCAACGCTCACAAAGTGGCATATCCTGAAATTGATTGGGCTGCCTTTGGTAACAGCTTCTTAACTGAGAAACTTAACCTTGAGCGCGAAGCATACACTACCCAGATTTCTAACTATGATAACTTCGCTGCTGCATGCGATAACTTAAAACGCATCAACACTGTTATTATCGACTTGGATCGCGACTTCTGGAGCTACATCTCAATGGCTTACTTTAAACAAAAAATCAAAGCCGGTGAGGTAGGTTCATCTGCAATGCCACATAAAGTTAACCCTATCGATTTTGAGAACTCTGAAGGTAACTTAGGTATAGCTAACGCTATTTTCGAGCATTTGGCAAACAAACTGCCTATTTCTCGTTTACAACGTGACCTTACAGACTCAACTGTACTTCGTAACATTGGGGTACCTTTGGCACACACCATCATAGCGCTTAAATCAACGCTTAAAGGTTTAAACAAACTTATCATTAATCAAGCGGCTATCGCTGAGGATCTTGAAGAAAACTGGGCTGTTGTGGCTGAGGCTATTCAAACCATCCTTCGCCGTGAGGCATATCCAAACCCTTACGAGGCATTGAAAGCTTTAACTCGTACAAACGCTAAAATTACGCAAGAGTCAATTGCTGACTTTATCGATACGTTAGAAGTTTCGGACGAATTAAAAGCACAGCTTAAAACTATTACTCCGTCTAATTACACTGGTATTTAATTAATTAAACGGTAAAAAATAAGAGGAGAGTGTCCGCGTTAACTCAGTGACACTCTCCTTTTTCCCATTTTTAATAGCTTTTGTCCTTGGACAACATTAAAACCTTGATTTATGCATGATTTTTTAATCATATTAAAACGATTTATTCCCCCTTACCGTTGGCGACTAAGTAAGAGTATTTTTTACAATATTCTTCATGCCGTTTTCGGTACGGTATCCCTTGTAATGCTTAGTCCGGTACTTGGCATTCTGTTTGGAACTGAACAAGAGGTACTACAGCGAGCAGATTGGGGATATGACATCGCCGCAATTAAACAAAACTTCTACTACTTCATTACTCAAATTAAACTTGAGTACGGCCCGGCAAGCACGCTTATATGCGTAGGTTCCTTTGCTGTGATTGCTACCGCTTTAAAAACCGGATTTGCATATTTGGCTGCTTTTGAAATGATTTACATTCGCAACGGCGTAGTACGTGACATACGTAAACAGATTTATGCTAAAATATTGTCATTACCATTGCCATTCTTCTCGGAGGAACGCAAGGGCGACATTATTTCGCGTATGACAGGCGATGTTCAGGAGGTTGAGGCCTCTGTAATGAGCTCTTTGGAGATGTTTTTCCAAAGTCCTATACTCATTATTATTTACCTGGTTGCCATGATTGCCATGAGCTGGGAGCTTACACTCTTTGTACTGATTATGCTACCAATTATGGGTGGTTTGATTGGACGAGTGGGTAAGAACCTAAAAAAACGATCAAAAGAGGGACAGGATAAAATGGGCGAAATTCTTTCCTCTATAGAAGAAACACTGTCAGGTTTACGCATCATCAAAGCATTCAATGCTGAACCTCGTGTCACTGAAGGTTTTGACAAACAAAACGAAGAATATCGCCGCATTCAAAACCGTTTAATGCGCAGACGTTCTTTGGCGCATCCGATGAGCGAATTTCTAGGTACCATTGTCATTGTCGTTGTATTATGGTTTGGAGGTACCCTTATTCTTAGCAACAACAGTACGCTTACGGCACCGGAGTTCATAGCCTACATTGCACTGTTTTACTCCATTATTAATCCGGCAAAAAACCTTACAAATGCCTTTTACAGCATTCAAAAAGGACTTGCGGCAATGGACCGTATTGACGTGATATTGATGGCCGAATCGTCTATTAAAGAGGCTCCCGATGCTAAGTTAATTAAGAGCTTTGAAAAAGAGATAACCTATAAAAATGTAGACTTCTCATATGACGGAAATCGCATAGTACTTAATGATGTTAATATTACCATTCCAAAAGGAAAAACAATTGCATTAGTTGGTCAGTCGGGATCTGGTAAAACAACATTTGTTGACCTATTGCCACGTTTCTACGATGTTATGCATGGTGCTATTTCCATTGATGGCAACGATATTCGCGACATTGGTATCCATTCCCTACGCGAATTGATGGGTAACGTAAATCAAGATCCTATTTTATTCAATGACACTATTTTCAACAACATTGCTTTTGGTGTTGAAAATGCCACAATGGATCAGGTTATACAAGCAGCTAAAATTGCCAACGCGCACGAATTTATAAGTCAGGCACCCGAAGGATACAACACCAAAATTGGCGACCGTGGTGGTAAACTAAGTGGTGGACAGCGCCAACGCTTAAGTATTGCACGTGCCGTACTTAAAAACCCTCCTATCATGATTCTGGACGAGGCGACATCTGCATTAGATACCGAGTCGGAAAAATTGGTTCAAGAGGCTTTGGACAACTTAATGCGTAACCGCACCTCCGTAGTCATTGCGCACCGCTTGTCAACAATTAAAAACGCCGATATCATCTGCGTTTTTGATCAGGGTAAAATTGCTGAGACCGGAACACATGAGGAACTCCTTAAACGTAACGGTATCTACACCAAGCTTTACAACATGCAAAACTTTTAACACTCGTTGTTTTAAGCTATACAAAACCGCCACACATCCTTTAATGGGAAGTGTGGCGGTTTTGTATTAATCTGTGTAACTTCAACATTGTCTCCTCTTCGGTTCCTTCTGCCCGCTCCTCAGCCCCACTCTGCTTGCTCCCTGGTTGCGCTCTGGTTGCTCTCTATCAACTAGGCATTAACTTCGCATCAAGTCCGTATTAACTTCGAGTCTATAGACACGAACATAACACGAAGTTGATACGAACTTAATACGGACTTGATAGAGAGCAACCAGAGAGCAACCAGAGCGCAAGCAGAGGGCAAGCTGGGAGCGGTTATTAAGCGGATAACATTAATTTATAAGCACAGTAGAAAAAGAAACACGCAAAATGCTGACATTTGTATCCATGAAGTAATAATTCCATTCACTGAACTCCCCATATATTAAACTTTTTTATGGTGTAAACGTATTTCCTACACAAAAACATTAATGGTCTGTTTTTATGGATGAGATGAACACTACTGCACCTGCCGCTAAAGGGGGGAAAAGAAAAATTATTTTATTTATTATTTTTATCTGCGCCGCTATTGCACTTGCCGTAATATGGTGGTTAAACTACCGTAAATATATATCCACGGACGATGCCAACGTAGCCTCCTATCGTGTTGCTATTGCACCACAGATTGGCGGAATGATTGACTCTCTGTACGTACAGGAAGGTATGACCGTAAAATGCGGCGATACTCTTTTTACGCTTGACAGAGAATTAATATCCCGACGCTTGGCAGAAAATGTAATGCAGCGTGAACAACAACACACTCAATTATCGGCACTTGGCGTGAAACTGGAAACCATGAAAAAACAGGTATCCATTGCTAGCATCCGATTAAATTTAGCACAGGAAAACTACAATCGTGCCCGCACTCGCTATCAGCAAGGAGCTATCTCATTGGAGCAATTCCAAAACGTTGAGGAGCAATGGAAAATTGCCGTTGTGGAAAAGGATATTGCGCAACTTAATGTAAAATCGCTCGATGCGGATATTGCCACCACGTTATCAGAGATTGGCGTTACGGAGGCCTTAATTCTCACCACTCAGGCACAACAAAATTACTACACAATAACTGCTCCGTGCAATGGCATCATAGGCAAGCGCTGGCAATTACCCGGCGATGTTGTGGAGATGGGACAAACCGTGTTTACACTCAATGAGGACAAACCACTATGGATTTCTGTTTTCCTTGAAGAGACAAAGTTTGAAAACATTCACAACGGACAGGAAACTAAAATACTTATTGACGCTTATCCGCATTTGGAATTCTATGGTAAGATATTTTACATTGGCGATAATGCAGCCTCGGAGTTTGCTCTAGTGCCGGCTAACAACGCCTCAGGTAATTTTACAAAAGTAACTCAACGCATTCAATTAAAAGTGAGCATTGACAGCGTTGCCGGTAAAAATAAATACAAGCAGGACGTTAAACTTGTATCAGGCATGTCCGCAACAGTGAAAATAATTAAAAACTCTAACTGATAATGGCATCGGACTTCTTTTCCCCACAAGGAACAAAATATAAGTGGATAATGCTGTTCAATGTAATGTTAGGTACCTTTATGGTGGTACTTGACGCTACCATTGTCAATACCGGTTTGCCTACCATTATGGGCGATTTGGGAACTTCTCTAAATATTGCCGAGTGGGTACTAACTGCATATATGCTTTCATTGGCCAGCATACTGCCCGTTTCCGGATGGCTTATTGCCCGTTTTGGAAGTAAAATAGTATATATTGCCGCACTTGTAGTATTTACGTGCGGCTCCTTTATGTGCGGTAACTCGGGCACCATTACCGAACTTATATTTTGGCGCGTAATACAGGGAATGGGTAGTGGTATTGTTATGCCCGTGGGCATGGTTATTGTAACCAATGCATTTCCGGTAAAGGAACGCGGTTTAGCTTTAGGCTTTTGGGCCATAGCCTCAGCGGCATCCGTATCTTTTGGACCGGCCATTGGCGGATATCTCGTGGATAACATGTCTTGGAATTACATATTCTATGTTAATGTGCCGGTAGGTTTCTTCAGCGTATTCTTTACGTGGATGGCGCAACAACGAGTTACGGCTTTTACCAAATTACCGTTTGACTTTTGGGGATTTCTAACATCCGTATTCTTTTTACCCGTATTCCTATATGGTTTAAGTGAGGTTACCGCCAGTACTAACACCAAGGGCTGGGACAGTCCGTTAGTATTGGGTTGTATGTGGTTCTCGGCAGTTAACTTCGTTATTTTCCTCTTTGTGGAATCTATTGTCAAGAATCCGCTTATAAATATTCGCATATTTGCCGATAAGAATTTCTCTTATGCCAATATGGTAGTTTTTATCTTTGGTATCGGGATGTTTGGAAGCACATTTATTATTCCCCTTTATTTACAGGACAACATGGGTTATTCTGCACTACAAACGGGATTGATGTTTTTACCTGTTGGCGTTATGCAGGCCATAGTCTCCCCCCTAGCAGGTAATGTGAGTAGAAAGATTGACCCGCGAATAGTTATAATCTTCGGACTACTTGTGTTGAGTAGCAGTTTCTACATGAACTTCTATCTCTCCTACCTTACCGATAAGTATTATGTATGGTATTCGCTCGTTTTGCGAGGCTTGGGAATGGGTATACTCTTCCCCCCTCTTATGACAATGTCTCTGTACAACATACGCGGTCAGCGTATTGCCGAAGCATCCAGTATTACCAACATACTGCGTCAAGTGGGCGGAAGCTTTGGTGTGGCCATATTTAGCCACTTGCTTACCCAACGTACCAATTTTCATACACGTCGATATGATGAAGCGCTAGCCTTTACGGAGCCCACTTACCATAAAATAACCACTCAATTAAAGTACTTTTTTATGGACAACGGTGGTATGGCCTCTGGCGATGCGGCTACGCAAGCTAAGAATTATGTTCTAGAAAATATAAATACCCAAGCAAATATTAGCGGAGTTACGGACGTGTTTATGATAGCGTTTATTATTACGCTATGTGCCATAATCCCAGTACTATTTCTCTCAACCAAAAGTACTCAAACCATTTCATAACCTACAAAAACACTCATTGTTATGATACACAAGATAATAGCATTAATAATAGGTATTGGTTTTGTTCCGTTAGTCTACGGGCAAGACACCATATACATGGAAACAATGGTACAGCGTGCCATACAATACTATCCTACCGTTTTAAAAGCCAACGAGGCCATATCCCAAGCCGACGCTCGCGCAGAGAGTAGTAAAGCAGTGTGGCGTCCGCAAATTTCTCTTAACGGTGGTTATACCTGGATTACTCCACAACCTAAAATCCCAATGAACGATAGGGATTTACCAATGGAGCCAATGAATCAGGGAAGCTTTAACCTAAAACTCTCCCAACTACTATGGGGATTTGGACAAAACAAAAGCAAAGTGGCAACCGCAAGGTTAGAAGCTTATATTGCCATGATACAAAAAAGCGAAACACTACAACAAGTGGCACTGGAGGCGGTACAAAATTACCATTCGTTATGGTTATCGCGCAGATCCATTGCCATAAAACAACAACTACATGCCATATATGAAACCACCCTAAAACAGGCTAAAATAAACCAGGAGACAGGGGCTGGAACCGCGTTTGACGTTTTAAATACGCGCGTAAGCTACGTGGGCACGGAAAGCGATTTGGAGTCACTTTATGCCGACAATAAAACTATTCAGGAAAGGATTAAACTGCTTTGCGACACCGCAATAAATAACAACATGGCCATGTATGTACCCGAGCAACTGCCCTTGCTGGAAGATTCTATTCAAAATATGACCTTGTTTGCAATACTAAACCGTCCGGAACTTATTGTGGCGCGTAACGAAATTGAGGTAGCCTCACTCCAAGAATTAGGTATAAAACGGGACATGAATCCCTCCATCCGTTTCAACGCTGAAGGAGGAATGAAGAATGGCTATTTCCCTAATTTAGACCTAATGAAATTTAACACCGCACTAGGTGTAACTGTGGAAATTCCCATATACTCGGGCGGCGCTCATAAGCAAAACAGAAAAATTGCCGAGTCGCGCATTCGCGATGCCGAGGCCTCATTAAAGATTATGGAAATAGAAGTAAAAAAGCAGCTCACCTCCCAATACAACTCGCTTGTGGCAGGTTATAAACGTTATGCCACACTACAATTAAAAGTTGAAGCAGCAACGGAGGCGCTCCGTTTGGCACACGCCAACTACAGTGTGGGCCAGATTACCAATTTGGAACTGCTCACCTCCATAAATAACATGGGGCTAGCCTGTTTACAGTTGGAACAACAGCGTGTTGACATGCTCGACATGTACTACTCACTGCTTGTCACTGTGGGACAACCCATATACAACACATCACTTGTAAATAATTAATGGTGTTTACCGGATACATATACCCATTTGCCATTTAGGTGGACAAACTCGGACTCCTCATGGATGCAGCATAGTTTACGTTTCTCGCGGTAAAAGGCTTTAAACGTAACGCTACCCCATGTGTCGGCTTCTTCGCCGTCTACGGCTTCCAAAACCTCTAATTTTACCCATGTAACGGAGCGTGCCCATCGGCCTATTTCCTGCTCATCGGTCAACGGACACGTATCAGGGTGCCAACTTTGCATCAGATAGGCCGTATCGGCCAATGTAAATGCGGTGTATCGAGATTGCATTAAAGCCTCGGCCGTCAAAGCCTTCTTCTGGCCATTAAGAATGGGCGCACAGCAATTGGCAAATGTATCACCACTGCCACATGGACAAGGTTTGGTGTGGATATCCTTATTTATCATCCTTTTATTTGATATTGAGCGTGTTGTTACCTAAAATATTTGGTGTAAAATAAAAGAGGCGCCCAAAACAATGGACACCTCTTTGTGATTCAGGCGGGATTCGAACCCACGACCTACGGCTTAGAAGGCCGTTGCTCTATCCAGCTGAGCTACTGAACCATCCTTGTCAATGCCATGGCATTGCGTTACAAAAGTAACCTATCTGTGCTTAATAGCAAAACTTTTGTTGAATATTTTGTTATATTTCTTCTTATCCTCGTCATTACTTATTCGGAGTACCTCCGATGTTAGGAGCATAATAGGTATATATTTTGAGTTGTTTATTAATCTTTTACATTTCTTGGTTTCTTTATTTCGTTTACCAGTAAAGAATTGATTATTTTTGCATTAAGAATTTGTATTGTGAAAAATTGAGACATTTGTGCGTATGAACAGATCAAAACCGGCCAATGCATGGGCCCTTATTCCATTAGTAGTATTTTTGTTGGTGTACTTGGTGACATCCATCATAATAAACGATTTTTATAAAGTACCTATTACGGTAGCGTTTTTAATTTCTTCCATTGTTGCTATTTTAATGACAAGGGATTTGAATTTAAATGACCGTATTAAACGTTTCACAACAGGAGCGTCCGACAGTAATATTATGCTGATGGTGTGGATTTTTATCCTGGCCGGAGCATTTGCAACCTCGGCAAAAGCAATTGGCGCTATTGATGCTACAGTGAATTTGACACTGCATGTACTTCCCGGCAATTTGCTGTTGGTGGGTATCTTTGTGGCTGCCTGTTTTGTTTCGCTAGCTGTGGGTACTTCCGTGGGTACCATTGTGGCACTTGCCCCAGTTGCTGTGGGTATTGCGGAGCGTACCGGCATGGAGCTGCCTTTCCTTGTTGCCATTGTTGTGGGTGGTGCGTTTTTTGGCGATAATCTGTCATTTATTTCGGATACTACCATTGCGGCAACTAAAACGCAAGGTTGTTTAATGAAGGATAAGTTTAAGGTTAACAGCCTAATTGTTATGCCGGCAGCTTTGATCCTATTGGGTTACTATTTCTTTGTGGGTATGAATTTAAATATTACACCCCAAGTGGTACCAGTGGAGTGGATAAAGGTTATTCCTTACCTAATTGTGTTAGGTACAGCCATTGCCGGGATGAATGTAATTGTTGTTTTACTGTTGGGGATTGTGGTAACAGGAATTGTTGGGCTAACAACCACCAATGTGTCTTTGTTTGATTTTGCGGGCGCCATGGGAAATGGTATGACCGGTATGGGCGAGTTGATTATTATTACTTTGCTTGCAGGGGGGATGCTTGAATTGATACGCTACAACGGTGGTATTGCATGGATTATTGAGGCTTTGACACGCAAGGTTAATTCTAAGCGCGCTGCTGAGTTTAGTATTGCTGGATTGGTTTCATTAGCTAATCTTTGTACGGCTAATAACACAATTGCGGTAATCTCTACCGGATCTATTGCTAAGGATATTGCCAACCGTTTTGATGTGGATCCGCGTAAATCCGCAAGTATTTTAGATACCTATTCATGCTTTATTCA
Source organism: Marinifilaceae bacterium (assembly GCA_051656645.1). Taxonomy (GTDB): domain Bacteria; phylum Bacteroidota; class Bacteroidia; order Bacteroidales; family Marinifilaceae; genus JBOGCH01. Next base: position 14,893 of record JBOGCH010000043.1, read on the forward strand.
AGGCATTATTCCTTACGGAGCTCAGTTGCTTATTGCGGCCGAATTAGCGTCGATATCTCCATTGATGATTATAAAATATCTATATTATCCAATCTTGTTGGGTATATGCGCTTCTCTGGCCATTGTGTTCCGTTACCCTCGCCGCTATTCCTAAAGGAAGCGGCGATAAAGTACGTAACCAACCAGTACAAGCACGCTAAAACTAATTGCGGTTACTACAAAGATAATGTTATCTACTCCTTCAACACTGAAGGATAGTTTTAATAATACTGTTGAGATTATAAATGCCGAGTTGCGTATTACTTTACTAAAGCGCTCGGTAAGCTCAATGGTAAACAAAAGCAAAAGCACCTCTGCCAGGATTAGTATGGAGAAGAATGTTGAGTAGAATATCTTATTCATCTTCTTAATGGCATAGAATGGTGAAGCCAAATCGGGCGAGTATTCCTTGTAAATAAATACCATACTGTAAATAATTATTCCTATAAATACAAGTAACAGTATAGTACTAAGCACGCGTTTTACACTGATAAAACGCTCTAATTTCTTTTCTAAACGCGGAGATGGTATTGTGTGTTCCTTTGGCACATGGCGCGATAAACGATAGAATAAAAAGATAAGGAAAAACAGTACCACTACCCCTACTAATTTATAAAAGATAAGCATAGATATCTCTTGCTGAGAGGTAGCTGTTGTAATTTTGCCCAGTTGTTCAAATACGCTACGAATCATAATAAGACAGATAATTTCATACTGCTTACCTATGTAGTGTGTTATGGATTGTGGCAAATAATAAACCAGCAGGTATATTTCATAGAATAGGATAATGGAGAATGGTGTGTAGATGGCTGATACCGGATTTAAGTCCGGCCCTACACTTAGAGCCTCTCCCAGCCATCCCCATTTACATAATAATATAATGAGCAAGTGAATAATAAATGTTGCAATTGCAACCTTCATTACTACACGTTCAAAAAGATTTTTGGAGGTTTCTGAAAGTAATATCTTGTATAAGTTAATCATGTTGTAAAATTCTTATTTTAAAGTGAATTGAATATCCATTTGTTTCATCCCATTCCATTGACGGAAATAGGTATACAAAAATAGAATTTAACTTCAACTTTTTATGCTGTTCCGGGTGTTTTACACCATCTTTATTTATACGTATTCCAAACTGTAGACGTAACTTGCTTATAATATGCGCACTATTCTATATGGTCCAATCCTCCGATAGAACTCCGGCAATAGCTTTAACATATGCGGCTTCTGCACTCTTATATTGCAAATGTACAGAGACAAAGTTTATGTATGCTTGTAGCCAACTTACTTGAGCAGAAAGCACATCTAAAATAGGCAAACGACCTTCATTGTAACTGTAGGTATTTAAATCCAGGTTCTGTTGGGCAATTAACAGTGTCGATTTTACTATCTCAATACGTTTCAAAGCCTCATCCATATTTGTACGGGCAGCGCTCACCTCCTTATTTATTTGGTCCTTAAGTTTACTTTGTTCTAGTACCTTTTGCTCCATTACCGTTTGGCTTTGTCGTACTTTCTGTCTCCGCTCTTTCCAGTGGAAAACCGGAATACTTACCTGTCCATAAGCAATTGTAGAGAAGCGTCCGTCTCCATCCAAATTTATCATTGTTGTTCCCCATTTTTGTTTTAAACCGGCTACCAGTTGTGGCAAATATTGGGATTTTACCAATTTAGTTTGGTAATTGGCAACCTCTATATTCTGTGCGGATGCCGCATAGTCCGGACGTTGATTAAGGATTGAATCCAATGGAAGTGTTGGAAAAGTATCTATTGATACGTAGGCTGTGTCTGTCAAAATAAGATGTTCGTCAACCGGTACGCCCATCATGATATTCAGCGCTTGCATTGCAATTTTATAGTTGGTGTAACTACCATTGCGCTGCAACTCGGCCTCTTTTAACCTGTTTTGCACCATGAGCAAATCTGTTTTACTTATTGCTCCCTGATCAAAGCGCAGGGTAACCACATCGCATAGTTCACTTACAATGGTCACGAAACGCTCTGAGATATGAAACAAATCCTCATTAGCTTGTGCAGTCCAATAATTTATGTCGGCAGTATATACGATATTGGTCAGCGTATTCTCGGCATTTAAGCGAGCAATTGCCTCCTGCAACTTGGCAATGGTGTATTGCTTTTGTTGTGCCCCACCGGAATATATGTTCTGTACCAATCCGGCTTCTACGGAGTAATTGTCATGTTTCAAGTCCGTGCCGGGCATAAATTCCACGTTTTGTATTTGATAGGAATAGTTTCCTGTTCCATCCACTTTAGGGAAGAATCCAGTTTTTACTCCTTTCATTGCAAATATTGCTCCTTCAATGGCTTGTTGGGATTGTTTTAAATCCTGATTATATGCCACAACACGTTGACGATAATCATTTAACGAAAGGGATTGACTCCATCCGCTACACCAACATAATATAAATGGGACAGCTAATAGTAATTTTCTCATAGCTTTATATCTTTATTTTTTAGAAATATGGATTCTGAATAACAAACAGTAAGTTACAGGAAGTACCAGAATGGTTAATAAGCTGGCAACTAGAAGCCCACCCATAATACAAGCGGCCATTCCTCCAAACATTGCATCGAATAACAATGGCAACATACCTAATATAGTAGTACCGGATGCCATGGTTACCGGAACAATACGCGATTTAGTGGCTTGCACTACAGCTTGTAAAGGTTCCAACCCTGCTTTTTGTTCTATATCTATTTGGTCCACAAGGACTATGGCATTCTTTATATTCATGCCCACCAATCCAAGCACGCCTAAAAGAGCAAAGAAGTCAAACATTTTGTTCAGTACCAGTAATCCTAGTACAATACCTATAAATATAAGCGGCACCATTAACAATATAACCGTTGGACGTCTATAGGTGCGGAAAAGAAGTAATAGCACAATGAAGATAAGAATAAAGGTTAGCGGCATATTGGCACCTAACGCCTCATTGGACTCTACTTGACTCTCGTTTTCACCAAACATACGTAACGAATAGCCTTGTGGCATCTCCATTTGAGTTACTTCGCCCCAAACAGCATCGAATGCTTGTTTTGAGTTTGCTCCACGTATCGGATCACATTGAGCCTTCATCACTCTTTCGCGGTTAAAACGTTTAATGACACTAAATTTATAATCCAGTACAAAACGATCTACCACTTGCGACATTGGAACAGAAAATCCCGACGGCGAGAATACAGGTAACATCATAATATTGTCCACATTCCCCTCCTCAAGTCCTTCTTGTTTCAAGAGGATTGGCATAAATAGGTCGCCCTCGCGGAACTCTCCCATCGGCATTCCGGTAGTTGCCACTTTTAATGAGTAGGCCACTGTTTGGCGTGTAATTCCTAGGCGTTGGCCTCGCTCCTGCGAGTATTCAGGCAACCAAATCGGAATTTTATTCCCCCAACTATTGCGTACATCTGTAACGAAATTGTTACCGCGCATAATAGACATGGCTTTCTCCGTTAAATTAACAAGAGTATCGATATTGTTCCCTATAAATCCTATCTCAATGGTTGCCTCTGTGGCAGGCGAGAGTTTAAATAGAGAAGAACGAACAAGAATATTAGGATAGTTTTCCCGGACATACTTGTCTAATCTCGCTTCAACATCCTTAGTTTGTTTCTTATCCTGTACCTCCACCAATAGGTTACCAAAGTTGGCCTTTGGTCCAAAGGATGTACTTGCCAAATAGTAACGCAATGGAGATCCACCATACGTTGCGGATACTCGTTCCACCTCTGGTTGCTGTACCAACCACTCCTCTATGCTATTCAAATCCTGCTCTGTCTCGCGTATACTATAACCCTCCGGTAAAAAGCAGTCTGCACGGAAATATGGTTTATCCATACTCGGGAAGAAATCCTGTGGCATTAGCCCCATTATAATTAGGGACAAGATAAACATAGTAACAACTCCGACTATTGTAATTGCCTTAAACCGTATCAGCATGGTTAAGAAACGAGCAAACCAGTTATAAAACTTAGTATCGTATGGATCCTTACCTGTAGTATCGGCTTTCTTGCTTAATATAAAGTTACCAAAAACCGGAGTCTGTGTCAATGCAAGTACCCAGCTTAACAGTAACGACACTGCCAACACTATAAATAAAGGCTTCACAATCTCAGCCACCGCCGATGGAGCAAGATACAACGGTAAAAAAGAGAATATTGCTATTAATGTTGCACCCAGAAGTCCCCATTGCGGGATTGTTGCACCATTAATAAGCGCATTACGTCTATCCATTCCGCGCCGAATTGCAATTTGGGCATTATCCGTTACCACAATGGCATTATCAACCAGCATACCCATTGCAATGATAAATGCTGCCAAGGACGTTCGGTTTAACCCCACACCCATTAATTGCATAATCAGTAATGTTCCGCCGATAGAGAATATTAACGAACTACCAATAAGTATTCCTGCTCGAGCTCCCATCACAATAAAAATTACAACAATTACGATTGCCAACGACTCCAATAGATTGACTAGAAAGCCATTATTCGCTTCTCGTGCAATCTCATCTTCCGGATATAGTGACTCCAGTTCAATCCCCACAGGCATTTGTTGTTGAATAACGCGTAAACGCTCTCTTACCATTTGTCCCGTTTTTACCACGTCTTCCTTCGGATCGGTAGCTACACCAATACCAATGGCACGTTTACCATCCACACGCATAACTGATTTTGGAGGATCCATATAACCACGTTCAACATCCATCATGTCGCCCAAGCGTACTTGTTGGCCCGACACATTGGTTATTAAAAGATTACGGATATCATCTAGTGTTTTATAGGTACCTTGCGCCATAATACGCAGTTCTAATACTCCTGCACGTTTCTCGCCGGTATTTACCAATACGTTTTGGGACTTTATTGTCTCCATCATACTATTTAGGTTAATACCTGAGTTTGCCAATCGGGCCATAGAGATATAAACATTTATAACCTCCGTCTGTTCTCCATACAGACCCACCTTCTGGACACCGTCCACTGTTACTAAATCCGTTTTTATGCGCTGTCCCCACTCACGTAAATCGCGATAGCTAAAGCCCTCATCGGCTGTTAAGGACACATAAATACCATACACATCGCCAAAATCATCGTTTATCGAGATTGTCGATACGCCACTTGGTAAATTAGGTTGAATGTTTAGAGCTTTACGCCGCAACTCATCCCACATTTGTGGCATCTCTCCGGGAGGTGTAGCCGGATCAAGTTCTATCGTAATTTTAGATAGTCCATAATAACTATCGGATGTTATTTTATACACCCTTCTCATGGACTGTATCTCACGTTCAATAGGTTCCGTAATAAGCTGTTCAACCTCCATTGGTGAAGCTCCAGGATATTGAGTAATTAAAACCGCCGACTTGATTACAAAGGGCGAGTCCTCTTTTTTTCCTAATAAACCAAAAGCCGTAACACCACCTACCAAAAGAATGGCAAGAAAGAAGTATATTACTTTTTGATTGTCTAATGCATAACGAGCTATATTCATAACGCTTATTTTATTACTACAACTTTATCTCCTTCAGTTAAAAACGTACCGCCAAGCAAAACCAACTGCTCTTGTGGCGTTATATTCCCTTTTATCATAATATCTTCTTTCCCTACCAATTGTATCACCTCAATATTACGTCTGTTTACAACTCCCTTTTCCGAATTATAAATCCATACAAAGGTTTCATTACTATCCATCGCTCCCATCACGGCGCACAACGGAACTATATAACTTGAAGGAATTGGTTTAAGAATAGATACTTTCACCTTACATGAGAAACCAGGATATATTTTATACTTCTCCGGATTAAACTCTTTGTCATCAACAATTACTGTTAAAGGTATACCGCTACCATCGGGCGAAGCCTGTACAATATCCTTAACGGCTGCTGTAAACCATTGTCCTTTATAATTATCAAACTCCAAAGCTATTTCCAATGGTAATTGAGTTAAGCGTATTTTAGTCTCCGGCACTAGAAAACGTACCTCTATTTGCCCCGGATTCATTATTTGTACAATAGCGGTCCCAGCTTGTACTTTCTGATAATTTTCTACAAATTTCTTTACAATAAAACCATCAAACGGAACCACTAGTTTAGTATCATGCAACTGCTGAAGAGCATCCTCATATTTATCTTTTGCCATTGCGGCTCCCGCAACACTCTGCTCGTACTCTTGTTTAGATATTGCTTGACGTTCAAGCAAACGTTTATTACGCTCCAACTGGGACTGAGAATTGACATATGCTGCCTTAGTCCCTGACACAAGCTCCTCATAATCCTGCGGATCTATCGTTGCAATTACAGTTCCCTTTGTCACCCATTCGCCAGCATCAACGTTTAATGTCATAATGGGGCCTCCCACCTGAAAAGATAGGTTCGTATTCTCACTCGCATATACAGCTCCTGTAAATATATAGTGTATTCGTTGAAACGTATCAACCTGTGTAAGCGTAACACGCCGTTCTATAGCTTTAATATTATCGTTCGTTTTCCAACACGACACTGTCATCAAAGCCATGCTCCCTAATATTAACCACTTAAAGTACCTCATATGAATGATTTAAGATATTGTTTTACAATGTGGGTAATATACGGTATGAGGATAAATTTGGTTTAAATAAATAAATAGAACTGACTATTATATTAAGTTATAACAATAAAACAAACTACATAAATATTAATATTTATAAATACAATATAGCATTATTATTATATGTTTATTAGGAAGTAGTACCAAATTTTATATATTTGTAAACTATAGTAAAATTATAATAAAACAAACACAATATCTAAGTAGAGATGGTTGAATAAATAATCCTATCAGCCAATTTACATAAATGCCAAACTGTACAACCTGTGTTCTTATTTAAAGTATGGTATTATTGATCCTTTCTTACCAATGTAATGGAGATGAATAACACATAACAACGTACTTTTTCAAAAATGTAGAATACTATATCAATCGTAAACATAACATCCCAAATTAGCCTGTTGAACTTTTTATAAAATAATTTAATAGCAAAATGAAAAAAATGAGAATGTTTTTATTAGCGTATTTTGTAATTATAACATCATCCTTATTTGCGCAGAAGGAAACAACAATTCAAGGAACATTAAACTCGAAAATAAAAGAGAGAGTGTTTTTACACACTATTAAAGAAGGACAAATGTATGAATATGCTTCAACAAATGTCACTCCCAATGGTGAATTTGGATTTATTATTAAACCTAATAAAGAACAACCTTATATAATTGGTACTAGGAATTATAAAAATACTATTTGGATAAAGCCTGGAGAACATATTCAGATAGAACTAAACTCTGCGAAAATTAAATTCAAGGGAAAAATTTCGAAGGAGAATAACGCATTAGAGGAATGGGCTAATGCCACTACAACAGTAAAAGAAAAGACAATATATGCTCCCAGACCTTGGACCACCTTCACAGATTTCTTTCAAGATCTAGATACACTTCAACAAGCAAGCAAAACATATTTAACTAGGCTAAAGTCAAAGAATGAAGTATTTACTACATTTGCGCGAAACATGGTAAAATTCGATCTCTTTTACTATCCTCTCCACTTTTTGCTAGCGCCACGTGCTAAACACCCAACTTCAAAGCAATACCACGCTCTGTATAATATAGATTCAAAGGAGTTATTTCACGACAATAGCATCCTTGCAATGCCTTATGGACTTGACGCCATACGTTTATATCCAAAATTTGTAGCTTTAAAGGAGAATAAGATCTTAAAAACAGAAGAGGTACTTGCAACTATTCCATGTAAACAAATTCAAGGAGAACATCTAATAAACGAAGCCAAGAATATGACCTTTTTTGAACAATATAAAGAAATGTATATCACCTATAAAGCTTATATCACTACTCACTCGCAACAAAGTCGACTTGAGTCTATTGGAAATCGACTTTACACGAAGGAATTAGATGAAAAGAATAAAGAATCTCAAAAGGCTACAAACTTCACTTATCCTGATCGGAATGGAAAGATGATATCATTATCCGATTTTAAAGGGAAGGTGGTTGTGGTTGACGTTTGGGCAGGATGGTGTGCTCCATGTCGCAAAGAAATTCCATATTTCAGCAAACTAGAGAAAGAATTTAGAGAAAAGGATGTCGTTTTTATTGGTATTTCCGTTGATGAAGAGAAATTCTATGAAAAA
>JBOGCH010000044.1:0-147988 GCA_051656645.1 Marinifilaceae bacterium
ATATTTTGTGATTTCGGTTATATCATTGACAATCCCATATATATTTTCAGGCCTACCATTTCTATCCCACTGAATATATGAACTAATATTATAAATTCTATACTCCTCCTCCTCATTGGTCAACATCATTCTCATAATGATATCTTCCATTTCATTCTCTTGTATCACATTATTAATATACTGCATAAAGAGTTCCCTGTCTTCCCAACTAATAGCACACAAAAAGGTATTTAAAGGCATTTCCTTGTATTTACTATCTGTATATAGTAATTTTATAGTTTCCTTTTTTATATCATATTTCCACCTTATTAAATTCACTGAACGCAACGCCAAATTAAAACTACCAATAGTTTCCTCTTTCTCTTGCAAATCCTTCATTACATCAGTAACATCCCGCAAAGAATAATAATAAGCAGTAACCATTTTACCATCATTTTTCTCCGAAGGAACTACGGCAAGTTCATAATATCTATAAGCTTTCGTTTCAACATTATAAATCCGTAACGTCGAAATTAAATAATTTACTTGCCCTGAAATCACTTTAATATAATCTCCATTGTACTGCTCCAAATCGTCAGGATGAATTCTCGTCTCAACTTCACCTAAATTAACCCCCGAAGGAACAAAACTACCATCCTTTAGAATAAAAAGATTCTTCGTCGGCTCTTCGAACATATAGATTTCAATATTACTATTCTTCATCAAAATATTAAGAACAATACTTAACTCTTCATTATGAGCCTGGGCAGTATCTACATCTCTTTTATTTACCTTTAATACTTTTCGGAGTATGTATATTATAATTAGCATTACCGCTAGTAGTAGTAACAGGAAACATAAAACACCATACAAATAGGATAACTTATTCTCCTTCTTATAAAACCATTTATCATGCAAAAAACCAATTGTTCCATTGGATTTCAATTCTTGAATTGCCCCATTTACCTCTTCTATCAGTTCCTTATTTTCCGATGAAAAGCATAAATCAAAGGTATTACCCTCCAAAGGTGAAAGAACAAGATTATACTTTTCTATGTTGTCCAAGAACTCATGTAGTGCAAGATCATCTATTAGCATATAATCAACTTTCCCGTCGGCTACCATCTTTATTCCTAGGGACGTAAATAAAACGGGTGATATTTCTTCTACATGATTGCTATTAAAATATGAAAGTCTTTCCTTAAACAAACAATTCTTTGGGATAATAAGCTTTTTTCCCATAATATCATTTATTTCTTTAAACACAGCTCCTTTCTTGCTTATTATATAGGAGTTTAATTGGCAATATGGTATACTATTATAATACCTTCCACTATCTATGCTAGGCATTACACTAATCATTGATAAATCACATTCTGAAAGAATCAAATCATTATAATGATGCTCCGTATGATTTAACGTATAGGTCAAGTCATACAGTTTAAACTCATGCTTTAGGTGTAAATAGTGCATAACAGCTTCAGAAAGGTCATAACTAAACCCATCCAGTATATCATTTATATTTGCATAACTATATGGAAAATTATTAGTTAACCCTCCAATTTTCACAAACCTATTAGCTATGGGATTGTTGGCAACTAAACTGACCGAACTACATAATAAACCCGCAATTAAACCTATTATTTTAACAACATTAGACACACACACGCTCCCTGAAAACCTAAAAATCATAACAATTAATTATCATTCAAATAAATGAATATATATTAAAACAGAAAATACGATCGCATATACCAACATTAAAAACTAAAAGTTACAGAAACAGAAATAAATTATAACAAGAATGCGTTCCATTTTAAAATGAAACGCATTCTTGTTATCTCAATCGCTTTATCCTTTTACCTACATGTAAAACCATAAAAACAATCAAAACAACTGAGATCTTATCATGTATCTCTATTAAGGTTATCCGCACCCCGTCATGTCCGTCTATTATCCATGGCAAAAAACCGGTAACTACCGAAAAAATAAAAATTACGGAGAAGAGTACAAGTTGGATATTTCTGCGATATAGACGCTTGGAAATTATAGCCACATACCAATTTCTATGACTCCAAATATGGTATGTACATAACGCAAAAAAGAATGAAATAGCCACCTTATGCATCAACTGCCAGTTTGAATAAAACAAACCGAGTATTGTTTTCGTTTCCCTGACAACCACACCGGGATTGCCAATATGATAGCCCAATTGCATTATCATTCCCGATAATACCACAATTAATCCTAAAATTACAAGTTCATAATTTATTACTCGTTTACCTTGATGTGTTACCATAACTTCTTTTAAGCACAAAATTATGCCACAACATCCCCACAAACGATAACCTTTGTTAATTAAGTACCTAACGCCTATTTCTAATCCTACTAAGCGATACGGATGTTATTCCCAAATAAGATGCAATATAATGCTGTGGTACTCTTTGCACAACTTGGGGACACTCTCGTAAAAGCTCCTCATACCTTTCCTGCGGCGAGTCCTTTATTCTCGATAAAAACAACTCAACGTAATGCTGAAAACGCTCCGTCACAAAATTAAATACCTCATCCTTCATTTCTGGATGCACTAGCATTAACTCGTCAATAACATGCTTATCAATTACCAACACTTTTGAGTGTTCTATACTCTCAATGGAGAATAAACTTGGTGAACCATTCATAAAACTATGAATAGAGGATACTAATTGTCCCTCAAAAAAGAACTGTGTAGTTACATCCTTACCATCCTTATTAAACCACATTCTTAAAGCACCCTTTTTAACCCAATACATTTTTTTGGACACTGTTCCCTCTGCCAGCAAAACTGTCTTTGCAGATACATCCATTTCCTCATAAAAACCATATTGCTCAATTGATTTCAATAATCGCGATAACATAAGTACTATTATTTTTCATTACACAAAATAAACCATAATCAACTGCCTATAGTTTATTCCATTACTTCTATCAAAAAACTTACAGGCCTAAAACCGTCATTACATGAAATCATTGCCGAATAAGGATTCTTCATCCATCCGTCATAAAAATTACTTCCGCCATGCGCAAGTGTCATTACAAAAGGCTGCACACTCTGCCATGCACTTTCACAAAAACCATCGGGTTTTGTGCCGTCAACCGATACAAACACTTGTCCCTCTTCCACACTGCATGCATGTTCTATGGGATTCTCATATAGTTGCGACAAATCCGCATAATGAATCTTGCGGATTACGGATATCTTGACTTTCTTCATCGTTAAACGTAATTAGTATTCTCAATCATATATCTGATACAATATATAAAATATTCCGGCATGAATTACCGGTTGATACTAAAAACAAAAAACCTGCCGGCTATGCCGGCAGGTTTCCTATATTTATTCTTATCGCTTCTTAGTTTTGGAAAAGCGCTTCGAAAGCTTGCATTGAAATAGTTTTACCTTCAACAGTTACATTTTCTTTAACTGCAGCAAAGATTTTGCTATCAATTGCTCTTTCGTAAAGTTGACGACGTTGTTTTTCGTCTTCTAATAAACGAGTTGCAAATCCATCAAGTTGCTCATCTGACAATCCTGTCAAACCATATTGTTGTAATTGAGCAGCTGCAATTTCGCGAGCCATAGCTTGCATATCAGCCATTTCAACTTTCACTTCATACTTCTCACCAATTGCATTTTTCACTAATTGCCATACAAATTCGTTTTTGTAGTTAGCAAACTCAGCGTCTACTTGCTCAGCAGTTGCATTTTTGTCTGTAGCAAGAACCCAACGTTTCAAGAATGCTTCTGGAAGCTCAACGTTAGCGTTTTTAGCAACTAACATATCTTTAGCGTCTACAGTGAAACGGTAATCAGAGTGTCCTTTTAATTGAGAAGCCATCTCTTCTTTGATACGAGTACGGAACTCTTCAACGCTGTTCACAGTACCTTCGCCAAACATTTTATCAAATAACTCTTGATTTACTTCAGCAGCTTTGTGACGTTTAATTTCTTTGATAATTAAACAGAAGTTTGAGTCAATGTGCTCAGCTTCTTCTTTAGTGATACCTAACATAGCAGCAAAATCCGCTTTGTTTGGATATGATTTCACAGCATCGAAAATTACTTCTTCGCCTACTTTTTTACCCATGAAAGCTTTTTTGCTTTCTTCATCTTTCATGTAGTAAAGAGACATTGAAGCATCTTCGTTTACAATACCGTCTTCTTTAGACTTGTTTTCAGCGTTAAGTTCAATTAACTCACCTTTGATGTACTCTGTACCTTCTTCAATTGAGTCAACGTCAATCATTTCGCCGTTGTTTTGACAAATTCCTTCTATTTGTTTGTCAACCATTTCCTCGTCAATCTCGATAGAATAGAAAGGAACTACGTCGCTTTTTTCTAATGTAACATTTACTTCTGGAGTAAGTGCTATATCATATACAAATTCAAAGTCCTCTTTGTTTAAATCAAAGTCCTGTGCTTCTGTTTCGCTTGGAAGAGGCTCACCTAAAATTTTAAGGTCGTTCTCTGTAATGAAGTTTGTCAAACCTTCGTGGATTAATTTATTAATCTCTTCAACAAGGATTGAGCTACCGTACATCTTCTTTACAATACCCATTGGAGTTTTTCCTTTACGGAATCCGTCCACTACAACTTTCTTTTGACAATCTTTTAATGCACTTTCAACGCGATCCGAGTAATCTGCTTTACCCAATTCAATCTTAATAGTTGCATTAAGATTATCAATCTGATTTTTTGTTATATTCATATCAAACGGTTTGTTACAACAGTTGCAACGTTACAACAGTCACAACAGTTACTTTTAATTACACATTCATTGTCACTAAATTTACTCAAACAAAAGAAAGCCACCTTATAAAGGTGGCTTCCTACTCCTCTGAGTTAGTGCGGGCGAAGGGACTCGAACCCCCACGTCTCTCGACACTAGATCCTAAGTCTAGCGCGTCTACCAATTTCGCCACGCCCGCTTGTCAAAAAATGATTCACCGAGATTTGCATCTCTCCATTGGTGCGGGCGAAGGGACTCGAACCCCCACGTCTCTCGACACTAGATCCTAAGTCTAGCGCGTCTACCAATTTCGCCACGCCCGCTTATCATTTTTGACACTGCAAAGGTATATCAATTCTGATAACCTGCAAACTTTTCTGCCACTTTTTTTGAAGAAAAATTCAATGTTTTTTGTAACTCATTGATTTAATGAAACTATTGAATACAACTTTTTTCTTCACTTTCAAGTGCAATATTGTAAGAACTACTTTTTCTTTTGTCTTAACTCGAAGTTTTTACCTAAATAAACTCTTCTCACCTCAGGATCGTTGGCCAACTCCTCGGCACTTCCTGCTTGTAATATCTTTCCATCATACAACAAATAGGTCCTATCTGTTATACAAAGCGTCTCTTGTACGTTGTGATCCGTTATTAGGATACCAATATTTTTCTCTTTTAACTTCTCTACAATGGACTGGATATCCTCCACGGCAATAGGGTCTACCCCTGCAAACGGTTCATCGAGTAGAATAAAGTTGGGACGAATGGATAATGCACGTGCAATCTCCGTACGTCTACGCTCACCTCCCGAAAGTTGGATTCCCAAACTTTTACGGATGTGCTGTAAACTAAATTCATTAAGCATCTCCTCTAAACGCTCTTGCTGCTCCTCCTTTGGCATATCTGTCATTTGGAGTACCGCCTTTATGTTGTCTTCAACACTCATACGGCGAAATACAGATGCCTCTTGTGCCAAATAGCCAACTCCCAATTGCGCTCGCTTGTACATTGGCAAATCGGTAATTTCCGTATTATCCAAGTAAATCTTTCCACCGTTAGGCGTAATTAATCCCACAATCATATAGAACGATGTTGTTTTACCGGCTCCATTAGGACCTAATAAACCAACAATCTCACCTTGATTCACCTCTACCGACACGTCCTTTACAACCGTACGGCTCTTATATTTTTTTACTAAATTCTCAGCTCTTAATTTCATATACAGTACTACAATATAGCAATAACCCGCAGATTATATCACTTATATATAATTAGTGTTTTACTCAATATACATTCTTATCTGCTATTAAACCGGACTTTTACGCCACACATATAGACAAGAATGCCAAATATATGCAAAGATATAGAAAGTTTATAGCATTTAATATAATTAACTCATATTTATAGTACCATTCGGTACACTATTTAGGCTTTAACAGATTTCATACAGGCTACTACCATCAATTGAAATCAATACACAATGCCACATTGTTATTCTTAAATCTGCTTTCCCCTTGTTAAGGGTATCGACTAGGTTACGGCAAGGTATCGACTAGGTTTCGACTACTATGACACCCCAATAGTAGTCGAAACCTAGTCGATACCTAGTCGTAACCCTGTAGAAAACCACAGGAAGGATACTCATTGCATGGATCAGTTTGAGCGCGGAAAAGATGTCTAGATAACATAAACACGCTTTATACCAACCCAAACGAGTGCGGATACTGTTGTAAATTGAAGCCACTAAGCTGATGTGCTTACTATTTTAATTTTGGTATACACCTATTTTCAGATTTTCATTAAACTTTTTAACTTTACCCACTCATTAAATAAAGTAATTATATAGAAACAAAATACAGCGTATGTATAAGGAGGAATTAATTAATAAACTTATTGACTTGGCAATTGCCGAGGATATTGCAAATGGAGACATTACCACAAACTCCATTATTTCAGCTCAAGCAAAAGCGGTGGCGGAAATGACAATGAAAGCGGATGGTGTTGTATCCGGATTGGAAATTGCAAGAATGGTATTTGAACGTTTCCAAAAAGACATAGTATGGGATGCGAAAGTAAAAGACGGAGATCATGTAAAGCGTGGCGATGTAATTTTACGTATTGAAGCAAGTTACCGTACACTATTATTAGGCGAACGTATGGCCTTAAATATCCTTCAACGTATGTCAGGCATCGCAACCGAGACAGCTCACTACGTTAAGGAACTTAACAACACACATACCCAACTTTTGGATACGCGCAAAACTGCACCGGGACTACGTATTTTAGATAAAATGGCGGTTAAGGACGGTGGAGCAACCAATCACCGTATGGGACTTTATGATATGGCTATGATAAAAGATAACCATATTAAAGTTGCGGGTGGCATTACAAATGCTATACATCAGGTACGCGCTGCTATTGCTCCGGAGATTAAAATTGAGGTAGAAACTACAAATTTGGACGAGGTTCGCGAAGCACTTCGCGAAGGTGCAGATATTATCATGCTTGATAATATGGACAATGCCACAATGACCGAGGCTGTAAAAATTATTGATGGTAAGGCAAAAACCGAAGCATCGGGAAACATGAGTATTCCTCGCTTAAAAGAGGTGGCAGCAACGGGCGTTGATTATATCAGCGTTGGCGCGCTTACACACTCTGTAACAGCACTTGATATAAGTATGAATATTAAGAGCTGCTAATTACAGGCGGAGTAACAATAATAACAAGGAGGATGGCTAACATACCATCCTCCTTATTTATTTTCATAGTGTTCCTTCGGCATCCTTCATATAAGTGGCAATGTTGTGTACCACAATTGACAAACGGTTTAGGAAAGCCTCGTCTGTAGCGTATCCTATGTGAGGAAGTACCGTTATTCCGGGTGTGTGAAGAACCGGCCATTCCTGAGGCAATGGGGGCTCCTGCGTATATACATCCAGAGCAGCACCTGCAATTCTTTTATTTGCAACAGCATCAACTAACGCGTCAATATCAAGAACTGCACCCCGAGCAGTGTTTACAACAATGGCCGTAGGTTTCATTAACTCTATTTGTTCTTTACCCAATAAACCGCGCGTTTCCGCTGTTAGAGGTAAATGTAATGATATAATATCAGCCTGTTTACACAACTCATTTAACGAACATTGTTCAATGCCATCAAGCATTTTGGTACTCCTATTGTATGCTATGACACGACAGCCAAACGCTTGTACCAAGCGGGCAGTTTCCTGTCCTATTGCACCCAAACCAACAATACCTACGCAACGACCACGTAGCTCTCCGCCAAGAAAGCTTCCACGCGTCCCGCCATGTCTTGTTACACGGTCTAAAGGGGTAATGTCTCGTAAACGCTCAATCATTAGCGCAATAGCCAATTCGGCAACGGCTGTTGTAGAATATCCTGCAGCATTTTTTACCACTACATTGTGGGCAGCAGCAGCTGCTGTATCTATGTGATCAATGCCGGCAAATGCCACGGACACCATCTTTAATGTAGGTAGCGCATCGAAGAAATCCTTACCTAAGGGAATATTACTAACAACAACAATGTCTGCACCCTCGGCACGTTCAATCAATATTTTAGTATCCTCTACTCTATCTGAAAAAATAACCAAATTATCCGTATCTGTAAGCACTGAAGCACACATTTGCTCAATTTGTTTTACAGCCATCCCGATGGGCTCTAGGAATACAATTTTCATATCTTTAATTTATAATAAACATATAGGTAAAAAGGATATTAATATTTACACATCCGTTTTAAATATTTAATATCCATTATTCAAACGCAAGGTAATAATTCTTTGGGCGTTTGAAACGAATGAATGCGGTTTTTCGTTTAGTTTCATAGCATAAATAGGCGAATTGCAAATATATTTTCGCTAATACACTTTAAGCATTAGCCATATAACACTAACAATATGAAACGAGACAATTTAATAAAAATGCTTTCTGATAACACCAAGATTTGGGATGTGATTGTTATTGGAGGAGGAGCCACCGGACTAGGAATAGCCGTTGACGCCGCTGTTAGAGGATTGAGCGTAGTATTATTTGAAGCTCACGATTTTACGAAAGCAACATCAAGCCGAAGTACAAAATTAGTGCACGGAGGTGTACGCTACTTAGCGCAAGGCGACGTTTCGTTGGTATTGGAAGCTCTGTATGAACGTGGATTGTTATTAAAAAATGCACCACACATAACAAGAAACCAATCTTTCCTTATTCCTAACTATACAATGTGGGATAATTTCCAATATACTGTCGGTTTAAAAATGTACGACTGGTTGGCAATGAATTTGGGCCTAGGTTCATCAAAATACATTTCCAAAAAGAAAACCATTGAACATATCCCTGTGTTAAAGCAGGAGGGGCTGAAGGGAGGCGTAATTTATCATGACGGACAGTTTGACGATTCGCGCTTAGCCATAAATCTTGCACAATCGGCCGTGGAGCAAGGCGCATGTGTTGTTAATTACATGGAGGTTACGGCCCTGCATCACAATGAGGCTGGAAAAGTTGACGGTGTAACAGCTAAGGATGTGCTACAAGGAGGAGAATACAAGGTACGAGGACAGGCTGTTATTAACGCTACCGGTGTATTTGTGGATCAGATATTACAAATGGATCAACCAACGGGAGTACATTTGGTACGTCCAAGTCAGGGTGTTCACTTGGTATTGGATAAATCATTCCTACAAAGTGATTATGCCATTATGATTCCAAAAACAAGCGATGGACGCGTACTTTTTGCAGTACCTTGGCATGACAAGGTTGTTGTTGGAACTACAGATACACTTATGGACCATGCTTTATTGGAACCAAGAGCATTGGATAGTGAGATTGACTTTATTTTAGGTACGGCAGGATTATATATGACTAAACCGCCTACACGCGCAGACGTTCTCTCTGTATTTGCAGGTTTACGACCATTAGCTGCACCTAAGAAAGAGGGTAGCGGAACGAAAGAGATTTCTCGAAGTCATAAAATTATACCTTCAGATAGTAATCTGATAACCATTGTTGGAGGTAAATGGACCACCTACAGACGTATGGCCGAGGATACGTTAAAACAAGCTGAGGACATGCAACTAATCCCAGTGTATCCATGTGGAACAAAAGACTTTAAGATACACGGATATAAAACAAATCCGGACCACAGTGATCACATGTACATTTATGGATCGGATGAGGACTTAATCCTTGACATGATTAAAAATGATGACAGTATGGGACAAAAAATACATCCTCGCTATCCGTACACTTATGCGGAAGTAGCATGGGCAGTAAGGGAAGAGATGGCAACGAGCGTGGAGGATGTATTGGCACGCAGAGTGAGACTACTATTCCTTGACGCACGCGCAGCCGTTGAAGCAGCTCCTATAGTTGCTGAGATTATGGCTAAGGAGTTAGGTGAGGACGAAAGTTGGATTACAGCTCAATTAAATGAGTTTAATAACATTGCTGCCAATTATATTTTGGGATAACAGTGTTTCTAGGGTGATTAAGTATTATATAGTGGAGGACCAAGATAGAAGTTAACTATCTTGGTTTTTCTTCAATAGTAAACAACGTGATATTGTTTTTTAACGTATCTTTGTATTAAAATTACATGGATTATGGCATTATCTGAAAGACATCAAAAGATAATTGATATACTAAAGCTGAACGGGGTGGTATCAGTAAACGAGTTAAGCAAAATGCTTAACGTATCGTCGGTAACTATACGTAAGGACTTAAGCCTTTTGGAGGAAAAGCAAATGCTATTCCGTACGCATGGGAGTGCAATACAAAAGGATCCCTATGCGCTTGATCAGCACGTAAAAGAAAAGGAAAAACAACATCCGGAGGTGAAGCAAGCCATTGCCTTAAAAGCAAAGGAACTTATCCGCCCACAGGATGCAATTATTATAGCCTCCGGAACTACCGTTTTAGCTCTTGCTAGAGCTATTAGTGGCGAGAGTCAATTAACCGTACTTACCTCCGCTATGAATGTGGCAAGTGCTTTGATTAGAGATAAAGGCATTGAAGTTATTCAACTTGGCGGCGTGGTGAGACAAAGCTCAACCTCTGTGGTAGGCGAATATGCTGAGAAGATGTTAGAAAATTTCTCGTGTAGTAAGCTATACCTTGGTGTGGACGGTATTGATTTGGATTACGGTTTAACCACTACCAATTACATGGAAGCAAGCTTAAACCGAGCCATGATTAAAGCGGCGCAGAAAACCATTGTACTAACGGATTCCTCAAAATTTGGGCGCCGCGGGTTTGGTAAGATTTGCGATTTTGAAGCCATAGACCAAATTATTACAGACAATTTGGTTTCCCCTAAGATTGTTGAAGAGCTGCAAAAACTAGGCATTGAAGTTACGCTTGTCGATGCTGAAGATTTACAACAAGTATAGTAATAGAAGAAGCTAAATATGCCCGCCCTTTAAGCACAATGAACCCCGAAAGTCACATAATAACTTTCGGGGTTCATTGTGCTTAAAGCAACTATCCGTTTATATTCTATTTTTAGAATCCATAATAATAGTTACAGGTCCATCGTTAACTAATTCCACTTGCATGTCAGCACCAAATAAGCCAGCTTGTATTGGTTTTCCGAGCTGTTTAGCCATTTCCTCTTTAAAACGTTCATAAATAGGAATAGCTATGTCCGGAACTGCTGCGTCAATGTAGGATGGTCTATTTCCTTTCTTGGTTCTAGCCATTAATGTAAACTGACTTATAATAAGCATATCTCCGTTTACATCCATAATGGAGCAATTCATAACTCCTTTCTCATCATCGAATATGCGTAAATTAGTTATTTTTTGAGTAAGCCATTCAATATCCTCCAGTGTATCATCGGCTTGAATTCCCACTAAAAGCATTAATCCTTCATTAATGGCTCCAACTACCTCGTCGCATACTGAAACAGAAGCGCGAGTTACGCGTTGTATTACTATTCTCATATTTAATTACTTATCTGTATAGAAACGAATTTGTTTTTCAATTGCTTTTACGCATACCGGACAGAAAGTGTTTACAGAGAATACATTCATTAAACAAGTTGGTCTTGGACGATAAACACCCTTCGCAACATATCCTCCACCTTCGTACACGCCCAATTTATCTGGATCTTTAGCATCTATCGGTGTTGGTACCGGAGTGTCCTGTGCAAGCATATCCTTCCATTTACTATCAAAATCCACCATTGTTGTTAAATTAGGCTCCCATGGTTCTACGTCCATTGGGTACATATCATTGTAGGAAACATTTCCAACATACTCATCGCCCAATCCTAGAAACAGATGACCAAATTCATGTACATAGACCTTGGCATATTGCTGATTGCCCGAAACACTTAATCCATAATGATTGTATATTGCACCTCCGCCATATTTATCGGTATTGGCAAGTATGTAAATAAAGTCATAAGGTACATTGGCAGCAGCGTCGCGCAGGCTTTTATGATCATACGTCATAATGTAACGCTCTGAATCGAATGTATAAAATGAGGAGTTAAATAACGTACTTTTCCATACACCGTCTTTCGGTATGTCCGAACCGCTTTGTTGCGAAGGAGACATTACCGCACGAATATTGAATTTATTCTTGTTTTCCTTGTAAGGAGAAAAAGAAAATAAACCTTGTGCAAACTTATAACAGTCCTGTTTAAACTGTTCCATCTCATCTGCTGTATACCCCTCAGCTAAAAGAACAATATCAACAGCATTTGAGGGATCTGCAACGATATGAATGTCTGCAGTTGGGAAAAGCAAGCGGCGGTCCCCCTTAATGAAATAACTATTTACGTCAACTGCATGTTCAAACTTTTTATTAAAAACCCCTTTACGGTCTCTATTCCATATTTCAACACGCACATTCTTTCTTGGAAATGGCATTGTCACAGTTTCAGCTATACAGCGGTTCATTGTTTTCGCTTCATCAATGGTTTGCCACTCACCAAAAAGAGAGTTGAACCCGCGCGAATAAATAAGAGCATTAGTAGCCTCATCAAAAACTTTCACCATGTAGTTACCAAAACCCATTGTGTCAATAAGGTTGGTTTTTGAGCCACCCCAGTAAGGCTCCTCTAACAACTCCTCAAAATAGTAATAGTCCTCTTGACTATTTCCACAATGCTGAACATCCATGCGCAGGGTTTTTGGATAAAAATACTGATCGAAGTTAGGTGATGCCATTGCTGCGATATTTCCTATTAGTAAGAATAGGAATAGATAAAAAAATCTCATCGTTTGATTTTTATTGGTTGATATTATTTTATTCTTTGTAATATACTCTTTTTACTCGAGGCGATACGGATGTCAATACCTCATAGGCAATGGTGTCAATCCAACATGCAACCTCCTCCACTTTTATTTCCGGACCAAATAGTTCGACCTCATCTCCTACGTTAACATCTACATTCGTTACATCAATCATACATGCATCCATACAAATGTTACCCACTATTAGCACCCGGTGTCCACCAACATACACTTGCCCTACACCACAACTTAAGTGCCTATTCCAGCCATCGGCATATCCCACTGGGATTACTGCAATACGCGCATCATGTGTCAATATGCCTTTTCGGCCATAGCCCACACTTTGTTCTTTAGGCACATTCCTTATTGAAACAATATAAGTTTTAAAACGACTTACCGGTTTTAAACTTGCACCGACAGCACTTAAACCATGAAGCCCTATTCCTAAGCGCACCATATCATAATGATAAGCCGGGAAGCGCTCAATCCCCGCCGAGTTTAATATATGTTTTAGTGGGTTGTACCCTAATGCAGTTGCTATACGATTAAACATCTCATCGAATAAATCCAATTGCTGATGAGTAAACCAATCCAATGCAGGATCGTCACTACCTGCCAAATGTGAAAACACCGACTTTATATGCATATGTTCCCTTGTCCCTAGGAATTCAATTAACTCATCAAGTTCAGAACTATCTACTCCAGAACGATTCATTCCTGTATTTAATTTCACATGTACCGGATAGTTCATTAAACCACGTTGCTTAAGTACATTATTAAATGCATAAAGCAAATCCATTGAGTATATTTCAGGCTCCAATTGGTACTCAATCAAATCGTCTATAGCCTCTAACTCCGGATTCATTACCGCTATGGGTACACTTATTCCGCTTTTACGCAATGTAACGCCCTCATCCACGTAGGCCACCATCAGGTAATCCACGCCATGATACTGCAGTAAAGAAGCCACTTCGCCGCTACCACTACCATAGGAGAATGCCTTTACCATTACGGCTGTTTTCACCTCCTTAGGTATCAATGCACGAAAATAGTTTAAATTAGCTACCATTGCATCCATATTCACCTCAAGCATTGTGGTGTGCGACTGTTTTTGTAAAAAAGATGCTATATGCTCAAACTTAAAAGCGCGTGCGCCTTTTAAAAGAATTGCTTTCCCCGCGTAATAACCTCTTGTTTCGGTTGCTAAAAAGGACGCTACATCATTGTAGAAACGAGCATTTAAATGCGAAAACAGATAATGGTATTTACTCAATTCTTTGCCTATACCTAGAAAATGAGTTACCTCCGCTTGCGCTAGCAAGGTACTTACCTGTCTATAAATTTCTTCTTTGTTATTCCCTATACCTATAAAATCAGATAATATTACGGTTTTTTCTTTCCCACTATCTTGCGAACGAAGAACATCCAATGCTATTTTAAAAGAATCCAGGTCCGAGTTATAATAATCGTGAATTAACACCGCACCTCCCGTACCGCCTTTTATTTCCATTCGCATTGCAATGGACTGTAACTGTGCCATTTTACTTGTTATGGTATCCATTTTCATTCCCCTATAAAGCATAAAAGCAATTACATTCATTGCATTATGAAAAGAGGCTGTATCCTTAAATGGTATTCCAACTTGAAAACGCTGGCCGTTATATGTTATATCAAGCTCTCGCCCGCCAGTCGTTATGTTACTGTCAACTTTTATCAACGCATCCAAGTTGGGCGTTGCACTCCATGACCACACTTGAAGCGTGGGATTTCCTATTAATGATTTTATGATTTGTAACTGCTTGCTCTCCTCGCCTATCAAAACGCGCACATTCTTAAACAACTGAGCCTTTTCTTTTAACTTTTCATCACGCGATGTAAAGTTCTCATCATGCGCATCGCCCAAATGTGTAAAAATTCCAATTTCCGGATCTATCATGCGTTGCAATCCTAACATCTCACCCGGCATTGAAATTCCCGCTTCAAGTATAGCAAGTTCATGATGTTGTTCCATGCCCAATATGGCAAGGGGAACTCCCACTTGCGAATTGTAACTGCGTGGCGAACGATAAAAGTCCGTTTCATCCTCCAATACCTGTGCAAGCCACTCCTTTACTATGGTTTTTCCATTACTTCCCGTAATGGCAATTACAGGCATTACAAAAGTGTGTCTGTGGTATTGTGCTAATGTCTGCAAAGCCGATAGCGGACTAGAGGTTTTAAAGAAATTAGCCTCGCCCCATTTATCAGAAACTACAAAATCTGCTCCCACAACAAAATTGCGAACACCCATTTTATAAAGCGCTTCAACAAAGCTTTCTCCATTATGGTGCACGCCTTTTAGCGCAAAGAACAGCGTTTTTTCCGGCATTATCACCGATCGGCTGTCAATGGATATCGTTTCTATCGTATAATCATTGACCACACTTGCCTCACATTGCAACAAGTCCGCAATGTGACTACTTTTGTATTTCATTTCTTTAAAACAGACTAAGTTATTATTTCTCAGACTATAACACAGGAGCAAACAAACGCGCTAGCGACTCTTTTATCTTGTGTTTGCGGTGTCTAAACTTCCAATTATTCAACGACTCCTGCTTGCACTCATTGAGGTCGTCAAAATAGTATTTAGTTAATTTCTGCACAACTGTTTTATCATAAATTATCAGATTTACTTCAAAATTTTGCTCAAAGCTGCGCGTATCCATGTTTGCGGTACCTACAGTTGTCACATAATCATCCGTAATTATTAGCTTACTATGGTTAATTCCAGGCACATACCAAAAAACCTTTATCCCTGCTTCAAGCAACTCCTCAATGTAGGAGCGAGTACACCAATAGGTTAACTTACTATCCGATTTGTTGGGCAGCATTATCCGTACATCAACCCCACTCATTGCGGCAGTTTTCAACGCCGTAAGCGTGGAATCGCCCGGCATAAAATAAGGCGTGCTTATATATACATTACGCTTTGCCATGTTTATCATGGCAAAATAAGTTTGCTGAATAGACGCCCAGTCACTATCCGGACCGGACGATACGGTTTGTATTGCCAAATGTCCATCGGCCTTTTCATAGGGCAAATATTCGGTCTTATCCAAAAGTAACTCTTGACGCACAAAATACCAATCAATTAAAAACACAATTTGTAAGGCAGTAACCACTTCACCGCGCACTTTTAAATGCGTATCGCGCCATTTGCCTATGGAAGGTACTCCGTCAACATAACGATCGGCAAAATTTATTCCGCCCACAAATCCCACTACACCGTCAATAACTATTATTTTACGGTGATTTCTGTAATTGGCTTTACTTATGGACGCCTTGTAGCGCACAGGCAAAAAAGGATATATTTGTACTCCCGCACTCTTTAACCGATCCACTATTTTAACGGGCAAAGTCCATGAGCCTACATCGTCATATATAAACCTAACCTCCACTCCTTGGCGTGCCTTTTCCGTAAGTATTTCAATTAAACGATCAAGAATACGCCCTTCCTGAATAATGTAATACTCCAAATGGATATACTTTTTAGCTTTTTGTAGCGCTAAGAAAATGGCATCAAAGGTTTCGGTACCATTATTTAAAATCTCCAACTTATTGTAACGCGTTATCATGGCTTTGCTGTTATTGAGTAACAAAGTCATTAACTTAACTACCTCCTCACGCTCGGCTTTTTTTATAAATTCCGATTTACGTAACAAAGTTTTCTGATCCTGGCTCATGTATTGCAACCATTTCAAGTCACCAAGCTCTTTACGTGAAAACATCTTTATTTTTCTGTAATTGACCCCAAAATAGATATAAAAAACAATACCCACCAACGGTATCATAATCAGAAAAATAAGCCATGCCAAAGTCCGCACAGGATTTCTGTTTTCGAGTATCACGTTTATCACAACCGTTATAATTGTTGCTACGTAAATACAAATAATACATGTCATTATTATTGATCCAATGCTCATTCTGCGCTGCTATTCAATTTATAAAAGTAAATATATTTTATTTTTAACTATTTTCACAACTAAAAGTCAACTACTTTTATTGCTCTCTTCTCTTTCCTACTTACCTTTGTAATATGGAAACACTATTTACCTTAAAACAGTACGCTTTTCAGCAACTAAAAGATATATATGACTCCCGAGAAATTGAAGCTATTTGTAGGATTCTGTTCACGGATGTGTTAAATTTTAATTCTATTCAGCAAATAACCGAACGTAACACGGCATTGTCTGAACATACAACGTCTCTATTTATGGGCTGTATTGAGAAATTACAACAACACATTCCTTTACAATACATAATTGGGTGGACTGAATTTTGTGGTCTTAAATTTTATCTCAATGCCGATACACTCATTCCACGTCCCGAAACAGAGGAACTGGTACAACTAACATCTGCACATGTTACTTCCGGAATGCGATTATTAGACATTGGCACCGGCAGCGGTTGTATAGCCATTTCCCTAGCAAGCCTACACCCTGACATCATGGTAGAGGCCGTAGACATTTCGTCCAATGCCATTAATCAAGCCTCGCAAAACGCCCGGCACAATAACGTAAAAGTTACATTTAGGGAGGTAGATATTCTCAATTACAATGCATATACTTGGCCAACATATGACATCATTGTAAGCAATCCGCCATACATTTGCGAGCAAGAAAAAGAATCTATGGATAAAAATGTTCTGGATTTCGAACCACATCGCGCACTATTTGTAAGCAACGCCGACCCGTTACTATTTTACAGAAACATTGCCACCATGGCAACACAACAATTAAAACCGGGAGGTTACCTATTCTTTGAAATTAATCAAGCCTACGGGGAGGAAACTGTTCAACTCCTTAACACATTGGGATATCAAAATATTAATTTACATAAGGACATTTACGGCAATCACCGAATGACTTCCGCTCAAAAACCAACAAAATGACACCACAACAAGCGCTTAATAAACTTGCACAACTGTGCAGTAGGCAGGAACAATGCGAGTACGATTTGCGACAAAAACTACAAAAGTGGGAAATTGTACAAAGCGAGCATGAGGATATTATCCGTTTTCTATACGATAACAAATTTCTAGACCTACAACGATACACCAACGCCTACGTTCGTGACAAATCTGGACTAAGTAAATGGGGACCGGAGAAAATACGCATGATGCTAAAACAAAAACGTATTCCTACTGAGATTATAAACCTTGCGCTCAACGAAATTAAAAGCGATGCGCAACTAGAAAACTGTATCCACATACTAAATCAGAAAGCACGCACCATACAAAAGGATAAAGACGATAAGTATAAATTCAAAACTAAACTTATACGTTTTGCCATGAGCCGCGGCTTTAAAATGGAACAAATTACCGCAGCACTTAAACACATAGATAGTGTAGACGATACGGATGACGAACTATTTATTTGATGCTTTTTCCTTATTCTTCTCCTCGGCCTCTACAAGGTATTGCTTCAAATCCTCCGCGCGCAAGTGCGCTTTGTATTTTCCATCCTTCACAAAGGTAATACCTCCCGTCTCCTCGCTTACCACCACAACTAAGGCATCACTATTGGCACTTAACCCCAATGCTGCGCGGTGGCGCAAACCCATACTACCCGGAATATCACTTCTATCCGAAACCGGTAAAATGCAACGTGCCGCTACTATCTTGTTGTTCTGAATAATTACAGCTCCGTCATGCAGCGGACTATTTTTAAAAAATAAATTTTCCAACAACTCTGTCGACGGTTTAGCTGAGAGTAAAACTCCGGTATGAATGTAACTATATAACTCCGTGTTTTGCGCTATGACTATCAAAGCGCCTGTCCTTGTACTAGAAAACTCTTTACATGCCATGACTATAGCATCCGTCACCCCATCCTCCATTACGGGACGCGTAAACACACTATTAAAATTCACCACATTTTGCAAATTATATTTGCTACCAACCAGTAATAGAAATCTACGCACCTCCTGTTGAAACACAATAAGGAACGCCAACACCCCTACTCCAATAAATTGACCCAATATGGACGATATGAGCTCCATGTTTAGTGCACGTACCAATAACCACACCATGAAAAAGGTAAATATACCGGCCAAGATATTCATTGCTGCCGTTCCTTTCACCAATCTGTATACTTGATAAATAATAAAGGCAACAAGTAATATATCAATTACATCAAAAATCCCTAACTTCAAAAATAGTAGCATAAACAGCTTTTCTTATTACATTTCAAACCATAGCAGCCTAAACTCCAACTGCATCAATCTACTTATAAGCATTAAGCCAATACCTAAACTACCTTAACACCTATTTCAACAAACAACTAAACATATAAAATCTCTCACTGCTTAGATTTGTTTGTCTTTTGTTTCAATACTCAAAGGTAAAGAATTGTTCGGAAAATAAGGAAAAGAGTTGCTTTTTAATCCGCAACTTTACATGAAAATAATTTATTCCATACCTCACCCGCTCTACACCCTCTCCGCATTTCATTCAGGTTTCATTCAGCTTTCATTCAGGTTTCATTCAGGTTTGGGGTATCATACCTGAATGAAACCCCTATCATACCTGAATGAAACCCGAATGAAATAGCAAGAAATACAAATTGGGAACTGATTGTCTCCTAAAAAACATGTACAAAGTCCTGTCCCCACACCAAATGCGGAGGTTGACAAATGATAGAAACGCAACAAATGAAGATTTAAAAAGGAGAATTAACCAAATTCATATCACAGCAACAGCTGTACAAGAATCGATGAAGAGTATATATAAAAATTTAAATGGGAGGATTTCTCCTCCCATTTAAACACACTAACAATAAATTTACTACACTTATAAAGCAATACAATCTCTATTTCGATTACAAATATAAACATTTAAAACGTTTGCACAATACTTTGAAACACTTTTTTGTCAATTTATTGAATTAAAAATATCTTAACCAAAACCTAGAAAAATGTTATAAAAAATTTGTCATTAAATATTGTTTTTATATATTTGATTGTCAACGTTATACTACAAATATACCATGACACTTTTTTCCGGATGCAATACATTGTAACCGAAAAAATGTTTTGGTCGTATAACGACCTGAAATCGTTTGAGTATTTTTTTTCGTCACTTTTATATGGAATCTGCCGTCAATTTGGCGGTTTATTATAACTTTGGAGTGTAAAAACGAATCATTAATAACCTTTTAAAATAAACACAATGTCAAAGATTAAAGTTGGTATTAACGGGTTTGGACGTATTGGACGTCTAGTTTTCCGTGCTGCAATGGAGAGAAACGATATCGAGATCGTAGGTATTAACGACCTTATCGATGTTGAATACATGGTTTACATGTTGAAATATGACACTATCCACGGTCGTTTCAATGGTACTGTTGAAGTAAAAGACGGAAAATTAGTTGTTAACGGACACGCTATCCGCGTTACTGCTGAGAGAAATCCTGCTGATTTAAAATGGAATGAAGTTGAGGCTGAATACGTAGTTGAATCTACAGGTCTTTTCTTAACTAAAGAAACTGCAGAAGCTCACATTAAAGCAGGTGCTAAACGTGTTGTAATGTCTGCTCCATCTAAAGACGATACTCCTATGTTCGTAATGGGTGTTAACAACAACACTTACGCTGGACAAACTATCGTTTCTAACGCGTCTTGTACTACTAACTGTTTAGCTCCTTTAGCTAAAGTTATCAACGATAAATTCGGTATCATCGAAGGTTTGATGACTACAGTTCACGCTACTACTGCAACTCAAAAAACAGTTGACGGTCCTTCAGTAAAAGACTGGAGAGGTGGACGTGCTGCTGCTGGTAACATCATCCCATCTTCTACAGGTGCTGCTAAAGCTGTAGGTGTTGTTATTCCTGAATTAAACGGAAAACTTACAGGTATGGCATTCCGCGTTCCAACGCTTGATGTTTCTGTAGTAGACTTAACTTGTCGTTTAGCGAAAGATGCTTCTTACGAAGAAATCAAAGCTGCTATCCGTGAAGCAAGTGAAGGTGAATTAGCTGGTATCTTAGGATACACTGAAGATGAAGTTGTTTCTTCTGATTTCATCCACGATGCTCGTACATCTATCTTCGATGCTCAAGCTGGTATCGCTTTAACTAAAAACTTCGTGAAACTTGTTTCTTGGTATGACAACGAGTGGGGTTACTCAAACAAAGTTCTTGAGTTAATCGTTCACATGTCAACTGTTAAGTAATTTATAGTTACAACGAACATAAAAAAAGAGGAAATCTAACGATTTCCTCTTTTTTTATGTTGACCTGAAACGTACATCAACCTATTTGTGAACTGATTTCATTTGCTTTCTTTATCCACAACTCATCACCTGACTGTTTTGCAAGTTGTTTCATTTTTGCCATAAAGGAGCGCGCTACATCAGTATATCCGCACTTCTGGGATATTAAAATGTAATTCCCTATGGCATCCATATCATTAAGTTTTTCGACCGTTTTACCCGCCCATAATTGAATAACTTTTAGGTGTGATACATCATCCATAATAGTAATGGCATCGGCCGTTATTTGCTTTATTAAACAACGATCCTCCGGGAAATAACGGAATAGTTTTCTTGCCTTGTAGAAATAATCCTCCGCAAACTCTTTTTTATTAAGTTCCCTTATAGTAAAGTAATCGGCAACTATATCTACATGCTGATAACCTTGTTCTTTCAGATTTGTTAGTTGGGTAGCGAAGGCGGAACGATTTGTGATATAAATAGGCTCCAAATAGTCCACAATGGCATTATCTAACTTTTGATAAACATCATCCTTGGAAAACTGTTGCGCATATTTATCGCGATTTTTAAATACATAGCGTAAGTAGGGACTACGAATGTCATCCACAAAATCCTTTACAATATTCCAATTATAAGGTTTTAAATAATCTGCCTCTTGTTGCGTACTGAAGTATATATTAATTATTGAATCGGTCTTCTCTTTAAAGGATTCAATACCTTCTAGTTGGTTTAATAGCTCCACCGTGCTCTTTACATCGGATGGATTTGCGTTAAAGGCATTTTGAAGTTGTTCTATTTTCATTGAGTCGTTGTTGGCCATTACAAATAGAGGCAACATACAACTTAGGAGTGTTCCTGATAGTTTTATTTTAAACATATATTATAACGTTTGTGTAATACTACCCTTAAAACACTTTAATATCCTTTTTGGGTTACTCGAAGAGGTACTTTAACAAGAAATAAGTACATTATTAACTTTTCTTTACAAATAATCAAGGTAAATGAAAAAGATTAAAAATGTACTTATCGATAATGGTTTAACCGAAAGGTATATGTATATAGTATGCTCTAAAGAACACCATTGGCACAATTTTCGCCATCCATTGCTGCTGATATAATTCCACCCGCATAGCCTGCTCCTTCACCACATGGGAAAAGACCGTTTACTTGCGTGTGCATAAAACGCTCTTTACAACGAGGAACTCGTAATGGTGACGACGTACGCGTTTCTACGCCTAAAAGGAGCGCATCCTGTGTTACAAATCCTTTTGCTCGGGATCCGAAAACATGAAAAGCCTCAACCATTCTATCATACAATACTGATGGAAACCATGCACTTATTTCAGAGTCTGTAATACCCGGCTTATAGGATGTTTTAGGTAAAGAGGAGCTATTTCTTGAACGCATAAAATCCAACATACGTTGAGCTGGGGCATGTAAATTACGCCCACCTTGAATCCAAGCTTCTTTTTCCAGTTGTTGTTGAAATTCAATACCCGCAAAAAGACCATCAAATCCCAGTTTTGCGAGCTCGGCCTCACCTACTGACGTTACCATTGCTGAGTTTGCAAATGGAGTGTTACGTCCGGAGGATGACATTCCATTTACAACTTGTTGCTCCGGTCCGGTTGCCGCAGGTACTACAATACCTCCAGGACACATACAGAACGAATATACGCCACGATTATTAATATTGGTAACAAAGCTATACTCGGCCGTAGGAAGGTATTCTCCGCGTCCGCTAGTATTGTGGTATTGAATACAGTCAATAGTATGTTGCGGATGCTCCAAACGTAAACCAACAGCAAATTCTTTGCGCTCCATATAAACATTGTTTTTATGTAATATATGGTATATATCTCGTGCCGAGTGGCCTGTTGCTATAATCACATTTTCGGCTAAGTATTCTTTCCCGTTAGCAATAACACCGTGTATGCTATTATTGGTTATAATTAAGTCGGTTACCCGAGTATTGAAATGTACTTCGCCCCCGAACTCTACAATTCGTTTGCGCATATTTACAATAACACGCGGCAATTTATCTGTTCCGATATGTGGATGAGCGTCCATTAGGATATTTTCCGGTGCACCGTGGTAGACTAATATTTCAAGCATACGTCTCACATTACCGCGCTTTTTAGAGCGAGTATACAATTTTCCGTCGGAGAACGTTCCGGCTCCTCCCTCACCATATCCAAAATTAGAGTCGGGATTTACTATTCCCGTTTTATATAGCGATGCTAAATCCTTTTTTCTATCGTCAACACTTTTACCTCGCTCAAGAATAATAGGCTTAAAACCACGTTCAATTAAGCGTAGCGCTGCAAATAGTCCGGCAGGCCCTGCCCCTATTATTACTACAGGCGTTGCTGCCGATACATCTTTATACTGAGGAATAAACTGCGGCTCCGTAGCCTCAATCTTATCTATATGTACACCTAACAACATATTGAAAACAACGTCGCGTTTTCTAGCATCCACGGCGCGTCGTTTAATATCGACATGTTTAACTCTTACCAACTCAACCCCTACGGCCTGAGCGGCAAGACGACACAATATTTCCGAATTAGCAGCATCCTTAGGAGCCACTCTTAACTCTATTTCTTTATACATGACGTATTATTCTATTTCCAGGCCAAATAGCTTTTGTAGCTCTTCGACAGCAGGATTCAGTTCAACAAAATATTTATATTTCTCACTCGACGTAAAGAAGCGTTTCTCCTGCTTTAATTCATCGGCTTCCGCTTGCCTAAAGGTTAGCGTTAATATACCGTTGTTCAGTTTGCGCTTTAAACTATTAGTGATATGTGTCCCAATGTTATTTAATTTTTCTACCTGTAAGGTATTATCGACAAGTAAAGTTATATCCGCTCCACTTACTATAGGTGCATGCGCCTGGAGCGCTATTAAAACAGCTGTTTCTAATTTATTTTCCTGAATGTACAAATGCAATGCATTCTGTACGTTTTCACTGTCAAAGCGCGTTGTTGCCGTTATCTCTGCATTTACAGGTTGTGCCTCATAGCTAATTCCATAGTCATGAGCATCTCTTTGGGCTACACTTTTCAATGCATCATTAATTCTGAATGATGATATTGAAACAGCTGGTGATGGACTTACCTTAGGCACTTGCACATTAACAGGCACATCGGTTCTAACCGAAGCAGTAGTGCCGGCTTGTGTAGTGTGGGACGATTGGGTTGGTGATTGGGGTTGCTCTTGATACTTAGAGCTAAATCCCTCAATTTTTAATAATGCGAAGAACTCAGAGGCTCTCAGCTTTTTTTTTTTAGCTCATTGATTTGGCACAAACGTATTAACGCTATTTCCATACATAAGCGTTTTTCTACACGTTGACGGTACTGCAACTCACATTGTTCCAATATCTGTAAACCTTCAATAAGGAAAGTTGCAGAACACTGTTCAGCCTGCTCTGCATACTGCCCTTTAGTTTGCGCACTTACTTCTAGAAGTTGGACAGTAATTTTATCTTTTGAAACCAACAAATCACGGAAATGTTTTGCTAGGCCGGAAATTATATGTGCTCCGTCAAATCCCTTAGCCAAAATTTCATTTAATAATACCAAAGCAGGTGATATTTCACCTTTATAAAAATGATCCGTTAGCTTAAAGAAATACTCATAATCAAGAACATTGAGATTAGCAATTACTTTTGCATAGGTCAAATCCTTACCGCAAAAACTTACTACTTGATCAAATATTGACAGAGCATCGCGCATAGCGCCATCCGCTTTTTTGGCAATAACATCCAAAGCACTCTCTTCCGCAAAGATATTCTCTTTAGAAGCTACATACTTTAAGTGATTTACCATATTGCCAACAGTCATTCTATTAAAATCATAGATTTGGCAACGTGAAAGTATAGTGGGGAGTATTTTGTGTTTCTCAGTAGTTGCCAAAATAAATATGGCATGTGCAGGCGGCTCTTCAAGCGTCTTTAAAAAGGCATTGAATGCTTGAGTACTTAACATGTGTACCTCATCAATAATATATACACTGTACTTACCTATTTGCGGCAATATGCGTACTTGCTCAATTAGCGCTTTAATACCATCAACACTATTATTCGATGCAGCATCTAACTCATGTATATTAAGAGAACGTCCGGTATTGAACGATTTGCATGATTCGCACTCATTACAAGGTTCAGCATTGTCGTGCAAATTCTGACAGTTTATTGTTTTTGCAAAAATACGCGCACACGTAGTTTTACCTACACCACGCGGACCAGTAAACAGGTACGCCTGAGCCAGTTGTTTTCCAAGCACAGCATTCTTTAGGGTTGCAGCAATTGAGTTTTGCCCAACAACACTTTCAAAACTCTGTGGTCTGTATTTTCTTGCAGAAACGATAAAATTCTCCATTATTCTCTTTTAAGTATCTTTGCATCTATATTTGCAGATGCAAAGATAACAACCATTTAAGGCAAAGCAATATGGTTAATTATATTTTTGTTAAATCCTCTTTTTTTATCCAGCCCTCATTACCGTCGGATAAACGAATATTATACCATGTGCCAAGTTCTTCAACAACACGTACTTTTAATCCCTCATGGATCACAAAAAGTTCAGTACCACTACCATCCGGTGCACCTCTAACAACTACACTTGGCGTAGTTACAATAGCATAAGCACGAGCCTCATATTCGGCATTTTGTCTATGCGCAATAATCATTGCCCACACCATAAATCCAGCAACAACAAAACCGCCTATAAAACCCATCTTCTTAAATCTGCTCGAGGGTGAGTAAATAAACATTCCCACAAATACTAGGAAAACAATAAAGAGGGATGATGCCACATAAGCCCAACCATCTATAGAAAGTAAGTTACGTGCTGACTGATACCAACGTAACAAGAAAAATTCAGGGATGTTATGAATTTTATCCACCGTTGCGCGTTGTGCCAACTCTAAGTTATAGATAGCCGATTTATTTGTAGGATCCAATTTTAAAGCTCGTTCATAATACAGTATTGCCTGGGTATTCTCGCCCAATTTATATAAGCAATTCCCCATATTGTAATATAGGTTGGTAGACTCCACGCCACTGCTTTCAATCTCCTGATAGGTAGTTAATGCAGCCGCATAGTCACCCGTCTGGTACTGCTGCTCTGCCTGTTGTGTTAATTGTGTATTATCGGCTCGCGAAACGAGCGATATTACACTTAATATGAATACAAATAATAAACTTTTCATTGCTAATTTAGATTCCATTGCTGATTATTTAATTACCTTTTCAAGTTTCGTTATTACAGAAATTCCATCCTCATAAATGCGATGCATCTCCTCTTGCTTGTTACCTCCTGGAGCATAACGCGCAAATTCAGTTCTATCCAAAACATCAATAAATGATTGTATATTCTCTGTATCGGCGCCACGTTGTGACAATAACTCGCTAATGTTATCTCTATTTAAATTAGCAGTGTCTATATTTAATTTATATCCAACATATCCCCACAATGCCTTAAGTACCTCATCGTAAAATAAGTCAGCATTATTTTCTTTCATCGCTTTGCCCGCAAGTTTCATCCGCTTTATAGCCATTTTATTGGCTTTTTTATTCTTAGTACCTGCAATATCGGCATTTGCCTTAATACGACGGCGGTTTAAAATTATTCCTAATGCAAACAAGAAAGCAGGTAACAATAATGCCCACCAATAAGCTGGATGACGATAAAACTGAGGACCGCGCGCATGTAATTTCAAATCGCCCGTCTTAATATATCGGATATCCTCTCCCATTGTCTTTATATCCTCTTTTTTAAAGGATTGAATAGTATTTGTTGTTCCGGTATTTGCTACCCCTGTACCCTTTGCAACACGTATTGTATAAGGCTTACCGGACAATGTTCGATATTGATTATCGCGTGTATCAAAATAGGAGAATGTTACAGCTGGGATAGTATATTCACCGGCAAAACGTGGAATAACAAGATACTCAACTGTTACTGTTCCATTCATTCCACCCGTCCCTGTTTGGATTTGTTGATTTATTTTAGGCTCATATACTTCAAAATCAGCAGGTAAATTCAATTTAGGTGCCGACAATAATTTTAAATTACCAATACCTTTAAACGTAAGTGTATAAGTCAAGGCATCATTGGCAGCCAAAGTATCGGTCGATATTGAACTATTCATTGATAATGCTCCCACTATTCCACTAAATCCAACTGGACGACCGGATTGTGGAAGTTCCTTCACATTAATGGTCACAGGTTTACTTGTACGCATAACCCTCACTTCACGATAATTTCCAAAGAAATCATCGAAAATTGAACCTCCTCCACCAGCTACACGCTGACGTACCATACACTCCAACTCAAATGGTTCAATGGTTAGTTTTCCCGCATGCTGTGGATACAGAAGTAGTTTACGAATTATCCCTACGTTGTATATTTGTCCGTTGTACTCTTCTCGCACAAGTTCAATTCGCTCACCCGTTGGCAACTCCTCCGATAAAAAGCCTTCAAACGCAGGGAATTTACTACGTCCAAGATTGGTTAAGTCTACTTTTGAGTATACCTTAATTGTTGCCACTAAGCTTTCACCTAAATACAACTGATTTTTACTTACATCAACTTTTAGAAATAAGTTTTCATTATTTATCGTATTGCTAGTTGGTGCAGCGGCTTGTGATTCCTGCTGTTGTCCTCCACCAGATGCTTGTCCTTGTTGCTGACTTCCATTACCCTTTATTACCTGAATGGAAAGCGCATTGGATTTATACATCTTTCCATCTGCTCGGACCGTTGCTGCAGGCAATGTAAAGTTACCTTCCTCCTGTGCAACCAATACATATGTAAATGTATTGGATACACTTTTAGACATTTTGCCATTAATAATCTCCACCGAGGAAGATTGACTAGTACTAGGTCCCATTACACTAAAACCCGGTATCTGAGGCAACTGAATATCCTGACCGGAACGATTAAGCGTATACGTTAGCCTAAAACGCTCACCAACTTCAACCACATTGGGTGCAGAAGCTCTAAATACTACCTCATCGGCAAACGCATTTATGCTAAATAAACAGGCAAATAATAAACTTAACCATCTCATTGTTTGTATCATTTTTCTTCTTTAAACTACCAATTTTTCTCAATCTTCATTTTCTTCGCTTTTTGCGCTTCGGCCTTCTGCTTGTTTACTTTCTCCTGCGTTTTCTTTTCATCGTTTTGTAAAGCCTCTAACAGTCGCTCAGCATCCTCTTTTGAGATTTTTCCTTCTTGAGATTGTTGTTGTTGCTGCTGTTCTTTTTGGTCCTTATTTTTATCTTGTTGATCCTTGTTCTGGTCCTGCTTATCTTTATTTTGATCCTGCTGGTCCTTGTTTTGTTGATCTTTATCCTGATCTTTATTCTGGTCTTTATTTTGATCCTGTTGATTCTTATTTTGATCCTGTTGATCCTTATTCTGATCCTGTTGATCTTTGTTCTCGTCCTTATTCTGATCTTTATTTTGCTGGTCCTTATTTTGGTCCTGCTGATCTTTATTTTGATCCTGATTATCCTTATTCTCATCCTGCTGTTGCTTCATCTTCTTAGCAAACTCCAAATTATACTTGGTTTGCTCCGAATTAGGATAATTTCTTAGGGACTGTTTGTAAGCTTCAATACTCTCCTCCACTTTCTTCTCCGCCAAATAGGTATTGCCAATATTATGGAACAACTGCCCTAAACGCTCGGGGTCCTGTTCAGTTTTCGCCAATGCCTCAAACTGAGCAAGTGCATCACCGTACTTTTGTTGCTTATATAAAGCATCCGCTATATTAAACTTCGCTTCATAGGAGTTAGCATCCTTCTCTAAAGCCTTTCTATATTCAACCTCCGCCTTCTCAAAATCGTCCTTTTTGAAAAGCTCATTCCCTTCACGTATTAACTTACGCTCCTTTTGGGCAAAAGATGCCGTTGCGGAACAACAAGTTAAAAGTAGTAATATTATATATCGTGTCATCATACTAATCTTCCTTATCATTATTTACATCAAACAACGTTATCTTCATTAAATTCTTGTTTCTACGTCCCAAGATCATAAACTCAACAAAAATAAATAGTAATCCCACAATTAAGAAATACTGATATTTCTCTGCATAATCTGTATAGATGCGTTCCTCAATCATGGATTTTTCCATAGAGTTTACCTCATCTAATAGCTTATCCAACCCCACATTAGTATTACTTGCGCGGATATACAATCCCTCTCCCCCTTTAGCAATATCCTTCAGTGTTTCTTCATCCAGCTTAGAAATAACAACATTACCCTTTCCATCCTTCAAGTACTCACCGGGTACATTTTTGTTTGGAATAGGCGCTCCTTGCTCTAATCCCATCCCAATGGTATGTACACTTATACCTTTTTCGCGAGCGCGACGGGCAGCAGCAACAGCATCATCCTGATGGTTCTCACCATCGGTAATTACTATAATTGCTTTAGATGTTTCACTCTCCGGAGTGAACGATTTTGCAGCTAAATCTATCGCAGAACCAATTGCTGTTCCTTGTACGGGAACAATATCGGTATTGATACCTGAAAGAAACATTTTAGCCGATGAATAGTCCGTTGTTATTGGTAACTGCACATAAGCATCTCCCGCAAACACAACCATTCCTATTTTGTCATTGTTAAGCTTTTCCACCATTCTGGATATCGCCATTTTAGCCTTCTCTAGCCTATTAGGTTTTATATCCTCCGCAAGCATAGAATTTGAAACGTCAAGTACAAGCATTAACTCTACACCTTCCTTTTTAATTTGTTGAAGCTTTGATCCAAATTGCGGACCGGCAACACCAACAATAACAAACAAAAGTGCCAACATTAACATCACAAACTTCCATGTACCACGTCCGTAGGAGAGCAGTGGCATCAATGGCTTTAATAGTTCTATATTTCCAAACTCAGCTATTGCTTTCTTTTTATTGCGTAACATCACAATATAGAACACTGTCAAAACAGGTAACAAAAGCAATAAGAAGAGTAAATCAGGGTTAGCAAATCTAAACATAATAACCGTTTTTATAGGTAAACAATCATAGATTAAGGAATCTTACGTAACACAGTATAGCGTAGCACGGACTCCACAATAAGAAGTAACATTCCAATCAATCCAAATAAGAAATAATGCTCTTGTTTCTTACTAAAATGTTTAACCTCTATTTTTGTTTTCTCAAGCTTATCAATTTCATCATAAATTGCCGCAAGTTTCTTATTATCCGTAGCTCGGAAATACTTACCTCCCGTTAAATCGGCAATTTGTGTTAATACTTCCTCATCAATTTCCACAGGAGTATTCTGCATTT
This sequence comes from Marinifilaceae bacterium, assembly GCA_051656645.1. Lineage (GTDB taxonomy): Bacteria > Bacteroidota > Bacteroidia > Bacteroidales > Marinifilaceae > JBOGCH01. Next base: position 30,574 of record JBOGCH010000044.1, read on the forward strand.
GTATTCCAAATGGCGTTTGGAACGGATATGGAGCCTCACCATAAGTTCCCACTCCAATAGTATATACTCTTATCCCGAAGCTTTTAGCTAACTCAGCCGCTGTTAGCGGTGCAATAGCACCTCTATTATTCACACCATCAGTAAGCAAAATGATTACTTTGGATTTAGACTGACTCTCCTTTAATCTGTTCACAGAGTTGGCCAAACCAAGTCCTATAGCAGTTCCATCCTCAATCATTCCACTCTTAATGTCGCGCAGCAGGTTCACTAATACAGCCTGATCAGTTGTAAGTGGACTTTGTGTAAAACTTTCTCCACTAAAAATAACAAGACCTATTTTGTCTTGCGGACGCTCCAAAATGAACTTTGTAGCTACTTCCTTTGCAGCTTCCAGCCTATCTGGTTGAAAATCCTGTGCCAACATACTTCCCGAAATATCCAAAGCAAGTACAATATCAATCCCTTCACTTGTGTATGTTTGCCAATTATTACTTGACTGCGGACGTGCCAATGCGCATACCAAAAAGAATATGGACAACACACGTAAAACAAAAAGCACATGTCGCATCCAAATATATCCTTTATGTTTTATTCCCTTAAAGGGAGTAAGCGATGAGTACTGCAAATCTGCATGCGATGTTTTTTCTTTAAATATATACCACACAATCATGGGTACTAGTAAAACAAGTATCCAAAAATATTGTGGATTTGCGAAATCATATCCAAACATAATTACTCTCTAATTTATAAGTTTCCGGATCCCTCCATTTCCTCATCCTCCTCTTCGGCCTCGGCAATTCGTGCAGCTTCTGCCATTTTTTCTTTCACTATCTCGTCATTCGTTTGCTCTACAAACTTATACGCAACATCTAGGAAACGGCTATTTTCATCCTGTAAAGGTTTCATCTGCGCAAACTTCACATAATCGGCAGTTTCTAACAATGCCCTTAAAGCATCCTTGTTAGGAGCAGCGACAAATGTATTATCCTTCAATGCTTGCATAATCTCGCTGGTAGTCATTTCCATTGCCGAAATTTGCAATTCATCCTCTATATACTGACGCAACACCTCTGTCAAATTTGTATAATACTCCTTCTCTTTTCCGGCCTGCCACAACTGTTGTCCTTTTATGCCATTTAACCCCTCCATCGCTTTATCAAAAGGTGGGATTACAGGTTCTTGCTTAGCAAATACAGGTCTATTGGTTTTATAACGCCAAATAACCCAGATAATTAATCCTATTACCACTATTGCTAACAGCCCCCAAGCTATATACGGCCATATTTCCGCAAAATTAAGCGGTGTATTTAACGGAAGAAAAATATCATAACTTCCCTTCTGTTCATCCACCTCAAAGGTATTAACGCCAAACTCAACAGGCTCTGTATGTAAAATATTATCGTAACCATCGCCGGCTACTCTTATAGGCAAAGACGGAATTGTGTACACGCCCGTGTCAAATGCAGTAATAAGATAACGTCCCTCATACATCCATCCTCCTTCGGCCAATTTTACTGAATCGATAAAAGGACCTTTTAACACTTCTACTCCACCCGGAACGGATGGAATTGTATCTTTAAAAACAGGAAAATCCACTTGTAATGTTGCTGGCGACTTTACCTTAATCGTAAAATTTTGCTGATCGCCAATCATCATGTACACCGTATCCACCATTGCGCCATACTCTATACTTTGAGTAAAACCACACAATGGCGTTAATAAAAAAAGAAATATATAGACAAACAGGTGTTTCATGTTAATCAAGTTTATATATACACTAATGCTATGCACGCTTTTTGAATAGCGTTATCAATGCGCGTACATAATCTTCGTCACTTCTAATATTTGCTACGTCAACGCCCGCTCGCTTAAATGCAAACTCAAGTTCTTTTTCCTTCTGGAAAGCGTAACGTTTAAACGAATCACGTACCTCCTTACTGGAAGTATCTACCCACATATGCTCTCCGGTCTCGGCATCTTTTAAATAAATCATACCCACAGGTGGAAGTTCCATCTCCCTTCTGTCATAAACGCGTAAGGCTACAACATCATGTTTTCTGTTGGCAATACTAAGCGCTCTGTCAAATTTATTCTCATCCACAAAATCCGACAGGATAAAACAGGTACAACGCTTTTTGATTGAATTTGTCATGTATTCCAATGCTTGCGCAATATTTGTTCCTTTATGTTCTGGAGTAAAATCTATCAGTTCTCTTATTATTCGCAATATATGGGTGCGGCCTTTTTTAGGCGGAATAAACTTCTCTATTTTATCCGAAAAGAATATAACACCAATTTTATCATTATTCTGAATGGCCGAAAAGGCGATAACTGCAGCAATCTCCGTAATCTGGTTCTTTTTCAGTTTGGACACTGTTCCAAAATTTCTTGAACCACTTACGTCCACCATCAACATTACCGTCAACTCACGCTCTTCTTCAAAAACTTTTATATAAGGTCGTTTATGTCGCGCCGTTACATTCCAATCAATGTTGCGGATATCATCTCCATATTGATATTCGCGTACCTCGCTAAAGGTCATGCCTCGACCTTTAAACGCTGAGTGATACTCTCCCGCAAAAATATTATTGGAAAGTCCGCGACTCTTTATCTCTATTTTCCTTACACGCTGTAAAACTTCCGATGTATCCATAGCTCGTTGTTATTTACTATGGCGGAGGCCCTTACTACTAAGGTACCTCAACCGCATTTAGAATATCATTGATAATCTCCTCTGTTGTTATGTTATTCGCTTCCGCCTCATAAGTTAAACCAATACGATGGCGTAGTACATCATGACATACAGCTCGAACATCCTCCGGAATTACATAACCACGACGTTTAATGAAAGCATACGCCTTAGCAGCTTTCGCTAAACTGATACTCGCACGTGGCGAACATCCATAAGAAATCATACTTACATATTTCTCTAATCCGCTATCAGCTGGGAAACGTGTCGCAAAAACAATATCAATAATATACTTTTCAATCTTCTCATCCATGTACACATCCTTCACCACTTCTCTAGCACGGATAATATCCTCAGGTTTTAATATTGAAGATGCTTTTGGGAATTGCGTCATCAGATTCTGACGAACAATCATACGCTCCTCATCTTTCTTAGGATAATTAATTATCACTTTTAGCATAAAACGGTCCACCTGCGCCTCTGGTAGTGGATAAGTTCCCTCTTGTTCCAACGGGTTTTGAGTTGCCATTACCAAGAAAGGCTCATCAAGCGGATACGTACTGTCACCAATTGTTACTTGGCGCTCTTGCATCGCCTCAAGCAAAGCACTCTGCACTTTTGCAGGAGCACGGTTAATCTCATCGGCCAAAATAAAGTTTGCAAAGATAGGACCTTGCTTCACAACAAACTCTTCGCGTTTTTGTGAATATATCATTGTACCTAAAACGTCGGCAGGTAATAAATCGGGAGTAAACTGTATACGGCTAAACTTAGCGTCTATTGTCGTAGCCAACGTATTTATGGCTAATGTTTTTGCTAAACCGGGCACACCTTCAAGTAATATATGGCCACCGGATAACACACCGATCAATAAACTTTCAACCAAATGTTTCTGACCAACTATCACTTTATTCATTTCCATGTTGATCATATCAACAAAAGAACTCTCTTGTTGTATGCGTTCATTCAAAGCTCTTATATCTACTGAATCCATATTAAAATATATTTTGTTTAAGTTGTTATACAGCTAAAATCTCCACAAATATCATGCATACGTACCCACAAAAGAAGGGATACAACGTGCAAGATAATTAATTTTAATTAATATTTTCAATCAAATTTATGTTTCTTAAATATGCATATTCATTCTCACGTTTTAGATAAATACAAATTGCATACCAAAACAAAAGCCAATACTCTGTCTATTAACATTGTAAGATATTTTTAAAAAATATTTCACGACAAACCCTCCATTTTCAACTCCTATTAAGAAAACTATAAGAAAATGACCGATGCCATACACTGCCATTAAATGATTATCTTTGATGCCTATTAATAATATTCAGTTTCATATTTATGCTTAAACTTAACATTATAACCGATTTACTGTCACAAAAAAATATATCTATTACCGATTTTGCCAAACGTGTTGGATTAACACCACAAACGGTTAAACGCATCATAAAAAACAACTCTACACGCATACAAACACTTGAACGTATTGCTCAAGAGCTTGAAATGCCTATATCGTCATTCTTCTCCAAGGACAAAAACACTGTCGAGGAACCAAAACCACACATCCCAGTAGCTGCTCAAGCAGGTACACTAGGAAGTTATAGTAATCCCTACAGTAAGAACGAGTGCGAACATTATCACACCATTCCCGGATTTCCAAAATACGACTTTACCATTACCGTACAAGGTAACAGTATGTTGCCCGAGTTTCACGATGGTGATATCATTGCATGTAAATTTATAACCACCCTACAGGACGTTGCACCACAACAAAATTATATCATTGACAGTAGTGAAGGTATTGTACTAAAACAGATTGATATATCCGAGCATTGCTTAAAGAATGAATACATTCGCTGTATTTCTTTAAACACTGACTATAAGGAGTTTAACTTAAACTTATCCGAAATTTACTCCATTGCAAAAGTAATTGGCGCTATAAAAAACTACTAAAACTAGATGGCTTTATTCTATTAGTTAAAGTTCTATTATCTTGCAACATACCCCTCACTGGAACGTATCTCTGTAGTTATTATTTCATTAATATACATACAAATAATCGATTATTATTATGAAAACAGAGAATCCTAACACCCCTATTTTTGGAACCAGTGAGGAAGCAAGGGTAGCACCAAAATTTGAAATGCCGGCCGGACCTATGGCAGGCGAAGTGGCTTATCAAATTATTCACGACGAATCTATGATGGATGGTAACGCCCGTTTAAATCTAGCAACGTTTGTATCTACATGGATGGACGATTATGCAAACAAAATCATGTATGAAAACATGGATAAAAACATGATCGACAAAACTGAGTATCCACAAACGGCTGAGATTGAACGTCGTTGTGTTAATATTTTAGCGAAACTATGGAATTCTCCGGAAAAACCTTACTGCACAGGTACAAGTACCGTCGGATCATCCGAAGCATGTATGCTGGGCGGTATTGCTGCACTTAAGCGCTGGCAAGAACGCCGTAGAGCTAAAGGACTATCAACAGACAAACCAAACTTTGTTATCACAAGCTGTTTCCAAGTTGTTTGGGAAAAATTCTCAGTATACTGGGACGTAGAAATGCGTACTGTTCCCATTACACCTGAGGACAAAACTCTAAACATCGAAGAAGCTATTAAACTCTGCGATGATCACACCATTTGTGTTGTCCCTATTCAAGGTGTCACAATGACGGGATTAAATGACAGCGTAAAGGACTTAAACGATGCGCTAGAGAAATTCAACGCCGAGAAAGGACTTGAAGTGTGTATACACATTGACGCTGCAACAGGAGGATTTATACTTCCATTCATCCAACCGGATTTTGTATGGGACTTCCGCCTAAAATGGGTACTATCCATTAGTGTATCAGGCCACAAATTTGGACTTGTTTATCCAGGTGTTGGCTGGGTAGTTTGGAGAGATAATAAATATCTACCTAAGGATATGAACTTCGCCGTTAACTATCTTGGCGACATGGTTCCTAGTATCTCTATTAACTTCTCACGTCCAGGAAATCAAATTCTTGCACAATACTATCAATTCCTACGTTTAGGAATGGAAGGCTACCGTCAAATACAACAAAACTGTTTGGACGTATGTAGATACATGCAAAAACGCTTGGCTGAATTTGGCATCTTTGAATTATACTCTAACGATCTTCCAAATCCACTATTCGCATGGGAGCTAAAAGCTGATCCTAATCGCAAATGGACTCTTTATGATCTATCTGACGAGTTACATGTATACGGCTGGCAAATTCCTGCTTATACGCTTCCGGCAAATATGGAGGAAACAATTGTTATGCGTATCGTTGTTCGCCAAGGAACAGGCATTGACTTAGCCGATCTATTAATGGATCACATGAAGCATGCTATTGCTAAATTGGATGCGCTCATTGAGCCAACCAACAGCGCCATTAATTGGAAAAATAAACAAGAACAAACACCACGTGTATTCAATCACAACAAATAGTATTAAACCTCTATACACACAAAAAAAGGATATCTTATCGATATCCTTTTTTTGTGTGTATAGAGGTTTAATTTATTCTTTTTACACTGGAGGCTCCTGTACACTCCATCTCTACGGCACACTTGCCGCTATATCTCACAGAACTTGCACCCGTACAGCTAGCATTTAACTGCTCATCCGCATATACTTTGGCTGTACTTGCTCCGGAACAATGCACACTTGCGTTTTTGGAAAGCACATTTAATAAATTACCGGTAGAAGCTCCTGTAAGTCCCATCACCAAATGATGTGCCGTACCCTGAAAAATAACTCTCGACGCACCAGATAAATCCACACTCAATTTTTTCACCTGAATGGTTCCAACCGCCCTTGAGGCACCGGACATACGCCACTCCAACGCATCCATCTGCCAATTTCCAAGTAACGATACGGACGAAGCGCCATCCTGCGTTACATGAATTAATTCTGGAAGATAAATTTTTACTTTATCTCTATTCCTACGGCTATTGTCATTATTCTTACCCTCAATATAAAGCCAATTGCTTTTCTTGTTTTTAGGCTCTTTTACGCTCAAATAAAGACAATCACCTAATACTTGTACTCTAATCTCTTTTAATCGCTCATCGTCCACTGCAAACACCTCTACGCGGTGCTCTGAGGCATAACATACATCCACGGGCAATGCCGACGACACATGAATTTTATTAAAAGCTTTAACAGCTCGCTCCTCTTGTACCACTTTTTCTTTCTGTGCAAAAATAGTGCTTGAACACAGCAGCATGAACAAACATAACGTAAATTTCATAGTTCAAATATTAAATGTTAGCAATAGTATTAGAACACGTAATTTACATACAAAAAGTTACAATTATAAACATAATTGCAACTTTATTTCAAATAAAAAAGGGTCCCCACTTTGAGGACCCTTCATTATATCTTATGAAGATAGGTTTCTTATTTTTTAAAGAAATCTTGAACTTTATCAGACTCAACGATCTGCTCTTTAAAAGTATAAGCACCAGTTTTAGGAGACTTTACCATTTTGATAACTTTCGCGTACCCTCTACCTTCACCAGTTTTCAGTGTTGCAACTACTTTCTTTGCCATGATCTATTATTTAATTTCTCTGTGTAAAGTTACTTTCTTCAATATTGGATTGTACTTTCTAAGTTCCAATCTCTCAGGAGTATTCTTTCTATTCTTGGTAGTAATATACCTAGAAGTTCCCGGCATTCCAGATTCTTTGTGCTCTGTACATTCAAGAATCACCTGAACTCGATTTCCTTTGCTTTTCTTTGCCATCTCTCAGTTGATTTTAGATTGTTTTAATTAAACCCTCAGCCGTTGCACATTTTAAACATGCATTTAAACCTTTCTTATTGATCATACGAAGTCCGGCAGCAGATACGTTCAAACGAATCCATCTATCCTCTTCAGGCCAATAAAAATTTCTCTTGAATAAGTTGATAGCAAATGTTCTCTTCACTCTTCTCTTAGAGTGAGAAACATGGTTACCAACCATTGCTTTTTTTCCAGTTATCTGACAAACTCTTGACATCTCTCAAAATTTTTTATAAACGCTTTCCAAACAGTTTGCAAATTACGTACATTTTATTCATAAAAAAAAGTGTTTGGACAAAAAAAATACAATTATTTTCGTCCAAACGCTTTTACATCTCGTTTGATATCAAATCTCTATCTCAATTTCGCGCGTTCCATCGCTGTTTTCGCGAAAATAACAGTTCGTTACATCATCAGGTAATAATTCCTCAATTAGCTCAGGCCACTCCATAAAACAACGATTGCCGCTATACAGATACTCTTCATAGCCAAAATCCAAAACTTCACTGCTGTCTTTGATCCTATAAAAATCAAAATGATATATGGACTCGCCATTTTTTAGCAAATATTCATTCACTATGGCAAACGTAGGCGAATTAACATCGTCCTCCACGCCCAACTCCTCTGCCACTGCTTTTACAAACGTTGTTTTACCTACGCCCATGGAGCCATACAATGCAAAAAGCTTTCGGTCGCCGGCCACCTGCACAAACTCCTTGGCAATAGCAGGCAAATCGGTTAAACTATTTACTGTCCACTTCATAACCTTATTTTTTTACTACTCTTACACGTTTTGTAGGATCCACTCCCTCCTCTATCACATTCACTAACTGACGTGCAACCTCATGGAATGCACTTCCGGTAACTGAATCCTCATTCAGTGCCACCGGAGCTCCGCTATCGCCTCCTTCACAAATGGATTGTACAATAGGTATTTCGCCCAATAATGGAATTCCACGTTCTGCCGCCAAATTTTTACAACCATCTTTTCCAAATAAATAGTATTTATTCTCTGGTAATTCAGCAGGTGTAAACCAGGACATATTCTCAATTAATCCCAATACAGGAACACCTACCCCAGGGCTAATAAACATATCTATTCCCTTCACGGCATCCGCAAGTGCCACCTGTTGTGGTGTACTCACAACCACTGCGCCTGTAAGAGCAACGGTTTGTACCAACGTTAAGTGAATGTCGCTAGTTCCCGGAGGAAGGTCAATAAGCATATAATCCAGCTCGTCCCAATAACCTTGCTCAATCATTTGTTTTAGCGCATTGGAAGCCATTGGGCCACGCCACACCGTTGCCGACTCCGGATCCACAAATAACCCGATGGATAATAATTTTACGCCATAGCGTTGCACCGGCATAATAAACTGCTTGCCGTTTTCCTCCAACACTTCAGGGTGCGCATCCTCACATCCAAACATTTTTGGCATAGAAGGGCCGTATATATCGGCATCAACCAATCCTACTTTGTAACCCATTTCGGCCAAAGCAACTGCAAGGTTTGCCGACACCGTTGACTTACCTACCCCACCTTTCCCGGATGAGATGGCAATTACGTTTTTCACCTTATCAAGCGATAAGGGACGTTCCAAGTCATGCACAAACACTAGCTCAACTTCAACATTTGTTGCAACGCCATTTTCCACAATAGCTTTCTCACATTTGTTTTTCACCACACGTGCAAAAGGGTCTGTCGATTTTTGAAATATTAAACGGAAATAGACTCCCGCCTCATCAACACGTATATTTTGAACCATGTCCAGTTCAATGATATTCTTAGTTGATCCGGGATATTTTATCCCTCTCAGAATATCTCTTATTTGTTGTAATTTATCTTGTAACATAATTGTGTAAATATATATCAGTACAACAAAGATACCCTTTATAGAAACAAATTAAAAGCGTTTCAACATAAATAATGGGTTTATAACTATCCATGCACAATGAAGCCATATTTTACCGTTCATAAATGCCCATCCACACGCCACAGTTCCACCACCGTACCTCATACATCAGCACCATTTCGTCCACATTATTCTTTGAGCCGCGTAGTAATATCCCTCTGCTTGCTCCCTGCTTACGCTCTGGTTGCACCCTATCAAATAGGTATCAACTCCGTATCAAGTTCGCATTAACTTCGAGTCTATAGACACGAACATAACACGAAGTTGATACGAACTTAATACGAACTTGATAGGGAGCAGACAGAGTGTAACCAGAGCGCAAGCAGAGGGAGGCTACGGCGTGGGGTACAATCATCATGTAACATCCACACAACAGGGTTACGTTCTTGATGGACATATGTTAAACGAAAGAGTATAAGCGGATTTCAATTTTAATAAATTCTGTAACTGCATCACAATTCATTGTAAAATATGTGATGCAAAATGTTTAAAATGTGGAGATTCAATATTAATCTACTATTTTTGTAATGTTAAATAATAATTCTTCTATATTTAAAAACAGAAAAAATGCTTTTAAAATCGTTAGGATTTGATCCGAAAACTATGAGTCTGAAGCGCGAAGTATCTGCCGGACTTACCACGTTCTTAACCATGTCTTACATTCTTGCCGTTAATCCGGACATACTTAGTGTTACCGGAATGGATAAAGGGGCGCTTTTTACAGCAACAGCCTTAGCCTCGGCAATTGCAACATTACTACTTGCGTTTATTGCAAAGTTACCTTTTGCACAAGCTCCGGCTATGGGGATTAACGCATTCTTTGCATTTACACTTGTGCAGGCTATGGGTTACTCGTGGGAAACGGCACTAACCGTAATTTTGATTGAAGGTATTTTATTTGTTTTACTTACACTGTTTGGTATTCGAGAAAAAATAGTAAACTCCATTCCTTTGGTGCTACGTAACGCTATTTCCGTGGCCATTGGGTTGTTTATAGCCTTTATTGGTTTAAAAAATGCGGGTATTATTGTGGCACATCCGGCCACATTAGTTGGTCTTGGAAGCTTTACACCTATAGCTTCGCTTGCAATGATTGGAGTTGTGCTTAGCGGTGTGCTTATTGCCCGTAAGGTAAAAGGTGCGTTATTCTATTCCATTTTGCTTTGTACTGTGATTGGTATACCTATGGGAGTGACTCAATTACCTGAGAATTTTATGCCGGTGTCTATGCCAAGTTCATTGAGTCCGATATTCTTTAAATTCGATTTCTCTCAGATATTTTCACTTGAGATGTTTGTTATTATCTTCTCTTTAGTGTTTATGGATCTATTCAACACTCTGGGAACACTTATTGGTGCTGCAAATAAGGCAGACATGGTGGACAAGCAGGGCAACATTCCACACCTAAAAGAAGCTTTACTTGCGGACGCGTTGGGAACAACAGCGGGTGCTATGCTTGGAACATCGACAGTGACTACCTATGTTGAGAGTGCAGCGGGTATTGCCGAAGGAGGTAGATCGGGTGTTACGGCGGCCACAACAGGCGTTCTGTTCTTGTTGGCTTTGTTCTTTTCGCCAATATTCCTTTTAGTGCCTAGCGCTGCTACTACGGGAGCTTTGGTCATTGTGGGAGTATTTATGATGGACTCTATTTTAAAGATTGATTTCTCGGACATTACCGATGCATTACCTGCATTTGTTACCATTATAATGATGCCTTTAACTTACTCCATTGCGGATGGTATTGTGTTTGGTTTGCTTACTTACGTTTTGGTAAAACTAATTAGTGGCAAGAAAGATGCGCTTAGTCCGGCAATGATTATATTGGCTATTTTGTTTGCGTTACAATATATATTTTAGATGCAGCTCTTTGGGTTTTGGGCAATGGTAAATTGCTTATTCCTAAAATAGTTATTATATTTGCCACCGGAAAAAGGATGGCTTTTTCTAAACCTTATAGATGGGATATTAATCCTAATGCGCTTTGAGGGAGTAATCGGCGTACCGGTGGTGTACGTGATAAGTCAACATAATGACCTTGGAGGTCTGGCTTATCTTAATTGATGAGACTCAGGTATGACGTGCAAATGCACGTCATACCTGAGTTTTTTGTTGAGGAAAAGTTTTATTATTAATCTATATAAAGTGAACATTATGTTGTATGTGTTGTATGTCATCGTGGCTGCGTTAATTGTTTATTTATCCAACAAAGCATCTGAGTATGTGGATTTAATAGATAAGAAATCAACGCTTTCAGGAGCATTTCTTGGTGGTGTGGTATTATCGGCAGTAACTTCCCTGCCCGAATTATTTACCAGCTTATCCTCCACTATTATCCTCAACAAACCGGGCCTCTGTATTGGCAATATTTTAGGAAGTAACCTATTTAACATTTCTATTTTAGCCATTCTTATTCTTGTAGCGTTTAATGCATTTAGCAAAGCGCGTATAGCTAAAAGTCACACGTCCTTAACTCTTTCCGTTGCACTAATTTACGGTGTTATTTTATTGAATTGGTTCAATGTTTTAAACATTGATATTGTGACTATTAGTGTAACTTCCGTACTTATATTTCTTATTTACTGCTACGGTATTCGCAGTATGAGCGCAGAGAATGGTTTAGAACCAATTGTGGAAGAGGAACCGGGACAAGAGGTTGCATGTTCACTTACTTTGAAACAAATAACTGTGCGTTTTATATTTGTGGGTATAAGTATCATTGCTTTGAGTATTTTTATTACCTATTTGACAGATTTAATTGCAATAAAACTTAACTGGGGTACCGGACTAGCAGGAGCACTGTTTTTGGGTATTGCTACATCGTTACCTGAGGTATCGTCCACTATTTCGCTATTCCGTTTAGGAAACTATAATATTGCCATTAGTAATATTATTGGTAGTAATATTTTTAATTTCATGATACTTAGTGTTGTGGATATTATTTATACGGGAAGAGGCTTGTATGACTTTTCGGATCCTAAAACAATAAATCTGCTTATTTTTGGTTCCATTGCAACGCCTTTATTCCTGGGTATGATTGTACGCAGAAACCGATTTACACAGTTTGTATTTCCTATTTGCATTGTACTGTGCTACGTTGCTTTCCTTATGTATTAAACAAAGTGAGCATATACACAATAGCGGCGAGAACATTAAAGTTCTCGCCGCTGTTGTGTATATGGGTTTAAATGCGCGTGTGATGCTTTTTAAGCTCTGCACGCAGCTTTGCATAGTTGGGACAATGTTTCTCGACAAGCGCCCAAAAAGAGGCGCTGTGGTTCTTTTCCTTTACGTGACACAGCTCATGTATAATAACATAGTCAATAAGCGCATCCGGTAGTTTCATTAACTTTACGTTGAGGCTTATGTCATTTTGGTGTGAACAACTGCCCCAATTGGATATATTGTTACGAAAAGAGAGACGGGCAAAAGGAAGAGCTAACTTTGCAGACCACTCAACAATGCGTGGCGTTAAATACCGTTTTGCCTCATATTTATATACATTGACAAGCATTTGTTGCATTAACTCATTGCGTTGCGAGGAGGTCATAATGGACGGTATGTGAAACGTAATATCACTTCCCTTCATTGTATAGCGTGGCTGTTTCTCGGCAACGGTTTCAACGCGTATCCTATGCATTTTAGTAACTATTTCCGCTCCCGGATCAAAGTTTGTGGACGTGCGTTGTTCATATGCCTTTATTTTGGCTTTATTAGCTTCTATCCACTCTCTTTTTTCGGAGATAAAACGTTTTACAATATCTTCCGATACCCCATAAGGAACATTTACCCATATGCCTCGGCCGGGAGCCATGCGTATTGATAGGTATTTAATGTTAGCGCTACGGCGAATTTCTATGCTGTTAGTTTCCATATATTACTACACACCGGTTATAAAAAATAAGGAGGATGTAAATACACCCTCCTTATATAATAAAAATACCCGGTTTGGGATTATTTTTTAATTACGTTGCTTAATTCAGTGAAAGCTTCGTCAACACTTTGAAGTAAGTCGCGGAAAATAGCAGTGTAATATGCTTTTTTCTCTGTAGCAGGAACGCGTTTTCCATCACATACACGTCCGCGAAGCTCGTTACGGCTTGCTAAAACACTTGTAATTAGCTCCTCAACTTTGTCGTAGTTTTCACCACCTGATACAATAGTGTACTGAATACAATCAGCTACAACTGATGATGTTAAGAAGTCAATGTCCTTTTTTAATCTTTTAATATTTGCCATATCCGTTCTGTTTTAAGACAATTAATTAGTGTCACATACTAGCGTATAAACCCAAGTATATCACATTTTCAATGTAAAAATATAAAATGATTTAGACATTACAAAGATAAGTTTTGAATATATGCGGAAAATGTGCTAATGAGCTCTATTATTTTAGTTGTAACCAGTTTTTTATTATTTGCTCACCACAATTACTGATAATGGATTCCGGATGAAATTGAACTCCGTAAAGAGGAAGTTCTGTATGTTGCAGAGCCATGATGTTGTTGTCCTCATCGAAGGCTGTAGCAATAAGCCCGGATTTACTATCAAGACTATCGGGATTAACTACCCAAGAGTGATATCGGCCCACACGCACGGGATGGCTCATATTAGCAAACAGTGGAGAGCTGTGCTGTACGTTAGAGAGTTGTGATAAATGTCCGTGTTTGGGGTGTTCCATCTGTATTAATTGCGCGCCAAAATGTACCGCCAATGCCTGATGTCCCAAACAAATGCCCAAAATGGAGTGAGTATGCTGAGCTTGCTGAATAACTTGGAGCAGTTGCCCTGATGTTTGTGGTACGCCGGGGCCCGGTGATAGTAGGATTTTATCCCATTGGTGCAGACAATCCAAAGGTATTTCATTGTTCTTTACCACGTCATAATGACACAGCCCACTCTCGCGCAATAACTGCACCAGATTGTACACAAAGGAATCATAATTATCAATCACCAATATTTTCTGCATATCACTTCCCACTTATAGCACGCAAAAGTAATAAAAATTATCTTTGCATTATGATTACGCTAAAGGAGTTAAAAGAGAATATGAATCAATGCGGAGCAAGCGGCACGCCGTTTGTTTTTGGTATTAATTACGAGATGGATAGATGTTTTTTTTATCCTAATCCGCATACATGCGAGGATCTGTATTTTGATATTAATGGAGTTACAAACGCGCATCTGCATCCCGATGTAACCGGAGATGAGATGCCTATTGAGTTTACCGCGCATCCCATAAGTTTTGAAGAATACGCAAAGAAGTTTCAATGTGCCTATGCCGGGCTACAGCGTGGCGACTCTTTTTTATTAAACTTGACTGTAGCAACACCTATAACCACCAATTTGTCCCTACAGCAAATATTTAAGCGTAGCAAAGCTAAATATAAGTTATGGATTCCAGGGGAGTTTGTTTGCTTCTCGCCGGAGTGCTTTGTTAAGATTAAGGACGGGGTTATTTCCGGATTCCCTATGAAAGGGACTATTGATGCCACCCTGCCTAATGCAGAAGAGTGCATACTCAACGACTATAAGGAGCAGGCAGAGCATTACACTATTGTAGACCTGATACGTAACGACTTAAATAAAATTGGCACCCAAACGCGAGTGGAGCGCTTCCGGTACATTGACCGTATAGAGCGTATGCAAGGTCCCATTCTGCAAGTGAGTAGCGAGATTACTGCTCGTTTAGAGACAGGGTTCGAGGCACGGCTTGGCGATTTATTCACGGATATGCTACCGGCAGGGAGTATTTGCGGGGCACCAAAAGCCGAGACTCTCCGCATAATTGCAAACGCAGAACAGGAAAAACGCGACTTCTATACCGGCGTTGTGGGCTATTTTGACGGCAAGAACTTAGACTCCGGTGTACTGATTCGTTTTATTGAGGAGAAGCAAGGAGAAAAGCGTTTCCGGAGTGGCGGAGGAATAACCATAAACTCGAAAGTTGAGGATGAGTACCGCGAAGTGATTGAAAAAGTATATCTTCCATTTTAAGAATTTCCAACTATGCACCTAGAATTTGTTGAAACCATAAAAATAAAGGACGGCAAAGTTTGTAACTATGCCGGACATCTGAGACGTGCCGAGCAAACTATGCGCCATTGGCAATTACCGGTTTCATTTCCTGCGGAACAGGTGCTATTACAACACAATCCCTACCCGCATGGCGTGGTTAAATGCCGCGTACTGTATGGAATTAACGAATGGATGGTGGAGTATGATTTATATTCCATTAGGCCTATTAAATCCTTAAAACTTATAGAAGACAACACCATTGACTATTCGTTTAAATATGCCAACCGAAAACCGCTTAATGATTTGGTAGCCATGAAAGGCAATGCGGATGAAATTTTAATTGTCAAAAACGGCTATATAACCGATACCTCTTATACGAATGTGGTATTCCGAAAGGATAATCAATTGTATACCCCTTTCAGCTATTTACTCAATGGCACTAAAAGACAGCATTTGATAGCTGAAGGAATAATCACAGAGATTGAGATAAAAGCTGATGACATTGCTCTTTTCGACACTGTGATTTTAATTAATGCGATGATTGACATTGAGGATTTGGTAGAGATTGAGATTAGAAATATTATGTAGTGGAAATTATTCAAGACCGACAAAGCGTTAACGAGCTATTCTATTTAGACGAAGATGAATAGCATAAAAAATGACGATGCATATGCATCGTCATTTTTTATATGTACAATTTACAATTGTGCTGCTCTGTTTTCAAGTACCATATCCAAAAGCGTTACGGCTGCCATTGCTTCCACTACTGGAACTGCACGAGCAACTACGCAAGGATCATGTCTACCATGAGCGGTAAATGTTACCTCCTCTTTTTGCTTATTCACGGTGTGCTGTTCCTGCATGATTGTGGCAATGGGCTTAAAGGCAACGCGAAAGAATATGTCCTCGCCATTGGTAATACCTCCTTGGATTCCTCCGGAGAAGTTGGTTTCCGTTGTTATCCGTTCCCCTTTCACGGTAAACGGATCATTGTGCTCGCTACCACGCATTGCGGCCGAAGCGAAGCCTTTACCGTATTCAAATCCCTTAGCCGCATTGATACTCAACATGGCATACGCAAGACGGGCCTGCGCACGATCAAATACCGGTTCGCCTAATCCTACCGGTACACCGGAGATAATACAACTTACGCATCCTCCCACAGAGTCGCCTTCCTCACGTGCGGAAAGAATTTCCTGCATCATTAATTCGGCTACTTCGGCATTAGGGCAACGTACCACGTTATTTTCTATGCTATTTAGATCGATAATATCTTCCTCTTCGTTAAGGGTTACAGTTCCTACTTGTGAGGTGTAAGCGGTAATGGAAACACCTAGGTGCTCCAACACCTGTCGCGCTACGGAGCCGGCAACGACACGCGCAACATGCTCACGTGCTGAGGAGCGGCCTCCCCCACGATGATCTCTTTCTCCATATTTTGTATGCCACGTAAAATCGGCATGCGAGGGGCGGAAAAGCTCTTTCATCGTGTCATAATCCTTACTCTGTTGGTTTTGATTACGGATTATAAAACCAATGGGCATACCGGTGGTATGCCCATTAAATATACCTGAAAGAATCTCCACCTTATCTGCTTCGTTTCTTGGTGTAGAAACCGCCGATTGTCCGGGACGGCGTCTGTCCAATTGCTCCTGAATGCGCTCTACACTTAAAGGTACTCCGGCAGGACATCCGTCTATAACTCCCCCTAGGGCTACGCCATGCGACTCGCCAAAAGAGGTTAGTTTAAAAAGTTTTCCAATACTGTTTCCGGCCATAGGTTAAGATTTTTGGTGTGTTAGTTATTAGTGGCAACCACATCCGCCACAGTCGTGCTTCTCTTCGCTATCTGAGCCGCAACCACTGCATCCGCCGCAACCGCCGCTACCACAACCGTGCGAGTTAAGAGCATCTAATTCTGCTTGTGTAACATCACGTACTTCTGTAATCTCACCGCTAAAAATTAGGTCTTTACCTGCTAGTGGATGATTAAAGTCAATTTCTACTAAATCTCCGTTAATAGCTTTGATATTACCCATTAAGTGACGGCCCATGCTGTCCACCATTGGCAAGTCATTACCAACTTGCATATCCTCCGGACGCACGTCTTTAAATACCTCCATTGGAAGCTCTACAACCATATCCTCATTGTATTCGCCATAAGCGTTTTCGCTTGGAATGGTAAATTCAAATTTATCGCCTTTATTTTTGTCTAACAAATTAGATTCAAAGAATTCAAGCACTTGCTTTTGTCCACAAATGAACGTTAATGGTCTTTGTGCATTTGCAGATTCTCTTACCTCTCCGTTTGGTTCTGTGCGTAATTCGTAAATTACTGAAACTACTTTATCTTTTGTAATCATTGCTTGTAAATTATAGTGTTTACTATTTATATATTAAATACAAATACGTACTTACGTATCTATTAATACAAAGATAACTTATTTTCCAAGAAAAAGAAACAGCCCACCAAGTGTGCCGCATTTGTTTACATTTTTTCGCTCAGTTAACAAAATTGTAAAATAAAAAATGATACTTTCGCAACAATTTACATTTTAGTATCACATAAATTGTATTCCAAAAGTATGTGCAAATTTGATTATATTGTTGTGGGAAGTGGTTTAGCAGGACTCTATGCCGCCTTCAAAGCGGCTGCACACGGCACCGTGGCTATCCTTACAAAATCACAGATAGAGGAAAGTAATTCGTATTTTGCTCAAGGCGGCATAGCCGCAGTTACCGACGAGGACGATGACCCGTCTCTGCATTTTGAAGATACTATCATTGCAGGGCGAGGATTATGCGATCATCCCGCAGTTGAAATTCTGGTCAATGAAGGTCCGGAACGAATCTCTGAACTGATCGCCGAAGGCATGCACTTCGATATGGAAGATGGAAGTTTAGCCTTGGGATTAGAGGGTGGACACCACCGCAAACGCATTTTACATGCGGGAGGCGATGCTACCGGACGTATGGTAACTACGTTCATGATTGGAAAAGTACTAAACCATCCCAACATAACCATACTCCAACAACACTCGGTATTAGGACTCCTTACGGACAATGGAGTGTGTTATGGGGTACGCGCATGGGATCATTCCCAAGACAAGGAGCTTCTTTTTTATGCAGATAATACGTTCCTAACATTGGGAGGTACATCTGCCATATATAAACGCACCACAAATCCGCATACAACCATTGGTGACGGACTAGCTATTGCCTATGAAGCCGGCTGCGAAGTGGTTGACTTGGAATTTATTCAGTTCCACCCTTCGGCTATGTGCATTGAGAGCGAAGAAGCTTTTCTTATTAGTGAAGCTGTTCGGGGTGAAGGTGCGCATCTCATCAACCAACGCGGTGAGCGTTTTATGACTACAATCCACGAGCTGGCAGAACTGGCACCCCGAGACATTGTAGCACAATCCATATATAAGGAAATGATGAAACACAATGACGACTTTGTATGGCTTTCATTAAAACACTTGGATCCGGCAATGATAAAGCACCGTTTCCCAACCATTTATCAAAAATGCAAGGACTATGATATCGATATGTGTAACCGCATCCCAGTTGCTCCTGCCGCACACTACACCGTAGGTGGGGTACGCACAGACACAGAAGGTCGCACAAGCATTAAACATCTTTTTGTATGTGGCGAATTAGCCTCATCCGGCATTATGGGTGCCAACCGCTTAGCTTCAAACTCACTGATTGAATGTTTAGTATTTGGTAAGCGTGCTGTCGA
The DNA here is from genome assembly GCA_051656645.1 of Marinifilaceae bacterium. GTDB lineage: Bacteria > Bacteroidota > Bacteroidia > Bacteroidales > Marinifilaceae > JBOGCH01. Next base: position 49,764 of record JBOGCH010000044.1, read on the forward strand.
TGCTACTCTGACCGATCCTAAAATAGACAAACAAGTAAGTTTTATTCCCCGCTACTACGTTAATCCCCAACATCAAGCAGGATATGAGCAGCTTAAAAAGGATGTTTCGCGCATCATGACACGCCATGCAGGTATTATACGCACTGAGGAGTGCCTAAAAGCCGGACTGGAAAAGATAGACGCTCTTCAGCAATCATTACCAGAACCTCGCAATGAATATTACCGCCAAGTAAGTCGTAATTTACTAAAAGTGGCTCAACTTATTATTCGTTCCGCGCTATACAGAGAAGAAAGCCGCGGCGGACACTTCCGCAGCGATTTTCCGACAACGAACGAGAATTATCGTTGCCACGTGGTTCAAAAACAGGACGAGGGCATACATCGCACTCCCGTAATTATTTAAGTCATAACGGAACGTTATCTATATGAAAAATAAAATACATTTCATTGCAATTGGCGGTAGTGCCATGCATAACTTAGCGCTGGCTCTCCATGAAAAAGGATTTGAGGTTACCGGATCGGACGATGAAATCTTCGAACCGTCACGCTCACGCCTGGAAAAAGCTGGGATTCTACCCAAACAATGGGGATGGTTCCCGGAAAAAATAACTACCGATATCGAAGCGGTTATTTTGGGTATGCATGCGCGTATTGACAACCCCGAACTTGTTCGCGCCCGCGAACTGGGTTTGAAAATATACAGCTATCCCGAATATCTGTTTGAACAAACAAAAAATAAGCAACGCATAATTATTGGAGGAAGTCATGGAAAAACTACTACAACCTCCATGATCATGCACGTATTAAAACAATGTAATCGTAACTTTGACTACATGGTAGGAGCCTCGGTCGAAGGCTTTGACACCATGGTACATTTAAGCGAAGAAAGTCCTATTGCTGTATTCGAAGGCGACGAGTACCTAACATCACCGCTTGAACTGACCCCAAAGTTTCACCATTACTATCCGGACATTGCCATTATTACGGGCATAGCATGGGACCATATGAATGTATTTCCCACTTTTGAGAACTATGTAAGTCAATTCCGCATATTCACAGAGCGTATAACATCTAACGGTACACTTATCTATTTTGAAAAAGATGATGAATTACAACAACTCTCCACAACATTAAGAGAGGACATTCACTCCATTCCTTACAATACGTTACCCTATGTTATTGAAAATGGAACAACCTACATCATCTTAGACAATGTAAAATATGCACTGAACATATTCGGTTTACATAATATCCAAAATCTTACAGCAGCCTATTATGCTTGTAAGCAGGTTGGCATATCCGATAGCGAATTTGGCAATGCCATATCCTCATACAGTGGAGCAGCAAAACGCCTACAAACCATTGCCGTAAACGGAGATAGTAAAGCATTTCTTGATTTTGCGCACTCGCCATCTAAGTTACAGGCCACACTAAATGCAGTGAGACAACAATATCCTCACCATCATCTAGTTGCGTGCATGGAGTTACATACATTTAGCAGCCTAAATGCTGCATTTCTACCACAATATGCCAATAGCATGAGTAGTGCGGACATTGCATGCGTATACTATAATCCGGAGGTCATTAAACACAAACAACTACCGGACATTAGCATTGCCGACGTTCGCAACGGATTCGCACAACAAGACTTGAACGTATTTACAGATAATAAATTAATGGAGGAGTTTTTGTATACAAACAAACAAGAAAAACAAATCCTGCTAATTATGACATCCGGAAACTTTCACGGTATAAACATTCCAATGCTAGCCAATGAGTTGATTAAATAAAAGCAAAATCACATAAATTAAAACCTCTTTTCCTGACTGGAAAAGAGGTTTTAATTTATTATTTCATGTGCATATTGTACTTGTCACACAACAACTACTAAAACGCACTTTATTGAGTATTATTGGTATCCTTCTTCTCTACATTAGCCTTAGGTTTAGGCGTATAAGAGGTTAAAAACACGCCAAACAGAATTATTATTAACGCCACCGGCTGGTCCCATCGCAATTTAGCCAATCCCATTGCAATAGCTCCGGCCGAAGCCACTACAGGGATAAGATATTGGTACATGGATACAATTGGCGCTCCTATTCTACGTACTGCAGGTGGTATAAGTAAATAAGCAACAAAGGTTGGAAATATTACAATAAAAACCATTTCCCAAATAGGTTTTGCTTCTGGATGTAAGACTACGGGAGCTTTTAATACCGATGAAATAGTGACAGGAATACATACCAACGACCCAAACAGGAACAACCAACGCAAAAGAGGAATTGATCTATATTTCTCCGATGGTTTCTTTATTCCCAACAAATAAATTGCATAACAAATAGCACTTATCACACAAAAAATAGTACCCTTCATACTACCACTATCCGTTCCATGCGCTTGCAAAAGTATTAGCAACAACGCACCACACAATGCAACAATTACCCCTATCACTTTTCTCACCGTGAGCTTTATTTTGTATATCCATGCAGAGGCAAGTATAACCATTAAAGGTGGCGTGGTCATTATTATGGAAACATCTATAGGCGATGTATATTGAATAGCTAAATTTAAAAACAATATAAAGGCAAATTGGCCCACTACACCCGTTACTATGAGTAACCACCAATCGGACTTCTCTATACGTTGCCCCTTTACAAACAAAGAAGCAATCCAAAACAGAACACAACCACCCACTATGCGCAAAAAGGTAGCATCTAATCCATTTAACCAATGTGGCATTAAATCCTTAAGCACCGGTATGTTTAAACCAAACCATATAGTTGATAAGGTCATTGATAAATGTCCCGCCAGTTTGTTTCTTGCTTCTGCTTCCATTACCTTAAATTATTGATAAGTGTATATGTTACGCTATTCCATGTTGGATGTTACAACAAAAAAATCCTCAGCAACCATTCTGTCGCTGAGGATTTTTCTATATGCTTGGTAAGATTACTTAATATCGCTAACCTTACAAATTTCCATAAACGATGCTCCGCGCACATGCCCAAAGCTACCACCAATTACCAAAATATAATCTTCTGGTTGGTAACCATTTGCAATAAGCATTTGAGGAACTCCTCGCATAAACTCATCATGGGATTTTGGTTTCTCCGTGTGGTAAGGGAAAATACCAAACGAAAGAGATAACTCTCTCATTACACGCTCATCATAGCAACGCGCGTAAACCGGAAGAGGTCCGCGGAATGCACTTAAATAACGTGCCGTACGTCCTGACATAGTATCCACAACAATGGCCTTAATTGGTAATAATGACGTAGTACGTACCGCAACACGCGCAAGCGCAGCAGTTACTTCGTTATTTATACGCACTAAATTACGGTTATAATCCGGCACGGTAGTCGACTCATTTGCTTCGGCAACTTTCTTCATTATACGTACAGCCTCCAGCGGATATTCACCATAAGCAGTTTCTCCACTCAACATAATTGCATCCGTACCCATAAATACCGCATTAGCAATATCACTTACCTCTGCACGTGTTGGGCGTGGGTGATCTATCATAGTGTGTAGCATTTGCGTAGCTACAATTACTGGCTTCTTACTTTCAATACATTTATTTACAATGTAGCGTTGAATACGCGGTATTTTCTCAGCATCAATCTCAATAGCCAAATCACCACGAGCCACCATTACACCATATACATGGTCCAAAATCTCTTCAATGTTATCAACACCTTCCTGATTCTCAATTTTTGCAATAATCTTTACCTTGCTGTTGTGCTCATCTAATATGTTTTGAATGGCAATAACATCCTCTTTATTACGTACAAAAGAGTGAGCAATAAAATCAAGGTCGTTTTTAATAGCAAATTCAATAAATGTTCTGTCTTTGTCACTCAATGACTGTAGGTGCATATTTACACCCGGAACATTAATACTCTTTCTATTTTTAATTATACCACCGTTCGATGCTATAAGTGACAACACGCCACCTTCATTCTCTTCAACAACAAACTCAACATCTCCATCGTCAATAAGGATTTTCGCTCCCGGTGCAATATAATGCGTAAAATCATCATATGACACCTGAATCAATTTCCCTTCTATATCTTTTGTTAAATCTCCGGTCATATAAACGCGCTCTCCGCGCTCAACGGCAATAGGCTCTCCAGCTAGGCGAGTACGTACCTCAGGACCTTTCGTGTCAATTAACATAGCAATTTTATCCGACACGGCACGTACCATATTTACAACTTTCATCGCATCATCCAACGTCTGATGAGCGGTATTCAAGCGCACAACATCAACTCCCTCCTCATGTAATTGTCTTAAAAACTCCACATCGCATTTTTTATCCGAAATGGTAGCCACAATCTTCGTTCTTTTCATAAATATGAATCTTTAATATAATTATTTTGCCCAGTCATTCATTACCCTATCAATGCCTTCACGGCTAATTCATAGGATTGGAGTCCAAATCCCATTATTACTCCCTTACATACGGCTGTTAGGTATGAATGGTGACGAAATTCTTCTCTTTTTGCGGTATTGGAGATATGCACCTCCACAACCGGTGTTGTTATTGCTGCAATTGCATCCCTCAAAGCTACCGATGTATGCGTGTATCCTCCGGCATTAAGAACCACGCCATCAAAGGTAAAACCAACTTCATGCAGTTTGTTTATTAATTCGCCCTCAATATTGGACTGGAAATAGTGAAACGTTACTTCCGGATAAATTGTTTGTAATTGCTTTAAACAGTCATCAAAAGTTTCTTTTCCATATACATCGGGCTCACGTGTCCCCAACAAATTTAAATTAGGACCGTTTAGTAGTAGTATTTCCATACAAGAATAGGTTAAGTTTAGAAAGTAATGTATTTCATGACGCAACGCATGCAACACGCTACAAAATTAATACTTTTTACACGTATCCGTGTATAAAAGATGTTACAATGTTATTACTTTTACCAACATGTAGGGATAACCTAATTATAAACTCACAACAACATGCAATTAAAAAACACTTGGACAGAGGCAATTAAGGGGTATAGACTGTACCTTAAATTAGAGCAATCCTTGTCTGCAAATACCATCGAGGCTTACTTAAGAGACATAAAATCCATGGCAATATTTTGTCAAGAGGAGCATAAATGCAATACTCCCGGCCAAGTGACACTGGATATATTAACACTTTACATCATTTTTATTCAGCAAGAAGGTATCACTGCACGTTCTCAAGCGCGCTTCATATCAGGCATTAAATCCTTTTTTAAATATCTGGTTTATGATGAGCAACTGGAAACCAGTCCGGCCCGTTTGCTAGAGGCTCCTAAAATTGGGCGCCATCTGCCCACCGTTCTCTCTGTCGAAGAGATAAATAGCCTCATTGCAGTATTCGACGTTACCACATTTGAGGGGCAACGCAATCGCACCATCATTGAGTTACTATATTCATCGGGCGTACGTGTTTCCGAGCTTACAGGCCTAAAAATTTCCAATATTAATTTCACCATGGATTTCCTTAAGGTGGAAGGAAAAGGAAATAAAGAGCGTTTAATTCCCCTTAGCGCCAAAGCCAAAGAGGAAATTCAAATCTATATTCGTGAGTTTCGCAATTATCTCGAAATACCTCTTCCATACAAGGATCACTTATTCCTAAATAGGTTTAATGAGTCCATTAGCCGCATATCCATATTTAATATTATAAAAAAAGCTGCACTCGAAGCCGGCATAACAAAAAACATATCTCCTCACACCTTCCGCCACTCATTTGCCACGCATTTGGTAAACGGTGGTGCGGATTTACGAGCTGTACAGGACATGCTTGGACATGAGTCAATACTCACCACAGAGATATACACTCATCTGGACGACAGTTATTTGCGCGACACTATTATAAATCATCATCCCTACTCCCCCGCATGCAAGAAGGAGTAACCGGCATATAGTGATTGTCTCCATAAAATGCACTCTTTTCATCGCGCCAATAAATGCTTGCATCTCACTTGTACCGGTAAATAATCATCCATTGTAAAGTACCTTTGGCATTACAAAACAAATACCCTAATAAGCGGTCCATTTAAAGCTTATCCCCCAATACTCCCCCTGCACCCTGTTAAGGGCTTCGACTAGGTTACGACTAGGTATCGACTAGGTTTCGACTACTATTATCCCCCCATAGTAGTCGAAACCTAGTCGTAACCTAGTCGAAACCCTTGAGGGGCTATGTACAAACTCTCTTATTATGATTTGGTAAAAACAATACTTACAAAATTTGAATAATGCATGTACTATTTTTTATATCGTCTATTGTTCGTATATTTGCGAACAATAGACGATATAAATGTATGTCAATATGTATTATCAGGTTTATAACAATAAGAAATAGGCAGTAAATACTCTAAATATCATAATTACAAACTAATATCTATCATGGAAAAAAAACAAGGAATAAGTTTTTTTGAGCGATACCTAACAGTATGGGTGGCTTTATGTATAATTGTAGGAATATGTATTGGACAATTTTTTCCAAGCATACCCGGCACACTTAGTCGATTTGAATATGCTAACGTATCTATACCTGTGGCACTTTTAATTTGGTTAATGATTTATCCAATGATGCTGAAGATTGATTTTCAAAGTATAAAAAACGTAGGAAAACGTCCAAAAGGTATTTTAATAACCTGTGTAACTAACTGGCTAATTAAACCTTTCACCATGTTTGGCATAGCTTGGGTATTTTTTCATTTTGTATTTAAATCCCTTATTCCTGCTTCATTAGCCGATGAATATCTTGCTGGTGCAGTACTTCTTGGAGCGGCTCCTTGTACAGCTATGGTCTTTGTGTGGAGCTACTTAACCAAAGGCGATGCAGCATATACACTTGTACAGGTAGCCATAAACGATTTAATTATACTTATTGCTTTCGCTCCAATAGTTGCATTTTTATTAGGAATAGGGGGTATTGAAATTCCATGGGATACACTACTGTTATCCGTTATCCTATTTGTTGTTATTCCATTAACAGCAGGTATTATTACTCGCATTAGCGTTGTTAAACGTAAGGGGATTGAGTATTTTAATAATGTTTTTGTGAAGAAGTTTAATAATCTGACTATTGGTGGATTATTGCTTACTTTGATTATTTTATTCTCATTTCAAGGTGAAACGATACTGAATAATCCGCTACACATACTATTAATAGCTGTACCACTAATTCTTCAAACCGTACTTATATTCTTTATTGCATACGGGTGGTGTAAAGCAGCTATGCTACCACATAATGTTGCTGCACCCGCGGCAATGATTGGAGCCAGTAACTTTTTTGAATTGGCAGTTGCGGTTGCAATATCACTATTCGGCCTACACTCAGGTGCTGCTTTAGCAACTGTAGTAGGCGTTTTAGTAGAGGTTCCTGTTATGCTAATGCTGGTGCGCATTGCCAACAGGACTTATCAATGGTTTCCTAGTAAGGAGCGCATTACGCAGGAACAATAATCCTTTTTTAAATTGCTGTCAGCATATAATTTGTTATACGTTTTACTCTATCTGAATAGAAGGAGATACTATTGAAATTAAATGAGATGAGCTCGGTGAAATACCGAGCTCATCTCATTTATAATTAATGGTCCAATATTTAATCTATCACGATAATTACTGACCACTTTTTATTAACAAGTTAGTCCATGTTAACTATGATTTTAGCAACTCCTCTATCTATATCGTTCCAAATCAGTTTACCATTCAAATAAACCTCTTCCTTTCTGTATGGATATATTTCCTTATTATATATTGTATATAATGTATCCACAGGATTGTCCTTGATTCTAAAATAAGTTCTGCTTGTCAATCTATCCTGAAATGGTATATTTAGATTCACATGCATTGAGATACCATTTATTCCAAAACATTGATGATTGACTTGATTGGTACCGGGATAGTAGTGAACATGTTCCTCTCCCGTGTGAAGAATTTCTTCTCCGTCTTGGTAGCTTATCATTTTGATATTTGACAAGTTTAGTTGTTTAGACTCAATTAGGTTATTCCCGTTTTGGTCAATAAACATCAATTCTATTGAAGTATCAGGAGGTTTACTATCATCCAGAATTTCTTTATCACATCCCCCGAGAAGGAACATGATAGCAATTAAAAAAATGTACTTTTTCATAATTTTAAATATTAGTAAGTTTGTATTATATGTAAAATTATGGAAAATAAAGTTTCTAACAAAAAAAATAGCTACTACTAGTTGTATTTAAAATTATTGTTACTATTCCCTTTGATAGTGGTGGATTGAGACTCTAAGTAGGCCTTATTCATTTCTGAATATTTTTTGAACATTTCCTGTGCCAACTTCACCTCATTACCTTTGGGTTTGGGATTTATATCCATCTTTGGAGTAGATGCAAACTGAATCTCCCAGTTGGCCAATTGATTGTAAAATTCATTGGCACGGAATGCCTCGCGGCCATGGTTTAATTTTATACCTTTATCGCAATATGGAGTTCCTGCTTTTAGAGAGGTAGCCATTTTATCAAAGAGTTGTTTCCATCGAGGATGATAATATCTACGAATTAAACCAGCCCATTCTCTCCATGAGTAGTCAAATTGTTTGCATTCATACCCCTCGGTAAATCCCCAATAGGTAACCAATTCGGTAGCATCCTTCTCTAGCTGATTTCTTTCCTCTTGCGTTTTTCCCCAAGAACGGGCGTCAGCAATCCATTTATCAAAATTCCATTCAGTACGCGAGGAGAGCAAACGGTCAACATCCAATAGTAATTCCAGAAAACGATTGCTGTGAAGTGTAAAGTTTTCAAGATCACCATCGCGATAGGATTTCGTTGCCGCTTTGTTGATACGCTGCGCTAAATTGGTCATTATTTGGCGTTGTAGGTCGAGAATATCAAACCTGTAGATTGGCGATTTTTTTAAGTTGGCAGCGTCGGCTAACAACAACTGTTGGGCTTGGTAAAGTTGTTGTTCATTGTATGGTATTTTGAAACCCGCATTAGGACCAGACTTTTTTACATCTATTGCTGGACGCGCCGCAATAACAGAACTGTATTCTACACCATTGGTCCCCTTACAGTATACTGTTTTAAGCAGTATATCCCATGCTTTGGTTGCACTATCACTGCTAGCGCCATAGGCACGGCGAACATAGTTTGCTAGCCACTCACGCTCATTTATTGGTGCATTGTGCATGGGCATTTCATAGGCCATGGCATAATATACCGGATTCTGCACCACAGATTCCATAAAAAGCCCCGATCCTACCGCTTGTGATGTTTGATTTTTGGCTGTTACGTACTGATTGGAAGCCAAGAGAGCTAAATCCCCGTGCATGTTTATACGCCCGCCAAAATTGTGCAAATTACCACATATAAAATCATACCCCCAAAAGTCATGACGCCCTCCATTTAAACACAGTACAATGAGTTTATCCTTTGGAAATTGTGTAACAATGGGTTGACGAATACTCCAAGACTGCATGGCTACAATGGCTGCCGGATCGGATTCGCTAATTACTTGGTATATAACTTGTCCCACTTTTTGTAAATATTGAGTAGAAGTACTTGGTGGGGCACTCTCATGAAACGGATCTGCAGCATACATTCCATAGTTTCCAAACAACTCCTTTTGATTTTTCATAAAAGCGCGTCCCATGGTTATAAATAAGGGATCCAAAGGGTCTAGCTGCGATACACCCTCAAAACCATACCATTCCGGTTGCTGAGCTATTTTAGCATTGGGATATTTTTGTTTCATTAGTTTTGGAACATTGCCCGTAAAAGCCTGCTGGATGGGTTGCATACCCAGTTCTCTTTGACGTGCATAGATTTGCTGTGCCAGCACCTTATGACTCTCTAGCCAGCTAAGAGGCAGTCCGCCGCCAATGCTTTCTATATTAGTCATCCATTGCCATGCTTGATGCGCCGGCAACACTAAAAAATCTCTCGCTTCTTTGCAGGTGAAGCCCATGTCTAAAAGTGTTTGATACCATACAACATCAAGACCAATGGTTTGTAGTGGCGTGTTTATTGCATTCATAGCCATAAAGTCTATTTCACACTGCCATCTCTCCCAATCCCACCATGGTGCCGTGTATGATATGGTACAGTAGTTAAAATTAACTCGGTATTTTCCGTTAATACTATGGAATTCCGATTGCTGCGGCAGTGGCAGTTTCCTTGGTAAATCCAGTTGATTGCCGAACCAAGAAACTTGTGCGTTACAATGGTATTTAAGGTACCAGTTAAACGCCGTTGCTACAGATACCGGATTATTGCCTTTTAAATGTACTTTATTACCTTTTGTGGCTATTTGGAACCAATCCTGTCCATTGACTTGTTCTTGCGTTATTTCAATGTCATATTGCTTACTATATCCCGGCGTAACTCGTTCAATAAGTTTGTAGGTTGCCTCTACTCCTGTTTGAGCATAAATAGCAAACGGTAGTAAAAGCAGTAATAGTACTGATAATTTTTTCATAGATAGATAAGATATGTTTGTTTTCATTATAGTAATCGTGTTATGATTTCAATCGATTGCGGTTTCTTCCTCAAGTCAATGTTGAAATAGATAAATTCAAAATTTGTTCTCTTTGAAGATTACAAATCTAGATATAAAAGTTCCTATTTTAATTGTTATCCATAAAATATTTACAAAAGATATAAAAAAAGTTGTATCTACTCTATTGGTTATGTGTAAGTAATGTAATAACTTACATACACATTCCTCATGGGGATGCAACTAACTTTATTACAAATAACCAATAACTATTACCATTCTGTAAGGAATGCGCTGTTTGGCTTAAGTATAAAGGTTTTTTCAGCGCAAACGTTATAGACGGCAAATTTTAAAATTATAAGCGTATGAAAACTTATAGTCCTAATGAAATCAAGAATATCGCACTTGTAGGGAGCGCGGGGTCAGGTAAGACAACCCTCTCAGAAGCGATGCTGTATGAAGGCGGGGTCATTAGTCGTCGAGGATCGGTACTTGGAAAGAGTAGCGCCTCGGATTTCCGTCCCATCGAACAGGAGTATGGTTATTCTGTATTTCCAACAGTAATGTACACAGAGTGGAAAGATCAGAAACTAAATTTTATTGACACTCCGGGTTCGGACGATTTTGTAGGTGGTGTAGTGTCGGCATTATCTGTTGCCGATTGTGCTGTAATGGTAGTTAATAGTATTAAAGGCGTTGAGGTTGGCACAGAGCTAATTAGCCGCAGAACAGCTAAAATGGAAAAACCGGTGATTGTAGTTGCTAATCAGCTGGATCACGAGAAATGTAATTACGAGCAAACATTGGAGAGTTTAAAGGTTTGCTTTGGCAAGAAACTAATTGCTATTCAGTATCCTGTTAATCCCGGTACAGGATTTAACAGAGTTGTAGATGTATTAAAAATGGAAATGTACGAATGGGGCCCCGATGGAGGAAAACCACAAGTACTCCCAATTCCTGAAGAGGAAATGGAACGTGCCATGGAGCTACATAATGAGCTTGTTGAGGCTGCGGCCGAAAACGACGAAAGTTTGATGGAGCTGTATTTTGAAAAAGGAAGTTTAACAGAGGAAGAAATGCGCCGCGGTATACGCAAAGGATTAGTGGCAAGGGATATGTTTCCATTGTTCTGCGTATCGGCGGAAAAAGATATGTGTGTACGCCGTTTTATGGAATTTTTGGTTAATGTAGCACCTAGTGCTGCAAAGATGCCAGGAATGTACACGGAGCAAGGCGAGCTGGTAGCATATAATCCAGATGGACCAACATCGTTATTTATATTCTCAACCACCATTGAAAGTCATTTAGGAGATATCAATTTCTTTAAAGTGATTTCCGGAACTGTAAAAGAAGGAGATGACCTAACAAATATGAATACAGGTGCAAAAGAGCGATTGTCGCAACTTTATGCCATTGCGGGTAAAAACCGTACTAAGGTTACCGAATTACAGGCGGGTGACATTGGAGCAACTGTGAAATTAAAAAATAGCCGTAACGGAAATACGCTAAACAGCAAGGATTGCGATTATATTTATCCGGGTATATCTTACCCTAATGCACGCTTCCGCACAGCGGTAAAAGCCGTTAATAAGAGCGATGAAGAGCGTATGGCAGAGGTATTGTACCGCATGCGTGAAGAAGACCCATCGCTTATGGTGGAATACTCAAAAGAGTTGAAACAAATGATTGTTTCCGGACAAGGAGAGTTTCATTTAAATACCGTAAAATGGCGCATGGAGCACAATGATAAAGTAAGTATTGAATACTACGCTCCTAAAATACCATATAGAGAAACCATAACAAAATACGCATATGCCGACTATCGCCATAAAAAACAAAGTGGTGGAGCCGGACAATTTGGCGAGGTACATTTAGTTATTGAACCGTACACGGAGGGGATGCCCGATCCGGTTACCTACAAAATTGGCGGTGTTGATAGCAAAATGAGCGTTCGCGATAGAGAGGTGTACGATTTGGCATGGGGAGGAAAAATGGTATTCTATAATTGCATTGTTGGTGGCGTTATTGAAGCGCGCTTTATGCCTGCTATTGTTAAAGGAATTATGGAGAAAATGGAGGAAGGTCCTTTAACCGGATCATACGCTCGCGACATACGCGTTTGTGTATTTGATGGAAAGATGCACCCGGTAGACTCCAATGAGATATCATTTAAACTTGCAGGAAGACATGCATTTAGCGAAGCATTTAAAAACGCCGCACCCAAGATATTAGAACCAATATATGATGTAGAAGTACTAGTTCCCGACGAAGATATGGGTGACGTAATGGGCGATTTGCAGGTGCGTAGAGCACTCATTATGGGTATGGACACTGAGAGTGGTTTCCAAAAAATAAAAGCGAAAGTACCTCTTAAGGAGATGCAACGCTACTCCACAGCATTAAGTTCCATTAGTGGAGGACGTGCAAGTTTTAACATGAAATTTGCGGGATATGAAAAAGTGCCGGGAGAAATTCAAGAACAGCTTTTAAAAGAGTATGAGAGTATTCAGGTGGATGAAGCCTGATGTTTTATATTAGGTTAGTAATTTTCAATCAAAAGGGTGAGTAGAAATCTACTCACCCTTTTATTTAATTCCATTTTAGCATATTGACCTCGTCGGTTCGAATTCCGGGTTTTAACTCCCCGTCAACAATATATAATGTATTTTTATTTAGTAAGGCAGCTCCTGCACCCGCACGCCCTAATTGCGGCACATTGGCAAGTTGAGTCCACTGCTTTGTATTCATATCAAAACGGAATAGCTGAGTATTAAATTCATACCATGCCGGCTGATGAAGCATGTATGTTTTCTTTTCAACAAGTATACTGTCTGTAACTGTTTGATTGCCGTCCAATTTAGCTACATTTAGTAGCAAATCGTTATTTAAAGCTTGCTCAAAACGTGTGCGATTAACGCCACCACCAATTATGAAGCTATTTGCCGATTCTATTACATGGAAACCACCAACCATTGCCAGGGGCTTATTGTCAAAAACCGATAGAGGCAATGTGGCTAACGTGTCCCAAGTTTGTTGTTCAATAGAGTAAGAAAGTACTTGAGGTGAAAGTACAGCCCCCGATTGCGCTGAACTATAAAAGCCTCCCAACAATACTAACATACCATCCATTCCGATAAGTTGCGGTTGAATACGCCCATATCCAGGGAATGAAGGTATTTCTTGCCATTCTTGTCCATTTGTCAAATCAAGACAAAAAACTCTATTCTGCGCTTTGCCATCGATATTTCCACCACCGGCATAAAGTACATTATTATGTATTGCCGCACTGTGATTATCCATTGTAACAGGCATTTGTGGCAGTGTATCGACAACTATTTTTCCGTCAATAAGTTCAATGGTCCATACTGTTGTAAAAGCCATTGTGTCGTCATTTCCACCTACACATATAAGTTTATTGTTGTGGACAACTGTTGCACCATAAGCCACTCCTTGGGGAAAGTTTCCAACATGTTTCCAAGCTACAGGATCAGTTACATCCAATGTATAGATATCATTGTAGTATATTTTTTTTCCACCTTGTGCTGCAGGTGTTCCCGGAAAATTACATCCTCCAACTGCAATGAGACGGTTATTGAGTAAACCGACAAATGGTGCCGATATTCCTTGCACAGAGTCATTATTCCCCGTTGGTAATACAGGCAGAGAAGTGACTAAAGTGGTGTTATTATTGGTTGTTGAACAAGCAGCACAAATTGCTACAAGCAGTATATAGAACAATTTATTCATAGTTAATTCTTTATTCTGTAACCTTTTCTTTAACAGACTGCCCTTCCGCTTTCTCCAAAGCACTGCGTTGCGCCCATACCAACCCGGAAAGATCCTTTTTCTTTTCAGGTAGAATAAAGCTTAGGATATAACCGATAGCCATACTCAATACAATACCTATTAGACCATAAAGCATGAAGTTTAACGGTGAATGAGATTTCATCCATAGCAATATCAATACACTTGAAACTAACGCTATCATTGCCGCATATCCACGTACGCGAGGTAAGAATATACCAATTGCAAACAAACCACCCAATCCGCTAGTTAATAAACCGATAAACGTATTGAATTCATCGAAGAAGGATTTAATCTCCATCATTGATAATTCAATTGCCAACCAAGTTCCCAAAACACCAACAACAATACCGCTTATACGCGCTGTATTTAAGATTGTCTTATCGCTCATGTTTGGACTTAAACGCTTAGCAAAGTCAACAGTAATAGCTGTAGACGCTGAGTTTATGTTTGAAGAAAGTGTTGACATAGTTGCTGCAAAGATTGCTGCTATCAATAGTCCGGCAAGTCCCGCCGGTAATTCATTTACAATGAAATAAGGGAAAATACCTTCGGCATTACTCATTGTTTGAGGTAACAACTCTGGGTGAACAAAGAAGAAAGAGTATAGTGCCGATCCAATAAAGTAAAATACCACTAAGACAGGCAATGCGATAATACCGTTTAACCAGATACTACGTTTTGTCTTCTCCATATCGGAAGTTGTAAGGTAACGCTGTACAATGGTTTGATCTGACGTATAAGTAATCAGTGAGTTTGCCATTCCGGCACCTAGGAATATTACCCAGAAGGTAGGTTGCGTTAAATCGAACGATAAGTCGAGTACTCTAAATTTATCGGCAGATGCTGCAATAGAAATTGTTTCAGCAATACCACCGGTTTCAACCACCAAATATACAACGGAAATAAGCGCGCCAAATACAAGAATTCCGCCTTGCACCACATCTCCCCATACAACTGCTTCTACTCCACCCATTGTTGAGTAGATAATGGTGACAATAGACATTGCTATGATACAGGTTAATAGATCAATTCCCGTAACTGTAGACAGTGCTACTGATGGTAAATATAACACGATTCCAATACGCGTTACCATAAAGATGATGAACAATGCACTGGAAACCATGCGCACTGATAGGTTAAAACGTTTTTCAAGATACTCATATGCACTTGTTAAGTTTAAGCCACGGAAAAATGGCAAATACCAACGTATTACGATAGGTGCAACAAGGATTATTGAAAATGACATTGGGAAATACAACCAGTTGGTGGTGTATGCCTTTGCCGGGATTGCCATAAATGTAATTGCACTTAATGTTGTTGCAAAGATACTGATACCGGCAGCCCACCAAGGAATTGATCCTCCTCCGGTAAAAAACTGATCGGACGATGTTGCCTTACGACTAAAATAAAATCCGATAAGCAACATTGCTACCAAGTACACTACCAATACACTATAATTTAAAAAACCAAAGTTGGTTTTATTAACAAAGGTCAGTTTATTTAACGCACCAGCGTTGTAGGCAACGTGTCCATCGCAACCTTTTACCAATTGGCTATTTCCAGCCTCAGCACTAAAGTTTTTATTATCCCAACGTGATGTTACTGTATGGAATGCACTATATCCACCATTGTTATCCATGAAAAGAATATGGTGCGTTCCTACTGTTATAGGTGTAACATTTAAGTTTTGTGGAGTTTCAGTATCAGCAGACCCAATAGTCCACGTATCAGCTTTTAGAGAATAGGCCATTGCGTGTGTACCAAACAGATAAAAAATATCCTCAGCACCTGCATTTTGAACAATTCCATAATTAAACGGTACACCGCTTACAGGTAATGTTGCTACCTGCTGCCACTGTGCATCGCTATTTCGTAAATTTAGTTTCCATGTATTTACGTTTGCATTTCCATCAACCGTTCCTGAGGTTACTATTAGCCAATCGCCAACTACCCCCAATACAGGTTTAACAACCGCTTGGGGAAGCGGATTTAACGATTTAATTTCCATAGCTGCCGTACCCGATAATACAAGTACTTCACTTACTGAAACGCTATCATGAAATCCGCCTGCCAAGATTAGGCTGTTTTTATAGGTTGTATAACCAAAATCCCGAATACCATCGTTCAATTTTCCCCATGTCTTGCTCTCGCCTGTTGCAGGATTATATAATAACACAGTTTCAAATACCTCAACACTATCCGCAGACAATGTAGGTGCGATGAAACACAATTGGTTATTAACACTTCCCAGCAAATTGGCCTGCTCCGCAATGGCATGCTTTAAAGCCTCCTTTTTCACCTCTACAGATGGAGAAGCAGCCCATACTGGCAATGTCAATAACAAAGAAAATAAACTGATTATAAGAGATTTTGATATACGCATAATTTATTGTTTTGCTTTTAGTATTTCGTCTGTCAGCATAGCACCTTTAATTAACATTCTAGGAATGTGGAAAGGTCCTTTAAATAAGTTTCCTTTTGCAGGTTGTGCAACGCTACCGTCACGGTGCAAGTAACCATACCACTCGCCATATTCCTTATCTGGGAAATGAGCATAGGTCCAGTCACTTATTTGCTTGTGCATTTCAAGGTATTTTTCGTTTCCAGTAGCTTGATAAGCATATAATGTTGCAATTACAGCCTCTGTTTGTGGCCACCAGAATTTCATATCCTGAGCATAATCCTGTGGAGGAAGATTTTTACAGTCTTTCAAGTTAATAATTCCGCCAAATTCTTCATCCCAGCCCCATTTCCAAGACCAGTCAAGAATAGTAATAGCAGTGTCCACTAACTCTTTGTCCCAATTACGATACTTAGCTTCCTCAAGGATAAACCAAGCAGTTTCAATACAGTGTCCTGGATTAATTGTACGTCCGTTGATTGTATCGATAAATTCTCCGTTTGGACCCACCATTTCAAGCAATGCTTCAAACTCCGGCTTCATAAAGTCACGGCGAATTTCTGCGATAGACTCGTCAATCTGCTGTGTCAATTCGGGTGCATTAATAGCCTCGCGAATACGTGACGCTGTATTGATTAAAATCATACAAATTGAGTGTCCTTTAGCTTCGAAAGTTGGTTCATATTTAGCAGCTAAGAATCCAGGTGTTGCCAAGAATTTCTTCACTAAATGGAATAAATCCAACGCTTTTTGCGCATATGTCATGTCTCCCGATGCAATTGCATACTCGGACATTGCAATTGCTGCAAATGTTTCAGAGAACACATAACGTCTTTTACGTAGTGGCTTACCTTCTGCAGTAACTTCAAAGTACATATGTCCATCCTCATCGCTACAGTACTTTTCGATAAAGTCTATACAGCTTTTGGATGCATCAAGCCATTCTTGTCTTTTTTCTATATTATTGTACGCGTAAGCACAAATAAAACCGAAACGTCCTTGAAACCATACCGACTTAGTAGTGTCGATAAGGCTACCATCCCTGTTTACACATGTGTAAACACCACCATTAACACGGTCAAGTCCATTCTTTAACCAAAATGGTAGGATATCTTCAGTAAGTTCCTGGATGTAGTTGTCTTTCCACGTTTGTAGATAATTTGTCATAAACTTATAATTCAGTTATGATTAAAATTTATTACATCTGTCAAAGAAATTGATAGCCTCAAGCTCTTGCTTCATAGCTGCCTCTTCCTCATCTGTTATGTTTAAGAATGGAGTGCGGTTAAGTCCCATATCTAAGCCAATAAGCTTCATGATGCGTTTTCCACCGACAATGTTTCCACGGTAATTACAAATTACATTGATAACAGCTTGAGAGAAGTTTTGAAGTTCGCGTGCTTTCTCTAAATCGCCTGCATGCCATGCATCAATAATTTCAGAAAGAACTTTACCATTGTAGTTTGTTGTTCCACCAATTCCTCCTTTAACATCGCTAAGAGCTAATGACGCAAGGATTGTTTCATCCTGTCCGTGAAGCATTTGATAACGGTCGCCACAGTATAGTAAACACTGATTGAATTCGTACATTGCCTCATATGTATATTTAATACCGGCAAAGTTAGGAATACGGCCATCTACTGCTTTTAAGAACGGTAACATTGGTAAAAATACACCGTTTAATGCAGGAATGTGGTAAAAATAGAATGGTAATGATGGAGCGCCCGCAGCAATCTCTTCGCAATATTGTACTAACGCCTCAACGTTACCAGCTTTTGGGAATGGAGATGCCATTGCACCAATAGCCCATGCTCCAATTTTTTCTGCATGTTCAGCCAAACGTCGGCTAGACACAACACATGTGCTACCTACGTGCACAATAACTTTAAAATCTTTAGGTGCAGCTGCTACCCATGCTTCAGCGATACTTTTTCTTTCGTCTTCAGTTAATAGATATCCTTCGCCAGATGAGCCGTTGATGAATACTCCTTTAAGACCATTTTTTACAAGTAATTCAGTGTAACGTGGAATAAGTTCCAAGTTAACTTCTCCATTTGCTTTAAACGGCGTAAAAGGCGCGTTTATAAGCCCTTCGATAATTTCTCTTTTCATCGTTGACATGATATATATGTGATTAAAACATTCGCAATCGTTTTACAATGCGAAGGAAACAAATAATTTTCTATATCTCACAATATTATATAATATATTTTTATATTTATTCCTAACAAAATTCCAAATACGTCAATAAGCTTTATTTATTATTAAAATATTTCCAAATATAACATCACCTTATAGAAGACTATATTATTTACGATGGACTACGAACGCTTCGATACTTCTAGAACTAGCCATGACATTATTCCGAGCGCCCTTCATAAAACATTCTCATCTACAACATAACATGCTGTATTACAATGAAATGTAACGAAATTAACAATATATACATCATTAGTAAAACACTTTTCCAGTAGTACATTAGAGTTTATAATCTATAAACAAGCAATTTACATTATGTCATTGCATTATAAGCATACATTAATCCAATACGACAACCATATCTAGGGCCTTAAGAAATCGTGTACCACTAGATTAGAGATCTGAAATATTTTTCACATTAATTACATATTTTCGTTAACATATGTAACTTTCTATCTGATTTAACGTAAAAAGTAATAAAACAGGAACGCTTACAATATCATTTGTTGTGTAAAACGATACTATCACTGTGTGCATATTACTTTTATCATAATCTAATAAACTTTAAATTTTAAATGTATGAAAAATTGGATCATCATTCTCATTATCGCCATTTTCTCTAGTTGCCAAGACATTGGCTCTGCACAAGCCGATGCGGATCAGCTAACTAAACTTGAACTCACAGAACAATACAAGGATTCGTTAGTCTTAAAGCTTTCCGTCCCACTTGACAGTTGTTTAGAACTAGGAGTAGAAATGGATACTTATATGGCTGCTTTTAGACGTATCTATAATCATTCAGAATTAATAGACAATAAAATTGTTGTAAATATCCCTTCTCATACTGATGTTAAAATTGACAAAGTAATTTACGACTATATTGTTAACTACTTTGGTATTGTAAATAGAAATGCTGAGGAAAAATCTCTTGCCATTATTAATAGCGGTCAGAACTTTCTTATTAATCATCCGAAAACAAAAGCTGAAGATGAAGACGATTCAGAAGTTGTTAAATTTGTTGTAAGAAATCATCACAAAGAATCTTTCCGCTTTGCTTGTCTTATGATAAAGTCGGGATTTATGGGAAATACCGGAGACATTATCGCATGGGACGAGTGTATCCCACTAATGAGCTATAACCGTATATACGACCAATATGATGGTAGTTTAGACTCTTGGGTATGCCAAACCTCTAACTCTACGCGTTATGGAACATATAGATATATTGATGCACAAGGGCCTGATAAGAATATCATGAATAACTTTATTAATACCCATTCTCTTGATTACTTCGTTCACCCAACTGGGCATATAGAAGTCACAGACCGATTAATTAATGCTAATGGCATTGTACTTCTAAAAGTTGTTAATTCACACTATAACGACCTGTTCGAAGCTAAAGGATACTATGAGTGGCCAAACCACGTTCCATAGCGAGAAGCTAACATAAATAAAAGGGAGGATGCGTTTTAATAACGTATCCTCCCTTTTATTTATCTCCTAATATTTTCATCTATCAACTCTATCTACAATAGATACAGAAGATCTGTACTCAACCGACTCATCAACAACAACGGGAAGAGTTATTACAAATGTTGTTCCCTTATCAATAATGGACTCAAAGGCAATTTCTCCACCAAATCCCTTTATTATAGAGTTACTAATTGCCAAACCTAACCCTGTACCTCCCGACTTAGTTGTGAAGTTAGGTTCAAATATCTTTTCTTGCAAATCATGCGGTATTCCTATTCCATTGTCAGCAATACTTATTCGAATTATATTATGGGTGTGAGTTAACTCAACTCGTATAATACTATCTTTTTCATCCGGAACACTCTGCTCTGCATTCTTTAATAAATTAACCAACACACGTTGCATTTGCTTCTTGTCCGCATAGAACATTATGTTAGGGTCAATAACTGACTCAATTACACTGACATTTGTTTCAAACAAGGCAACACAGTTATGTACTAACTCACTCATATTAAACCATTCATTATTGGGTTGGTGAATGCGAGCAAAATCAGAAAAAGTTGACGCCATAGAAGCCATATTGTCTATTTGTTCTATTAAAACATTAGAGAGTGTATTAAAGCGCTCCTTGAAACGTTCGGGCTGTTCCATTTGGCAAGATCGCTGCAATAATTGTATATTAAGTTTCATAGGAGTAAGTGGATTTTTCACCTCATGGGCAATTTGGCGCGCCATCTCTCTCCACGCACTTTCACGCTCGGATTTTGCAAGACGCAGTATACTTTCATCCAATTTGTCCACCATGTTATTATATTCTTTGACCAATAAACCTACTTCGTCTTTCTGCTTATAATAAATCTTTTCATT
This sequence comes from Marinifilaceae bacterium, assembly GCA_051656645.1. Classification (GTDB taxonomy): domain Bacteria; phylum Bacteroidota; class Bacteroidia; order Bacteroidales; family Marinifilaceae; genus JBOGCH01. The sequence continues at coordinate 70,986 of JBOGCH010000044.1, forward strand.
TTGTCCACCCACATGCATTTTGCGTAGTTTACTATTAAGCATCTCTAAAGGACGGGTAATTCTATCTGCAACAAACCCTGACAATATAAAAGCAATCATCATTACAATTATGGCCAAGTTTACTGCAATAACAACCATTATAATAATTTCACGATTTAACTCTGCATTTTGAGCGAAATATGGAATATTAATTATGTAGGTTCGTCCATTATCCAATTCAAACGGCATATATACGGAGCGAAACTCTGCATCGCCAATTTGCTCCCCTGCAACATAACTCATTTCTCCTTTAGTTACAAGATGTTGTAGCACTTCAGGATTAATCAGATTTCCATCAAAACCATATTTAAAGATATTTTCCTCCGAAGTTGCTATCAATTCGCCCGCAGTTGAATAGATGTTTATATCAACCTGTAAGAGATCCGAAAGTTGATTCAGTATATCAAGTATCTGCGGACACATTCTAGCATCTACACAATCTAAAGGCGTTAACTGCTGCTGTACATAATTCAAAAACTCAGTACTCTTATAATCTTGCCTAGCCTGAAATGTACGTTTATTCAAATAAATACTCATCGACGTTAGCATAATAAACAGTACAAAAATAAGCGCTATTACCCTATTCTTTATACGTTGCTTAAAGGAGCGATTCCGAGGACGTAAGCGAGTACCAAGAAGCAAACCATAAGAAGAAAGAAGTATTGTAAAGAAAAAAGCATACAATACATTCATGTAGTATACTTTAAATACACTCTCATGCATACTTATAACAATAGCATTGTTGCTTTGAAGCGGAATAATAATGTGCGAGTAATAGTCTTTATTTATAATAGATATATCCTCACTACGTTTTCCAAAACGGGATATATCCTTATAATACTTAAAATTCCCACCTGAAGCAATCAGCTTATTATTATGATATTTTCCAAACGAATATTCATAGAATGCATCGTTACCACTCTTAGTATTTCTTGACAATACAGCTTCATAGCCGTTTTTTTCAACTTGCATTTCGGACGTAAAGTCAATATAGCAATGAACATTCTGAAACAAAAATACGCCTAGATAGGTTATCTTGCCATCAAACTGGTCAATAAGATAGAAGCTTGAATTCCCAACACGTTTTCCAAAACGTTGTATTTGCGACTCAAAGAATGTATTACAATCATACACCTGGTGGGACGATGGTAACAGCAGTTGCTGATGCGGATAACAAGTTGTTATATTTACATCATAATTAAAACCTACAACATTAAATACATTTTCCTGCAGATACTTTTTAAACAGCTCTTCGTCGTAGTTAATTAGGAAATTATTAAGTTGACCATCGTTTTTAAGTTGTTTATCAAACGCGAGTAATTGTTTCTCAAAATTCAAATCCTTCTCTTCAATCAACTGCGTGGCATACGCAGCACGCATTGTTAATTCTTTATACTGCTCTTGTTGCTTTGTTATGGTCACCACATACACGGACAGGAAAAACATTATCACAACATACAATGTTCGCTGCAACTCTTTTTTCACCAAATAACGGTTTATAATAAGTAGCATAAACATCCCCCAAAGGAATATCGTTTCCCAAACAGATAATAGAGGATTAACAAAGAAACCAATACACTGCAACACAAAAAGCGTAATGGTTATGGCCGACATAACGTAACGCCATGACAGAAAATTAGTTAATAGTAAAATCCCACTATCCATAATAAGAATCAACCCCATCCCTCCCAAAAGTGTAGCAATAAAGGCTATTATGGATGTTATATCTATGTTGGCAATAAGAGCAATGTTTAAACATACATCACTATTAGCTACAACACTTGCAATTACAAAGTTGAACAATGTAGCATAGAGATAAGCGAAAAGGACAAATAGACCTACAACTACTCCCCTATATTTTACAAGTTTCGTATTTGTATAATCTAACTTCAGGTATTTTAAACTTAGATATATTGTTTGGCATATACAAAATGTGGTCACAAAAAGATCGCCAATGGACGTTAACATAAACTTGCCCGAAACTATACTTTGAAATACAGATAGCCTATACAACGAGAGCGGCAAACGGTAATGGCATATAATGGCTCTTACAGACACCAATAATATTACAAAAACTACAAAATAGAGGAACTGTTTACGAGCCGATGGCGCATACTTTATAACACGACTATAACAATAGAAAATACATACAAAGAAAAGTATATAAATAGAGAGCGCAATTATACTTATTGATTTACCCTCAACAACACCATTATTACGTATTTGGAACAATGGGATACCTTCATGGGAATATATTTGAGCCCCACCGGTCATTGGAGATGGAGATAGCTCTATCTGATTCGCATTTTTATCGTCTATTTTAAAGAACGACGCAAACTTATTCCTAATAATATCATTCGTATAAAGCTCATCATCTCTAAGTTTTATTAGAGCACAATAATCGTAAGCATTACCTTTAACCGTAATTTTTTCATAATAGGTCCCATTAATCTTTATAATGGGCCTAGGAGACATTATTTGCGTATATATTCCGGTATTCCCTACTTTCTTATTGGACCAATTTACCAGCTGTCCACTTTTAAAAACAAGATAAATTACATCATCGTTTTGCTGATTGACAACAAACGGAGCCGTACCCACAGCAATATCCGATAGCTGAGACTTAGCATCACGTTCCACTTTATGCAGTCTTTCGGACAATTGTTCCACCCAATGTGTTTCAACAATCTTATCCGTATAATTTTCCCATATTATTGTCAATGTAAAAAGAATTACACCAAACAACATAACGATTAACGCTCTTTTTTTCTCCATACAATGTTAATATACGTGAGCAATGTATCTATTCATGATGATAGGGCTCCCCCTTCATTATTGTCATTGCTCTGTATAATTGTTCAGTAAATATCATTCTTACCATTTGATGTGAGAATGTCATTTTAGACAACGACAACTTATCATTAGCGCGCTGATAAACAGCATCGGCAAACCCATAAGGGCCACCAATAACAAAAACCAAACGCTTAGTACCAGATAACATTTTTTGTGCCATAAACTGCGAAAATGCAACCGAACTATATTCTTTACCACGCTCATCGAGCAAAACAACAAAATCAGATGTCGAAAATTGTTCCAATATTAATTCTCCCTCTTTATTTTTCTGAACCTCCTCGGTCATATTCTTCGAATTCTTAATATCAGGAATAATTTTCATCTCATAAGAAATATATCTTTTAAGACGTTTTTCATACTCTTCTATCCCAGCTTTCACAAATGAAGCATCAGTTTTACCAATCACTAACAAACAGACTTTCAAAACAATACAATTTAACGATTAAAAAAGTGAAACGAAAGTACAATTTTTTCGTCAAAAAATTTGCACAATACCCATAAATAACCTTATATTTGCACTCGTTAACCAGAGACAACAACTCAAATCAAAGTTAATGTCGGTCCTATAGCTCAGCTGGTTAGAGCACCTGACTCATAATCAGGGGGTCCTTGGTTCAAGCCCAAGTGGGACCACGCTTCCAAAAGCCTTTAAAATCAAGCCGTAACAGGCGATTTTAGAGGCTTTTACTTTTTTAGAAATGTATATTACATCGTAACATAGCAACGTGAGAAAGGAGTTTTCCGTTTTTTATCAAATGTATTGCAGGTTGCAATACAATATTATTGGAAATCATATGCATATATGTTAACTCTGTTGCTATTTCTTTTTGGTCAACAACATCTGCAACGGTTGTTATTAATCCAAATACTCTATCATAATCCTTTCTGTTTTTCGTTTGCCACTGCATTCCAACAGCATAGTATTGATTACAATAAACATTTTGCTTAACACTCCTTGAGTATTGTCCCAGCACATTAATTTGTTGCCGTTGCATTAGAGGAATGCTTTTTTCAACATATGCCCAAAGAACAGAGCTTACTTTCGGCGTTTTCTGTCCCGTCTCGCAGCTCGTTGTCGACGGCGTTTCTTGTCCATTATTTTCAATGCTATATACATAACTGCTATGTATAGCATAACCACAAGTATAGTTTTCATTAGGTGTAGTGTAATTAATTTCCAATAGTCCAAATACCCCGTCTTTTTTTGACTTTATAATAAACGGATTGTCTGATTTATTAAATCGGTTATATCCTTTGCCATTATATATGGAGCTTTTAAAGCTAAATTGATTTGATGTGTATGCATAATTCACACAAACTCCCGATAATGGATAATTGGCAATAGGATAATTTAGCGAAATTGTAGGAAATATCCCACAACTGCTATTTGTATATAACGCCATGGCAGGATTGGTAAAATAATCCTCATTTACATTTCTTACTCCTAGAAACCAGTCCGAGCGTCCCACTTTTTGCGAATATCCCAACACTGCTATTCCGCATGGAAAATTCTCCTCCTCAATATTAGAATAAGTTTGCAAATCGTCCGCTAGTCGGTCAGGCCTCGTTTTTACAAAATGTAGCGTCGCAAAATTTAAAGATCCGAATTGTGAAATAGGCACATCGGCTTCCAATCGTAATAGATTACAGTTATTCACTGACTGTTTACAGTCATACTGTACCTCCGTCATTAAGCATCCTTTCACTATCTGTGCGTTAAGGCGGGGCATAATTCCGGCAACTAGGAGTTGCATCATAATAATTTGTCTCATCATCGTCCATCTGTCTCTATTTAAACTTATTTTTATGTAACATACTTTTCAACAACACAACGGGCATGGAAACCGCCGCTCGTCAAATATTACAGCACAAAAGTAGCCACCCCAACTCCAATACAGGGTTATAAACCTATTAGAGTTGAATTAGAAAACTATTAGAACATCATTCAACAAAAAGCAACTCACTATACTTCAACCTACAAAGAATATTAATCACAATATTGATGCACAAACAAACCTCAACAACTCATGTAAAAAATACCACTGTACCTATTCATGCCCCATAATACACTCCAATACTCTATCCACTTTTCTTAGCTTACAACCATTCTAAGTTGAGCCATCTATTCCCTATATTCTTTGTGTAATGGTAAAAAAACGTTTATATTTGCCATCACTTGCAAAGTTGTGTTTTACAATATGTGCCACAGTATTTATATGTTTTTGTTAGTTCATCCCCAACAGTTTGTAACAAACTGAAACAAAGGACAGAACGATCATCAATATTGAAACTAAAATTTTATTCTAAATAACTGAATTATGACAGAACAAATCTACAAACTTCAAAGCTCAATGAGAGATTCTGCAACAATGAGATGGACAGCGCTCATTTTGCTTTCCTCAATGATGTTTTTTTCGTACATGTTTATCGATGTACTATCGCCCCTACAAAGTATGTTAGATACAAAGTTAGCATGGTCGCCAGAGGTGTACGGTACATTTGCAAGCTCTGAGTACTTTCTAAATGTATTCGCATTCTTCCTTATTTTTGCAGGTATTATCCTTGACAAGATGGGTGTACGCTTCACTGCCGGACTTTCTGCATGCGTTATGCTTGTTGGAGCAGTAATTAAATACTATGCCATTAGTGACGCTTTTGTCGGATCGGCAATCGAATCATCATTAAACTCTTTCCTTCCAAGTTTCCCTGCATCGGCAAAATTAGCTTGCCTCGGATTTGCAGTCTTTGGTTGTGGAGTTGAAATGGCTGGAGTTACCGTATCAAAAGGTATTGTAAAATGGTTTAAAGGTAAAGAATTAGCTTTAGCAATGGGTATTGAAATGGGTATTGCTCGTTTAGGTGTGTTTGCGGTATTCCGCTTATCTCCACGTATTGCTGGCGATTTAAATATTGCAACTCCCGTATTATTCTGCGTTGGTTTATTATTAATAGGATTACTGGCTGCAGCCATATATTTTATTATGGACAATAAGCTTGAAAAACAACTTGGAGAAAACGGAGAAGAAGCTGAAGAGCCATTTAAAATTAGCGACATTGCTAAACTATTTACAAGTCGTACATTCCTTATTGTTGCCGGATTGTGTGTGCTTTATTACTCGGCAATTTTCCCATTCCAAAAATTTGCTGCTAATATGCTTGAGTGTCGTTTAGGCATAACAAGTAAAGAAGCTAGTGACATTTTCTCATGGTTCCCAATTGGAGCTATGGCACTAACGCCGCTATTAGGTTTCTTCCTAGACAACAAAGGGAAAGGTGCAACAATGCTTATTATTGGTTCAGTACTTTTATGCTCATGCCACTTAGTATTTGCACTTGTACCTGCCGAAGCATTTACACCATTTGTAGCTTACTCTGCAATTATTGTATTAGGCATCTCTTTCTCACTTGTACCTGCAGCACTATGGCCAAGTGTTCCAAAACTAGTTGAAAACCGATATTTAGGATCGGCATACTCCGTTATTTTTTGGATCCAAAACATCGGTTTAATGGCATTCCCTATGTTAATTGGCTGGTCACTTTCAGTAACAAACCAAGGCATTACAAATCCACTAGAATACAACTATACTGTACCAATGCTTATTTTTGCAATGTTAGGTGTAGCTGCTTTCTTCTTAGGTATTTGGCTTAAAATTGAAGATAAACGTAAAGGTTACGGACTTGAACTTCCAAATATAAGTAAAGAGACTATCGAAGAAAAGGTAGTTGAAAACGCATAAAATCCAAACACCGTAATTTTATCCCATGATTTCTCAAAGTCATGGGATATTTTATTTTATAAACGAGGATATTTATTATTAAACACAAATCCCAATCCCAGCATCAAGTAATTAGGTTCCTTGAAATCCTTCAAATTATAACCTACATGCAACAAGAAATGCCTTGTTACATTCATTTTAAGCGAAAATATCTGATAATTGCATGAAAAAGCTTCACCCTCACCTACTACGTGTCGGCCTAGACCTAATCCCACGGTAAATACGGGCATAACATATTCCCCACGTACAGAAACTCCCATTCCAAATTGATGCTTCAATGGTGCCTGCTCAAATTGCTGCTCTGTACCTACAATAAAGTCCAACGCTTTTAAATTAGCACTTGCATTATAAATTCCATCAACAGAGACTCCCGCTCTAAACTTATAATTAATATTTCTAAAAACAGTAAAATTCACACCTCCCACATTATATTTCCCCGATGCCGGAATCATTGTCCCCATATAATCAACCCCCGTTTTTCGTTGTGACGCAAACAAAATAAGCTCATAACTAAAATGCTTTCGAAAACTTGGTATACGCTCAAAATCCTTATGTATCTCATTATCCGTTTTGTTTATACGATGTGTAAACCCTATCTTACCTCCCACCATATTCACACCTGCATTAGGTAAATTGGTATTACCATTTGAAAAATGTGTTATATTAGTACCAATAAACACATCACAAAGCGGGGACAAGCACAAATTCAAATTAATATTTCCGTTTATATAAGCATTCAATTTAGAACCAACTGTCGTGTTGATCGGATTTGTTACCACATCATAAGGCACCCATCCGCCCGATACTCCAAAATTCCATTCATAATTCAAAGAAAGAGTCCTCGTTAATCGTCCTATCCGTCCTCCCTGAAAAACGTAAATTGCCATCGGATTCCCTACATAATCCGGCGCTCCCGTAAAAAAATACCCTACACCAATTCCTTGGTACGGATTCCCATAAACTGAATTTACAATACTCTTTGAGGAATACCCAATTTTATATTTAAAATGTGTCGAATTAAACCACTTTACCTGATTATAACCATAATAATTTTTAAATAATTCTTTCGTTGAGAACAAATAATCCGATCTAAATTCTCCGCTAAAAGCATGTATAAACTTACGTTTATCGATAGTATCATTATCAACCTTAGTATCACCAAATACATTGATACTACTCAACAATAAAATTAAGCCATATATAAAAAACATACACCCTTTGTACTGGAAACAATGCATATTTAAATTTTAGTTTATTTACTTATTATATAAATTCAAATATATAAACTTAAAATTATTAAATCACATAAAACTAATTTATCTTATTCTTCAGCTATGCATCTAAATTATAACTAAACATAGGCATTCTTTTATTCAAAATTTAGGATAGAACTAACAAGTAATTTATATATTTGTAACTGTACAGTAAAAATCGACATTTAAATAAGAGATACATTATGGCACAAATGCCTTCAATACCAAAAGGTACACGCGATTATTCACCGGAAATTATGGTGAAAAGAAATTACATTTTTGACACTATCAAAAGTGTATTTAAGTTATATGGATATATGCCTTTAGAAACTCCTGCCATGGAGAATTTGTCTACACTTATGGGCAAATACGGCGAAGAAGGCGATAAATTGTTATTCAAAATCCTTAACTCGGGCGATTTTATTGCTAAAGTTCCCGAAACTGAACTGTTGGAGCGCGATAGCATAAAGCTAACAAACAAAATCAGTGAAAAGGGATTGCGTTATGACTTAACAGTGCCATTCGCTCGTTTTGTTGTACAACATCAAAGTGAAATTGCTTTTCCATTTAAGCGTTACCAAATACAACCGGTATGGAGAGCCGATCGCCCTCAAAAAGGTCGTTATCGCGAATTTTATCAATGTGATGTCGATGTAGTAGGTAGTGATTCTTTATTAAACGAGGTTGAACTTATTCAAATTGTCGAAGAGGTTTACAAACGTTTAAACATTAACGTACAGCTACTCATCAACAACAGAAAAGTACTTGCCGGAATTGCCGAAATTATTGGTCATCCAGATAAGTTAGTGGACATTACTGTGGCTATTGATAAAATGGATAAAATTGGGCTTGAAAAAGTTCAGGCAGAGCTTAGAGAACGCGGCATTAACGACGAAGGTATTGAAACTCTTAACCCTATTCTTAATCTTAGTGGCGATAACGCTGAGAAATTAGAACAACTAAGAGAGGTACTTGCAGGTAGCGAAGTTGGTATGAAGGGTGTTGAAGAGCTAACTACGGTATTTGACTATATTGATGCTGTTGGTGCACGTTTAAATATAAAGCTTGACTTGACGCTAGCCCGTGGTTTAAGCTATTATACCGGAGCTATTTTTGAAGTTAAGGCACTAGACACTCCAATGGGTAGTATTACCGGAGGAGGACGCTATGATGACCTTACCGGTATTTTCGGACTTAAAAATGTATCGGGTGTAGGTATTTCATTTGGTGCCGACCGTATTTTCGATGTAATGACAGCTCTTGATTTGTTCCCAGAACACACTTCGGGCACAACACAGGTTATGTTTACCAACTTTGGTACCAAGGAAGAGCTAGCTTGTTTATCACATCTAAAAGTGCTACGCGCTGCAGGCATCAACGCTGAAATTTATCCAGATAGCAGCAAGATGAAAAAACAAATGACCTATGCTAATAAAAAGAACATTCCATTCGTAGCTATTGTTGGCGAAGAGGAATTAAAAGAGAATAAAATAGCATTAAAAGATATGGATAAAGGGGAGCAACTAACAGTGAGTGTGGAAGAAGCGATTGAGATTATTAAAAATCAGTGATCCTATGCGTATTCATCTGAAAGAGATTCGACCTTTAAAAAATACAGGATTTGACACACGTTTTCCGTGAGAGGAAAGACGTGTGTCTTTTTTTATATCCACAGTACAATAAATCTACGCTAAATAAAACATAGAATCTAAGGTTAAATCTAAAACATTACATATTACATGGTACATTACATTACGCCAGACACTTTGACTTTTGAAGTCATTGAAAATATTATTGCTAACAACTTAAAGTTAGAGCTATCGGACGAGAGTAAAAAACTTATACTTGACTGTAAAGCCTATCTCGATAATAAAATTAAAAATACAGATAAACCACTATACGGTATTACCACCGGTTTTGGCTCGCTATGCAAAATATCAATTAGCCAAGAGGATTTATCCACTCTTCAAGCAAACTTAATAAAATCCCATGCTTGCAGCATTGGACGACCTATTGAAAAAGATATAGCGCGTTTAATGATGTTATTAAAAGTTCATGCACTTTCTCTTGGTCGCTCAGGAGTACAACTTCAAACCGTTGAACGCATCATTGATATGTTTAATAACAACGTAACACCGGTGGTTAATGAATTAGGTTCACTTGGCGCTTCGGGCGACTTAGCTCCATTGGCTAATCTTTTCCTTCCATTAATTTCCGAAGGAGAAGTATGGTATAACAATGAACGCCTGCCGGCACATGAAGTAAATGCGAAATTTGGATGGGAACCTATTGTTTTAGGAGCAAAAGAAGGATTAGCTCTCCTAAATGGTACGCAATTTATGAGCTCCCACGCAGTTTACTCGCTACTAAAAGCATTTAAACTGTCTAAATACGCCGATATTATAGGCGCTCTGTCACTCGATGCTTACAACGGACGTATAGACCCATTTTTACCGCAAATTCAATCAGCACGTCCTCATCCGGGACAAATTGAAACTGCTTTAAACATCCGCACACTCCTTGAAAACTCTCCTATGCAAAAACGCGATGGGAAAAAGGTGCAGGATCCATACTCATTCCGTTGTATGCCGCAAGTTCATGGTGCCGTTAAGGACACTATTGCTTATGTTAGTAGTGTTGTGCAACGCGAAATCAACTCCGTGACGGACAATCCTACCATCTTTGCCGAGGACGATTTAATTATCTCTGGAGGTAACTTCCACGGCGAACCTTTAGCATTGGCACTGGACTTCCTGTCTATTGCTGTTGCCGAATTGGGTAGCATCTCTGAGCGACGTACTTATCGCTTAATTTCAGGCGATCGTCCTCACATCCCTGAATTCCTAGTGGCCGATCCGGGATTAAATTCTGGATACATGATTCCACAATACGCTGCCGCATCCATTGTCAGCAAAAACAAACAACTTTGCACACCGTGTAGCGTGGACTCTATCCCATCCTCTAACGAGCAGGAAGACCATGTAAGTATGGGAGGAAACGCCGCAACAAAATCGGTAGAAGTAATGAATAACGTTGAACGCGTACTTGCCATTGAGCTTATGAATGCAGCTCAAGCCATTGACCTGCAACGTCCGGAAAAAACCTCACCATACTTGGAAGAATTCCTAGCAGATTTCCGCACCGCAGTTCCATTTGACAAAGAAGATCGCGTAATGTATACAGATATGGAAGAGGCTGTACGCTTCTTACAATTTGGCACCTTCTGCGAATTTAATTAAATACATACTGCCGGATAAAATTCATTTACTTTATGAACTTTATCCGGCAGTTTTTATATTGTAAACCCCGATAAACTACCCAATCCTACATCTTATAAAGTCTTTAATAAGAATCATCTTTATTTATAATCATCCACACTGAATACACATTCTTTTCAACGTGAAGATAAAATTATAACAATATTCATATAACACTTACTTTATCAAAAGATCCATCTATAGACCACACATAAAATAAAAAGTAATGTTGCGCATATAGAATAAATAGCATTAAGTTTATTTCTAAAGAAAGTATATTTTGAAAAATTAAAACTGCTATAAATAAATTCGGTACACAAGGATATCATAACTATGCTTACTATTATCACAAGTAAGTTATCTAAGTCAATGTCTTTGGTATAATATACAAAAGCCGAAACACTAACTAGAAATAATACCTTAACTCGATACACCTTTTTTATTTTTTTGCTTGCAAAATGGTAATTTCTGATAGGTCTAAACATACCAATCCATGAATCATTTATTTTGCTAGGCTGCTTCAGCTTGTATACCCAATCGATGTGCTAGATTAACTAAATCCGCGGTATGAAAACTACTATCAGAAGTTCTAGTGCAAAATGAAAAAGCACTGCAAGTCACACTGTATAATTAGTACGCCAATGGTTGCAAAAATAAGTATCAGTAACTCTCTCTAGGAGCAAGTATATGATCGAAAATGAGAAGTTAGCAACTTCACATTACGTAAAATAAATAAATTAATAAGTACGATTACGGCTAATAATGGAAGGGAATTTACTAAACACGAGGTTATTACACAAATATTAAGAATAAATTTCTATTTTTGTAAACCATGCCAATCGTGGAAATGTGGATTCAATGAAAATACTAACGGAATTATTAGACAATACATACCAAAGGGAACGGATTTTAGTGAAGTAACCTATAAACAGATTAAGAGGATCGACGATATTCTTAATAATCGTCCTCGTAAAAGACTTGGGCACCTCACATCAAATGAAAAATCTAAACAAATTATAAATCAGGATTCAGTAGCATTTGCAAGTTGAATTCGCACATTTGCGGCCAATTAAAATAGCAATCAGTGTTCAAGGTGGGCTCACACTAATTGTTTATCAGTATGGAATGAAGATTGAGCCCTTAAATAATAATTATCAAACATGAAAAAAATTATTGCTTTACTTATCATTTTTATTGGAATACACTTAGAAGGTAACGCACAAAGTTATAAAGAGGTGGTCTATCTTAAAAACGGAAGCATCATCAATGGCATTGTTATTGAACAGATACCCAATGAATCATTGAAGATTCAAACTGCGGATGGAAGTATCTATGTCTATAAGATGAGCGAAGTTGTGAAGATTACCAAAGAAGCTACTACTAAAAAACACAATGGATTCTCTTCGAATAATATAGCGGATAAAACTTACAATATTGCAAAAGGATATAAAGGATTTGTTGATTTAGGGTATGCTATTGGAGTAGGCGACTGGGGATTGGATAGAGTGGAGTTCTCAACTGCTCATGGTTATCAGTTTAATCCTTACCTATTTGCCGGTGCTGGATTTGGAGTAAACTACTATACAGACGTCGAGCTTTGCAACATTCCTATTTTTGCAAATATTCGTGCTAATCTTCTTAACGATAAGATCACTCCCTTTGTAGATGTCAAGTTAGGTTACTCTGTTGTAGATATAGAAGGTTTCTATTTTGCACCCTCTATAGGTTGTCGATTTGGACTTACCCGTCGAATGGCAATCAATTTAGGAGTTGGATATACAATGCAAAAGGCTGAAATATTTTATACGTATGGTAATTACTATTATAATGATATGATTAATAGTGGTGCTATAGATTTTAAAGTAGGCTTCGAGTTCTAAACTCGATTGATATAGCGAATAAATGAAAAGAGGCTATCTAACAAGTTTAGTTAGTCTCTTTTTTTATTGCTAATAATAAAGGCTTTCTATTTAAAAACCAAATAGAAAGCCTTTGTCGTATCGAATTGTTTTTATGAATTAGATTTGCACAAATAACCTATTATCAATTCGTTCCTATGGCCAAATTAGCAATAAATGTAAAATAAAGTAAGCGTTTAAAAGAATTTGAACAGAGCTCCTTTTCCTAACATAAGTTGACATTTATCAAGTAAATATTTTTCAGGAATTGACACGCATCCCTCTTTGGGACTGCTTAGGGGTTTCGACTAGGTTACGACAAGGTTTCGACTAGGTTTCGACTACTATTGGGGGTATATAGTAGTGGAAACCTAGTCGTAACCTTATCGAAACCTTGTCGTAACACTTAACAGGTTCCATTGTTAGATTGTGTAGGTGAGTGGTATTACCCGGTATTGGTTTGATGAAGCGCAGAATTTAATCTTACTCCTTGGAATTGTGTCATGCAAAATCTATACATAAGTAATAAATAATAACTTAAAACTGATACTATTATGGCAATAGCGAAAGGACCATTAGGTCAAGTAAAAGGACGAATGAGTAATACAACCTCTTACATGTTGGAGGGACAAATGGTGATGCGTGCTCTACCTATTTCTGTGAGACAACCGGAAACCGACAAGCAATTACAAGCACGTTGTAGATTGATGCTTACAGCCCGATTGGGCAAGTTATTTGGCGGGGCGTTGGAGATGGGATTTATGCGCCGAGATACCGGAAAGTCTGTACGCGCACAATTTAGCAGTATCAATGGCAGCATACTGGGACGAGAGGTATATACGCCTGGACAGGTGCCATGGCAATCACTTAGCCTTTCGCGCGGAGAGCTTGCAATTCCATACCTTCGTGTATCGCACGATGCAATGGCAGCCGAACTCAACGTTGAGGTGCTACCGCAGGCTACCAATGCATTTACACAACCGGATGATGAAGTACTAGTGTGTGTGGTACGTGTGGCTAAACTCGTGGCAGATTGTCCGGACAAAAGTGAGTCTGAAAGCTGGCCCAATTTTTATAAACGCTACCGCAACAACAACTTTGGCAACAACTACCTACAAGGAGGATATGTGCCCCGCATTGCAGAACAAACACTTACAATAAACAACATAACAGCTGGCACCGGCGAGCATCTTTGGGTGTACTATTTTGCCTTTAACCGACGTACAAAGGAAGCATCCACAACACAAGTGGTGTCTATTAAAGTATAGAAACGTTGTACGAGCCGTAATGTAAAAATTAGTTTATTAAATAAGTAGCTTAATCTCTGTTCTGAGTAAAACAGAGATTAAGCTATTAATTTAATTCATAGCAGCAACAAGGCAAATTACTAAAGCGAGAATGTTTTGTTATAATATATAAATTTATTGATTTGTATATTAAATTGCTTTCAAGGTAGAAACAAATGACCAAAACATTGGTATAACATTAAAATTATAACTTATACCAATAATGAAAAATAGGCTTCACATTTTAGGATTAATATTGATTCTATTTGGCACAATTGTTTCTTGTAGTAAAGGTGGGGATAATGATACTCCATACAGTGCCACGCTCACAGCATTACCAACCCAAGCATCGGCAGGTAATGTCATAAAAATTTACGGTGGTATTCTAAACAGTGGTACAACCGGAGCTTCTGTCACGATTGATGGAAAGGAGGCCGATATTGTGAATAGCAGCAATAATGCAATCTATGTACAAATTCCACAAAATGCAAACACAGGACAGGTTGTTGTTACAATAAATGGAAGCACAGCGGGCATTACAGCAGGCGGATTTAGTATTGTACCCAATAGAGTTTTTGTAGTTGCAAGTAGTGATGAGAGCGGAACAATTACTCGGGGATTATACGAACTTTCTCTTTCAGACTATTCACTTTCACTACTGCAGAGTTTAGGTACTGAAAGTTGTAATTTGTTTTCCATACCATGGACACGCACCGTAGTGGCAGCTCACGCGACATGGTTCAAGAATTATGAAATTGATACCAAACAGTATAACACATTTACTAATACAACCGAATTAGTACCTCCTTTTGTTTCCTTTAGTGCCACTCAAACCTTATACTACTTTAGTGGTGTAAGCACAAGTACAGTGGGAGCTTATACTATAAATCCGGCAACAATGACTGCATCCACTAGTCCACAATTCGATTTGGAGACCGATGCATCCGTAGTTTCCGGTATAGAAATACTTGACGATGCTGAGATGGCTATCTTTCTGAATAACGAAACATCGAATGCCTTTGCACTAATTGAAGCTTCGGGAAATATAGAAAATACTAAAAATATTTCTCAAAGTATGGACGGGAATTTAACTGTCAATCCTTTTGGTGATGATGTTTATGCTTTGGTTGGACAAAATATAGTTCAATTGAATACAGAAACAGGTGAGATTACAACAGTGTATGAGGGCGGTATAACTACAGGTATTATGCTAACAGGGCTAACCTATGTTAACAGCTTAAACTCAGTAGTAGCAACTGCAAACAAGGGCAGAGAGAATGTTTTAGTTATATATAATGTCTCAACTGGTAATACAGAGGTGAAACCGATTAGTACCTCTGCATCTATTGAAGATATTATAGCTCTGTAATATTAATTATATAAATAAACAACAACACACCTATATTATGTTAATAACTACATAATTAGATAGTTACAATAGAAATTAATCAAACTTTATCATTATCTTTGTATTAGAGTTATAGACAGAGTTAGTGTTTTAGATGGTTAATGACATAAACAGGATGTGATAATACACCCATATTATGAAACGAAAAACCGAACTACCGTCATTCTTCATATTGGTATTGACATTATTTGCACTTATTGCATGGAACATCCCTTTGCGTGATACACTGGTCAAAGAGTTGGAGTTTGATAAGTACACATTGGCCGATACGTATATGTACAATAAAACTCAACGTGTATTTCAATGGGATAAAATTATGAGTGTCTTGGATAGCGTTGATACATTTACAAAGGAGAATAGCGAATTTGGTTATATTATTAACTACAAAAACCGTAAGGGTGTAGCACCTTTGGTAAAAACCTATCATTCTAACAATGCCTATCGCTCACTACAGGATACGTTCGGTGTATTTAGATATCAGGCAATCCCTTTGTATGAGGTTTCTGATTCGACTGTACCGTTCAGATATGGACGAGATGGATCGCTAATTGCTATAAAGAAAACATCGCCTACATTTTATGTTGTAGAGGTGGCTTCAATTCCCGGACAAGAATGGTTAGTACCTAAAAAGTACATAAAACCAATTACGACGAATAAATTTAAACGTTTTGTTGTTATTGATAGATTGTATCAGAACATAGCTACTTTGGAGCACGATAATGATACATGGTACATTAGGAGTATGAATCCGGCAACTACCGGGCGTTACCATCCTCCATTCAGTAAGGTTACCCCTAAGGGAATCTTTATGTTGCAGGAAAAAGTACCGCGTATGTTATATTATAGAGATGGAACTACCGATATTGAAGGTTATGCACCTTATGCCAGTCGCTTTAGTTGCGGTGGATATGTGCACGGAGTACCGGTAAATAACCCGTCGGGGGCGATGATTGAATACTCGCCAACACTGGGAACTATTCCTCGCTCGCATATGTGTGTTCGCAACGCGACATCGCATGCCAAATATATCTATGACAATTATCCGGCAAACGAAACTATTGTTTATATATTTGATTAATTTACTAACTAAATAAATGTGTGTGTGATTATGAAGAGATTGATTATTTTATTTGTGGGTGTGCTTATTCTATTATCATCATTATGTAGTGCAGCAATTCCGGGATTAAATTCTCCGTTATTTCTGTATAATAAAATGCAGTTAAACTCCGTGATTAACTATGACGTGTTTAAATTGGCATTACAAGGTTATGAGCGTATTGAAGGCAAGCAAAAGCCAATTATTACTATTATTGATTTTACAAAGGCCTCAACCGAGGACAGATTCTTTGTTTTAGATTTAGAACATAAAAAATTACTATACAAAAGTGTTGTTGCCCATGGGCGTAACAGTGGAGAGAATTATGCGGAATCATTTTCCAATACTCCCGGATCCTATAAAAGCTCGTTAGGTTTTTACTTAACTAGCGAAACCTATATGGGTAATAACGGATACTCTCTACGCCTTGAAGGACTGGAGTCCGGAATTAACGACAAGGCTTATCAGCGTGCTATTGTGGTGCACGGCGCAGCATATGCAAACATAGACGCTTCGAGAAATGTTGCACGCTTGGGTCGCAGTTTAGGTTGCCCGGCACTACCAACAGGCATCAGTAAGGAAGTTATTGAAACAATAAAAGACGGTTCGGTTCTTTTTATTTATGCCGACTCTGAAGAGTACAAGCAAAACAGCTCAATCATTCCTCAAATATAACTAATATCAGTTAAGAGGTTGGCTAACAAGTTTAGTCAACCTCTTTTTATGTATCTAGAGTAATGCTATTTTCCGTATATTTGCTATTGTAACTTACATTGTTGTATATACTAAAGCAGATTTAGCATGGAGGATTTACGGGAATATCAAGATTATGTCATAGAGGTTGTGACTAACCAACGCGCATTTTATAACACTCAACAAACACTTGACGTTAAGTTTAGAATACGCTGCCTAAAAGCACTACATGACGTTATTGAGCGCGATGCCGAGTCTATATATGAAGCATTGCATAAAGATTTACATAAATCAAGACAAGAGTCCTATTTGACTGAAGTAAGTTTGGTGCTAAGTGAAATTAAATGCCATATTGAGAACCTCAGCAAATGGAGTAAGCCCCGGAAACGGAAAACTCCGCTGTTTATGTGGCCATCCAAAAGTTACGTTACCTACCAGCCACTCGGTATATGCCTTATTCTATCTCCATGGAATTATCCCTTCCTTTTACTTATGGATCCATTAATTGGAGCCATCGCTGCCGGGAATTGTGCTATTTTGAAACCTTCACATCAATCTCCCAACATTAATAATGTTATCAAAGCCATTGTAAGCCAAGTATTCAATAAAGAACATGTAAGTTTTATTGAAGGTAATCCACAACAAACAGAGTGGCTTTTAGAGCAAAGGTTTGATTTTATATTCTTTACGGGAAGTAGTGCGTTTGGCAAAACCGTTATGAAAGCAGCTGCTGAACATTTAACTCCTGTAATTCTGGAGTTAGGAGGCAAAAGCCCTTGTATTGTTGATAAAAGTGCCAACGTAGATTTAGCAGCTAAACGAATTATTTGGGGTAAACTAATAAATGCCGGACAGACATGTGTTGCTCCTGACTATGTATTTGTTGATAAGGAAAAAGAGGATGAATTAATTAGGGCATTAAAAAGGTATATCACGCAGTTTTACGGAGAGAATCCGAAAATATCAGAATACTATCCCCGCATGATAAGTGAAAGTGCCTTTAATAGAGTTGTTTCCTACCTTAATGAAGGCGATATTGCTGTGGGTGGAGAACATGACAGCGCAACACTCTATATTGCTCCTACCATTTTGCGAAACATTACGCCTGAAAGCGAAATAATGCGCGAAGAGATTTTTGGACCAATATTGCCAATTATGTCATTTACTGACATGAATGCGGTGATTAACCATATTAACAATGGCGAGAAACCTTTAGCTCTATATTTCTTTGGAGATGTGAAGACCGGGAACAACATTTTAACACGCACAACTAGCGGTGGTGCATGCATAAACGATGTGCTTATGCACATAGCCAATCATAATTTACCATTTGGGGGTGTGGGGAATAGCGGTATTGGGAAATATCATGGCTATGAATCGTTTAAGGCATTTAGTAATGAGCGCGCTGTGGTATACTCCTCCCCGACTATAGACTTTCCATTTAAGTACGTACCATTTAAAGGATTTAAGTGGATTAAGCGAATTCTTTAGTTTGCATTGATAGCTTTATAGAACAATATGTGGGTAGTTTTTACTGCTAGCGATATACTCAGCCACTACTCCAAGAGTAATGGACAAAACTTGTGTTTTGGAGTATGTTAACGGGAAGTTATACCAAAGTTTCTTAGATAAAATATAAGAAGATTTATTTGAATAGTTTAAGATTTAATCTAATTTTGAGGAAAACGTAAATGATTATAATCATAAATCTTAAACTACAGTAAATATGAAAAGAGATAGTCAGATATTTGAGCTGATTAATCAGGAATATCACAGACAGAAAAATGGTATTGAGCTAATAGCGTCTGAAAACTTTGTGAGCGATGAAGTAATGGAAGCAATGGGTTCTTGTTTAACAAACAAGTATGCTGAGGGTTATCCTGGAGCACGTTACTATGGCGGTTGTCAGATTGTTGACCAAACAGAACAGCTAGCTATTGACCGTGCTTGTAAACTTTTTGGAGCTGAATATGCTAACGTACAACCACACTCGGGAGCTCAAGCCAATGCAGCCGTATTTTTTGCTTGTATGAAACCGGGCGACACTTTCATGGGTCTTGACTTGTCTCATGGTGGTCACTTATCTCACGGTTCGCCTGTAAACTTATCGGGAATTAACTATAACCCGGTAGCTTATCATGTTAAAGAAGATACCGGTTTGGTAGATTATGATGAAATGGAGAAATTAGCATTAGAGCATAAGCCTAAAATGATTATTGCCGGTGCATCTGCCTATACTCGCGATTGGGATTACAAACGCATGCGTGAGATTGCGGATAAAGTTGGCGCTTTATTAATGTGTGACATGGCACACCCTGCAGGACTTATTGCAAAAGGACTTTTAAATAATCCGTTTGATTATTGCCACATTGTAACAACAACAACACATAAAACACTTCGCGGACCTCGCGGCGGTATGATTTTATTACCTAAGGATTTCCCAAATCCATGGGGACAAACAACGCCAAAAGGAGAGATTAAAATGATGTCTCAAGTGCTTAATTTTGCCGTTTTCCCAGGACAACAGGGCGGACCGCTAGAGCACGTTATTGCAGCTAAAGCAGTTGCTTTTAACGAAGCATTGAGCGAATCATATTCTGAGTATGCTATCCAAATGCAGAAAAATGCTAAAGTAATGGCACAAGCATTTATGGATAAAGGGTACAAAGTAGTTTCCGGAGGTACGGACAATCACTGTATTTTGATTGACTTACGTACTAAATTCCCTGATTTAACAGGTAAGAAAGCTGAAAACACTCTAGTACGTGCTGATATCACAATTAATAAAAACATGGTTCCTTTTGATAGCCGTACTCCGTTTACTACTTCCGGATTACGTGTTGGAACACCTGCAATTACAACTCGCGGATTGAAAGAGGAGGATATGGGTACAATTGTAGAGCTTATTGATCGTGTACTTTCAAATGTAGACAACGAAGAAGAGATTACAGCGGTGCGTAAAGCGGTTAATGAGATGATGTCTCCACGACCAATTTTTGCATGGTAAGATAATATCAGGATACAAAAAAGAGAGGTTAGCAAAAAACTAACCTCTCTTTTTTGTATCCTGATATTATCTTTTTAATCCCAATAATCGTGGAATGTAAGTTGCTACGTGACGCATTTTTTTAGCTTCGTACACATCGGCAATTTTTATAAGGATAGCCGTTTCTTCAACTCCTCCAAAATGCTCATTTAATGCGGTGCCAAAGCATTTCATTGACGGCGATAAGCTCATGTATGCATTCACTAACGGCGGGATGTTTTCTCCACGGTCACGCACATAACGCGATAGGATTTTGTAGTCCTCGTCATAATTGGCACCATTAAGTATTTCTCCAATGCCTTTTTCGTCGATTTCAATTTTAAAATCATGAATAGCGTCAACTAAATGGTCATGATCCTGAAAATATTTACGCATGAAGTATAAAATCATATCTCGCGCTTTGATATCGAAACTACGATACATGGTTACTTTACCAAAGAAATATTCGATTTGAGGATGATCAACCGTTAAAGCTCCTAATCCATCCCATAAATTATCCAACGCAAATAAGGATTTACGTCCCATACGTGTGGATTGATACATGGGCTGCACAAAGGAACGTCCCAACTCTATCATTTTAGGTAGGTACTCCTTTTTGAAAGAGTCCGAGAACTTGAAAAGCTCTGTTGTTGCCAAGTTAGGCTCGCCGTCGGCATTATCGGACAGATTATCGCAGATTATATATCTGTATCCACCAATAATTTCCTGTTCCTTAGGATCCCATACAATTAATTGCTGATAAGGTGAATTTGGATCTGTATCGAATTCATCGATATCCACTGATTTACCTGTTCCTCCCCCTGCTGTTCTAAACGTTAACTCTCTTACCCGTCCTAATTCCCGAAGTAGATTTGGCGAATTCTTTGCATTGAAACTATAAATTTCATTACCCGCTTTATTTGTTTTACGGACAAACTTGTCCTCTGTCAGTTCGGCCAAAAGTTTCTCCTTCTCCACCGGATAGATAACTGGTTCCATAATGTAAAAGTAAATGATTAAATCTGTTATTCCATCTAAAAGTTCACAACTCTCAGAATAGAGTGCAAAGATAAACGCTTTTTTGCTATTTAATGACGGTAAAAGATAAAAATAATAGGTTTAGTTACTTGACAATGATAAAAATAAAATCTAATTTTGCACCACAAATATTTTTCCTAAGGGGTATAATAAGTAGAACATAGGTTCTCACCTCGTGGTATTAACAAATTAAATAGTATAAAATGTACGCTATTGTTGAGATTGCCGGACAGCAATTTAAAGTTGAAGCAAACAAGAAAGTTTACGTTCACCGTCTTGCTGCTGAAGAAGGAGCACAGGTTGAATTTGACAAAGTTCTTTTAGTAGATAACGCAGGTGCAATTAACGTTGGAACTCCAACAGTTGCAGGAGCAAAAGTAACTGCAAAAGTTCTTGCTCACGTTAAAGCTGACAAAGTTATCGTATTCAAAAAGAAAAGAAGAAAAGGTTACGCTAAGAAAAACGGTCATCGTCAATGTATGACTCAAATTTTAGTTGAAGCTATCAACGCTTAATTTTAAGTTGTTGTTGCAGAAACCAATTATCGGTCATAGACCTTATGTTAAAACTTTAAAATAATTACACAAGATGGCACATAAGAAAGGAGTCGGAAGCTCTAAGAACGGTCGTGAGTCTGAAAGCAAGAGACTTGGTATTAAAATTTTCGGTGGACAGTTTGCTAAAGCTGGTAACATTATTGTTCGTCAAAGAGGAACTGTACACAATCCGGGAGAAAATGTAGGTATTGGTAAAGACCATACTTTATTTGCTCTAGTAAACGGAAGTGTTGTTTTCAAAAAGAAAAAAGACAACAAATCTTACGTTTCTGTAGAAGCTATTGCTGAATAAGCATATTTTTAGCATATAAAACTCCTGTATTCAAAACGAATACAGGAGTTTTTTGTATATTTACATTCGATTTTGTGAAGCTCTATCACAATTTCTATTTATTATTTGCACAACTATTAAAGCAAATTATTATGCTAAGTTTAAAGTTTATTCAGGAAAACAAAGAAACTGTCATTGAACGTCTTGCGGTGAAAAATTTTGATGCAACCGCTATTGTTGACGAAATTATTGCACTTGATAATTCACGCCGCAAAAATCAGCAGGAGTGCGAAACGAAACAGGCTGAAATGAACTCTATCTCCAAACAGGTGGGAGCATTTATGAAGGAAGGGAAAGTGGAGGAAGCAAACGCAGCGAAACAACAAACTTCTGAGCTTAAGGAACAAATTGGCTCCTTGAATGCGGAACTAAATACTATCAACGAGAAGTTATTACAACTTCAATTACGTTTACCTAATTTACCACACGTATCGGTTCCAAAAGGAAAATCGGATGCAGACAATGAGGTGGTAAAAATTGTAGATGCAATTCCATGTAAAAAAGACAGCGATGTACCACACTGGGATTTGACTAAAAAGTACGACCTAATTGATTTTGAAACCGGTGTTAAGATAACAGGCGCAGGTTTTCCACTATATAAAGGTTTAGGGGCTAAGTTACAACGCGCTCTTATACATTTTTTCTTAGAGGAAAATACGCTTGCCGGATACATGGAAGTAATGCCTCCGCTTATGGTTAATGCTGCTTCGGGATACGGAACAGGACAATTACCGGATAAAGACGGACAAATGTATTACGTTACGGAAGATGATTTGTATTTAATTCCAACTGCCGAAGTACCAGTTACAAATATATACCGCGATGTTATCCTTGATGGTGAAAAGTTGCCGGTAAAAAATACTGCCTATTCAGCATGTTTCCGTCGTGAAGCCGGATCATATGGTAAGGATGTACGTGGACTAAACCGTTTACACCAATTTGACAAAGTAGAGATTGTACAGATTTCACGTCCGGAAAACTCATACGAGGCACTTCAAGGCATGGTGGATCATGTTGAGTCGTTATTACAAAAACTAGAATTACCATATCGTATTCTACGTTTATGTGGTGGAGACCTTAGCTTTACATCTGCTCTTACTTTTGATTTTGAAGTATTCTCAGCTGCACAAGAGCGATGGTTAGAGGTAAGTAGTGTATCGAACTTTGAAGAGTTCCAAGCAAATCGCTTAAAACTTCGTTTCAAAGATAAAGGAGAAAAGAAAACAACTACCGCTCACACGCTTAACGGAAGTGCTTTAGCATTACCACGTATAGTAGCTGCATTGTTGGAAAACAATCAAACTCCAGAAGGTATCCGTATCCCTAAGGTTCTACAACCATTTATGGGAACAGATATGATTAAATAAAAAGATTATAGCAGGAATTGTTATATATTTGTAGGAGTTACGTATGTAACTCCTACTTTTTTATTAATTACACACTGTTTGCACATGAGAATAATATATAATACAACATTTATAATTCCTGACTTTATTGAGGAAAACTGGTTAGCATTCATACGCGAAGAGCACGTTGCTATTATTAAAAATGATAGCGACATTGACGACGTGTTATTTACAAAAGTAGAGATTGAACAACCTGAAGGAGAAACTTATTCTTTACAGGTAATTTTCAACTCGGCCGAAAAGTATGATAACTACTTAGCAACAAAAGATGCTATTTTCGTACAAGCATTAATTGAGCGTTTTAAGGATCAATACCTTTGTTTTAGCTCCACAATGCGCGAACTGTAACCCATTACTATGAGTAAATACATCATGGGGATAGACCCTGGAACTAATTTTATGGGATATGCCATTCTTGAAATTATAAGCCGCAGTAAAAAACCACGACTTATAGTTTCCGGAGTTATTACCATGAATAAAATTTCCGATCCCTATATCAAATTACAATACATTTTTAAACGTGCACTGCAGGTTATTGATGAGTACCATCCCGATGAATTGGCCATAGAGTCCCAATTTTTCGGTAAAAATGTACAATCCATGCTCAAATTAGGACGCGCTCAAGGAGTGGCCATAGCAGCCGCCTTGCAACGTGATATTCCTATATTTGAATATGCACCTCTAAAAATAAAAATGAGCGTTACCGGAAGTGGATCTGCCTCCAAAGAACAGATTGCAGGAATGCTTGATAAACTTATGGATATACAAACATCGTCAAAAAAACTAGACGAAACAGATGCTATTGCAATAGCCTACTGTCATTTTTTACAAAGCTCCAATCCCCTACTCGCAAGCGGGAAAAGTACATCATGGAGCGATTACGTAAAGCAAAATCCAAATGTCATAAAGAAATAATATAAAAAGGGGATGCGTCAATAAACGCATCCCCTTTTTATATACTATACATACAGATTATTTAATAACCTCTAATTTACGTCCCACCTTGATAAACGCCTCTAAAGCACGATCAAGTTGCTCTTTAGTATGAGCTGCAGACAACTGTATACGGATACGAGCTTGTCCTTTTGGAACAACTGGATAATAGAATCCAGTTACATAAATGTTCTCTTTTTGTAACTCAGCAGCAAATTGTTGAGAAAGCACTGCATCATAAAGCATTAATGCGCAAATTGCCGACTCTGATGGTTTTAAATCAAAACCTGCTTCTGTTAAGTGAGTACGGAAATACTCTGCATTGTTTATCACACGGTCACGTAACTCAGTACTTTCAGTAAGCATGTTGAATACCTCAATCGAAGCACCACAAATTGCCGGGCTTAGCGAGTTAGAGAACAAGTACGGACGAGAGCGTTGACGTAACATGTCAATAATCTCTTTCTTACCTGTTGTATATCCACCCATAGCTCCACCTAATGCTTTACCAAGTGTTCCTGTTACAATGTCAACGCGGTCCATTACGTGATGATACTCTGCAGTACCACGTCCTGTTTTACCAATAAAACCTGCAGCGTGGCTATCGTCCACCATTACAAGCGCATCGTATTTTGCTGCTAAATCGCAAATCTCATTTAAACGTGCAATGTCTCCATCCATAGAGAATACACCATCAGTTACAACAATACGGAAACGTTGAGCTTGAGCCAATTTTAATTGAGCCTCTAGGTCTTCCATATTCGCATGTTTGTAACGGTAACGTTGAGCTTTACAAAGACGCACACCGTCAATAATAGAAGCATGGTTCAACTCATCCGAGATAATTGCATCTTCTTTATCAAATAATGGTTCAAAAACACCACCATTTGCATCGAAACATGCTGCATAAAGAATTGTATCTTCAGTTTTAAAGAATTCAGCAATCTTTGCCTCTAATTCTTTATGAATGTCTTGTGTACCACAAATAAAACGTACAGATGACATACCGTATCCACGTGCATCAAGTGCTTTTTTCGCTCCTTCAATCACACGCGCATTGTCCGATAATCCTAAATAGTTGTTCGCACAAAAGTTAAGCACTGTCTCGCCTGTTGCTAGCTTTATTTCAGCATTTTGTGGCGTTACGATAATTCTTTCGGTTTTATATAAACCTGCATCTTTAATAGACTGTAATTCCGTCTTTAAAAAGTCTTGGAATTTTCCGTACATAATTATGTAATTTAAGTTTTATTTACAGCTCAAATGTAACTAAAATTCCTTCTTTTAAACAAAAAAATAGGAAAGAAAAAATGCTTTATAAGTAATTTATTTAACTCCCTTTTAGTTAGGAACATTATCCAAAGCTCCAAAGCAATAACAAAACCCATCACATTTTCCACAAAACACATTAAAATAGCAAATTTACATCAATTTAATAGGGGTGCTCATCAAAAACTACCATTAAAAATCCAACTACACTACTTTTTTATAGGGGTATTATTGAAAAATAATATATTTCACTATCTTTGCATCAGAAAAAAACAAAACAAACAATAAAATAATATGGCTAAATTAAGATTTGCTGCATTAAAAGAGTTAAGCGGACGCAGCACCAACAACACACTAAAACGTGGTCGTGCATCGCAAGTTTTTGGTTGCGACGTTTTAACTACAGATAAGTTACGTCACTATTTATCAATCGAAGCATTTAAGAAACTTGAAAAAGCTATGCTTGAAGGCGGAGTTATTGATCGTGCATTGGCCGATCAGGTTGCTGCAGGAATGAAAGCATGGGCAGTTGAAAAAGGTGCAACGCACTATACACACTGGTTTCATCCATTGAACGGTTTCTCTGCCGAGAAACATGACGGATTTATTGATTTGCAAAAAGACGGATCTATAATTGAGTCATTTGACGGGCGCATGCTTGTACAACAAGAACCCGACGCATCAAGCTTCCCAAATGGTGGTATTCGTAACACATTCGAAGCTCGTGGATATACAGCATGGGATCCGGGATCACCTGCTTTTATAAACAACAACACACTTTGTATTCCTACCGTATTCGTTGCATACACAGGCGAGGCATTGGACTACAAAACTCCATTATTAAAATCGCTAGCTTTCATTGATAAAGCGGCTACAGATATTTGTCAGTATTTCGACAAAGACGTAAAACGTGTAACTACAACTCTAGGATGGGAGCAAGAGTACTTCCTTGTAGACGAGGCACTATACAATGCACGTCCTGACCTAAAACTTTGCGGACGTACATTAATGGGACACTCATCAGCAAAAGGACAACAGCTAGAGGACCACTATTTTGGTGCTATCCCTGAACGTGTTAACGCATTCATGGACGAACTAGAGTACGAATGTCACCGTCTAGGCATACCTGCAAAAACTCGTCACAACGAGTGTGCTCCTAATCAATTTGAGCTTGCTCCTATTTTTGAGGAAGCAAATCTTGCGGTAGACCACAACCAGTTGTTAATGTCAACAATGAAACGTGTTGCAAAACATCACAAATTCCGTATTCTGTTACATGAAAAACCTTTTAAAGGCATTAACGGTTCTGGAAAACACAACAACTGGTCGTTAATGACCGATACCGGGGTTAACTTATTATCACCAGGAAAAAATCCAAAATCAAATATGCAGTTCCTTGTGTTCCTTGTTGCATCTGTTAAAGCTGTATTGGAA
This sequence comes from Marinifilaceae bacterium, assembly GCA_051656645.1. Classification (GTDB taxonomy): domain Bacteria; phylum Bacteroidota; class Bacteroidia; order Bacteroidales; family Marinifilaceae; genus JBOGCH01. Next base: position 98,538 of record JBOGCH010000044.1, read on the forward strand.
CATGAAGCACTCTTCAAAGCATGTATCGTATCGTTAGGAAATGAGCACCGTTTAGGAGGCGATGAAGCACCACCGGTTATCATGTCAGTATTCCTTGGACAACAACTTGCTGCCATCTTGAATGAAATTGAAGAAAAGGTAAGCAACAAAAAAATGTCTCCGGATGAAAAAACTGAATTAAAACTTAACGTTGGTAAGATTCCTGAAATTATGCGCGACAACACCGACCGTAACCGTACGTCTCCGTTCGCATTTACAGGTAACCGCTTTGAGTTCCGTGCCGTTGGAGCACCTGCCAACTGTGGAGCATCTATGATTGTACTTAGCTGTGCAGTAGCTGAGCAACTTATTGCCTTTAAAAAGGATGTAGATGAGTTAATCCAAAGCGGCGTGAAAAAGGATGAAGCAATATTCCAAATATTACGTAAATACATTATTGCCTCAAAAGCAATTCGTTTTGAAGGAAACGGATACAGCAAAGAGTGGAAAGAAGAAGCTGAGCGTCGTGGATTAAGCGTTGTAAGCGACTGTATTGGCGCCTTAAAAGCTTATCATGAACCTAAAGCTTATAGCCTATTCGTAGAGAACGGAATATTCTCTGACAGAGAGCTTGAAGCACGCTATGAAATCAAAAACGAGATTTACTTAAAGAAATTACAAATTGAATCTCGCGTTCTTGGCGACCTAGCTCTTAACCATATCATCCCTACAGCAATTGCTTATCAAAACCGTTTAATTGAAAACGTAAAAGGATTAAAAGAAATCATCCCAACCATCTATGATGAAGTTGGAGAAGTACAACTTGATTTAATCAAAGAAATTTCTCAACACATCAAAGCAATTACTGTTGGCGTTAATGAAATGACCGAAGTACGTAAAGAGGCTAACAAAATTGAGAACGAAGTAAAACGCGCGGAAGAGTACTCAACCAAAGTTCGTCCATACATGGAAACTATCCGTTACCACATTGACAAACTTGAATTAATGGTAGATGACGAAATCTGGCCTTTACCTAAATATCGTGAATTATTATTCGCAAGATAATAAATACACTTAAACCATAATACAACCAACAAACTTAACACTGTAGCGCTGAATAACTTTATTTCGGCGCTACAGTTTTTTTATACTCTCTCTAATTCAAATTATTTAAGACATCGCCTTTACTCTTGGCAAAAAACACAATCCTTCTTGGCGCATCATCGTCAACTATTAATGAAGATATAAGGTTCGTATCAATCTTTTCATTAACATAGTCCCAATCAGCTTGGTCAAGCATCGAGCGGGAAGGCGTATCCATTACGCCATAAAATTCATTACTTTTCAAATTATAACCTAGTATCTCTCCGAAATCAAATTTCACTATATATTCTTCTGCTTCAATATCCAGGATATCATTCCTGTCATTTTCAAATCTATCAATATAAGCATACTCTTTCGTTTCACGATCAATGATAAGGAGCGACCAATATTTATGACCTAAGCCAAGATACTGATAGATATGCTTTTGTGTATGTATTGCATTATTATGTATTGGATAATAATCATTTAAAAGTATATCACCAAAATTCTTTAATTCCTTCTTCGTATCATAATCTTTAGCAAATTTGATGTAATACTCCATATTAAAACAACTATCTGTCATTTTGTAAATCCCATTTCCCAATATAGGACTATAATACTCACAATCCTTACTCCCAAAATGATTACTTCTCATCATTCTGTAGTGTTTCACATCATTGTCCCATGAAATACACTGATATCTAATATTAAAATTTGTGTCTGTAATAGTTATTTTATAGGCATTCTCACCCTTCTCCGCAACATATGGATCTATGTTAAACACAATAGCATCATCCACAATACACATATTACTTGCCCTAAAAGGTAGTTTATCAGATTGGATAAATTCACCTTCATGATTAAATCTTAATACACGGTTAGTACCTCTATCTAAAATATATAAATAATTGCTATCTACAGTAAAATCATGAAATTGAGTCACTTCATTCCGTGCTCTTCCACGCACATAGCAATCCCGAACAAACGTTCCCGTCTTAGTAAAGCATTTCAAACTATTCGACCAATCCTGTATATACAGTAATGTGTCCATTAATTCCATTTTAACTATTGTAGTAAGAGATGCATCCGGACTCTGATCAAGTGTTACATACTGGATAGAGTGCATTAAAGCCGATAATTTCATACTTCTGCTTTGGGGACGCGAAATATCTATAATTGTAGTGTTTGGAGTTATGTTACTTTGCTCTTCTTCAAATAAACTGAGATTTGCGTTAGTAACAACTTTAGAATTGCACGAACAAAGTATCAAAAACATAAGAATGCATGGCCTATACAATAATTTCATTATATACGTAAGTTTATTATTAAACATCCCCAACTATCCACATTTCTATTGTATATATAGCCCTTACCCCCATCTCTACCCATTCCTAATTGTAAAAACATCCATTTTGCGGTTAATCAATACAATTAATTGGCACTACATCTAACAGAATTCCTTAACTAATACAAATATATGAAAAAATATAATAAGCTGATTCTTGTAACTATAAGCATCTAATAAAAAGCTCAATAAGCTTCTTATAAAATAAAGTATTTATACCTTTGCCGCGTTTTACTTACCTCTTAAAAATTAGTTATACATGAAAGCTTTATACACCATTCTGCTTCTTATTCTGTCCAACACTTTCATGACGTTTGCGTGGTACGGACATTTAAAATTCGATCAAATACCGGCTTTTCAACGTCTAAGCCTATTTGCAATTATCGTTATTAGCTGGGGAATTGCTTTTTTTGAATATTGTTCGCAAATTCCGGCCAACCGAATAGGCTATCAGGGGCACGGTGGGCCTTTCTCTCTCATCGAACTGAAGGTACTTCAAGAAGTTATTACATTGGTGGTCTTTACCATATTCTCCATTATTTTCTTCAAGGACGAATCGTTTAGATGGAACCATTTCGTTGGTTTTGGCTTTTTAATCCTTGCCGTATACTTCATTTTTCGAAAATAAAAAATAATGTAAACGCCCTAAATCCTTTCAAGATTTAGGGCGTTTACATTACTCCTCGCCATATAATTCTATCCATTCATAGCTGTTCCCTACGGCTTCTAGATAGCGTATAAAATCGGTAACAGCAACAGATATTGAGGCTCTATTGTCATTGGGATGGAAAGACAATCTCTGCGCTTTTAAAAGATTTTTATCCAAAAACAGATGTACATGGTTGTCGGTATCGTTTATCAAACCAAAAGGACTTACCGATCCCGGTTTTAAACCCAAGTACTTATCCATTCTCTCCGGTGAGGCAAACGATAATTTTCCTTGCTTTAATCGTTGCTCTAAGTCCCTTATCGCCAGGTTCTCATCACAGTGAAATACCACCAGGTAGTGTTTGTTTCCCTTATGATTTCTAAAAAATAAGTTTTTACAATGCGTACTGTCTAAGTTTACCCAAAACTGTTTCGCAATTTCAATTGTTGGAGCTTCGGGATGTTCCAAATAATCGAACTCTATGTCCAATTTCTTCAAAAAATCATATACTTGTTGTTGTCCTATCATATATTACTCTCTTATTTAATCTTCTTTTTCTATACCACCACACAAAACAAACCATGGATATTAGCACAGCAGCGCCACTAACTGCATATCCCATCCATAAAGGCGCACCAAATCCTTCGCCCGCAATAACAATATAAGCAACAGAAACAGCAGTCATAAATAAAGCTGGGAGCAATGCAATATAGTAATTCCTTTTGCGTTCCACCAAGTACACTGTTATTGCCCATAAAGTAAATACAGCCAACGTCTGATTACACCATGCAAAATAGCGCCATATTTTGTCAAATCCGTCTTTGTCGTTCATACTATATAAAAGTATACCCATGGCTACCAAAAACAGTGGTACAGATATTATTAATCTGTTTTTAATACTTCGCTGCTCCATTTTAAATATATCCGCCACAATTAAACGCGCGGAACGCAACGCAGTATCGCCCGACGTTATGGGAGCAAATATAACCCCTAAAATTGCTAAAATAGCTCCTCCCGTACCCAACCAACTTTTGGTTATTTTATCTACAATCACCGCTGCATTCGTGGTTTCCATCCCGTTTTCACCAAAAAAGCAGGTAGCTGCAGCAGCCCATATTAAAGCCACGCACCCTTCGGCAACCATAGCTCCATAAAAAATGGGACGCCCTTGGCGCTCATTTGTCATACAACGCGCCATCATTGGCGATTGGGATGCATGGAAACCCGATATTGCTCCGCATGCTATGGATACAAACATCATTGGGAATATTGGTAACTGCTGGGGATGCATATTGGCTATTCCATCCGTAATTTCAGGTAATCCCCAGCCTTTAAAAAGCAGCATAACAAAAATCCCAACAGCCATAAATAAAAGAGCTACAGCAAATACCGGATATACTCTTCCTATTATTTTATCTATTGGCAAAAGCGTAGCTATCATGTAATATACAAACACCACAACAATCCAAAAACTAACATCAAAAGTCGACGAAAACATATTGGCCAATAAGCCTGCCGGCCCGGCCACAAAAACAGCGCCAACCAACACCATTAGCACAATTGTAAACAAACGCATTATCTGCTTAGTTGTCACTCCAAGATATCTGCCTATTAATTCCGGGAGCGATTCTCCGTCATGCCTCAAGGACATCACCCCACTCATATAATCATGCATAGCACCGGCAAATATAGTTCCCAACACAATCCAAAGATAGGATGCAACACCAAATTTAGCACCCATTATAGCCCCAAAAATAGGTCCAAGTCCCGCTATATTTAAAAACTGTATCATGAATATTTTCCATGGTGGCAACACCATAAAATCAACCCCATCCGCACGCGTTAGAGCCGGCGTTGGACGTTTACTATCGGGCATAAATACTTTTTCTACATACTTCCCATATACAAAATACCCAAGTACAAGGAGTGCAAAAGCTGTTAAAAATGTTATCATAGCAGTAGTTTTTAGATTACGTCAAAGTTAAAAATATATTGTTTATTAAAATAATCTAACCACATAAAACTACAATCGGATAATATCGTAAATGAGGACAAATGCTCACTAATATGATTAATTATCACTCTATTAGCGTTTACATCATTATTACTGCCTTTCTAGTAGGTTGCAGCGAACCTATGTCACGTTTCAAAGAGGATGAGCAAACCAACAACAATCATTTACAAATTGAACTATACATACAGGACATTAGCTCAAAAAACACCTCATCAACAGATACGTTGGCAATACTAGCCGTAAACAAGGATAAAAGTGAACTTAAATACAACAACTCAAAACAAGGAAAATATACAACAAAAGGCGAGGCTATTACTCCCATACAGCTGGAGGACGAACAAGCATTAATTTATAGCTGTCACCCCTATTCAAATATAAATATAGAAAATGAAACACCCTACATTTATCTACCCATTGCATCACTCCCCATGAGTTTTGACATACATACAGCTACAACAAACTTTGCCACATCAGCTCATGATTATCAATACGGCGTTGAATATAAAAACAACAGCTTCCGCACCATTGTCCCTACAGTCTCCGCAACTTCCACGAAAGCAACTCTAGGCATGAAACATGCATTTGCAAGGATAAAGTTTACAATAACTGCGCCACAGGCATTCAACGCAAATAACGGAGCACTGCATTGGCTCAGATTTCAACGCACTGCATACACGCTCACAGAAAGCAGTACACTAAACATTTTGAATGGGAAAATTGAACATACCGAAAAGGTGTATGAGGGATATAACTTCTATTTCCACAACCTATCCATGAAACACATACCTACCGTTACCTGGCAATTCTTTGCATTACCGGCAAAAGCCATTTCCGTATGTCGCATGGATCTTGTTATTGACGGACAAATTATTGAATCGGGAAAACTTGACGATGTACCCTGGCAAGCAGGATTTCATTATGACTATTCCATTGAATTAACAGATAATGGTCTTGAAATAGCAACTATAAAAATTCAAGAATGGAAAGATGGACAAACTAGCGAATGTACTATTATAAAATAAAAAAACGGTCTCTTATAAAAGAAACCGTTTCTCTGTGAGCGAAAGACGGGGTTCAAACCCGCGACCCCCAGCTTGGAAGGCTAGTGCTCTATCAACTGAGCTACTTTCGCATAATGTAGTGGGGAGAGCAGGATTCGAACCTACGAAGACGTACGTCAGCTGAGTTACAGTCAGCCCCAGTTGGCCACTTTGGTATCTCCCCATTGTCAATTTCAAGAACTCGTTGTTGTTGTTCGACATGACAAAAGTACTACTTTTTCCTTTCCCTGCAAACTTTTCCCCGCTTTTTTTGCATACTTTTTTTCATACATCGTCGCATTTTTTTATATTCATTTTACTATCAATATTTTACGACAACACTTTTTTCTAAAAAAATCACAGTTCAATATCGTTTTGATCAATTAAATTATTCAACAAAGCATATACAGTAAGCCCGGACACACTCTTAATTCCTATTTTTCGGGTAATATTCTTTCTGTGCGATATTACGGTATGGATAGAAATATTATGCTCATCGGCAATTTCCTTATTTGTTTTTCCTTTTGCAACAGCAATTAGTATTTCAATTTCTCTATCGCTAAGTTCACTTCCCTCCTGTTTTTCCTCCTTAATGGGTGGTAGCGCAGTTTCCAGCTTTTTAATAATTCTATTGCGCTGATCTGTTACCTCTATATAATCATCAAACTGCCGTAAAACATCACTTTCAACAAAACTATATTGAATGGCTATCAATGCAAAAGCCGTAGTATTACCAAAACAGCTCCTAACAGCTCCGCGTTTACTATAATCAACTACATTAGGGTTCATTACCACTATATCCGGCTCCTCAACCCTATACTTATCATTAAAGGAGTGTAAATCATCGCTCACACTTATCACTTTAAATTCCTTATAGAGTGCAATTAGATCCCGTAAACCTTCGCGCACAATCCAAGAAGGTTCAATAATTGCTACTTTTTTAATACCCTTATCCATCAGTTCATCTCCTCCATTTGTTCTACATATGGTATAAGAATACTATCCTCAACAATAGTATGCTTATTCAAATCGTCTTCCAATAAATAAATATGGAATAACAAGTCGCTATAGTCCACAGCATCAGGAGTTGGTAAGTATTTAATCAGAATATTCTTTAAATCATGCAATTTCTCTTCAATATTAGAATGATTCTCTTCAAAAGCATGAATATTAAAATTATCGGGCTTCACACCTTCCAATAGGCGCGTTATGTAAGGAAACACCATCCGTTCCTCATAACTAAAGTGATTTATTAATTCAGTTTTATATTGCTCAAAAAACTGCAGCAATATTGCTCCGCTACGTTTATCAAGAACACTACTTAATTCAACCAACTTATCCTCAATTATCACCAATCGCTCCGTTCTATAGTATGCGTGGGACTGTTTTAAGTACAACATCAAATCCGACACCGAAACGCCGGCTAACTCATCCTTCGTCACTAAATACGAAGGAAAGCTATATATTTTACAAACCAATAAAAATAAATGAACTGATATACTGTGTCTCTCGCAAACATCGGCAACACTCAGCTCCCCTACTCCTAAGCGCATACGGAAGCGTGGCAATAATAAGAGTACGTTATAGTTCGATTCTATTAAATCTGCCATCTTCATTTGTGGCATAAAATCCGCAGGATTCATATATTCTTAGTTTAGTGGTTATCAAAATTCCTTTTTTAATCGCTCCAATATCTCAAACACTGCAGGACAAGTACGCGCATTACGCACAGCCAGTGCATGGATTTGGAAAGCTTTTTTTCTGTCTGTATGCGGATATTCCCTACATGCCTTGGGTCTATCAGCATAAACTACACAGTAATTATCTGCATCCAGAAACGGACAAGGCATAGATTGAAATACGTAATCTTTATCCTCATCAATTCGCAAATACTTGCCAATAACTTCCTGCGGCTTTATTCTCAATGCCGCAGCCAACTTCTCTATATCTCTATCCGTTATTCGCGGACCTAACGACTTACAGCAATTGGCACATGACAAACAATCAATTTCCTCAAAAACCTCTTCATGTAATGCTTGCATTACATCGTCCAACTCTCTATGTCTGTTTTTCTTTATATTTTTAAAAAAGGTTTTAGTGCTCTTTTCAACTCGTTTTGCACTCTCCTCCAATGTTTCCAACCTCTGTTTCATCTAGTTATACCATAATAGTTTCTATGAACAAAGATAATCTTTTTTATTTCTATCTGCAGCACTCTTTATTGCATTCATACCGCAATATTTAGGCTTTCCATAACAGCAATTTAACTAATGGAATTGTATTTTTTCTACTATTAAACATATTTTTGCAACATGCGAGTGAAATAAGGGATAATAGGAAGCTATCAAACACATCGTGCCCAATATCTTTTAACAATATAGTGACTTACTTTATTTCAATAAATGTTTGCAATGGCAACAATATTGAAAATCAGATTACATCAAGGCATCGTTATTAAACGTTACCTTTAAACACTGTAATTATTTTTATTTTAAAAGCGTATGGCTTACCAATTTAACAATAAATCAGCATTTGAGGAGATATTTAAAAAATATTACCCGGACCTTGTTGATTCTATTTTTTGTCAATTGGGCGATCGCGAAATAGCAAAGGATATGGCACAGGATATCTTTATTAAGCTATATGAATCCAAATGTACTTTCAAATCCATTTCTAATTTAAGGGGATGGCTATACCAGTGTGCCAATAATGCGTGTATTGACTATTTTAGAGCAATGAAAATAAGAGAAAATCATAGCACACTCATTGCTGAGTATCTCATATTTATCAACGAACCTTATGTAGAAGTTGACGGCGTATTAACTGCCAAAATCAAAAGAGCTCTTGATCTATTACCTAAACACTGTAGGCTTATTATTAGAATGAATATCGAAGAAAACAAAAAATACAAGGACATCGCTAACGAATTAAATATATCTATTAACACTGTACGGAAACAAGTAAGCCGTGGCTACTCCAAGCTTAGAGCGTATTTAAACCACAACTCCTCCTCGTTTATTTTATATTGTGCACTCATAAAACGTAACACATTTCAATAGTCCTTTTCCTTTTCGCTGCGCAATCTCTAATCTTATCCTTACCCACACTCGCACTCTGCTTGCCCCCTGTTTGCTCTCTCCTTGCTCTCTATCAAGTCCGTATTAACTTCGCATTAAGTTCGTGTCATGTTCGTATCTATAGACACGAACTTAATACGAACTTAATGCGAAGTTAATACCTATTTGACAGGCTGTAAACAGGGCGTAAGCAGAGCGCGGGTAGAGCGCGGAATAAAAGCAACTATCATTCATATAAAAAGCGTGTTTAACGCAACACTCAGGTTGGTTACTTCGCTCTATTTCGTATGTCTAGAAATAATAGATATTTAGCTTTTTTTCAACAAACAAAACCTTCCTCCATACGTAATTAGTTGTAGCACAACTGTTGAATATTTGACAGGTGTGCTGCTACCATGTAAACCTATTTTATTTTTTTATAAACCAGCAATTATGGCAAAATACATTGGAGAATTGATTGTCGATATTCTAAAAGCGTCAAACGTTAAACGCGTATGGGGTATTACCGGCGACAGCGCAAATTTTATAACCGAAGCGATATTTAAAAGTGATATCAAATTCATGCATGTACGCCATGAAGAGGTAGCGGGGTTTGCCTGCGGGGGCGACGCGTTAGTAAATAACAATTTATCGGTGTGTATTGGCTCCTGCGGTCCGGGTGCACTTCATTTGGTGTACGGCCTGTATGACGCTAACCGTAACGGAGCACCCGTATTGTGTATTGCTACACAGATTCCAAAAAATGAGATAGGTACAAACTATGTTCAGGAGACAGATACAATCAGTCTATATAGGGATTGTAGTGTTTATTGCGAGTATGTACAATCGGCAGAGCAGTTACCACGTATAATGGGTATTGCCATGCAAACTGCTGTTGCACGTAAAGGCGTTGCAGTGATAGTTGTTCCGGGCGATATATCGTCACAGGCATTATCCGGTAAACCAAACACATGCTACGTACCTCATCACTGTAACCCCGTAATTATTCCGGGAAATGAGGAACTTTCCACATTAGCTCAACTCATTAACGGTAGTGAAAAAATTACAGTTATAGGCGGAAAAGGTTGTGAAAAGGCCGAGGAGTCCGTTAAGAGTTTTGTTCAAAAAATTAAAGCTCCACTTGGATGGAGTTTTAACAGTAAAGCATTTTTAGCTTATGACAATCCATATCCTATTGGTTGTATTGGTGCATACGGAGACCAGTGTACTGAGCATGCCATTAAACAGAGCGAACTTTTACTTTTGCTAGGCATTGACGGTGACTGCGAAATGCTTGACAACACTAACGCAACTAAGGTACAATTAATTAATCAAGGCGAAAATTTAGCACAAAATCACTGGATTGATTATGGTTTTGTAGGCAACGTTAAGGATACATTGGATGCTTTATTACCTCTTTTAGATACGAAGGACAAAACAACATTTGCTGAGGAATCAGCAAAAATATACAACAACAAACTAGCGGACTATAAAGCTGATAGTGAAAAAATTACAGGCAAACAGAATAAAATAAGTGCTGAATATTTAATGGCACTACTAAATTCAAAAACGCCAAATAATTGTAATTACTGTTTGGATACAGGCACACCACTCATATTGGGACAACGCTATATCACCGCAAGTAAGGAACGTCGTTTCTTCCAATCGGCCGAATATAGCTCCATGGGAAATGCTATGCCCACTTCCTTTGGGGTTAGTTGTGCCGAGGATGATACTCCTGTTATTGCAGTTTGTGGGGACGGTGGCATTTCTATGCTACTTGGGGATTTACTTACGGTGCTACAAGAACGTATTCACGTTAAAATTCTTATTCTTAACAACTCACGCTATGATTTTTTTGCAAAATATACAGGAAAGGATAGCAATACAGGAGTACAGTTAGGGAATACAAACTTTGCACAACTTGCTCAAAACTTGGGTATTCCATCCTTACGCGTTGAACAGGCTGCCGAACTTGAAAAAAGCATGGAACAATGGTTATTAACTCCAGGTGCTTGCGTGATGGATGTAGTAGTTGAGTAAGCCACCCTCTGCTTTTTTGATTAATAATTTTGAATAATTGGAAGAACAATGAAAAAGAAAATAAGCGATATAATAGCCGAAACATTGGTTGCAGCAAAAGTTGAACGAGCATACGGACTTACCGGAAATGGAATAGATGAGTTGCTTGGATCGCTAGCATCCACGCCAATTAAAGTGGTGCAAGTTACCCACGAGGAAGCGGGAGGTTTTGCTGCCGGTGCAGATGCACAATTTAGTGGCAACATTACAGTTTGTTTGGGATCTACAGGTCCGGGCGTTGTACATTGTTTAAATGGTTTATTTGACGCACACCGTAATGAAAGTCCGGTATTACTAATAGCAACTCAAGTAAGTACAAGTAAAATGGGGCTAAAAAACGGCATGGAAGTGGATGTAAAAAGCTTATATAAGCAATGCAGCCACTACTGCGAAACAGTACTTAATGCCGAACAATTGCCCCTAATTTTGGGACAAGCATTACAAACCATTACCTATAAAAAGGGAGTTGCCGTTGTGGTAGTACCGCAGGACATGATGACCGAAAGTATTGAGTTTGATGTTCCGCGTTATATACCCAAAGGGGGAAAAGCAATTATTAAACCAAGTGCTTTTGAGCTGACTGTGATTGCCGATAAAATTAACAACGCAGAAAAGGTTGTTATCTTTGGCGGATACGGGTGTATTGGAGCGCATGATGACATTATTGCACTAGCTAAAAAAATTAAGGCTCCCATAGGTTGGGCATACCGGGGTAAACAGATATTTGACTATGATAACCCTTATCCAATTGGAATGAATGGTTTACTGGGCGATAAATCCTGTATGCAAGCTGTGCACGACTGCGATTTATTGCTTTTATTAGGAACCGATTTTGCATTCACAAACTTTTATCCGGAAGGTGCTGAGATTGTACAAATTGATTTAAATGGTACAAATCTAGGTAGGAGACACTGGATTACCATGGGAGCAATTGGCGACATTAAGGCAACAATTCCCGAACTATTACCGCTAGTAAAAGAAAAGAGCAACGACTCCTTTGCTCAAAAAGCAACTAAAGCTTATGAGGAGGTGCGGAAACACATGGACAAGATTGCTAAGCAAAAACCCGATGACGGACATAATATTTATCCTGAATTTTTGGCTAACACCATCAATAAAGTAGCCGCTCCGGATGCTGCCATTGTTGCGGATGTTGGAACACCTTGGGCCTATATGGCAAAGTACATTATGAGTTTAGGAACCCGAAAATTATATCATTCCTGTTTGCACGGAACTATGGCCAATGCGCTTTCAAGTGCCATTGGACTCCAAATGGCATTTAAAGACAAACAAGTTATTTCCATGTGCGGAGATGGTGGTTTTACCATGTTGATGGGAGATATTTTGACTATTGCACGTGAACAACTGCCAATAAAAACAATAATATTTAATAACGGCAGATTGGATTTTGTTGCTTTAGAGATGAAATCGTCCGGTATTATTGATTACGGCACAGATTTAAAGGTTGCTAACTTTGCCCAACTTGCCGAAGATGTAGGTATTAAAGGATTTAGAGCCGAGAAACCCGGCGATTTGGAAGCTGCATTAAAAGAAATGTTGGATCATCCCGGCCCAGCACTCCTTGACGTTGTTGTAAATCCAAACTCGTTACTCATGCCACCATCTATTACTGTGGACATGATGCAGAACTTTACGAAATACATGGTTGAAGCATTTTTTAGTGGGGAACGTAAAACGCTTAAGGAGATGCTCGAAGTTAATATTCCACGACAATTATAGAGCAAATACATACATTGTATGTTATGGAAGATGCCACATTACGTTGTTACCGTTATCTCAATAAATGAATAATTAATCAGATTTATTGTTTATGCAATTACCGGAAATTAATGAACAACTGCTACATGATTTGAAGCAGGTATTCAAAGCACACCAAATAAAATCCGACGATATATATCGTCAGGTGTACAGTAGAGATGCATCGTACTTTAATTTGCCTCCACAACTAGTTGTTCGCCCCGAAAGCGCGGACGAGGTGGTTACGCTAGTTAAATTACTTAATAAACATAAGCAACACGTTACTTTCCGGACAGGGGGAACATCCCTCTCCGGACAAGCTGTTGGGAATGGAGTGATATGCGATTTACGTACTGCATGGAAAAATATTGAAGTACGTGAGAAAGGCGAAAAAGTGTGGTTTGAACCCGGTTTAACATGCCAACAGGTGAATAAGTTATTGGCCCATTACGGGAAGAGATTAGGCCCCGATCCGGCATCGCACAGAGCGGCAATGATGGGTGGAATATTAGCCAATAACAGTAGCGGCATGCAAGCAGGGACAAAGTACAACTCATATCATATGCTGACGTCCATTGAGTTTATTATGGTTAATGGAAATCAATATGACACGTCGAAGCCTGAGGATAGAAAACGATTTGAAGAAAATGAGCGCGAATTATGTAATGGACTTATTGAGATTAGACAAGAAATAATGACTAATCCGAACATAAGGGAACGCATTATTTCAAAATATAAAATCAAAAATGTAACGGGATATGGAATGAATGCTTTTATTGACTATGAGCATCCGTTTGATATTTTTGCACATTTACTTATTGGAAGTGAGGGGACCTTGGCGTTTATTGTATCGGCAGAGCAAAAAACATTGCCACTCTATAGTTTCTATAGTAGCTCAATGCTTTATTTTAAAGACACAGTAAGTGCAGCAGCAGCTGTACCTATGATTGCAGAGTCGCCGGCCTTATCGGTTGAGATGATGGACTTTGGCTCATTGCAAAGTGTGGTGGGAACACCAATAGGAATTCCTGAGTTATCTACAATTCCTACTAACTCCACAGCTCTACTCATTGATTACGGCTCCAATTCGCAGGAGGAGCTTAGAGATTTAACCGATAAATACTTAGGACAATTTAAAGGCACAAGTGGACTATTTCAGATGGACCCCTTTACTACAACGGTGGAACAACGCGAACGTTTTTGGAAAATAAGAGATGGTATTTTTCCATGCGTAGCCGGTGTGCGTAATCTTGGAGATACTGTTATATTGGAGGACGTTGTATCGCCAGTGGACAATTTATACAAGCTTGTAGATGGAATTCAAAATCTATATAAAAAGTATGATTATAAAGGAGCGATATTTGGACATGCACGCGATGGTGATTTACACCCATTAATTACCTCGGGGATGCAGGATAAAACACATGTAAAACATTTTGGTGATTTTATGGAGGAGTTCATTTCCTTAGTCCTTTCACTAGATGGCTCACTTAAAGGTGAACATGGTACAGGACGCGCCGTGGCTCCGTTTGTGGAGCGAGAATGGGGACCGGAGATTTATGCAATGATGAAAAAATTAAAATCATTAGCCGATCCGCAGAACTTGCTTAATCCGGATGTTATGATATGCGATGACCCGAATGCACATTTAGAAAATGTGAAAGCAATGACGCCAATTGGCAGTGAGTACCATGACCACAAGGTGGACATGTGTATTGAATGTGGATTTTGTGAACATGTATGCCCATCACGTTATTTTACGCTAACACCAAGACAAAGAATACAGTCGCTACGCATAATTCAATCTATGGACGGAGGCGAAGACAAGACATCGCTCGAAAAGGAGTACAAGTTTGAAGGTATGGATACCTGTGCCGCAGATGGAATGTGCCAAACAGTTTGCCCTATGGGAATTAATACCGGCGATTTAACAGATAAACTTAGGGAGATTAGTATAACACCAAAGATGTCAGAGCAACTGTATCATGCTGCTAATAATTCAGAGAAAACTGAGAAGCATTTAAAAGAAGCCTTGAACTTTGCTGTTGACGTTGAGCACATCTTCACATCGAAACCTATAGAATGGGCATTAGCGGTAGCCCATGGCATATCGGATGCTACACCACATTGGTCTAAAAACTTTCCGAAGGCACCAAAATTCAAACCGCAACAAGTGGATAACCCGGCGTTTATCTATTTTCCGGCATGCGTTACACGTATATTTGGAGGGACAAACGAAAAGAAAGATGACATGATGACCGTGATTTTGCGTATTGCAAAGAAAGCGGGAGTCGCCGTTGAATTACCTGAAGACACACAGGGTTTATGTTGTTCGCAAATATGGCAACACAAAGGGGAAATGCAAGGTGCCAAAGTAATGGCAAACAAAGTAATTGACCATTTTTGGCTGTGGAGTAAGGAAGGTAATATTCCAATTGTGTGCGATACTACCTCATGTACTCATACACTTATCAATAAATTATGCGATAGTAATGATACAGATACGGACAATTTATTAAGTGATGAGAACATTGCCAAATACAAGAAAATAAAAATTCTAGACATTACAGAATGGATTAATGATATCCTTTTACCAAAACTTAATGTTACGCATAAGAAAGGAAAGATATTAATTCATCCAACATGTGCATGCGCACAAATGGGGCTTAATGATAAAATGATTAGTATAGCGCAGCATTGCGCAGAAACTGTAGTTCTACCTGAAAATTGGGGTTGCTGCGGTGCTTCTGGCGATCGTGGATTTATATTCCCAGCATTGGGAGAATCCGGAACTCGCGACGAACGAAATGAATTAAAAGGAGAAATATTTGACGGCTGCTACTCACTGGCTCGTACCTGTGAGATCAATTTAGAGGACCACACGTCCTATCCTTTTGAATCTATAGCCTATTTAGTTGACGAAACTACAAACTAAATTTTCATTATGGAAACACAAGAAGTAAAAATTACAAACATTGACCCCACAGTGCTGGGACTTTGGGGATTCTCTTTTGCCACATTATTAAGTAATATTTCGGCGCTTGGCTTTTTCCCTGAAAGCAATTTAATTTTAGGAGCTGCTATTTTTCTAGGCGGAGTGATACAGGTTATTACCGGAATGCTTTGTTATAAGAACAGGGATTTATTTGGTGTAGTAACTTTTGTATGTTTCGGCTTTTTCTGGATTGCTAATGGTGTTGATTATTTGTTTGTTCATTTTGGTTGGACACCTGCCGCTTCATCGCTTGCCTCCGGATGGTACTCATTTTGTTGGACACTGTTTGTTTTAATGCTGTTTTTAGCAAGTTTAAAGAAAAGCGTTTTCTTAGCCATAACTCTTTTCTTTGTTGACATGCTGCTATTTTTCAACATGCTTGGAGCCTGGATGGAATCGCCGCTAATGAGTAATATTGGAGCCGTATGCGGTGTTATATGCGCATCAATGGCTATATATTTAGCATTTGCACAGTTTTTCTTGGCGCTGAATGGTAAATCCTATATTCCATTAAAATAACCATTTGTTTAAAGACTGTAGAATCCGTAAGTTGCGACTTACGGATTTTATAGTCTTTAAAATTGAGTACACCACAATGCATGACTATTGTGAGCTGTTTTTATATTTTGTAATTTTAGTGTCCCATTAAAATTGGGACGAATTAAAAATTAAATAAACTTGGCCCATTTGGTCCGAATCGTTCTTTGTCTTTTTGAAATTTAGTTTTATCAAAGAGGTTTCTAAGATGAGTTTTATCAGTCAATGAGATGCTCAATATTTGTAGTACTTCGTATGTGCTTCTATCTAGTTGCATATCATGTTGAATGATTGCCACCAAACAGTAAGTACATATTGCTGCATATATCTGTATTCGAACTGCATTTTCCGTAGTACCCCAGAATCTTTTGATCTTAAGGTGTTGTTTTAGCCATTTGAAAAACAACTCTACTTACCAGCGATTTTTATAAAGGTCGGCAACTTCAAGCACGGTTATATGCATTGCATTGGTTATAAATGTAAATTCTCGATCTTGTTCTTCGTCCCAATATTTAACCAGTCTATGTGGTTCTGGATAATATTGCTTAGGATAGAATCCTGTCAGAAGTATATTTGCATCTGAAAGTACATTCTTAGGTATCCGACGTTTCCATTTAATGGATTTGTACTGAAGATTCTTTTTTGCTCTGACAACGAAATAAGCTTCAATTTGATGCATCTTATGCAGCATCTTGAAATTGTTATAAGCACGGTCAAATATGTAGTAAGAACCTGATTCGTAAGGAATCTCATTCATTGCTTTAGAATCGTGAACGGATGCTTCCGTGATATGAAAGAATGTAGGAATCTGTGTTTCTACATCATACAATGTATGCACTTTGATACCACCTTTCTTCTTACGGAACTTAGCCCACCAGAAGACTGAAAGACATAGGTCAATAGTTGTTGAATCGAAAGCATAAACGTTGCCGCCAAGTTTAAAAATACGATTGACGCGCTTTTGCCTTGCTTCGTTAACTAGGTAGTATGCGTATTCTTCAAAGATATGATAGTCTCTATCTTGATTTGCTCTTGAAAGCGATGACTTTGATACGTTTTTGCCCATTCCTAAATGATAACATTTGGAATGATGAGCATCAAGAGCAACAATCAAATCTCGTAGACTTTCACGATTAGATAGTTGACCGAACATTAAAGCGAGTAGTTGATTCCAACAAGTGAAATGCTTCATATATTTATCACCATCATACTTGCGCACAATGTAATTAAACTTATTCCTATCTAAGAATGATACTAGTTGAGCGAAAACGAATTTGTCTTTATGCATTTGCAAGTCTTATTTAGAGATGCAAATGTGCAAATTGAAATCCGCTTAATCAAAAAAACTCTGTAACCAACTATATTTCAAACATTTCAAAGAGCTATTTTAGATTTTAATGGGACAGCAATGATAAAATAATTAATATGAAAACAATAATTAAACTATTTGTCTTAATAGCAGTTGTCACTTTGCTTTTTAGTAGTAAACCTCCACAAACACCGCCTAATCCCAAAATAGGAACTTTTGAACTCTATCGAGATATAGAACCAAACGATATTGTAGCCTATTTTGGTGAGCCATCGGAAACATCAAATCATACATCGGATGACGAAAATGGAGCAACGATTGATAGTAAAGTTTATAGATATAATAATAATTTTTCTTTAGCTATATATGAATTGCCCAAACGAGTAGAATTATTTGGAATTAGAATACGTGATGAGAAATACGCAATAAATGGAATTCTAATGGTTGGTGATAGTTTGATAAAGGTGCATGAATTAGGATACGAGGTTTCGAGCGATAATTATACGCTTAGTAAAAACTATGTAGTTTTGTATTTACCCACTTACAAAAAAGGAAACTCTTCTTATTATTACTATCTCAAAGTATCTTATGATAAAAAGAGGATAATAAAGCAAATACAGATGTTTGAAGAAACCGGAGTGTAGCTAATTCGATGACTGATTTGAAATTGAGTGTCTTAATCATTCACTCATTAATAGACACTAGCAAATGAGAGCCATTATGAGCTCCTAGACGAATGCATAATGAAGCTATTATTGATAAGACTTGAGCTCCATACTCAATGGAGCTCAAGTTGCTAAATATTAATAAATTACCCAGACAAACAAACAATAACACTCCCCGATTCCCCTACCCGTAGAGGGTTGCTATTTGAGTTCTTACCAAAAACAATTTCTTTACGTTTTAATTCATACTCTTTTGGCTCTATCCTGCCGAGATGAGGATTGGGAATATCACGGACGAACGGAGAATCTCCCTGCAACCTTTTCCCTAAAGGAGGCGCAATGCTACTTTGAAGAAAACGCGGATGCGCTTGAGGTGTTAAGGATGGGAGAAAAAACAACGCGAAGTAGTGAGTTACCGACAGTGGATTTAACCGCAAATTGGAAACGTGCCACATTGTCCTATAACGATGAAGCAGTGTTGGTGAAAGTGCCGGTGGAGACAAATACTGCGGGGATTTGAAAATAATAAAGGAGACTAATAAAATTTGTTTTATGAAAAGATTCAAGAAAAGAACAATTAGAAAGGGTATCGTGATCATTTTGTCACTTTGCTATATCGGTTTCGGACTATATAGATGTAGTGAGGAAAGTGATGTAATAAAACTTACATATCCTGAATTTAATCCTCCTATTTATGATTTTCCCGTACAGAGAGATTGTGTTGCGAATCAGATTATAAATCTACCAAACGGAAGATTCGATATAACCTCTTATAAGGGATACGTTTTTAAAGTTGTTCCTTACGCATGGGCAACATCCTTTATTTATAAGTATAGAAAAGATAAGAGCTATATTAATGCATACTTTGATTTGATGGTAACGCTTGATTCACTGACGGCAGATTCGACACGGGTTATTATTGATAAAATTAATAATAGAGTTGCTTATGGTGTTCGATTTTGGAAATCGCCATTTTTCCAAAGATATATCTATAAGACTCATGAGGTATATACTCCATCTATTGAAGAATATGATTTTCTTAGATACTTGGGCAAAAAGTTAGGTTATTTAGATAAGATGCCTTATACACATTATCCTCCTGAGTTAAGCCGTAAAGAGATTATGGGGAGATTTGAACGTGATTACTTCACAGAAGTGGAGATGTTTGGGAATAAAGAGAATTAATTTAAGCTGTATGCTTTAATTAATGATGTGAATACACCAACGCATAGTTGGATTTTAAGTAAATGAATACAATAAGTTGTTTTTTATTTTTCCAATTAAATAATCGGGATTTTTTAATTAAATTTGCCCTATGGTTTCAGTTGAAGAACAAGATAATACCCCACGTTACTCCTACCGTAAATTTGTTAATGCATATACGGTACTTACAGTTATGTTTGCCATTTATATGTGTTTTATCGCGGACAATAGCGGATGGGAGATTTATAAACTGAATCAACAAATAAAGAAACTGCGCGAAGAAAAAAATTACTACGAAAACAAGATTGAAAAAGACCAGAAAAGTAAGGACGAACTTTTTAGTAGTAAAGAGAAACTTGAAAAATTTGCGCGAGAACATTACTACATGAAAGAGAGTAATGAGGATATATATATTATTATACGAAAATAACTATGGGACGAATTCTAGCTATTGATTATGGAAAAAAACGTGTGGGCATAGCTGTGACAGACCCACTTGGAATTATTGCCAATGGACTGGAAACGGTACCTACACCTACGTTACTTGAATATTTAAAAAAATATTGCTCACAAGAGAAGGTTGACAAGTTTGTTGTTGGACATCCCAAACAGATGGACAATACGGATTCCGAGAGTATGAAATATATAAAACCGTTTCTTGGAAATTTAAAAAAACAATTTCCGGACATACCTATAGAAATGTATGACGAACGCTTTACCTCTGTACTCGCACACAAAGCGCTTATAGAAGGCGGAGCAAAAAAGAAAACGCGACAAAACAAAGAATTAATAGATACGATGAGCGCGACAATTATATTAACATCGTATTTGGAATCAAAGAGAAATTTTAACTTTTAAGAAATATGCTTTTACCAATAGTACTGTATGGGAATCCTAAATTACGCAAGATTTCCGAAGACATTGATATGACTAACTATCCGGAATTAGACAAACTAGTTTCAGATATGTGGCAAACCATGGAGGAGAGTGATGGCGTTGGTCTTGCAGCCCCACAAATAGGAAAAAATATTCGCCTTTTCGTTGTGGACGGATCGGCATTTACAGATATGGATCCAGCTTGCGAAGGTTTTCGTAAAGCATTTTATAATCCTCATATTATTGAACGTACTGGAGAAGAAATAACTAGAAATGAAGGTTGTCTTAGCGTTCCGGGGATTCATGAGGATGTGACACGTAGAGAGCGTATTGTGATGACTTATCAAGATGAGCAAGGCACACAATATACTGAGGAATTTGATGGCGTAAAAGCATGGATTATCCAACATGAGTATGATCATTTAGAGGGTGTATTATTTGTAGATCACCTATCGGGATTAAAGAAACGTTTATTGAAAGGTAAACTTACTGCAATTTCACAAGGTAAAGTACGTGTAGGTTATCGCGTGGTACTTCCTAAATAAACAGATAGATTTAATATTGTCTATATAGTCTAATCCCTAGTTTTACTTTTTGTAAATAAAAGTAAAACTGGGGATTTCTTTTTTATACACTTTTGCCGCTTTTTAGGCAACATATTTATAATTCTCTCCCTGTCTTTTTTTCATATACAATTATCTAACAACATTACATTCAACATATTTCAATTATTGTATCGCTGACAGCGTTACATATTCATATTAACAAGAGAAATTAAAACATTTAATTATAATGTTTACTTATGTTGCATTAACTATAATATAATTTAAATAAATATTTATTGTTCAACTTTCGTCATTGTGCAATCGTATCAATTCATAGAAAAACACAAACATTAATAACTACTTTATACACAACTGTTTTTCAGCTTATTAAACTAAACAAAGTACAACATTTTCTACTATCACCATGAGACGAATTTTAATTATTCTACTACTACTTATTCTAACGCCAACTATCGGTCTGATAGGCCAAGTTGGAGTAAAGACGAATGTATTAGGTGATGCTTTTAGGTTACCCAATCTTGGGGCAGAAATAAGTCTCAATAGGAAAATGAGTATTGATGCGAACATTACTTATAATCCATGGAAATTTTCTCACAACAAGCAACTAAAACTATTCCTTGTTAGACCAGAATACCGATATTGGTTATGCGATGTCTTCAATGGACACTTTTTTGGTGCACATCTAATGGGAGGAATGTATAACGTCATGGGCGTTAAACCTCCATTTGCATTGTGGAGTGATATGAAACATTATAGATATAAGGGACATTTGTGGGGAGCCGGCCTAACATACGGTTACCAATTTATTTTAAGCGAACACTGGAATGCTGAAGCGGCCGTAGGCTTTGGATATGCTTATGTTACATACAAAAAGTATCCATGCAAGTCATGCCCAGAGTTGATTGAGAAATCTCACAAAAACTATTTAGGTCCCACGAAAGCAGCTATTAGTTTGATTTATATTTTTTAAGTACGAACATGAAAAGAATTATATATATATTATTAATAACTGTGTTCCCATCATTACTTACCGCTCAAGGTATTAATGAGATGGTGACTGTTGCAGAAAAATCAATTATTATTAGGGATAATGATATCACTGTATCGTTTGTTTTAAACATTCAAGAGGGCCTTTCTATCAAATCAAATGAGGTGCTTGCAGTAATTCCCGAAATAAAAGATAAACAACAACCCAATGAGATTATTGAATTACCAGCTGTTTATATTGCTGGACGAAAACGTTATATAATTATTGCAAGACGTAAAAACAAAAGTCCAAATATAGATAAGATTATAAAGTATAATAAAAACAAAACTACTCAAGTAAGTTACACAACTACTCTGCCGTATGTATCAAGTATGGATAAAAGCTTAATAGATATTCAATTGCAATTGTCGGGATGTGCTGAATGCGGACTATTGGAAGATAATATTGCACTTGGAAAAATTAAGGTAGCTGATTATGTAGCTCAGCCCTCTGTTGCATTTATTATTCCGCCTAAAGAAAATATTAAGATGCGAAAACTACAAGGAACCGCATATTTAGAATTTCCTGTTAACCAATTACAGATAAAACCAAATTATAAGAATAACTATCAAGAATTGATTAAAATACAGAAAACGATAGATTTCGTCAAGAATGACACAAATGCATTTATAACCAATATTTCGTTAATGGGTTACGCATCGCCCGAAGGAGCATATCAGAATAACGCTCGACTAGCTCAAGGACGTGCTGAGTCTTTGAAGAAATACATTCTAAATACATACAATATTCCACAGCAGCAAATAGAGGTTAATTCAATTCCTGAGGATTGGGCAGGTTTAAAGCGATATGTTGAAGATGGAAGTTTAGAGGACAGGAATGACTTATTAGTAATAATTGATTCTGATGCGAGTTATGATAGTAAAAATAACTCTATACAAAAGCTTGGAGATGGCACTACCTATGCTTATTTATTAAACAACATTTATCCGTTGTTACGCCGATCAGATTATACTATTAATTATCGTGTTAAGGATTTTGACATTGAGGAGTCAAAAAAAATGATTCTAACAATGCCGCAGCAGCTAAGTCTTCAGGAACTATATAACGTTTCACAAACCTACCCAAAAGGAAGCAAGGAGTTTAATCATGTGTTTAAAGTTGCTGTTTTAATGTATCCTAATGACCCAATAGCAAATGCCAACGCAGCAAGTATTGAAATTAGAAATGGCAATTTGGTCAAGGCATTGGAGCATATTGGCAAAGCAAACATCAATGATGCAGCGGTGATCAATAACAAAGGAGTTATTGAAATGTTACAAAACAATATTGACGAAGCAGAAAGACTATTTATTGAAGCAAAGACTTTAGGATCGACTGATGCTGTTCACAATTTAAATGAGATACTAAGAATTAAGGAAGATGGTATTGAGTAAGGATATACTAAATATTATATAAATCAATTGTTTACCATGAGTAAACAGTTATTACATAAGCTATAATAACCACTTTTAAATATAAATTAAAATTTAATTCTATGAATTCTTATAAATTAATTCTTCATTTAGTACTGTTGGGATTATTCCTAGCTTGTACTGACGATGACTCTTACAAAAAGAGTAGTGAGGACGAAGGCAGCTCTTACTTAGCTGTAAATATTGCAACAACAATGCCATCAAGAGCATTCGAAGATGGCGATGCTTCGGAAAGCCGTGTAGGTAATGCTATCTTCTTCTTCTTCAAACCGGATGGCAACAGTGCATACCCGGCAAAACAGTTGGCACTACAATTTGATAATAGTACTCCGGCTGACGATAATATCACATCTATTTCTCAAGCCGTCTTGGTTTTTAGCAGCAAAGCAGATGCGATGATGCCAACTTCGATGGTGGTGGTGCTTAACCCTACCGCAGAGATTAATGCGCTAACAACTCCTTCATTAACTGACATTCAAAACATATTAACAACAACTTATAAAAATAACAGTACTGACAATAACTTTGTTATGAGTAATGCTGTGTACGTTGGTAACAACAATACTGTAATTAATGTAACTGCTATTAAGCCGGAAAACATTAGGCCTACTCAAGATGCAGCTATGACAGCACCTGTTCAAGCTTACGTGGAAAGGTTAGCAGCAAAAGTAGGTGTTACATTTGCTGCAACTGGACAAACATCTGGAGTGACAGCATATCCTCTTGGTGCATTCACTATTGATGGGCAAGCGGGAGTACAAGTACAACTCAAAAATATTAAATGGGATATTGTTGCCACAAATCCAAAATCTAATTTATTGAAAAAAATTAATCCTACTTGGCCAACAACTCCAGCACCAGGTTTTGCCTGGAATGACGCAGGGGCATTTCGCTCCTATTGGGCAAATTCATATAAGCTTTCTCAGAATGAAGTGTATGGATTCAAATCGTTTAATATGATAGGTTTAACTGAAGCAAACAAAGCATACTGTTTGGAGAATACAAATGGTGCAACATATACAAACACCGCTCGTGATACAGCTCAAACAACCAAATTAATTGTTTCGGGTACAATTACAGATGCCACTGGTGCAGTCATTGATTTAATGGAATGGGGAGGCATGAAATACACGGGAACTGCAATGAAAACACAGATAGCTAACCTTGTACAATATTATGTTAACACAGGCACTACAGCAGCTCCCGTTTATACAAGAATAACTAAGGATCACATAACATTTACTCGTACAAATGCTACAAAACAGTACCATGTCCGAGCCAATGTCATTAGTGGAAGCTATTTTACTATGAATGGTAATGTCGCTACTGCTGTTGATATTGCAACTGTCAATAACGTATTGTCCAATTTAGGAGACATTAAACATTGGAATGGTGGAAAAGCCTATTATTTTATACCCATAAAACACACTAATGGTGAGGAAGCTATTATTCGTAATCATGTGTATAAAGTAACAGTTAACAGTATAACCGGACTTGGTACCCCAATACCGGTAGCTGATGAAGTTATTATCCCAATAAAACCACTAAATGATGCATCGTACATTGCTGCTCGTATTAATATTCTTGCTTGGACGATTGTAACACAAGCTGTAGATTTAAATTAACGTAGCACTGTAAAAGACATAATGTAAGATAGAATAACCATATTTCATGGTTATTCTGCCTTACATTAAAACAACACACCTAACTTTTATATCATTATGTCATGAATTTTATTTCAATGATAACCTCTATAAGACGCTATACTCTCTATGCTTTATGTATCCTTGCGTTGAATGCATGCGACTCAATTCTTGGCATGCCAAAGGAGGATTGTGAAATTAAGAATTTAGTGAAATTCAGATATGATATGAATCTAAAATTCGCCAATGCTTTTGCCAATGAAATACATGCCGTTACGCTTTACGCTTTTAATAAAGATAGTATCTTCTTATTTAAGATAGAAGACGAGGGCGAACAACTTAAGAAGGATGATTATACCCTTGAACTCCCAGTATCTATGGATAGCCTTTTACTTATTACATGGTGCGAGGGCGAAGGACACCATGATACGGATAACTATTGTTCATGCATATGCCCTGAACTCACTCCGGGTATTTCTACAATAAGTGATTTATTATGGAAACTAAATTGCGAATATATTAATGATATTCCAACGATGAACAAACAGTTAACGCCAATGTTTCATGGTAGTAGTATGAACAATAAATCCAAAAGCAACACAACTACAACAATATCACTAACAAAAAATACCAATAACCTTAAAATCGTTCTTCAACAGCAATCTGAGAATCCATTGGATATCGATAAGTTTAATTTCTCCATTGATATGGTAAATTGCGCTTTAGGTTACGACAATAGATTACTAAATGTCGATACCATCCGATTTACTCCATGGAAAAAAACTTCTACAACCGCAGAGATAAATGACAATAATACCACAGTAAATGTTGCTATTGCCGATTTCTCCCTCGGAAGATTAGTTGTTGGGCAATCGCCTCGATTAATTTTACGTAATCCCGAAAACAAGATTATATTATCAATTCCTATTATTGATTATGCACTCCTTGTGAAAGGAAACTATAATGTTGAAATGAGCGATCAGGAATATCTTGACCGTCAAGATGAATATAATATGACATTCTTCATTGATAAGGACAATGAATGGATTGCATCATCCATTATTATTAACGGTTGGACAGTTGTATTAAATGAATCCGAAATTAATTAGTCATGACACTCAAAAACATATATCCTCATTGCATTGCTATTATATTTTATGTTATAATGGCTTGTTCATGTCGCAATGAAATAATAGTTACACCCACCGATAGCGATGAAATCACGGTATCATTTAATGTCTCAGGTTCACCCGTACCTACACCTGCTTCAATAACACGCGCCACGCTGGCTATTGATAATATAACAGAATATGAGAACACAATTGACATAAATCAGTTTAAGGTTTATCTATTTGCAAATAATACAAACATTGAATTTCAAAGTCTCTATATATATGCTAATGAAAATATCCCCAACACATATCAGGTAATTGGAAAATTAGTCCTGCCATCCAATCTACTAAATAAGCCTGTAATTTATCGGGCTGAAGTTTTTGCTAATTGTGGAAATAATCCGGCATACGCTACGGATATTACATATAATTTCGATGCTACCAATTACTCTCCCTATGCCGGCAGTAATATCAAGTACATTCCCATGTGGGGAGTCTCAACACAGACTTTAACTTTTAAAAATGGTACTCGTGTCGACTTAAATAATATTCAGTTATTGCGCTCTATGTCTAAAATTGAATTTAATCTTGCTGAAACATTATTGGACGAATATTATATTGAAAGCATTACTCTAAATCAATTTAATAACAAAGGCTATTGTTTACCTCCTAATTCTACTCAAATCGAGAATATTACATCGTCACCTAATCAAACTAATATACCATCAACTGCTCTCGTAACCAATGCACTTCCTTTTAAAATTGAGGGAAACAGCGCTTACGCCTATGTACCAGAATTTCAAAGCACAACATCATTAACGTACAATATAAAATTATATAGCAAGTTTTTGAATCAGTCAAAAACATTCACAATGACATATAATCCACAGGCAATTACAGATTATAACCAAATAATACGTAATTATATATATAACTACCAAATAAAAACTACAAAGGGGAACATTGATTGTGTCTACACTATTAGAGATTGGACAACAAAAGAGTCGACGGTTGATAACATAGACATACACTGGCTTTGGGTAAAAGATGATACACTATATATGAATAATATTAGCTCTACAGGAACAATATTTGACACATCTCTTCCCGGATTGACATATACAATTAAAGATGTGATGAACTACAAAGAAAATACAGCATGGACTGGAGGTGGAACGATAACAGTAAATATCGATCGTACTTCCCAAGGAAATATTTCTATTAATAGTCCTGTTCCTACTAATTTTAAAGGAAAAGAGTTCACTATTACTATTACAAATTCACAAAACAGAAGTGTAAATATAAAGGTATATCAGTTTCCCCCGTTGTATGTTAATACCGTCACAACTGGTGTAACTTGGAGCGATAACTCCGGACAAACCAATAAGAATATGTATGTCTTTACTGCACTATTACCTGATCTTAGCACTATACCCTTACCTGATGAGGATTTGAACTTTACAGGCATATACGTTATTGGTAGTACTAATTATTACTATAAGTATTACACTTCAGGCACTAGGGACTATCTTCGTTGGGACCTACGTAATGATCGCTGTAATTTTTTACGTAACGAATGTTCATTCGGATTTCCACAAACTACCCTATCAACACTTACAAATTTTTATTCTACATGTACAAATACCAATAATACGTGGGCATCAAGCAGACAATGGTTCGCTAGTGCAAGAATACAAACAACAAATAGCTCTACAGATAACAATAAACTAGTATCACCACGTTTTATGCTTGCCTCTCAAGCCGGTATGAATATTTCTTTAAGCTCCTACTCAAGTGGAACCGTAGCACCATATAATGTTACACAACAACAATATTGCGAACGTTATAGAGAGTTTGATAACAAAGGTAATGACTATGGACCAGGTACATGGAGAGCCCCCACAAGGGCAGAAGTTTACCTTATTGATGTGCTACAAAACGTATCTCGTTGTGAGGTAAAAGGCGTGCTTGAAGGCGGAGCATATTTTAGTGCTGATGGGGTACTTAATGTTTTTATGGATCCGCGAACAAGCAATATATATACAACCGGTTCAATCCGATGCGTACGTGACATTAAACAATAAATATATCGCATTATGAAGATACTTCACTATATATTAACCATATGTATTCTCTGTTTTTTTGCCTGTAGTGATCCTACAAATCAGGAAGAAAACCAAGAGGATTGCCGTATGTCATTAACTTTCATAATGGACGAGAGTGAATTTGTATCTAAAACAAAAGTGATCGTCGATGAAACCATACGCCGCATTGATTTACTTGTATTCGATAAGGACGGGCTATTTATTGAAAAAGTACAAGCCACAAATATAAACCTCACACAACGAACGTTTAAAGCCTCAGTACAAACAAGAGCAAAAATAATTCATGCTATTGCAAACATGAATTCACTGGCCACACTTAATGTAACCCCTCTCTTAGGACAATCTGAACAGACTATAATCCCACCATTACAAACCTCTTTAAATGAACTAATATTTTGGGGACGAAGCACTGTTCCCTCCACAGGTACCGTTCAAATTGAATTTATCCGAAATCAAGCAAAAGTTTCCGTCGTTAATAATATTACAACTGCGGGAATCGCGTTTGCCGGATTCGCCATCCGGAATTATAATAAAGCTGGAAGTGTAGCCCCCTTTATTAATGGAGCATTTACTTACAACCCCGACATACCATCCACTCATATCGCAGCACAATTAGATAATGGATTAAATGCCGACGACAGAGACGAAAAATATATATGCGAATACAGTAATCCCTACAACGCAGAGACATTTGTAATATTAAAATTTACACAAACAGTCAGCAACATCACTAAACCCCTGTTTTACAAAGTATTTCTTCGCGACAATGACAACATGATATATCCCATTGTACGCAATGTAAATTACCGTGTCATTGTAAAAAACATCCCCACAACATTAGGTGCCTCAACCTTTACGGAAGCACTTACCGCGCCACCAATAAATAGTCTCTATGCAGAAATTATTAAAGAGGCACCTCTAATTTCCGACATTAACGGCAACTCTTTAAAAGTTACTCCTTTAACACATATCGTTGATGGTGGAGGAAGCATTACTTCAATTATAGAAACACGCGGTACTCTTGGGGCTGTCCGATGCGATATTATATATGATCCCGGAACTGTTATAACAAACTTAACCTTTAGCAATACTCAAGTTTCTGCCAATATCAGAGCTGCAAGCAGACAACAAGAAGCTAAAATTAGAGTTCGATATGGAAAGTTGGAACGCATTATTTCCATCTTTTCAAGCCCTATATACTCACTAAAAGCATCTACCGATCGTATTACATACAACACGGTCAACACCCCTATTAAACTTACAATAAGCATAGATACCATCTATCCATCGGCCATTGATTACCCTAATTTATACCCAATAAAATGTTATATCAAAGCAAATAACTTATCACCGGTAGATAACAAAGACATGTTTATTGATTTTAATTATGTTAAAGGCGAATATTGGTACACATATCTTGCCCAAACAACCGGAAATCACGTAATAACATTTAAAACCAACTTTACTAGCATTACAAACGACGAAATTGTTGTACGAAGTGCACATTTCACTGAGAGTAAAGTTATTTTAAATAAAAATCCATAACAGTGATATGACATAATGAAGAAAACCTCTGTTCCCATGATTCCTGTACTATGTAGTTATATTGCGGGAATTATCTCCACCTCGTTTTACCTATTACCGATGTGGATAGGAGCACTGTGTTGTATCATTGGTCTTTGCTATGCTACAATGGCAAAGAAAGCTCGAGATATGGGCATTATTCTGTTTTTTATTGTTATTGGTAATCTCTTATGTCAAACAGATAAAACTCCATCCACCTATTCACAAGTCCCCAAGTGGACAGTCAATTTGCGGGAGAAATGTAACAATAAGATTGACAACCTCTTCCCCTCATCAACACATTCCGCCATTGTCAAAGCCCTACTTCTAGGCGATAAGAGGGCAATGAGTAAGGATAATAAATTCATTTTTACAGAAAGCGGCACTATACACCTAATGGCTGTATCCGGCCTTCACGTTGGCGCAATATTCATTCTTTCCCTATTCCTTCTCAACAAACTTAAGCTATCGCGGCGTTCAGGAATGCTTCTCTCATTGATTTGCGTTTGGTCCTACGCCCTTTTATCCGGTTTAGCACCCTCAACAGTCAGAGCCGCAACACTATTAAGTTTTGTCACTATTGCCTATGCCGCACAAATTATCTACAATCCCATTAATTTATGTGCAGCAACCGCGTTCATTGCTCTATTATTAGCACCACGTCTCCTATACTCATTATCATTCCAATTGTCATATCTTGCCTACACTGGAATAATCCTTATTCTACCCTTAGTAGGACAGTTCAGCACATTCAAGAAACAATGGCAACGTTATCTTGTTATGTCTATTTCCATTTCGGTCATTACGCAACTTTGTACTGCTCCACTCCTTCTATACCATTTTAATCATTTACCATTAAATGGTATAATTGTTAATTTGTTAGCTATTCCTTTGGCTACAATTATTCTATACAGTATCATTATTGTTATGCTTCTGCCAACTGCTTTAGCCATATGGCCCGCTATGCTATGCAAACATATTATTAATTTACTCTTATGGTTACTAAAACCATTCGCCGAGCATAGTTTTGCATACACCTCCACCACCTCTTTTTTGCCATGGGAAATAACAATCTTTTTTCTCCTTATTGCAACAACTCTCCTATTTTGGAAAACACAACATAAAATTTATTATTATTGTTCTTTTCTCCTTCTACTTCCTTGTTCATATTTACTATTCTCACATAGAACTACGCCGCAAGGAGCAAACATCATCTGTTTCAATCCGGGGTACACTCCATCCATTTTAATTCAAAAAGGTAAACAGTGCTATCTTATTAATTCGGACACATATCAATCAAATCAAGTAGTAACTTACATAAATAATAAACGTCTACAATTATTGGAATTCAACAACCCAATATGGCACAATGCTGATATTGCATGGATCCATGCAGATACTTCAGTATATAATGGACAACCCATCATGATATGCAACACCAACATTGACCCACAAAGTATTATATTTCAAAAACATAACAACACGCTTCAATACGTTATTCTAACACAAACTTCTAACAATGTTTACATAAAAAAGTGGCAAAACTTCCTTTCTCAAAAACAAATAAATAATATTTATGTAGAAAACAACCAAATTAAACGCCTTAAACAGTCGGAAATTTTTAGATAACAGTTTAAAAGTTATCTTTGCAAACCAAAATAAAACAGCTATTTATAGAACTTAAGGTTCGCTATATGCGAAAAAAGCTATAAATTACAAGAGTAATAATCTACACTTTAAAAATGGACATTGTAATAGCCGGTGCCGGTGCCGTAGGTACACATTTAGCACGTATGCTAAGTATGCAAGAGCATAACATTATGCTTATTGATAATGATGAAGCTCGATTGGAAAATCTAGAGAACAAAATGGACATCCTATCCATTAAAGGTTCCTGTACATCTGTAGGTGTACTTAAGGATGCCAATGTAGCCAAATGCGACTTATATATTGCTGTCAATCCCAACGAAGATCAAAATATTACTTCAGCAATTATGGCTAAGCGCCTTGGAGCAAAACGCACCATTGCGCGCGTTAATAATAGCGAATATCTCGAAGAGGACAACTCCAAATATCTTGAAAGCATTGGTATTGACACGCTTATATACCCTGAACGTTTAGCCGCTGAGGAAATTGTTGCCGCACTAAAACTTAGCGGATCAAGACAATTACATGAATTTTCTGACGGACGTTTACAACTTCTTGGTATTAAGCTCTGGGAAAAAGCTTTAATACTTAACATGACCTTGGCTAAAATGGCAGAGGTTTATGGTGCCGATCAATTCCGTATTGTTGCCATTAAACGCGGTAATCAAACCATTGTACCGCGAGGAAACGATATGTTACAATATGGAGACTTAATCTTTGTTGTTACAGGAAACCATAACATCTCCGAAATTTTTCGCCTATGCGGAAAAGAGTTGTTCGAAATTAAGAACGTTGTCATTGTAGGTGCCTCACGTATTGGGATAAAAGCTGCCTCACTCCTTGAAAAAAATTACAATGTAAAGATTATTGAAAAGGATAGAGAAAAATGCATCCGACTAGCTGATAAACTTAAATCCACACTCGTAATCAACGGTGATGGACGTGATTTAGCTGTACTTAAAGAAGAAGGTATTCAAAAAGTAGATGCATTTATCAGCTTAACACAATCCTCTGAAACCAATATCCTTTCATGCCTATTGGCAAAGAAACTTGGTGTAAAGAAGAGTGTAGCCGAAGTTGAAAATATTGACTATATAGATCTTGCAGAGAATATTGGTATTGGTACACTTATCAACACCAAGCTAACTGCTGCTTCTCACATTTATCGATACACGATGAATGTGAATATTGAGCACCTACGCTTCCTAACATTTTCCGAAGCGGAAGTGTTTGAGCTCGAAGTAGCTCCCGATGCTAAAATAACACAAAAACCTCTTAGCGCAATTAAATTCCCTGAGGATGCAACCATTGGTGGCGTCATTCGCGGAAGTCAAGTAATTATTGCTAAAGGGGATGTAGTGATTGAAGCCGGAGACAAAGTAGTTATCTTCGCACTTCCTTATGTTGTAAAAAAAGTAATTAAGTTCTTTCAATAATGATTAATTTCCGATTCATCACCCAATTAATGGGTAGATTGATATTTATAGAGAGTTTCTTTTTATTGCTATGTGCATTCATAGCCTATTTTTATCATGAGCCCGATTTCTGGGCCTTTACCTTTTCAGCGTTCATTACCGCGCTGGCCGCTTGTATTATGACCTATACTGTACCGGTAAAGGAAAAAATACTTGCACGTAGAGATGGTTATTTTCTCGTTACTGTTGTTTGGATTATTTTCTCTGTCTTTGGGGCGCTGCCTTACATTTTCGGAGGAACAATACCCTCCTTTGTCGATGCTTTTTTTGAAACAATGTCCGGGTTTACAACTACCGGATCGTCTATTCTAAACGATATCGAAGCACTTCCTCATGCCACCTTATTTTGGCGTTCGCTAACACAATGGCTTGGAGGTTTAGGTATTATTGTGCTCTTTTTGGCCCTATTATCGTCGCTCGGTATTGAAGGTAAAGACTTGTTTTTAGCCGAAGTTCCGGGACCGGTACTCAGTAAAACAACATTCACGTTCTCCGGGACAGCGAGGCGCTTGTGGTTACTATACACCATAATGACATTGTCCGAAACTGTATTACTTATGCTTGGAGACATGACCTTCTTTGACAGTATATGCCACTCCTTTACAACAATGGCAACCGGAGGTTTCTCTACTAAACAAGCAAGTATTGCCCATTGGGATTCTGCCTATATTCAATATGTTACAATATTTTTTATGCTATTGGCTGGTACTAACTTTACGTTACTATACACCACTTTAAAAGGACGAGGTAGCGTACAATTATGGAAGGACAATGAATTTAGAACCTATTGTACTGTTGTATTTGTTGCAACTGTAGCTATTATGATAGCACTGTATGTAACCAACATTGGACATTGGGAAAAGTGTTTTCGCGATGCACTCTTCCAAGTTGTTACATTGGTAACAACAACCGGTTTTGCTACTGCTGACTATATTTTATGGCCATCAATTGCAAAAGTCATCCTATTCCTTTTGTTCTTTATGGGAGCTTCAGCAGGATCAACATCCGGAGGTATGAAAATTGTTCGCGTACTTCTTCTAATTAAAAATTCTGTAATACAACTTAAACGTACCATTCACCCATACGGCGTTATTAACGTTAAATACAACCAAAAAAGTGTCCATCCGGACATGGTGATGGGCATAAGTAGTTTCGCTACGTTATACCTACTCCTATTTTTTGTTGGTACCGGTATTTTAGTACTCTTTGTTGGCGACATTGATACTGCTGCCAGTGCCGCAATTACAAGTATCAGTAACGTTGGTCCCGGCTTTGGTAGTATTGGACCTATGTCTAATTTCGCTGCACTCCCAGATGGTGCAAAAATTATTCTTTCCATCTTGATGCTTGTCGGACGTCTTGAAGTACTAACCGTATTAGTACTATTCTCTAAAGCATTCTGGAAACGCTAATTTAACCATGAGACGGAGGTAAATTTCCATCCGCAGGCGGTTTAGGAATATCCTGAAACGATGTACCATTGGCATCCAACGGCTCTGTGCCGTGATGCCTATGCCTTACCGCTTGGGCACTTTGCTCCTCCGTCATACTCATTGTTATTTTCTTCACCAACCTGTACTTATTGAAAAATTCTCTAAGTATAACACGTATTACCGTATAAGCAGGAATTGCCAAAATCATTCCTAAAATACCACTAACACTACCGGCCATTAAAATTACCATAAATATTTCCAATGGGTGTGCATACACACTATTTCCATAAATAAGTGGCTGGAATAAAACGTTATCAACAAGCTGTGTAAACAAAAATACGGCCAACATATAAGCCAGGAACGGAAACGCTGTAGGATAGATATGTAAATCTACATTTAATAAGAAACCTATTGTTAGCCCCAATATATCGGCAATCAGTGGCCCTATGTATGGAATTAGATTTAAGACTCCCGTCATTAATCCAATAGATACCGCATTAGAGAATCCTAAACCGAGTATTAATAGCCCTATCGTATTAAGTATTATAATGCATATTACATCAAGTATTAATCCTACAAAATAACGTACAAGAAGTTTCTGGATGGAGTTCAAAGAGGAACAAATACCCTCTTCGTATTTTGAAGGAAAGAATGCAACGACAATGCGCGTAAATAATCCGTTATCACGCAGAAAGAAAAAGGATATAAATGTGACAGAAAAAATCATTATTGACACACGCATTACACTATCTGCCACTGAGCCAAACATATTCCCAATCTGAGAAAAGTTAATAATGGAGCTTATATAATGAACAATATAATCACTCAGTTCCGTAGCATCGTTTATTATGCCAAATTGCATTAATAAATTACCTAAATCCTGCAGCGGCTGCTGCAAAACCAAAAGCAACTTACTCAGATTTAAGCTTTTCAGCGATGAAAGTTGACTGGCAAGCAGCGGAATCATTAGATACAAAAATAGGATAAGTAATCCCCATAAAATAACTAGCGTAATACCTGCACACAATGAGGATGGCAGTCTATGATTACGGACTGGTATTCGGCGTAATAAATTCACAATTGGATGTCCAATAAAGGAAATGACGGCAGCCAACAAAATGTATCCAATTATGGCCGAGAAATACCAACATAAAAAACATACTACAATAAGTACCAATACCCCTATTACTATTTTCCCTGTATTATTCATGCATTTCCTTTTATTTAGAACTCAAAACTAAGTACGAAAATCGCAAGCGTAAAGATAACCGCAAGCGCCTAAATCGTTTGTAAAGGTATTATTTTTTCAAAGAATATGTTTACTTTTAGTAAATACGCAACTTCCTTTGCCGCCAAGCTATTCTCCTTGTCATCCTCCCTCTGTTTGCGCTCTGGTTACTCTCTAGTTGCGCTCTATCAAGTCCGTATTATCTTCGCATTAAGTTCGCATCAAGTTCGTATCTATAGACACGAAGTTAATACGAAGTTGATGCGAACTTAACACGAACTTGATAGAGAGTAACCAGAGAGCAACCAGGGTGCGAGCAGAGAGCGGCTGGAATGAGGATTCCCGTCCGGTCACAACGTGAGTAGAGAGGAATAAAGCAAAGAGAGCGTGTCACTATTGCGTGTATTAACAAATTGTGCCATATGTAACCTTAACAATTATACAAAACGTAAGGTATATTATAGAATTTCAATTTCCTCTAAATTTGACAGAAAGTATCTGAAATTCAGCATCAAATTACATATTGAGAATAAAAATATTAAACGTTTTTCAAAAAAGATGAGAAAGGGTATTTTAGAATTAATCTAAATAGACTAATTTTATTCAAAAATAAATAAGTATGTGGAAACAGTTTTATCTTTTATACTACGACGGGTTTAAAAATCTGTCCAATTGGGCTCGCATTATGTGGTGTATTCTCATAGTGAAATTAATAATAATGTTTGGTGTGTTTAAGTTTTGGCTTATGCCAAATTATTTAAGTGATAAGTACGACACTAAGCAAGAAAAAGTGGAACATATATACAATGTATTAATTAATAACACAAATTACGATGATTGAAGATGTACTCTCTAACACCGTTGTGCAGTGGTCCCGCTGGCAGTTTGCAATGACTGCGGCCTATCACTACATGTTTGTCCCGTTAACTTTGGGACTGTCATTTATGATTGCAATTATGGAAACCATGTGGTACCGAACACGCAACCAAGAATGGCTAACAGCTACAAAGTTCTGGATGCGCCTGTTTGCCATAAACTTTGCCATAGGTGTAGCCACAGGGCTTATCCTTGAGTTTCAGTTTGGTTCCAATTGGTCCAACTACTCATGGTTTGTGGGTGATATATTCGGTGCACCGTTGGCTATTGAAGGAATATTTGCTTTCTTCTTGGAGTCCACGTTTGTTGCTGTAATGTTTTTTGGTTGGCATAAGGTTTCGGCACGTTTTCATCTCACCTCCACATGGATGGTGTTTGTGGGAGCAAATTTATCGGCATTGTGGATATTGGTTGCCAATGCATGGATGCAAAACCCAGTGGGCATGGATTTCAACGCGTTAAGCGCAAGAAATGAGATGATTGACTTTTGGGCTGTTATCTCATCGCCTACTGCTATTAATAAGTTCTTACATACAACTTTATCGGCGTATACCTTATCGGCATGCTTTGTTGTTGGAGTGGCGTCGTGGTTTTTAATTAAAAACAGATCCGTAGAGTTGGCGAGAAAAAGTTTACGTATAGCTGCCATATTTGGAATTGTAAGTCTTGTACTTACCATGTGGACCGGCGACACTACCGGCCAAGATGTTAGCCGCACACAACCAATGAAGTTTGCTGCAATGGAGGGATTAAATAAGGGCGAAACCGGCGCTTCTCTTACCATTTTTGGTTTACTACAACAAAATAGCAATTTACCCGATGAGCGTATGCGCGAACATAAGCCTATAATTGCCGTACCAAAAGCGCTGTCTATGTTAGCTTACAGGGACGTTAATGCTTTTATTCCGGGTATACAGGACATTATTGACGGCTATACTTCGCATGAGGGTATTGTATACCCACCTGTCAGTGAACGTATGGCAAATGGCCGTACAGCCATAAATGCATTACGAGAATATAAAGAGGCTATTGCTGAAAATAAACAGCTTGTTGCCGATTCTGCCCTGGTTACATTTAAAGCCAACTATGGCGATTTTGGTTATGGTTATTTAGAATCGCCCTATGAGTTAATTCCCCCATTAGGATGGGTTTACTATAGTTTTAGAATCATGGTGGGCTTGGGTATGTTGTTTTTGGCACTATTTATTCTTGTATTGTGGTGGGAAAGAAAAGCTAATTTCAACTACTTTAAGTTTATTCCGTATTTAGCTTTCCTATGTGTACCATTGGCTTACGTAGCTTCACAGTGCGGTTGGATTGTTGCCGAGGTGGGACGCCAGCCTTGGGTAATACAGGATTTAATGCTCACTAAGGTGGGAGCAACTGTCATAGAGTCCTCAATGGTTATCACAACGTTTTGGCTTTTTGCCGTACTATTTACTGTACTGCTTGTTGCCGAGTTAAAAATTATGTTCACTCAAATTAAGAAAGGATTTTAATTATGGAACTAATACATTTACAACATTATTGGTGGTTTCTCATCTCTCTCTTGGGGGGATTATTAACCTTTCTGCTTTTTGTACAGGGTGGACAATCCATGCTATATTCGTTGTGTAAAACATCGCAGGAACGAGACTTGGTAGTTAATACATTGGGACACCAATGGGAATATACGTTTACCACTTTGGTTGTTTTTGGGGGTGCATTTTTTGCTAGTTTTCCACTGTTTTACTCCACTAGTTTTGGAGGTGCTTATATTGTTTGGATGCTTATACTATTTTCATTTGTAGTACAGGCAGTATCCTATGAATATAGAAAAAAGGAAAATAACTTACTAGGTAGTCGTACGTACGAGCTTTTCCTACAATTTAACGGTTTTGTAGCTCCATTCCTTATTGGTGCGGCTGTTGGTACATTCTTTACCGGTCAACCTTTTAAGCTGAATTATATGAATCAGGTAGAGTGGATGACTCGCTGGCGCGGACTAGATGCTTTGGCAATGCTTCCTTGCTATTTTAGTGGCATAGCCGTTTTATTTTTATCGCGTACACTTGCATTGTTATATATTATTCATCAAATTCATGAGGACCAACTTCAAAAACGTTGTCATAAACAACTGCTTTGGAATGCATTAATCACGGTGGTGAGCTTAGTGACATTTTTAGTTATGATTTGCTTAGGTAAAGGATACAATGTACTGAGCGACATGAATATTGAGTTATTACAGTATAAATATTGGTATAATATTATTGAAATGCCTCTTAATACGGCAGTCTTGTTGGTGGGTATAGTATTGGTACTTTGGGGTATAATAAGTACTTTAGTGCGCCCAACCTTGCGTAGTGGGATTTGGTTTAGCGGAATTGGATCAGTGCTTACCGTTGTCGCTTTATTTGGATTGGCAGGATACAATAACACGGCCTTCTATCCATCGACAACCGACATAAACTCGTCACTGACTTTAACAAAAGCTTCATCGTCCTATTACACTTTGCGCACCATGTCGTGGGTATCGCTGTTTATTCCGGTGGTACTGGCATATATTTGGTACGCATGGAAATCCATTACCAAGGGTGGATTAAGTACTAAAGGATTAGAAAGTGAAGAAAAGAAATATTAAGAAAAGAGGAGTTGTTGCAATATTAGCCGCTGTATGGATTAGTTTAGTGTTTATTTTATGCATTATGCCAAGTGATAATGTACCGGATACAGGGATAAGCATACCACATTTTGATAAGTTTGTCCACGCGGTAATGTTTGGAGGGGTTGCATTTTTCTTATATGCAATATTTGAAAATCTAAACAAACGGAAAGCTCTAGCTTGTGCATTTGGCATAGCCGTAATTTACGGAGGGGTTATTGAACTTATTCAGCCTCTGCTTTATGGACGTGGCTGTGAATTGGCAGACTGGATTGCCGACAGCGTAGGTGCTTTAGTTGCCGTGTTGTTGGCACCATGGGGCTTAGTGTGGTTAAATAAACTATTAAATTATTTACATATAAAGGATTAATAAAATGATTGTAACTACAACACCTTCTATTGAAGGCAAACAAATTATTCAGTATTACGGAATCGTATCGGGCGAAACAATTATTGGCGCCAATATGTTCCGTGATTTATTTGCCTCTATTCGCGACATTGTAGGGGGGCGTTCCTCATCATATGAGCAAGTCCTTCGCCAAGCCAAAGATTGTGCACTAAAAGAGTTAGAAGAGAGTGCATTGCGCATGGGAGCTAATGCCGTTGTTGGCGTTGACTTGGATTATGAA
This sequence comes from Marinifilaceae bacterium, assembly GCA_051656645.1. Classification (GTDB taxonomy): domain Bacteria; phylum Bacteroidota; class Bacteroidia; order Bacteroidales; family Marinifilaceae; genus JBOGCH01. The sequence goes on from JBOGCH010000044.1 coordinate 138,507, forward strand.
ACTGTGGGCAGCAACGGAAGTATGCTAATGGTTACCGCAAGTGGTACTGCAGTGCGTATAGTTTAATGCAAATTTCTAAATAGACATAAATGAATGGGCTTTGCCAAATTCATGAATAACTAAAAAAGTCCATCTTTTCAGATGGACTTTTTTAGTTATATATACTAGTTCTTAGTATGTAAATTCACCAAACTCACTACGAATTGTTAGTTTGTTTTCATCGGCTGCATGACAACGACCAATGATACGTGCTTCAACACCAAACTCTTCCGAAATTTTCATAATATCGGCAGCAATGTCTTCGCTAACATAGATTTCCATACGGTGTCCCATATTGAAAACTTTATACATTTCTTCCCATGGCGTGTTGCTTTGTTCCTGAATTAGTTTAAACAACGGAGGCACCGGGAACATATTATCCTTAACAATGTGCATGTTGTGTACAAAGTTCATTACTTTGGTTTGCGCTCCACCTGAACAGTGAATTAAACCATGTATTTGATGACGGTACTCATCAAGAATACGTTTCATGATAGGGATATATGTACGTGTTGGCGATAATACCAATTTTCCTGCATCGATACCTAAGTTTTCAACTTCGTCTGTCAGTTTACAACCACCAGAGTATACAAGTTCGGCAGGTACGCTATTGTCATAGCTCTCAGGGTATTTCTCTGCCAAATATTTGGCAAACACATCATGGCGAGCAGAAGTTAGCCCGTTAGAACCCATACCACCATTATATTCTGTTTCATAAGTTGCTTTTCCTGCAGAAGCAAGCCCAATGATTACGTCTCCGTCTTGGATTTTCTCATTTGTAATCACATCTTCGCGTTTCATACGGCAAGTAACCGTACTGTCAACAATAATGGTACGCACAACGTCGCCCACATCGGCAGTTTCGCCACCTGTTGAATGGATGTTAACACCCAATTCGCGGTACTGTGCAAGTAACTCCTCGGTTCCGTTAATTAGAGCCGATAGTACTTCTCCTGGAATAAGGTTTTTATTTCGTCCGATAGTTGAAGACAAAAGAATATTGTCCACTGCTCCCACACAAAGTAAATCGTCAATGTTCATGATTAAAGCGTCCTGAGCAATTCCTTTCCACACTGAAAGATCGCCTGTCTCTTTCCAATACATATATGCAAGAGATGATTTGGTACCTGCTCCGTCAGCGTGCATAATATTGCAATACTCCTCATCACCCCCTAAATAGTCGGGGATAACTTTACAGAAAGCATTTGGGAAAATCCCTTTGTCAATGTTTTTAATTGCGTTGTGCACATCTTCTTTTGAAGCGGATACGCCACGTTTGTTGTATCTTTCGTCTTTTCTCATATAAAATAAAAATAAACTTAATTATCCCTGCAAAGGGCGTGATTACAAGCGACAAAAGTATAAAATAAAATGGGATTAAAAAAATTGTATTACCTTTGTGGTGCAAAAAACAGAAATCCATGAATAATTATCAAAACTTGTCTCCTGTACAACGTACCATTGTGGGTGTACAGTTCCTTTTTGTGGCATTTGGTGCCACTGTGCTTGTACCACTACTTGTGGGTTTTAGCACATCAATCGCGTTATTTGGCGCAGGTGTCGGAACATTAGTTTTCCATTTAATTACTAAAGGTAAAGTGCCTATTTTTCTAGGCAGTAGTTTTGCTTTTATCAGTCCAATTATTTTAGCAACCGAGATGTATGGAATGGGCGGAACACTTTGCGGTTTAATTGCCGTTGGGGGTGTTTACGGTGCCATGAGTTTGCTTATCAAGATGAGAGGTACTGATTTTATAAAGAAACTTTTCCCTCCTATTGTTGTAGGTCCTGTTATTGTTCTTATTGGTTTGTCCTTGGCACCCACAGGTGTTAAAATGGCAAGCGAGAATTGGATCCTTGCAGGTATTGCTTTAGCCACTGCTGTTGGTGTTTCAATGTTTGGAAAAGGATTATTAAAACTTATTCCTGTATTTAGCGGAATAATTGTAGGATATTTGGTTGCATTATTCTTCTTTGATATTAACCTTGAAGGTGTAGCAAGCGCGTCTTGGATTACACTTCCTGATTTTCAGTTGCCAGAATTTTCATGGCAAGCCATTCTGTTTATGATCCCGGTAGCTATTGCTCCTGTTATTGAACATATTGGCGATGTATATACTATTAACTCTGTAGCGAAAAAGGATTTTGTTAAGGATCCTGGTCTGCACCGCACTATGTTAGGAGACGGTGTAGCTTGTATGATTTCAGGATTTATTGGCGGTCCTCCCGTAACAACCTATTCTGAAGTTACAGGTGCTATCCAATTAACAAAAATTACCGATCCTGCAGTTATCCGTATTGCAGCTATTACTGCTATCCTATTCTCTGTACTTGGAAAAGTAAGTGCTGTGTTACAAACAATTCCTGGAGCTGTATTGGGAGGTATTATGTTATTATTGTTCGGAACTATTGCTTCTGTAGGTATTAATAACATGATCCAGTCAAAGTTAGATCTTACTGATACACGTAACATAATCATCTCATCAATAATACTAACAATTGGTATTGGTGGAGCTGTGTTACAAATTGGAGACTTCACATTAGCAGGTATTGGGTTAGCTGCTGTGACAGGTGTTATTTTAAATCTTATCCTTCCTCATACAAAAGTTGAGAAGGAAGTAAAGAAAGAGAAAAAAGCTGTTAGAGAAGAAGCTGAAGCTTAAATTATAGCATATAATCCCATATTACATCCATTTGTAATATGGGATTTTTTTATCCATTCGTTTTTAAAACTATGCAATATGAAACGCGAATTTGGCGGTAGTGTTATTTTAAATCCTGTACCCGTTGTATTGGTTACCAGTAAAAACGCTGAAGGTAAAGACAATGTATTTACAGTGGCTTGGACCGGAACTATTTGTTCTAAACCACCTATGCTGTATATATCTATACGTCCGGAACGGTTATCCTATGAGTATATTGAGCAAACACGGGAGTTTGTTATTAATATGCCATCTGTAAACTTAACACGCGAAACTGATTTTTGTGGTGTACGCGGAGGTAGAAATATTGATAAAATAGCTGAATGCGGATTTACATTATTACCGGGTAGTCACGTCAATGTTGGTCGGATTGCAGAGTGTCCCGTCAATATTGAGTGTAGAGTAAAGGAAATTGTGAAACTTGGAACGCATGACATGTTTGTTGCAGAGGTACTTGGCTCGCATGTTGATGAAACTCTTATAGATGAAAAAGGAAAAATACATCTTGAACAGGCAGATTTAATTGCTTATAGTCATGGTGAATATTTTAAACTGGATAATCAAGCGATTGGTACATTTGGTTACTCCGTAATGAAGAAAAGTACTTTACGTAAAAAAATGCGTAAGAAATAGATTAGATTCTACAATAACACACCAAAAAAGCATAGCTTATCTATCTCTATATGGATAGATAAGCTATGCTTTTTTGGTGTGTTATTGAGTTATAGTTCACATCTTATCTTAAGATAATCACCACAAATTTCAGCAACATTTATTTGAACATATTAACAATACAAGCTGAATTGTCTTGATATCTCGCTTCAATGACGTAACAAATAAGTAAATTTCGATAACAAATAAGTAAAATAAGTGCATTTACGACAAAAAAGCCGTTTAATCTAACATAATTTCTCTCAATATATAGAAACTAGCAAACACCTTTATTATTAGGGATTACACCTTACCAGATTGTCAAATAATTGATAATATAATATTTGCGTCAAAATATATCTATTTACACATACTCTATTATTTTAATAGCATATACTTTTGATTACGTATTTTATATTAATATTAATCAATTATGAGAAATTCTACAACAAGTAAAGGAATTGGACTGATGTGTCTAATTCTTCTATTTACGTTCGCTGATGTTCGGGGACAAACTGTGGGCATCAAAACAAACCTGTTGGGATGGACCCTACCTATTATGAATATAGGCGTTGAAGCAGGTATAACGAATAAGACCACAATAGAGGTAATGGGGTATTATAGTCCTTTTACTCTAAAAAACCACAAAACACGCAATTTAGCAGGAGTACAAGCCGAGTACAGATATTGGCTTGATTATAAGTTCTCCGGCTTCTTTACCGGCGTACACGCTCACGTAGCTAGCTACGACTGGGCATGGAAAGTTTACAGGTATAAGGGTATCTTATACGGCGGTGGACTATCCTGTGGATATGCACTAATGCTAACTTCAAGATGGAATGTAGAGGGAACTGTCGGAGTTGGTTACACGCGCATCAATGCAAATGGCAATCACAAATACAACAGATATGATGAAAGAGAAGTATTTCATCAGGCTGATAAAAACTACGTTGGTATTACTAAAGCCGGTATTAATGTTACCTACTTATTTTAATTTATAATTATGAAGAATATAATAATAGGATGCATTGGTATGCTGTGCGTTACCTTCACCGGATGTACCAATGTAAAGAAAATGACTCGCAATCCGCTTCCTAAAGTAAGTACGCAGCAACCTTATATTTTAGCTGGCAAAGGAGAAAACCTATGCTTAGACTTGGAAATTGAGATTCCGAAAGAATACACAAACATGAATACAGGTATCATTGTTACGCCCGTAATTGCTGGTACCAACGGAGCAATGTATGAATGTCCAGATTATGTAGTTGAAGGATATATGCATAGACTATTCAATGAGCGACAAACAGCGTTAGCCAAAAAGAAAGCAGATAATATAGACAAGAATCACCGTCGCAATCGAAGAAAAGGTAATAATATTCAATACGTCTGTAATGTTCCATTTCAACCTTGGATGACCAACGCTCAAATATATGTTAAATTTAGAGGTAATGCATATTTAAAGAATCAGGCGTTGGGAGAAGCAAATGTTCAGTGTGGAATAAACAGTCTATCTCATTTAATAGAAACTGATTATGCTAAATTTCTTGTATGCAATTCATTAAATAGCCAGACTTTTACACCAATATACTTTGATCATAATAGTGATGTAGTAAAGGCATGTGGCAGAGGGAGAGAAATTAGAGAGAGAGTAAATGAAATAACAAAAGACAACGCTTCGTTCTCTCCGGTATATTCTTTATTAATAAGTACATCACCAGAAGCTACGTTTCAATACAATGAACAGCTTGCAAAGCGAAGACTTGAGCAGACCGCTACATACTTATATGAACATGGCGTGGACGTAAACATGGAGAATTGCACATTTGATATTCAAGGATGGAATAAAATGATTGCATTACTGCGCGAAAGTAACCATGCAGATGCCGAAGGTATTGCACAAATAATTAATGAGGAAAATAATCTGGATAAACGCTTAAGTGTTATCAAAAAACGATTTCCACATACATATTCGCATATAGTGAAGGACATCTATCCAAAACTACGATATGCTCAAGTAACCATGCATAACCAAGCAGAGACAACACCATCTGAGCTTAGTCAATTAGTAGCTTCAAAGAAATATTCAGAAGCCTTACGTTGCGCTGAACAGTTTAAAAATAGCGAATGCAATCAAGAAACCCTGTTCACCAAGGCAATCCTTTATGCACTGAACAATCAGGAAGAGGAAGCAATACCGCTTTTAAAAGCACTGCTACCAATGAAAGAGGCTGAATATATTCTAGGTACCATTTATTTAAAAAATAACAATATTACCAAGGCTAATAAGTACTTAGAGAATCACATGCGCATGAATAGCGCCATTGTAAAGGTATATCGTGGAGAAAATAGCGACGCTATGGACATTTTAAAATATATAGATAAGAATAATTCCGTCAACGAACTGATATCAATCATTAACGGCATTATAAACAACCAAGATATTGCAATTAAATTTTAACACACACTCTTGCTTTTGTACAGCACGAAAGAAGAATTAGAATATTAAAAATAACAATTCGATTTATGAAACAGAATTCGATAAAATTAATAACCAACATACTTCTATGTATGTTTATTGGGCTTTTTTCTGCATGCCAGGAAGATGAAATTCCATTTATCTCCTTATCATCAGATTATCATCTTATAAATAACGATATCCAGAAAATTAGTTTCGACGTATATTCCAACACAAATTGGGAAGTTGTGAGCAATGCTGATTGGTGTGAATTACAAACTAAAAGTGGAAGAAATAAAGGGATTGTAAATTTAGTAGTACAAGCAAATCCTGCACCTACAGAGCGTACTGCAACGCTTCAAATAAGCGGTGGGTTTGGACTTGACGTTACTGTTACTATTAAACAATCCGGAACAAGCGGTATCCTTGACGTTTCAACGAAACAAATTGCTATGACCAAGGAGGGTGGAGAACACCAACTTACTGTAATAGCTAATCATGACTGGAAGGTTTCATCTTCCTCGCCATCATGGTGCCGAATTTCAAAAGAAAGTGGTTCACTTGTTGAGTCGTTCTCCGTTTTAGTTGATCCTAACGAGACCGGAGCTGAACGTCGTTCTGAAATTCTAATAATATCCGAAATTGAAGGAAAACATTTTACACAAAAAGTCCTTGTTAATCAATCTGCATCAAATGCATCTCTAATTGTTTCACCAATGGATTTAGCCATAAATAACGAAACTAGAGAAATAGCATTGACAATTGTAAGTAATGAAAGTTGGAAAGCAACAACTACTGAAAGTTGGTGTATCCCTGTAACAACAGATGGCCAAGGTGACGCAACAATAGCAATCAATGTAGAAGAAAATACCACCGGACAAGCTCGTACAGGTGTTATCACTGTTACAACAACCAACAATGGTGACGTTGCTATCTCAACATTTACCCTATCACAAAGTGCTACCAAGCATTTCTTTGCTACCGGAACAGAAAAAATAGATGTGTCAGCACAAGGTGGACAATCAGTTATTCACATTACAGCTAACATTGACTGGAAATTAACATTACCTAATAAGGAAATGGTATCTTTCGTGGACGATAAGATTGTTGAACAAGGTATTGAAAGCAAAGAAGTAATTATTAATGTTCAACCAAATACAACCGGAAAAGCACGCGCTGTAACAATTAAAGCTATAGCAACTTTGCCTGACGGTACAATTATAGAGAAAGACATTACTGTAAACCAAGAAGCTCAAAACAGCGGACTAGTTGTATCTCCTAACTATAAAGTAATCAAAAAAGCGGGAGAAGAATTTACTGTAAATGTTATTGCAGAAGGTCAATGGCAAATTGCTAGCGATAAATTAGCACAATGGGTTACTGTAAGCACAACTGAAGGAAATGCAGACGGAGAATTTACAATTACAGTTGCCGAAAACGTAACTACAGACGAGAGAGAAACAGAAGTAGTGGTATTTACCGGAGCTGAAAATGGAGAACGTATCACTCAAACCATTAAGATTAAACAGTCGGCATACGAACAATCTATTACATTAACTCCTTCATCTCTTGAAATGAGTACTTTCCAAATAGAAGCAAAAGCAATTGTGGAAAGTAGTGACATTGTTGAACTTATTATCATAGACGATAGTTGGTGCACAGCAACGCTTACTGATAACGTAATTACAGTAACAGCAACACCAAATATGACGGCAACAGACCGTACTGCAACTATCCTAGTTAAAGCTACTAGTGAAAACGGCGATGTGGTTAGCGAATCACTTACCGTGACTCAACAAGCTGGAAGTGGTAAACTTATTGAATTTAACGAAGATAATTTTGAGCTTAGCCATAAAACTGAGAAAACAGTAGTAACTGTTACAACTGTAGGGAATTGGGAAATTGTAAACTTCGAAGAGATACCAAACTGGTTTACTATTGATGTTCCGGCAACAAATCAAGGAAGTTCAATTATCAACATTCAAACATCTGAGAATAAACACTCTTCTCCACGTAAATTCACATTGGTATTCCGTTCAGAATATAGCGATGAACTGTACACATTAAATATTTATCAAGACGCTAATCCGGACGTGGTTGGAGTTAATTATCTGTATTTAGGAAAAGGATATGATGCATCCAAAGAATATGCTAATGCAAAATGTACTAAGGCGCCTGTACTTGATTGGGAATTACTGACATTAAATGGTCATGTTGCCGATATACTTACGTCAGATGAAACCAATGAACATGTGATCATGGGTAAGACTCTTGAAGAATATGAGAACAATCTTTCTTTCAAGGCTGGCATAAGCGGTTCTGTTGCCGGATTTACTGCATCTATTGAATCAAATTTCTCCACAGGAACATTATCTTCTGCTGAGAATAGTTTCGCAACAAAACGATTGATTTGTCAAAAACAAGTTATTAAATTGTATGAAAGTGTACTAGCAAATGATTTGGATGAATGCCTTTCATCAGAATTTATAAATGATCTTGAAAGGTTAAGCAATGATGAGCAATGGACAGCCGCAAGATTTGTGGACAAATATGGCACTCATGTTGTTACTGGTTTCGTATTAGGTGGTGCATTAGAATATTCTATGACTGCAGATGTAACATCGTTGACCAATACAGAGGACTTCGGAATAGCAGTTGGTGCTGGATTTGAACTTGCAGGTTATGGAGGTACTGCTGAAACTGGTTTTAATACGTTTAATTCTGTCAAAACAGCAAGTTCTAACTTTGAGGCTAAGCTGATATGTAAAGGTGGGGATTCTCAATATACAACAAATGATGAAAAAGCATCTCCAGAAGCATTTACTAATTGGCTAACAAGCTTAAATGAGCCACAAAAATGGGTAATGATTGATTATGCAGGTTCTGCTATGATCCCAATTTATGAATTCATAAAAGATAAACCAACAAAGGATGCTATTAAAAATGCTGTTGAAAGTGTTTTAAAAGGTTATCCTCTTGAAGATCAAAAATCAACTCATAGAGTTTTAACCTTAAATGCAATTAAACTCCATACAAAAGTAGAAGATGGAGCTAAAGGTGATGCCGATTTTGCAGGGTACGTCACAGCTAGTTTCAATAACCAATCATTATATCTATTTAATATTGATGATAAGAATGCCATTAATACGCCAGAAGAAGGTACAACTAACTTGAATTTTGGTGCAAAAACATTTAAATCAGCTAGTAAGTTTGGTAGACATGTGTGTAAGATTCAGATTGATATGAAGGAACTTGATCCAGGTACTCATGACAAATTTTACGCTTCATTCGAATTGGTATATGATACTGCCACTGAAACTTGGACTCCAAATGATAAATCAAATAAAATAGTTGCTGATGGTGATACATTTAAGTTGCGTATTCTTTGGGATAAAGCTGATCCAATTGTACAAGAGGAATTCATAGAAATTGAATTCAAACTAGGATGGAAATAACCCACCCTTTACAGAGAGGAAACCTCCTCTCTGTAAAACACAAAAAGAGGCTGTCTAACAATAAAATGTTAGATGGCCTCTTTTTCTTTAGTATTTCCATAAATATCTATTCTAAAATCAGTTTATGCGGCCATACTTTGGATTTCATGTTTCTGTGAGCGTCTATTTATCAATAATATG
>JBOGCH010000045.1:0-95435 GCA_051656645.1 Marinifilaceae bacterium
TATATTTAATTATTTTATCCGTTCTTCACGAAACATGAATTGTGCATTTTTAGTGCGTGAAGAGGTTAGTAGGGGCATTAATTCCTTTACCTTTTGAGGTTCTTTTTGTGCTAAATCGGTACTTTCAGTAGGATCGGTTGCGAGATTATATAACTCGAATCGAGTTGCTTCGGGTTTATTTACATTCAGTTTTATTAGTTTGTACTGATTTTTAATAACTGCTTGTTTTCCACCCATCTCATGAAATTCAAAGTACAGATGACTATGTGTATTTTGTTTCTTTTTACCCATTAGGGTAGGCAGATAGGAGATTCCGTTTGTACCCTCTGGAGCTTTTTCACCAACTAAATCGCACATGGTAGGTAGAAAATCCCAAAATGCAGAGATGTGGTTGCTTACGCGTGCACTCTTTATTTTAGCCGGCCAGTGAACAATGTGAGGAGTGCGAATACCCCCTTCATATAGATCGCGTTTGTAGCCTCTAAAATTTCCATTGCTGTTAAAGAAATCAGGATCGCAACCTCCTTCGCGATGTACCCCATTGTCGGATGCGAACAGAATTATGGTGTTTTCATAAATACCTTGTTCTTTGAGTAAATCGACAATGCGCTGTATGTCACTATCTAGGCGTGTTACCATGGCAGCGTATGTGGTGCGTGGTTTGGGTTGCGCGCAATAGTGACCGCCTTTAAATGGTTTAGGTTCTTCAAATTTTCCATCATAATCGCCAAGCTCGCCTTCAGGTAAAATAAGTTCAGCATGTGGAATGGTAGGTGAGAAGTAGATGAAAAAAGGTTGCTTACCCGATTGGCTAATAAAGTCTAAGGTTTTATCCACAATCAAGTCATGTGAGTAGCGTTTTCTTTCTAGTTGTACTTTCTCATTGTTTTCATGAAGAAATTCCGGATAGTATGAATGAGCAAGTCCTTGTCCCAGGTACCCATAGAAGTAATCAAATCCTTTTTTATTGGGATGACTTACGGATGAGGGACCACCTAGTCCCCATTTGCCAAAGCACGCAGTGCGATAATCATGACGTTTCATTATTTCGGCAACAGTAACATCGTCTTGTTTTAGTGGAGAGTCGTAGTTGTAACCGTCTAAATCTTTTTTTGAGCCGTTACCTCTAATTGTTGCATTACCTGTATGTTTTCCTGTAAGTAGCGCGCAACGTGAAGGTGCGCTTACGGTTGACCCCGAGTAGTGTTGTTCGAATCGAATTCCTTGTGCGGCTAGACGATCTAATGCAGGAGTTTTAATTACCGGTTGTCCATAACATCCCAGGTCGCCAATACCCATGTCGTCTGCAAGTATATAAATAACGTTTGGTTTATCTTGATTTTTTTTTGCTTGTACGCTCATTGCTACAATAGGCATTAAGCACACTGATGTTAATAATTGTTTTTTCATAGAATGGTGATATAATCTGTTTAAATCTATACGATGGGAAATATTCTCATTATTTAAAAACAAAATTAAATATTTATCAGTGTGCTATATGCCAATATTGTCCATATTTATGAATGGATTATACAGCACTTAATGGAATGAAATCAGCTTAAGTAGTTGTATTTGATGTCCATTCCACTTTAATCTCCTTATGTAATGGAGTAGCTTTATGTTCAACATAGGGAATGCCGTTTTCTTTTTTTAGTACAACGCTTTTTCCGTTAATTTTAATATTGCTAATATTAGCGAAACCGGGTAGCTCAATGCGATAGGAACGACGATTGGGCTGGTTTTTGTATTGTCCTTGCGCAGGACGAATGGTTAAGGTAGAGTACTTCCCTGATTGTGTATAATTCATAGGTGTGGTGGCATATTCTCCTTCTTCATAGGCGGTGGTTAGCCCATCGTCCTCATACAGCTCAAAGTTATTATCGCATCCGTCTTTTCCCGGATATATGCGTACATAAAGTTGTGTTAATGGCGTTGTAGCCATGCGTTGCGTGTAAGGTTGCATAGGGATTGGATAGCCGCCTTTTACAAATAGTGGAAAACGGGATAATGGGTATTGTTCCGTAATGGTGCTGCCTCCTGTATATGCTTTTGTTGTATAGAAATCATACCATGTATCGTTTTCCGGTAACCATGTGGTTTGAGTGGCTGTTTTAGTTTCAGCATTGGCTGCGGTGGTTATTGGTGCGCTTAGTATGAGCGATCCAAACATAAACTGTTGTGGATTGTTGTATGCCTCATTTCTCTCAGGATATTCAATGTACATGGCTCTATTAAGTGGTAGCATGTCCTTGTTGCAGTCCCTTACAGATGTGTAGATGTAGGGCATTAATTGTGAACGAAGATGGTATACATCTCTCATTACTTTTTCCTCTTCTTTGCCCCATAACCAAGGACGTCTGTCCAATTTTTCATCATATACCGAATGGATACGTAAGGATGAGTTTAAGAGTCCGAATTGGGTCCAGCGTGTGTATAGCTCGGGATTGGTCCCATTGTAAAATCCTCCAATATCATGTGCCCAAAAGAAACAACCCACATTACCACTAGTGGCTGTCATTTTAATTTGAAATTTTAGCATTTCCCAATTGCCTACAGCATCGCCTGAAAATTGGATTGGGTGTCTATGATCTCCCCATCCTGCCCAACGACTGAAACCGGCGCCGCGCAAGTTGTTTTGTTTGGAGTAATTAAAGTAAATGTGATTGAGCCAAGGAAGATGTTTGCAGTTTGTTCCTCTTACCACCGGATATACATAATCCTGTTGCCAATCCAACCACCAAAATGCGACACCCATGCTGTCTGATTCGCTATGTGCGTATTTCATGAATTGCTCCATGTATTGACGATTTCCGGCATCGAATGTAGGATTGATGTTGGTTTTGGGATCTTTGCCTAGGGCTTTCATAAACTCAGGATAACTATCCTCGTGTTGGCGGATACCATCGTGTGGATGTTCGTTCAGGACAACAGCGATACCGTCCTTCTTAAAATCCTGGATTAGTTGTTCCGGGTTGGGAATTAATTCTCTATTCCATGAATATCCGGTCCATCCCGGAGTCCCCGCGTGTCCAGAACCGCCCTTAGCATTGCTTTGGGTGTGCCATCCCATGTCGAAAACAATGATATCTAGAGGAAAATTATGCTCTTTGTACTCTTGTGCTAATTGGCGATACTCATCGGCTGTATAGTTCCACCAACGGCAGTACCAAGAACCATGAATATATTTACGAGGCATGGGTGCAGGCCCACTAATACGCTGTAAATCCTTTAATGCAGCTTTATAGTTTTTATCGTATACAAACAGATATAAGTCCTGTACATGGTCACGATGGCGAGGTGTAATCCATCCATCTTGAAGAACCTCTTTGTTCGTGTCGTCAATTCTATACCATCCGTCACGACTAAGTAGGCCCTCTTGGAGCGGGACTTCGCCGCCAATACCATCTAGTGTGGTTATTGATCCTCCTAAGTTGTTGTGCTGGCCGCTATGTGTTTTCCATTGATGTTCCTTGCCGTCTTTTTTATAATATACGCTAAGTGTAACTTGTCCGAATGGGCTACCATTATTAAGGTATTCAACGCGCATATTTGGGGTAGACATAATGTGTCTGTCACCTTTGGTAGTGTAAGTAACGCCGTTGTAATCCACATTTCTATTCACTGCAAATAATGTGGGAAGATCTAAGAAGTTCTGATTTTCCGCATATTCCATACGTACCAATCCTTCGCTAATAAAAGAGAAGCGAGCGTTACCGATTATAATGGGATTTTGTGCGCAAATATCTATGCCGTATAAAAATGTCAGAGCATAGAATAATAGGTATAACTTAAATTTGTTCATAACGATTAATGTTTATTTGTGTTATGACAAATTTATTAACAAGATAAGTCAATTCGATACAGGGAACGGCAAGAGATTAAAATAGGGAGTGTTGTTGTGTTATTATGTATCTGTATTTTAGGTACTTAATGTTTTGTGTGGTATTATAAAAAGGAGTGCTAATTATTGTATTTGCATTACCATTTGTTCAAAATCAGCTCTATTGACGGATGCTTTATTGCGAACTTTAGTTCTGTAATTGTAAATTGTTTTTAAAGAATAGTGTAGGAAATGGGCAATTTGTTCACTATCGGTAATACCTAAACGGATTAGGGCAAAGATGCGTAATTCTGTAGTAAGTTCCATTTTTGAGGGGGGAGTAATGTGTTCTTCCGCGCGAAGAAGTGCGTTAAAGGAGGGGATGAAGTTGGGATAGAGCGTAAGAAATGCTTGATCAAAACGAGCATAAAATTCCTTAAGTTCAGAGTCTATGATCTTTGTTGAACTTAGTTCTTTTTTAAGTCCTTCAATATTACCTAATCCTAGTTTTTTGTTCAATGAAAGTTGGTACTGTTCAAGACGGCGAATGTAATTTACGCAGAGATGTAGAAACTCTCCCAAATATATCTCTTGTTTCTGAGTCATGGTGCATAAATCACTATTTGCCTTGGCCAGCGAGGTATTAACACTGTCTAGAATGAGCTTTTTATTGCGTATTTTCCGCAATGCGATACATAACAGAATGAGTGTGATTGCGAGTATTATAAGTGCAATGATAAGTGATAGTTGTTTACTTTTAAGTTGACTCTGATATGCACTATTTATGACGGGAATCATGGTTGCAATTTCAATGGCCGCTACACGGTCATTGCAGAATAAAGCGTCATTTAGCGACTTATTTAGATAGGTGTAAGCCCTGTTTATATCGCCGTGTTGGTACATAAGTATAGCAAGTTCACGTAAAGACATGCATCTCTTTACACCGCATTGGATATCCGAGAGAGCTGATGTTGCTAAACATGCAATAGCTTTTTCATATAATCCTTTTGATTGGTAAAGTTGTGCCATAAAATGGAATGAAGCACCTGATGTGCGCTGCTCTGCTTGTAGCAGTGCACACTGTGGTTCCATGATATATATGGCCGAGTCTATTTGCCCATGTAAAGCTAAACGGCGCGCCTGTATGTAGGGTGTTTGTGGAAGTAGCATCCACAAGGAATCCATACATCCGTTCATTCGCGTTTTATAGTATTGATTTAGTATGGGATTTGTGGTGTACAGGCATAACGATTCATATTGATATGCCATAATTTTGTAGTAGTTGATAAGCGAAGCACTGTCGGTAATATACCCCCGGTGCGTATCTATAAAAGCCGATACATGGGCATAGTTTCCCATAAGTATTTGTGCTTGTGCCCATAAGTGCTTCTCGGCCGTAATAGCGCCACAAGCCGTGTCTGTGTTACATTTATTAATGTACAGAAGTGCAGAATCTGCTTGGATAGATAGGTAGTGCTGAGCTATGTTGTAATTTATGTTAGGTTGTGATGCTACGTTTATTTGTTTCAGGGAGTCAATAATGGCAAGCTGCTTATTATCGTAGGATTGCGATTCTTTAATAGCGTTATCAAGACGTTTTAAAATAGTATCTCCAAAAGCATACTGACCAATGAAATGGAGTAAAAGTATGATAGTGTATTTCAGAATCATGGCATGTTGTATTAGGCTTAAAACAAAACGCTACAAACGGTATGCGCAAGTTTCTTTGCATAACTGTATTGTAGCGTTTTATATTAGCATTTAATGCTTATTTTATTGTAATTTCATTCATCTCCATCACAGCTTTCGTTGCGTTTGGCGACGTTGCTTCGATTTTAAAGTAACGGGCTTTTACAGGAGCGTTGAAAGTAACGGTTTGGGGTTGTGGATTATGCATAATGTTGCTAAACTCACCATGCGTTTTTACCTCAGTCCAGTTAGTTCCGTTTTCGCTAATGTAAAAAGTAAACTTGTAAGCCATATCGGGCTTTGCCTGTTCGCCTTTTGGTGCATAAGTAAATGAACCAAATGTTTGAGATGTAACCATATCCACAATCAATGGAGAATTACTTAATTGTTTCCATTGTTTACGTGCCTGGTTTTGTGCAGTATTTGTGGTTGATGTATGCATTGCAATAGGTGCTGCATAGTAGGCGGCTACGTTACATATATTTGCTTCTAAGCGAGACTGACCTATGCGCACACGTAATGCTTTGGCTTGTGTATCTGGGAAACGGACCATGCGTTTATAACCAATAGTAGTTCCTTGAGCTACTTTCTCCCAGCCTTTCTGGGTCAATGCTTCTACCTCAAACTGCTCAACACGTTGTCCTTTGGTAATGTCCTCTTGTAACAAAACAACATTTATAGTGCTTTGAGGCTTAAGTTTATATTCGCGAGTAGCGCCCTGTTTTACTTTGTGTGTTTTGTTGCCATTAGTGACAAAGTTCTTAGCTAGCATATTGTCACGGTAGGTGGCAAACTCTTTTAGGCGTTGTGCATCCGTTTCGTGAATCAAACCGCGTTTGTCTGGTGGAATATTAAGCAATAAAACTGAGTTGTAACCAACACTCTGGTAGTATATGTCCATTAAATGTTGTAGGCTTTTTACCTTACTGTCCTCATTTGCATGATAAAACCATCCCGGACGGATAGATACATCCACCTCAGACGGGTACCAAAATAGTTCGGTAGCTTTGTCTAGCATGGCACGGCTACCTAAGTCGGGCGAGTTGGGACGTACCTTTAACTGTCCGTTTTGTTTATCTGCGCGTCCGTAGATACCCGGAGTAAGTACCGTGGCACTCCATTCGGTTTCGCGTCCCAGACCACGTTCGTTACCCACCCAGCGTACATCATCGCCCATAATGGCCATTACGGCATTGGGTTGAAGAGTTTGGATGGTTTTGTAGAAGCGGTCCCAGTCATATTCCTGTTTCTTACCATTAGGTCCTTCACCACAGGCACCGTCAAACCAAACCTCATGTACCTCGCCGTAATTGGTTAATAGCTCAGTTAATTGGTCCACAAAAAACTGGTTGTAACGTGGCGAGTCGCCGTAGCTTTCCGCATTTCGGTCCCAAGGCGAAAGGTATACTCCAAATTTCATATCGTATTTGTCGCATGCTTCGCGTAGTTCGCGTACAACGTCACCTTTACCTTCTTTCCAAGGAGATGAAGCTACCGAGTAGTTTGTGGTGTTTGTAGGCCATAGGCAGAATCCGTCATGGTGCTTTGCCGTAAGGATTACCAAATTAAAGCCACTTTCCTTTAATGTGCGTACCCATTGCTCGGCATCCATTGCCGATGGATTAAATTGAGTTGGAGACTCTGTCCCGTCGCCCCATTCTCTCCCTGTAAAGGTATTTACACCAAAGTGGATAAAAGCAGTTAATTCTAACTTTTGCCACTCTAATTGCTGACGTGTCGGCACTAAACGTGCCGCCATGTCAGTTTTTTCTTCCAATGTTGCATTCGCTGGGAATGTAACATGTTTAGTATAGTATTGTTTTTTTTGTGCTTGTACTCCTCCACACAAAATCAACAGTGCTAAAGCAAAAACAATTCTCATATTTATTTATTTTTTATTGGTTGAATATAAAAATCAAAACCTGTTTTCTCTGCTTGTACACGGTATGCCGGCAATACGCCCGGACCACATGTAGCTGTACCTATACCTGCTTGTACTGCATCCATATGGATGGTTACATTGCCATTGCGTTGTAATTGGTTAATGTGTCTTGACGTTTCGATATTTTGATCCGTAAATGGCACTACGCTAAAATCATACTGTGCCGGCGACTCCAATAGTACGCCCACGCCGTTGTCATTGCATATTTCAGCCCAACGTACATCTGTGCGGTTACCAGTGGATTGTGGCGTAACATAATAGTGGAACATCCGTTCGGGTGTAGTATTATGAATACCAATGGTTCCGGATTGTTTACGGTCTGCGTATGTCTCATGATTTCCGCGTCCCAAGTAAGTAATATTATTGAAGCTGTCGTTCATCTCAAAAGTAATACCTACACGCGCCATAGAACTAACGTATGCAGTGTCGGGCTGTACAGTCCCTTGTATGCGTAATGCGCCGTTACTTTGTAGAGAGTAGGTTACTTGTGCAGTCCCAACCTTGTCGCCTTTTCCGTTAATAAGTTCCACCTGTGTAGTTGCAGATGTCTTTCCTTGTTTTACGGCTAGCGCTTTTTGTGACATATTGTTTAAACCTGCTTTGCGCCATAGGTATGCTCCGTTACGGTCTCTGTTATCATTATCGGTAGCCGGACGGAACAAACTCAATGTTACGGGCGATGCTAATAGCTCCTCTCCGTTTAATGCCAATGAATTTAGTGCTCCTGTTGCATTGTCGATGCCAAAAGTTACTCCTTTAGTTTTTGTAAGCGCGGATAACGTATTGTTTTTAGCCGATAGTACAAATTGGTCGTATGCCACGCTATGAGCTGTGTCAATGAATGAATAAGCCTCTTTGCGTGTCCAGTTAAGGTTTAAAAAGGCTTCGTTACATGAAGAAGGTAGTTTTACCGCTCCAAAAGTAACAGTAGCCGTTTCATGCGGTTTTGCATTTACGGTTTTAATACCTTGAGCAATAGTGTCGCCTTTGTCTGTAGTTACACTCCAATGTAAGTTAAAAGCATCAAGATTGGTAAAATCGTTCCAGTTTTTAACTTCAACAGTCACGTTGCGCGGATTTACAAGCGTAGCTTTCATATTTTGATACACCTTTTTCACCTCCTCTAGGTGTGGTTGTACCTCGCGAGCAGCGGTTACTAATCCGTTACAACAAAAGTTTCCAAAGCTTGGTATTCCCTTCGGTCCGTAGTCGCCACCATAAGTCCAGTACCATTTTCCATTAGCATCAACCTCGCGGAACGATTGGTCTACCCAGTCCCAAACGCAGCCTCCTTGTGCCATTGGTTCACTTTCAAAAACATCCCAATATTCTTTAAGTCCGCCAACGCTATTTCCCATGGCGTGCACATATTCACAAAGAATAAAAGGACGATAAATACCCTTTTTACTAACATAAGCTTTTATGTCGTCAACGCTTCGGTACATACGGCAATAAATGTCGGTGTTGTAGTTTTCCTCTGCACGCTCATATTGTACGGGGCGGGTTTTGTCAACTGATTTTAGCCAGTCATATGTGCGCTCAAAGTTGACACCATTACCAGCCTCGTTTCCTAGTGACCAAATTACAATGGCAGGATGATTCTTTGAACGTTGATACATGCGCTCTGTTCTGTCCATGTGTGCCGTTAACCATGAGCTATCCTTAGCCAACGATTTAGGACCATAACCCATTCCGTGCGATTCGATGTTAGCTTCATCAATCATATACAATCCGTAACGGTTACAAAGCATATACCAATACGGATGAGTAGGGTAGTGGGAGTTACGTACAGTATTTATGTTGTATTGTTTCATTAAACGGATGTCCTCCTCCATTAACTCTTTAGAAACGGTACGTCCCGCTTGCGAATGTTCATGGCGGTTAGCACCCTTAACTAGTACAGGAACACCGTTAACACAAAACTGTCCGTTTTTAATCTCTGATGTGCGGAAACCAATCTCAGTACCCGTAATATGTGTTGTTTTACCATTTTCCTTTAACTCAAGTACCAATGTATATAAAGCTGGATTTTCGGCACTCCATGCTTCTATGCCTGGTAATTCTTTATTCTTAAAATTGATAAAGTTACTTAAACCACGGCTACGTACGGGGATTTCTTCACTACAAACGGTGTTGTTGTTTTTATCCTTTACGGTGTAGGCTATAGATGTAGGCTGTTGTGTAGCACCTGCAACGGTAGCCTCCACAAGAAGTTGTCCGGTTTTATAAGTAGCAGTGTCTAGGGTTGCCTCTACTTTGAAATCGGCAATATGTTGCGTTGGTGTTGAATACAAATATACATCGCGTTCAATACCGCTTAGACGCCAAAAATCCTGGCACTCCAAGTATGAACCTGCGCTCCAGCGGTACACTTCTATAGCTAAAGTATTCTCTCCTTTTGTTAAATAGGGTGTCACATCCCACTCGGCCGCGGTTTTAGATCCCTGATTGTAACCTAGTAAATGCCCATTTACCCATACATAATAAAAAGAGGTAACACCTTCAAAGCATAGCACCACTCGGCGTCCGTCCCATGATTCCGGCACTGTAAACGTGCGGCGGTAACTACCCACTTCATTTTGCTCATAGGGAACCAATGGTGGATTCTTTTTAAAGTTGTAAAACTTTTCGTCAAACTCGTAAGACTCGTTTACATAAATAGCGGTTCCGTATCCCTGACGCTCCCAGTTTCCTGGAACGTCAATCTCATTCCAACCACCGGTATAATAGGAAGGTTTATAAAAATCCTTAGGACGATTGTCCGGATTCTTAACCCAATTAAACTTCCACTTTCCATTTAAATCAAGGTAGTAAGGTGAGGACGCATAGTTTGCCTCCTTTACATCTGTTGCGCTGGCGTAAGGCCACACATAAGCATGCGGAGCAATTTTCCCCTTGCCTATAGCATATTGGCTTTGCCATTCCGGTTGTTGCGCTTGTGTAGTAAACGCAAAACCTAGTGCCAGTGCCAAGGTTAGCACTTGCTTAAAAAAACATTTCATCTTAGTTTTATTTTATTGTTAGTGATTTATTGTATCATCTTTTCCGTTTGTCAAAATTAAAATAATTTTTTAATACTTCATCGAAAAGATTGATTTTAGGACTTTTACAGTATGTCCAAAATATAAATCAAGATAATTACAACATATAGAATTCGCATGCAAGGAGTTGTAAAATAGAGACAGAATTGAATGGATGATGGATATTCAAGATTGAATTATATTCACGTAACGAAGGGATTTAACGCATTATAAAAATAGATATTGGATTAATCGGTTATGAAAGTTGCAGAAGAATACAGAGGATATAATGTATGTTCTCCATTGTATTGACATTGCTTTGCATACATATATATTGCTATAAACACTTTTTTGATATAGTGTTTATAGCAAATTATATACACAAATACATCTCTTCCCCACCAATTTTACTCATTCTTCTTTTATGCCATTAAAATGGGGTTTGATTATAATTTTAATATGACTTGTAAGTATACTACGCTTATAGATTATTTGCTTTTGCGTGGCAACTTTAATGTTTTAATAACACTGAAATATCATACTCAAATAAATTAAACATATAGATTATTCTATGTAAGTCCTTCCTAGTGTATATCAGTTTGGGTATGATAGATGTTCATTATTTCTAAAGTTTATAGGTATAGAGAAAGCTAGGATAAATTCTGCGTAGTAGTCATATTGTCGCCTATTCTGAATTTTAGAATAGGCGGCAATATGTTTCAATTAGGTTCTCTGTTGTCTATTTGTTGCAGGTCCAATTAATTCTATATGTATATTACTCTAGTTGTAAACATATCCGATAAAGTGCTGTTCCAGCCGTGATATATAAAGTGTTGCCATCATCATTCCCAAAGCAAATATTTCTAACTTTAACGCCATCTGCAATTGTGATTATGCCTTCATACTTGCCTTCAGGACTAAGAATAACAATCCCACTACTAGAAACTGCAACAAATATATAGCCACTTTTATGACAAGTTATACCATCAACCTCTCCGCTAATTGTTATCCTATATAGGATACTTTTGTTTTCAGGGAAACCGTTGGGATTAATATTAAATTGATAAATAGTATTAGTACCACTTTCACAAACATACAATTTAGATTGATCGGGTGACAAAGCTAAGCCGTTTGGCTTTACCATGGAATCATCAATAAGCCTCGCAGTGTTGTCTTCAGTTTTAATCCAGTATAATCCTTCAAACTCTAATTCTCTATCTTTGTACTGACCTCCGTAATCAGGATCCGTGAAATAGATAACTCCTTGTCTGTTTACTATAATATCATTGGGACTATTAAGTCTACAATTATTATATGAATCAATCAAACTTGTGATTGTTCCATCTTTTGTCAACCGAGCAATATCTCTGGTTTTATGACGGCATACCCAGAATTGAGTGCCGTCATAGGATATTCCATTTGCATTTTCAGATGGATCCAAATAAGTTGTTACGCCATCTTCTCTGCTCCATTTGTAAATTTTATTGCCAAAAATATCACTAAATAGGAGATATCCTTCTTCGCACCATGTAGGTCCTTCAGTAAACTGAAACCCACTTGCTAACAATTCAAGTACTCTAGGTTGGGGTGCTTGGGATTGTTGTAATGTATCGCCCTGTGATTCACATGAAAGGCTAAGAAGGACAGCAATCAATAGTATATATAGTTTCATGTTTTGATCTTTTTAATCAATTAATTCGCTGAGTGTCTCGTCAATCATAGTATTAAGGCAATTCTTCACTTTCTGTAAGTGATATAAATGAAGGTTTATCATCTCTGAATAAATTTCATTAAACTTGGCTTCGACGGCTTGTCTGTTTTTGGTAGAAGGAATTTTTATATTCTCTGTAAGTAATTTTGACAATTCTCTTGAATCAGATTGTAGACGAGGTTGCCACCCTTTAACAGTGTTACTACCAAATGTAACCATTCGGTCAATGCGTCCATATAGATTGCGCTGTTCCGTAAGTTCTGTAAATTGTGTCTGTAAAAAGTCAATATTAGTGATTCTTGATAGCAGAGCACGCCCACCGTTGAGTCCTTTGATTTGGGCTCTGCTAAATTCAATTATACGCACATCATAGGTCGCCGTAAATGCATTTGCAAGCTCAGTTCTTAATTTATCGCGTTTTTCATTAGTAGGATCTTTAAGATATTCCGCTTGAGCAGTACTAATGGCAGCATTATATTCCCTTTCTCTAACGCGGGATTCAGGATTTACAGGAACAATCTCTGCACCTATTGCAATGAAGTTACAAATTATCTCGGCAAGAGCCTCTTCTTGCTTTATATTATTTTTTGCTCCTTCTGCATTGGGTTGGAACCGATTGCTGGTAAAGCGTTCCAATGAAGTTCGCATTCTTGCCTCACGAGAGTCTTCCGTATCCTTTATGTGCTCTACCTGTTCATTCAAAAATAGATTATAGTAAGTGTTAAGTGCTTCTTTAACAGCGTTCTCATTTTTTGACGATGAGTCTATCCTATAATTCTCAATAGCTTTCATAATTACTTGTCGCTCGTTATCTTTGTGGTTCTTGGTATTCAGCTCCATAAATGGAGGAACCCCACCCGATTTTACGGATTGAAACCATCTGTTGATATTCTTATCGCGATTACGAATACGCTCTTCGAGTTTATCTTTTTTTGTCTGAATGATAGCATCGTAGTTTTCATTCATAACTTTTAGTAGTGTGTCTTTATTAGCAATAGTTGGATTGTGCTTATATGTTGCAATAGCTTTTTTCGTATTCTTAGGTAGTGGTGGATGTTCGCTCTCTTGGGCTTTCACTATCGATGGATTAGTGATTATAATAGCTATAAAAATATATAGCAAGGTTATTTTTGGTTTTTTCATAATTATCATATTAAATCTAATAATTTAGCTCTAGTTCTTACGAGTCAGTCCTTACTATCCTGAATCCAACATTAGAGAACCCTTTTGAGCCTGTTCTTGTAACATCGGATTTCTCACTGCGGCAATCATCTCTATCAGAGTCCCAGCTACCGCCTTTGATAATATATGAATCATTAGCATTTGTAGATGATGTCCACTCCCAACAATTGCCCCAAAAATCAATACCGCCGCAAGCACCTGTTGTCTGGCTGTAAGCGTCTACAGCAGTCAATCCAGATTCAGTTCTTCCCGAGTTCATTGTAACATCTTTAGGCATATGACCTGCTCCGAGAATCCATTCTTCGTCGCTAGGAAGACGATAGAGATGTGAGTTGTCTTGAGATGTAAGCCAGTCACAATAGGCAATAGCGTCACTAATAGTAATATTTACCGCAGGATAGTTGTCTTCTTCTTGATTATATATATAGTCTCCTTTAAATATAGCATATTCTGCATTTGTCACAGGAGCATAACCAATGTAAGCATTGGGTGCTAATGCTCCGCGTAGAACCATCCATGCATCATTTGGATTATCATCTATTCGAGGATCAATGAGTCTGAGAAATTGTTGTTCTAACCTGATGTCTCTATTGTTAACCATTTCATCTACAATATTCTGCATCTCATCTATCAAGTTTTGAGTTTTAGCTTCTCGTTCCAATTCTCGTAGTTTTGCTTTCTTTCTGGCTACAACTTTATCGTAGCGAATGCCCATTTGATCCAATAATGACTTTTTGTTCTCGCTTGTCGGATTCATCTGATATTGACGAAGAAGAGCAGTGGTTGTAGCATCGAGTAAGGGACGATCTTCTTCTACAAGTGGTGCATCAGGGTCATCAAATATCAATTCATCTTCAATAAAATCATTGGGAGTGATGAAACTGGCTCGCTCTATGGTCTGATGCACACCGAAATAGTGAGCCACTAACTCATTTTTGTAGATAGAGAGCCTATACCCTCCATAGATATCACATGGTAGGGTGGAGATATAGTAATCCTTTCCTTGAGTAAAGCTTGTATTTTTGGAAGTGCTGATGGTGATAATATTATTGGCATTTGATATATTATCAGTACATGGCTTACCTTGTTCATCCCATTTCACTCTAACAGTTCCGCATAGTGCATAACCATCAACACTCTCTAGTTCAACTTTGGTTACGCCAGACATTTGGAAGTTAAGTTTTATACCACCACAAATGGAATGAAAATAGAGAGAATCAGAGATTGTACGAGCCACTGTAATTGCAGCCTCTTTATCATATCCACTTTCTACGTCAGTTTGAGTAGAGGGAACACTAACAACTAAACTTCCGTTATCTGAAGTAACGAATTTCCCTATTGGGAATATACCAAATAATGGTGCGTCGTTGGTGAAAGTACCTTCGATAACGTCAGAAAGAGTTGTAGTTATACCTGAGTCCTCTGCTTTCGCCGAAATTGATTGACCATTATGCAGCAGTATTATAATATCCCCAACACTCCAACTCTTATAAAGTCCATCAGAGATAACTGCCGAAATGGATTGTTTAGTTAAATACGGTTCTTTATCTGTTGTAGATGCAAAATCTTCTATTTTCGAGCATGATGTCCAGATTAGTAGAGACAATAGTCTCCCTATGCACCAAATATGGTGCAAATTAAAATTATTCATAATATGGTATTTTTAGGTGTTACTTTGTAGTAGGTCGGGATTTTGATAGACGTTCCATTATCTCCCGCTCTAACTGATAGATACTTTTAATGTCCTTTTGAGAGAGAAATTTACTGTATTCAATATAGTATTTTTGTCTTATTTCAAGTATTTTCTTACTTCGCTCAAAACGCTTTTCTATTTCTTGTTTGGTTTCATCATCATTTTTTGTTGATGCTAGGTTTGAATCGTTAGGTTTCAATCTTGGTCCAAGTGCCCATATTTCTTTTTGAAACTCCACGTAGAGATGTTGGAATTGCCTGCCTGTGTCGGCATTCATCGATAATTTTTGGACAATTGCTTTAGCTTGAACTTTTGCCAATTCTTCTCTTGTTAAACGCTCCTTTGACCTTTCCTGTCCCATAACGATAT
This sequence comes from Marinifilaceae bacterium, assembly GCA_051656645.1. Lineage (GTDB taxonomy): Bacteria > Bacteroidota > Bacteroidia > Bacteroidales > Marinifilaceae > JBOGCH01. The sequence continues at coordinate 15,427 of JBOGCH010000045.1, forward strand.
CGCAAGACATTATTATTGCTACTGTAAGCAGTACGATCTTGATTATAGCTTTCATAGCTTGATTTTTAATTGTTCAACAAAATATCATCTTCATAAACCTCGATAAAAAAGGCTTGGTCCTGAGGCGAGAGCTTATTAAATGCTATGTCAATATCTGTAAATTGATTGTTCTTGCCAAAGTTGATGTTTAATAAAAAAACTAATGAAATAATAGCAGCTATACTTGCAACACTTCTAAGTATAATAGTTTTATATCTATAATCCTTTTTTTTAATTACGGTTGCGTGGTTGCTTGCCTCTTTCCATATATCATCTTCCAATTTATCGAAGAAACCTTCTGGAATAGTGTAGGGAATCTTCCTATCCCTCTTATTTATATCAAAATTCGTCTTCATACTCTTAATTATTAGAATTCATATAGTGTACTATTTTTTCCTTGGCAAAATGGTAATTTGCTTTGGCACTAGCCGACGATGTATCTGTAATCTTAGCTATTTCATCGTATTCCATTTCATCATAGTAGCGAAGATTGAATGTTATCTGCTGTTTAGTGGGAAGAAGTGAGATTGCCTTTTGAAGTTTTATGCCCTCTAAGTCGCTATAATCAACGTATTCATCAGCTTTTATATTGTTAATCACTAATGTTGTACAGTCTAATGATACGATAGGCTCTTTATATTTACTTAATATCCTTAGAGCTTCATTGGTTGCAATTTTATATATCCATGTCTTTATGGAGCTATTACTATTGAACTGATTTAGAGCGCGAAATATTCTAATAAATGCCTCCTGTGTCGCATCTTGAGCATCAATATGAGAGATAACTATTCGCCGAATATGCCAATATATAGCCTCCTTGTATTTAGACATAAGTAGTCTAAATCCTTGCTCCAGATTGTGTTTTATGGCATTAATTATCTCTTTGTCTGTTGTACTCATATCTCCGTTTATAGCATTATGATTTGGTATATAACTTAGACTTACCCGATCGTATAACTTTAATGCGATTTTCTAAGTCTTCAGAAAAATGCTCCAATTCTAATTCTGCAACTTGTTTTGATAATCCAGTCATTCTTGCATACTTTTTGCTGCTAATGTACTTGTTATTTTTTAAGTATATCTCAATTAGTGCTAAGCGGTCTTTTGAGTTAAAACTGTTCCTATTAACTACTTGATATTTCTCAACAATAATTGGGTGGTTAATATTTCTTATTGTATAATCATAACGAGAATTACGGAGATTACGTCCGAGTTTCCATTTTTGAGCAATAGCTAGTTCTGAAGTAAAGCTTAGTACTAATATTAGCATGCAGCTCTTTATTACTAATGATTTTTTCATGATCTATTTAATTAAAAGATTTATAATTGTCTTTTAGGTGATCACCTTTAAAGGACGTTCTATACTATAGACCCACTTAAACGGTAAAAGTAAAATCACAATGTGATTTTTTTAAAAAATATTGTTCTTTACTGATTTGTTTAATGATATTATATGTGAAATACATTCATATTGGGTCGTTACATATAAAACTGTCAATGTTTAAGTTAGCAATTGTTTTATAGCTCTATATTTGTTTTAGTTAACTAATAATGTAATTATTGTCAGTGTTTTATGTGTATTATGTAATGAAGTGCTAACTTGATTTGATATCCATGAGCGGCTAGTATGTCTTTCTATCTTCTTAGATGTATAATGTGATGAGAAGTCCGAATGGATATGGTACTATTTGCTGATAAAATGGCAATAAAAAAAAGAGTCTTCTTTTGAGAAGACTCTTTTAGAGTGTGGTATCAGCTGGAATCGAACCAGCGACACAAGGATTTTCAGTCCTTTGCTCTACCAACTGAGCTATGACACCATCGTTGTATTGATTACGGATACAAAGGTAGTCATTTTATGATACGATGCAACATTTTTGATAAGAAAAAACAGACTTTTTTTAAGGGTATAAAAAATAATTACACACTTTTCTTTGATAATTAATTATTTAGCCTAAATTTGTCGCAAAGACGATACATAGTTTTTACTTTTCGTAACAAAAAACTAACCGCTACGTTTCGGCTTATATGTTTAATTAATTAATTATTTTTATTGTGAATATTTTTGTTGCAAAGATTAGTTCAACTACTACAAGTGAGGACTTACAATCGCTTTTTGAAGGTTTTGGTCAAGTTTCGTCTGCAAAGGTGATTATGGACCGTGAAACAGGGAACTCTAAGTGTTTCGGTTTTGTTGATATGGCGGATGATGCTGAAGGAGAGAATGCTATCAACGCATTGAACGAAACTGAATTCAAAGGACGTAAAATTGTTGTAAAAGAAGCAAGACCAAAAGAAGAAGGAGACAGACCAAGAGGCGGAGGTTTCCGTCCAAACAATAGACGATAAATATCTTTTGAGGAATGAGTAAAGGGGCATCGCACGATGCCCCTTTTTTTGTTACTTATATTTATGTGCCAAATAGGCAAAAATTACTTTGTGCATGGTAGTAGCTTCTGTCATTTCTTGTGGTGTAATCTCCGGAGAAATGGTTAGCTCGTTGCCTGCGTCAATTAATTGCGCATCATTATTAACAAAGGCCGCATCAATAGTCTCAATGGCATACAAATCATGCAGCTGCATACGTTGCATAGCCTCAGCTGCCAATGTGCGGGCTTGTAATAAATCGGTTTCGCGATATTTGTCAAGGAAAATAGTGATTACCGAGTCCGTGAAGTAGTCATAAAAGTAGTGTAACAACAGCACACGCGTTTTGTACTCCTCGGGCTGGCTTATTTTGTAGCTACATGCCACGTATGCCAACTCGGCCAGTTCGATGCTCTCTTCTTCTTCTTCATCGAGTTCTAAAAGCAAGATTTTTAAAATGGCTTGTGCCAACTTTTGTCCGCATCCGGTGCCCATAGCCTCCTTAAAACGTTCCACGCGGTTTTCTTTAAGCTCGCGCAGTAGTTGTGTCAGCTGACGGCGGTTGCCCTGATTGGCAGCACTGTCAATGGCCTCCAGTAGGTTTGCAATATCTATAGTACTCATAATTACTCTTTATTATCTGTGAAATTAGCCCATCCTTGCGCCTTTAGCTCAAAGTTGTTACCATCGCGTGTAGTTAGTGTGTAGCCTTGTTCCTGTGGTGTGGTGTGTCCAATTACGGAAATGCCCGGGATGGAGGAAATAAGATCAAACTTATCCAGTGGTGCAGTAAACAGCAACTCATAATCCTCTCCGCCCGATAGTGCGCATACGGTAGCGTTAATGTTCAACTCCTCGGCCATTTTATATGTTTGGTAGTCCACCGGAATTTTATCTTCATATATATTACATCCCGTACCGCTTTGTTTGCAGATATGCATAATCTCAGATGCCAATCCGTCCGAGATGTCAATCATTGCTGATGGTTTAATGCTCTTTTCATGAAGTAATTTCACCACGTCTAAACGAGCCTCTGGTTTCAACTGGCGTTCAAGAATATACTCGTAGCCGGCAAAATCCGGTTGTTGTGTCTCGTCGCCGGTAAATAAATTCTTTTCGCGCTCCAATAGCTGTAATCCCATATAGGCAGCACCTAAATCGCCGGTAACACATATCAACTCATTGCTTTTTGCTCCGTTGCGGTAAGTAACGTCTTCGGATTTAGCATCGCCAATTGCCGTAACGCAAATACATAAACCTGTTTTTGACGATGTGGTGTCGCCACCCACTAGGTCAATATTATAGTGTCGGCAAGCCTCCTGTACGCCGGCGTAAAACTCGTCCAGTGCCTCTACGGAGAACTTGTTGGACACGGCCAACGACATGGTAATTTGGCGCGGAATACCATTCATTGCGCATATATCGCTAGCATTTACTGCCACGCTTTTGTAGCCCAAATGCTTTAACGGGGTATAAGTAAGGTCAAAATGTACGCCCTGAATAAGCATGTCTGTGCTCACCAATACTTGGGTGTCAGGGTAGGAAAGTACTGCGGCATCGTCGCCAATGCCTTTTATTGTGGAGCTATTCTCGTTCTTAAAATCCTTGGTTAAATGGTCAATTAACCCAAACTCTCCAAGCGTGGAAAGCTCTGTATATGCCGATTTGTTGCTCATAATGATATATATAACGTTTATTAATCTGTTCTACAATGCGGATATAAAGATAACGAAAAAACAGACGTATTATAACGCTTCCTTGGCAATAAGTTGTATAACGTTGTGAAACACTATTTTGCGCGCGTTGTGTACCGTATATCCCGAAAAGACGTAACATAAGGATAATTATTAAATTAAACCGATATGAAAAAAGTACTTTTTGTTCTGTCATCGCACCAACAGTTTGGTGATACCGGCGAGAAAACGGGATGGTGGCTGAGCGAAGCGGCACATCCCTGGGAAATTCTCCACGAGGCAGGCTATGATATTGATTTTGTAAGTCCACAGGGAGGCCAGCCGCCCGTAACGGGAATTGATCCTAACGATAAAACTAATCTGCGCTTTATGGATAGCCTAGTAGTGCAGGAAAAACTTAAAAACACCCTTACGCCCGTGGATGTAAAGATAAACGAGTATGGCGCTATCCTTTTTGTGGGTGGTCATGGTGCCTGCTTTGATTTTCCGGATAATGACGGATTAAAAAAAATTACCACCCGCATGTACGAGGGTGGGCGCATTGTGGCAGCGGTTTGTCACGGTCCATGCGCACTGCTCAATGTGAAACTCAGTGACAATACGTTCTTGCTTAAGGGCAAGCAGGTAACGGGGTTTAGCGACAAGGAGGAGTGCGAAATTAAGCGCTGCTATGACGTTCCGTTTTTACTACAATCAGAGATAATGCTACGTGGCGGTATTTACCAAATACGCCAAAATTGGGAACGCAACGTGTGTGTGGATGGTAGCCTCATTACGGGACAAAATCCACAATCCGCTCGCGGGGTAGGTGAGGCAATATTGGCGCAGTTAAAAGCCAACACCAACCGTTGGGAGCAAATAAAGGATTTTATGAGCTAATAAACAGGTTGGTTGTTAACCTCTCCCCAAGTGTACATGAGTGGGAGAGGTTGCCACCATGCCCGTCGTCTAAGAGGTAGGAATTGTAAGGTTTTTCGCATGCAACTTGCCAAGAGTATAAGCGTATTTGTATGGGCTTTTGTGTGCAGTAACAGGTGTGTGGACTGAGAAAAATGGCCGTGTATTATAGCCTTCTATTATTAAATTGCAAATATCAATATCCAAAGTTATTAACAAAATAGCAAAATAATCTATGTGTCAGTTGTACAGTGTTTTATTTGCGAATGTAGCGTTGTGAGTAAGTCTAAAATGTGTATAACTTTCCGCTGTTTTTCTCCCAATAAAATGGAAAAGGTTTTACCTTTGCTCGCAGATTTTGTGGTTCCTCACTGTGTACTCGTGACACACAGGATTAAAAGGGAATGCCGGTGCAAAACCGCAACTATCCCCGTAGCTGTAACTCCCTAAAAAGGATTGAGAAAACAGGCCACTGTCCGCATTTTGCGGATGGGAAGGTATCTCAATCCGGGACAAGTCAGAAGACCTGCCATGAAACCGAGACAATAATGCTTTCGGGTGAAAAGCTATTTGGCAAATGGTGCGCGTAGAATGAGCTTCCATTGTTAAAAGTTTCCACAATCCAAGTATTGTGACACCCCGTGCTTAAGCCTCTGTTTAAGCCGGAGATTTGTGTGTGTTTTTGAAAATAAGAAAGATACTAAACTATGATTCAAACAGTAATCAAGCGTGACGGACGCGTAGTGCCGTTTAAAAGTGACAAGATTTCAACTGCCATCCGTAAGGCTATGCGCCACTCGGAAGCGGGCATCGATGAGGAGTTAGTGACGCAAATCACTGAGAGAGTAGCGGCGTTGGGTAAGGATGAAATGAGTGTTGAACAAATACAGGACCGTGTGGAGGTTGAGCTAATGAATAGCCCTCGCCAAGAGGTGGCGCGCGATTATATATCCTATCGCAACCAGCGCAGTATTGCGCGTAAGGCTAAGACGCGCGACATTTTCCTTGAGATTATTGAAACGAAGTCCAACGAGGTTACGCGTGAGAATGCGAATATGAATGCCGACACGCCTGCCGGAATGATGATGAAGTTTGCCAGCGAAACGACCAAGCCGTTTGTAGACGATTATTTGTTGTGCGATGAGGTGAAGGATGCCGTGCGTCACGGTTATATTCATATTCACGACAAGGATTACTACCCTACAAAGAGTTTGACCTGCGTACAACACCCGTTAGATAAGATATTGGCACACGGTTTTAATGCGGGACATGGTGAGTCTCGTCCGGCAAAACGTATTGAAACGGCAAGTATTTTGGGATGTATATCGTTGGAAACAGCGCAAAACGAAATGCATGGTGGGCAAGCAATCCCGGCATTCGATTTTTACTTGGCGCCATACGTGCGTAGCTCATATATTGAGGAGGTAAAAACTGTGGAAAAAATAATGGGTGCAGACTTTACCCATTTGTATGATATTGAAATTACCGACTACGTAAATAAACCACTAGACGGACTTACTGGCGATGAGCGCATGGTGCAACACGCCATTAACCGCACGGTGAGCCGTGTGCATCAGTCCATGGAGGCGTTTATTCACAACATGAATACTATACATTCTCGAGGAGGAAACCAGGTGGTGTTTAGTTCGGTAAACTACGGAACGGATACCTCGGCCGAAGGGCGTTGTATTATTCGAGAGTTATTAATGAGTACTAATGAGGGAGTTGGGAATGGTGTTACCGCAATTTTCCCTATCCAAATATGGAAAAAGAAACGAGGTGTAAGCTACCTGCCGGAAGATAGAAACTATGATCTGTATCAGTTGGCATGTAAAGTCTCGGCACGCCGCTTTTTTCCAAACTTCTTAAACTTAGATGCAACGTTTAATCACCATGAAAAATGGGACGAAACCGATCCGCAACGCTACAATTACGAGGTGGCAACCATGGGATGCCGTACACGCGTATTTGAAAATCGATACGGAGAGAAAACATCTATAGGACGTGGAAACTTGTCCTTTACCACCATTAACATTGTACGCATGGCTATTGAGGTGATGAATATTGCCGATAAAACCGAGCGTTTGGCTGCCTTTTACAAAAAACTGGATGAGGTGTTGGATATTACTGCACTGCAACTGCACAACCGTTTGGAGTTTCAAAAAACCGCCTATGCTAAGCAATTCCCGTTGTTGATGTCATCACTATGGGTGGGTGGCGACACACTGGAGGCTGGTGAGAACATTGAGCGCGTAATTAACCAAGGTACATTGGGAATAGGGTTCATTGGTTTGGCCGAGTGTTTGGTGGCTCTTACCGGTAAACACCACGGACAGTGTGATGACGCACAAGCCATAGGGTTGGAAATTGTAACGCATATGCGCGACAGAGCAGCTGAATATGCAGACCAATATCAGCACAATTACAGTGTACTTGCAACGCCGGCCGAAGGGCTAAGTGGTCGATTTACAATGATGGATCGTAAACTGTTTGGCGTACTTGAGGGTATTACCGACAGGGATTACTATACAAACTCAAACCACGTACCTGTGTACTACAAATGTTCGCCGCGCCACAAGGCCGAGGTGGAAGCACCATACCATGATTTAACCCGTGGAGGACACATTTTCTACGTGGAATTGGATGGCGATGCAACACATAATCCGGAAGCAATTATGCGTATAGTGGACATGATGGATAAGTACAACATTGGATACGGCTCCGTGAATCACAACCGTAACCGTTGTATTGCTTGTGGTTATGAAAATGCTGAGCAGACAATGGATAACTGTCCTAAATGTGGAAGTGAGGAAATTGACCGTTTACAGCGTATAACCGGTTACCTGGTGGGAACTACCGACCGATGGAATCATGCAAAACTATGTGAACTGAATGACCGTGTCATCCATCAATAAAATAGCGATACTTGATATCGTAGAAGATACCGTAGTGGATGGTCCGGGATTCCGGACCACTATCTACTGCGCAGGATGTCCGCACATGTGTCCCGGTTGTCATAATCCCCAATCATGGAAAATGGAGTCCGGAAAGTGGGAGAGTGTGGACGGACTATTTAGCCGTATAAAAGGAGTAGATTTTAACGATGTAACCTTTTCCGGCGGTGAGCCTATGTTGCAAGCAGAGGCATTCACGGCTCTTGCAGAGCGTATAAAAACAGAAACCGATAAAAGCATTTGGTGTTATACAGGTTTTCGTTTTGAAGAGCTTTTAAGTATGCCTGCGCAGCGACAACTATTGTGTAGTGTAGATGTTTTGGTGGATGGTCCCTATGTGGAGAGTTGTAAGGATGCCGACCTACTGTTTCGCGGAAGCGCCAATCAGCGCCTTGTGGATGTGCAAGCCTCACTCCGTGAACAGCATGTAATCCTGTGGCAACCTACCAATGCCGTTTAATGCTAAAAAGGCAATGTAATGCTTGTAAATTTACATAAAAGATATATTTTTGTAACCGAATCCTAACGGATAGGATGCCCAGGTGGTGAAATTGGTATACACGCTACCTTGAGGTGGTAGTGGCCGTCCGGCTGTGCAAGTTCGAGTCTTGTTCTGGGCACAAAACGCAAATAGCGCAACTTCTATGAGGTTGCGCTATTTGCGTTTTATTGCGCTTCTAAGCAGGTTTCTTTGTATTCTAGAATCCAATCAATAAGTCCATGAATATGTGGCATAAGAGATTTTCCTGTTTCTGTTAAACTGTATTCAACTCGAGGTGGAATTTCCGGATATATTGTTCGGTTAATAAAGTTTAGAGACTCTAAAGTACGTAGTGTTGTGGTTAGCATTTTTTGTGATATATCGGGTATTGTTTTAGCAAGTTCTCCAAACCTTAAACACTCCACATTTTCTAGGGATAGTAGGATTAAAACAGACCATTTATCGCCAAACTGTGTCATGATATCTCTAACGGGACAAAATTCTTCAATTTTTTTCACTCTCATAAATCTTGATTATCAATATTTGTTACCTCTAAGTAAGTGACTTACATTCAGGTGCCGTATTGTTTTGCTGTAACTCTCTTTTTACCTTTGGCTGTATAAAAGTAAGTAATGTTATTTTATAAACCAAAAAGTAATGCAAAATGAAAGAAGTTAACGCAATTAGTAGCGGTGAAAATTATACCGCATTGAGTTTGGGACAATTGAGTCAATTGAATGAGTATGTGTATCATTTAACTCCTGATATCGCAATTCCGGGTAAGGTGTTTCTAGGTAATTTATTGCAAACAGCGGGAATAGAGCTTTCCTTTCAGAGTTTCTTGCCGGGACAAGAGTCCGGCTTCTTACATAAACATAAAGAGAATGATGAGACGTATGTGTTTCTAAAAGGTAATGGACAGTTCCAAGTAGATGGGCAAGTGTTCTCTGTGTGTGAAGGTAGTATTATTTATGTAAAACCGGGAGGTAAACGTTCGGTTCGTAATAATTCTGATGAACAGTTAGTTGTGATGTGTATCCAATACAAAGCAATATGTGATAATGTTGAGGGTATCACAGATGGTATTATTGTAGAGGATAGTGTGGTTTGGTAGTTAATGTGGCATTATAATAAGCTTATAAGCTTTGATGTATAATGAAATGAGTATAGTGGTGGAGTTTTACTCTACCACTATGCCGTGTTCCTTAAAATATATATCTCTTATTAAAACGGCAAGTAACCGTTCGGTGGATGTTATTGGGATTTCAAGTTCCTTGGACATGCTAACAATTATTTTATAGTTCTCAGAGCCTGTAATTTGTTTTGTGTCGGTGGAGCAGATGTCAATAAAATATTGTTGTAGTTCGTGTGGTTCGGTGGTGGTAATATCCGTTAGGTAAGGTTGTATGCGATCATAACTTTCGGTAATGATCGCATATAGTCCATAGTCCTGTACAAGTCGGAGGCCGCTTGTTGTTAGGCGTAATAGGTTGTCGGTGCGAGTAAGAACGTCGTTGCTTACTTGTGGAGCTAACGTTGCGGAGAGAAATGCCATTTGATTGGCAATTTGTTCTAAATAGCCTTCCATGTTTTCCATGCGCTTTTCTATGTGTGTTTGCGAATGGGCTTGTGTTTGTAATGTTTCCTGATGTTGTGACGGCACCGGCGGTGGTTGGGTAGAATAGCCGGCAGACTTGCGTGCATGGTCGCGTTTAAGTATTGCATCATAGACAATAAACCATATGCCCATAAGGACTACGGCAAGCATCCCAACGGAAAGAAGTATTATTTCAAATATTGCTATGGCTCCCATCTCTCTTTGTTTTAGGTGTCCAAGTAGTACGGCACGAGACAGGGAGAGTTACCCTATAAATGCAAAAAAAGCTTCTCAAAAAGAGAAGCTTTTTTTGATGTGGTATCAGCTGGAATCGAACCAGCGACACAAGGATTTTCAGTCCTTTGCTCTACCAACTGAGCTATGACACCATCGTTGTTGTGATTACGGGTACAAAAGTAGTGTTTTTTTTATACGTTCCAAACTTTAAGGAGATAAAAATACAATAATTTTTAGTTATGATTTACCTTTTTTAGTGCAACTGTCAGAGTGTCAAAATGTTCAGGTGATAATATTATTTAAATAAAAATGTGACATCGAGAAGCATACAGCAAGGGCGCTTTGTGCTGTCTTTACATTTCATTCACCTTTCATTGTAGTTTCATTGTGGTTTCATTCAGGTATGACCACCCAAACCTGAATGAAACCTGAATGAAACCTGAATGAAACCTGAATGAAAGCTGAATGAAACCTTGAGCGGGTGAGGAGCAGATGGGAGCGTGGTGGGGTGGAAGAGTGAAGTAAATAACGGAGTGAATTATAAAAAATAATATCAAAGAGTTTCTTTTGGTTAATATTGGTATATCTTTGAACAATTAGCACTGTCCCTGAGATTCTAGAACAAATAATTACACTTTATGAAGAAATACCTCTTTTTTCTAATTGCCATTTTTATTACAGTAAATGTGCGTGCGCAGCAGGATTCGTTAGTTGATAGGTATATATTGATGGATGAAGTGTACATAACGGATAAGTATTCGGGCATATCGATTAAGAATGGAGAGGTTGAGGTAGATTTGCAACATTTTGTAAAAGGTACGGAAGAGAGTGCTTTGGATGTGTTGAAACGTATTCCCGGTATTTTTGTGGACGATGCAAGCAAAACGATTACTTATCATAAATTGCCAATTCGGTTTAAGTTAAATGGCATGAATCAAAGTAATGTATATGTATTGTTGCAGAGCATGCCGGCACATTTGCTTAAAACGCTAACGGAGCGTAGAGCGGAGCTGTGTGGTGAGGAGTTTGATATTAAGAGGCCAATACTGGATATAACCTTAAATAAAAAGCAAATTGAGGGTTATGTTGGCTCTGTAGGCGGTAACTACGCACGTACAAAGTTTGATGGAAATAGGTACACCGGGAATGGATATGTGATGTTTATGTATAAGGGGCTGTACATTTCTTTGACTGAAAGTTATAATGCCGAAACAAAACGAGGAGAAATGAGCTACGACTCAACGTGGCACATAAATGGCGGCAGGTACTACGCCAATGAAACTTTTACGGATATGGATGTGCGTAAGTGGGGGAATAATATTAACGTGGCTTGGAATACAAAAAATGCGCACCAACTGAGTTTAAACTTTAACTATACGCGCGATGATGATGATCCGTCGTCCCGAATAAATAGTTTTGATGCGCAACGGGTACGTACGGAGTATTTACGTGCTAATAATTACTACAGAAATTACTATTCAGGTAATATAACATACCAGACAAATAGACAAAAACGAGCGCATACGCTTTTTTCATATAGTTATATAAATAACCAAACAGAAAGCGTGACGGATTATCTTAATCGTTACCAAGATACCGTTGTAAGTTTTGCACAAAATCAGCGTTTTGTGGGGCAACAGCATTATGGGAATTGGAAATTGGTAGTAAAGGGATTGAATAATAAATTGGTGCTTAATGCAGGTGCTTCCGTGAATTATGGGGCAACTGATAACTCTATAGGTTATGACAGGCCTAGTACATTATTGCAAACAGATAAAACGGATTATAAGGAACTAAATGTTATGCCCAATGTGAGTTTAACATATACGATAAGTAAAAAACATTGGCTAACGGCGCGAGTGCGCAGTGAATATACCCGCTTTACGCTTAATGAACAGAATTTTGATGGAGTAACGGACAATTCATGGCTTGTAATGCCGGATGCAACTTGGGTGTTTAAGCCTTATGCAAATTACAATAGTACCATACGTGTGGCATCGGAGTGGATACGTCCGTCGTATACGCTGTTATCTCCGCGTGTAGAGTATATAACGGATAAGCATTATAAAACGGGTAATAGTGAATTAGAGCCGCAGAAATTGTATCAATTTGTGTGGCAGCAAACATTTAAGCAGCAGTTTGTGCTGATATTGGGTATGGACTCCTATAGGGATATATGGAAAGAGGTTTTGTTAAACAGGGGTAACGATGTACTTGAGGAAACCAATATGAATGCTATAAATATGTGGGCTGCCAATGTAGAAGCGCAAGTGTCGTTTTCTTTGGCGAACGATAAATTAAACATCACTTTGGATGGTTCATACAGTATTGGGCGTGCGTACGATATTCATCCCGAGGTTGAATTACGAAATAGAGAATATGGCTACTCTAAAGTTGGCATTGATATAGCCTATAATCCTACGGAGGCGCTTTCGTTAACCGCGAGGTGCGATGCTTTTTCAAAAGTCAAAGCGTGCGATGACGATAGAAAAGCGTGGTTGACACATTCTCTGCGTGCCCAGTATTTGTGCGGAAAAAAGCGCAATGTAACACTTTCCATGGTAATGATGAATCCGTTTAACGATGTATACACGCAACGCCAATCACAATATATCAATACCATTATTTATAGAAATAATTATGAGCCACGGTACATTCGTATTGGTTTGAGTTGGCAGTTTAAGGGAGGTAAGGATATGCGCCGTCCGGTAGCTAGAGAGGATGTTAACCGGGAAATTCAACGTTTTGATTAACCTTTGGGTTAATTGTTTTTATAATATAGTTGGTCCTTGTAGGGGACAAATATCTTATATATTGCTCTGTTGTAAAACGTAAGATAGTACATTGATATAGTAAATTTATCTATTTTATACATATTTATTCTATTCTACTTTTGAGATTATAATAATAACAATTTCTTGTATGTAACAGGATGTGGTGTTGTTTGTAGGATGAAGTAGGTTACTGATACGGAAAAAATAATGTATAAGTATGAAAGAGTATAATCGTAAATTTGTCTATTTTATAAGTTTCGTTTCGGCGATGGGTGGTTTGCTTTTTGGGTATGATTGGGTTGTTATAGGCGGTGCAAAACCATTTTATGAGCCATTCTTTGGGATAAATAATGAGCCAATACTGCAAGGATGGGCCATGAGTATTGCTTTACTAGGCTGTTTGTTAGGAGCTGTGTTTACAGGTAGAGCAGCAGATATATACGGACGCAAAAGATTGCTGCAAGTATCGGCGCTTTTGTTTTTGATATCAGCTTATGCTACGGGAGCTACTTCGTCATTTACGATGTTCTTGATGGCACGATTTGTTGGGGGTATTGGCATAGGTATAGCTTCAAATTTGTCGCCTATGTACATTGCGGAGATAGCGCCTGGAAATATACGAGGTAAGTTAGTTTCAATCAATCAGCTTACTATTGTTGTGGGCATACTTTTAGCACAGATAGTGAATTGGCTTGTCGCTGAATCCGTACCCTCTGGTTTTAGTGCGGAACAAATAGTAGCCTCGTGGAATGGACAAGAGGGATGGCGCTTTATGTTTTGGGCTGAAGCCATTCCTGCAGGTGCTTTTTTATTGTTAATACTGTTTATCCCCGAGAGTCCGCGGTGGTTGTTGTTGAGAGGAGAGAAGGATAAAGCTGCGGCAATCCTAGAACGTATACAAGGTAATTGTAATGATGTTGATGTTGCTATAAATCTGGACGTGAAAGTGGAAGATAGTGCGAGAGTTGGTTTAAGTACATTATTTCATGCCAGATATCGAAATGTTTTACTTATAGGAGTTGTGGTAGCTATATTTCAGCAGTGGTGTGGGACAAACGTGATATTTAATTATGCACAAGAGATATTCCAGAGCGCTGGCTTTGCACTTAACGATGTCCTTTTTAATATTGTTGTTACCGGAATAGCTAATCTTTTATTCACGTTTGTGGCAATTTTTACGGTTGACCGTTGGGGCCGCCGTGCGCTAATGCTTACCGGTGCACTTGGTCTTGCCATAATTTATTCCATTCTAGGTTTTTGCTATTATTTGGAAGTAAGTGGCATTTTTATGGTTGTTTTAGTTGTAGCGGCAATAGGTTGTTATGCAATGTCCTTAGGGCCTGTAACGTGGGTGCTTTTATCTGAAATTTTTCCAAATCGAATACGCGGTATCGCAATGGCAGTAGCAACTTTTGCTTTATGGATGGGGTGTTTTACACTTACTTACAGTTTTCCTTTACTAAATTCTTTTTTGGGTAGTAGTGGCACTTTCTGGATTTATTCAGGAATTTGTATGGCAGGTTTTATGTTTATTTATAGACAATTACCCGAAACTAAAGGAAAAACTCTCGAAGAGTTAGAGGCAGAGCTCTGTGTCAAAGAGCAGACTACAAAAACGATGAATATAACAAAATCAATATAAAATTATTAATTCAACAGAGTATGGTAAAAGCATGGAGTGAGCAGGTAATTATACCTACTTATGAAACCGGTGTTCCTGAAAAGAATCCGATATTTCTTGAAAATAGAGTTTATCAGGGCAGTAGTGGAGTAGTGTATCCTTATCCGGTAATAGAAAGTATTGCGGATGAAAAAACGGATAAAAGCTATAATGCGGTTTTTCTGGAAAATGAATACATAAAAATAATGATTCTTCCTGAACTTGGAGGAAGAGTGCAAATGGCCTATGATAAGATCAAGGAACGTCACTTTATATATTACAATCAGGTAGTAAAGCCTGCATTGGTGGGCTTGACTGGGCCATGGATATCCGGAGGCATTGAATTTAACTGGCCGCAGCATCACCGGCCAAGTACCTTTATGCCTGTAGATTGGTGTATTGAGGAGTTTGAAGATGGAAGCATTACGGTGTGGATGAGTGAGATGGAGAAGATGTTTCATCAAAAGGGAATGGCTGGTTTTACACTCTATCCGGGCAAAGCCTATTTAGAGATTAAAGGAAAATTATACAATAGAACTTCTGTTCCTCAAACTTTTTTGTGGTGGGCCAATCCGGCTGTCGCAGTGAATGAACACTATCAGAGTGTGTTTCCACCCGATGTTAATGCGGTATTTGATCATGGAAAGCGTGATGTGTCCTCTTTTCCCATAGCAACGGGTACGTACTATAAAGTGGATTATTCTGCGGGTGTAGATATTTCTAATTACAAAAATATTCCTGTACCAACTTCCTATATGGCCATTCAGAGCAAATATAACTTTGTGGGCGGATATGAGAATGATACTCGTGCCGGAGTGTTACATGTAGCAAATCATCATATTTCGCCAGGTAAGAAACAATGGACATGGGGAAATGGCGATTTTGGGAAGGCGTGGGATAGAAATTTGACAGATGAAGATGGTCCTTATATTGAATTGATGGCAGGTGTTTATACGGATAATCAACCGGATTTTTCGTGGCTGCAGCCTTACGAGGAGAAAAGTTTTGTTCAGTATTTTCTTCCTTACAGAGAGTTAGGAATGGTGAAAAATGCGAGTAAGGATTTGTTAATCAGTGTAGATAAAACAGATGAGTCGGTAGCGACGATAAAGCTTTTTGCAACCTCTAGACAGGAGGTGGTGTTGGTGGTACGTGAAAATGGAAAACCGATTATGCACGAACAATTACATATTTCGCCCAAAGAGATTTATGAACAATCTTTGTGTTTAACGGAAGAGTTGAGTAGGTATGAGTTTGTTGTTTTTTCTATGTTAGGCAAGGAGCTACTAACGTGGAAACCTGAGGATGATGTGGAAAAGTTACTTCCAGAAGCGGCTAAAGCAGCTTCTACCCCGGAGGATACCCAAACGATAGAGGAGTTGTATTTAACCGGATTACATTTGGAACAATATAGACATGCCACCTACTGTGCTACGGACTATTATTTGGAAGCTTTAAAACGTGAACCATTGGATGCGCGCTGTAATAATGCGATGGGGTTGTGGTATTATAGGAAAGGACGTTTTGACTTGGCAGAACCTTATTTACGAACAGCGATAGCTACTTTGACGTCACATAATCCGAATCCTTATGACGGGGAACCGTATTATAATCTTGGTTTAGTGCTTAGGATGCGTAATAAATTAGATGAGGCGTACGGTGCATTCTATAAAGCTTGTTGGAATGCGGCATGGCAAGATGCCGGGTACATGGAGTGTGCGCGCATTTCGTCACTCCAATTACGTTATCAGGATGCATTGCATGAGGTGCAGCAGTCTTTGATTAGAAACTGGCATAACCATAAGGCTAGGCATTTGAAGAGTATCTTATTGCGTTATGAATTACGTTTACAGGAGGCTTTGAAGTGGATTGATGACTCGGTGGTGATTGATCGTTTTAATTTTGGTTGCTTATACGAGCGATATTTATTGACACAAGATTCTAAAGAGTTAGATGCATTTACAATTTTAATGCGTGGTTGTGCAGAGAACTATGAAACCATTGCACTAGATTATGCCTTTGCCGGATTCTATGAGGAAGCAATTGGAATTTTAAGGTTGGCCGAGCAAGAGGGATGTACAACGCCAATGACGTTTTATTATATGGCTTGGTGTATGATGCAAAGCAACCAGCAAGCGGACGAGGTTTGGCATAAGGCAGTTATGCATACACCGGATGGTTGTTTTCCCAATAGACTTGAAGCGATTGTTGTTCTTGAAGCAATGCAAAAGCAGTATCCGCAGGATGCAAGAGCACCTTATTACTTAGGGAATTTGTGGTATGATAAAAGACAATATGATTTAGCAATTGCAAGTTGGGAATTAGCAAGGGAGAGGGATGTATGTTTTCCAACGACATGGCGTAATTTAGCGCTAGCTTATTTTAATAAAAAAGGAGCTGTTGAAGATGGCATTGCATGTTTGGAAAAGGCATTTTTCTTAGAGCCAACAGATGGACGTGTACTGATGGAGCTTGACCAGTTGTATAAACGAGTTGGTAGTCCACATGATTTCCGTTTGGCTCTATTGGAGAGCTATCCGGAGTTGGTGACAAGTAGAGATGATCTTTACTTGGAATATATAACGTTGTTAAATCAGATAGGTAACTATGAAAAGGCTATGTATCTTTTGGATCAGCGTCGTTTTCACCCTTGGGAAGGGGGAGAAGGAAAGGTGCCTACGCAGTACCAGTTTTCGAGAGTTGAGTTGGCAAAGAAAGCTATTGGACAGAAAAAATATAAAGAGGCTATTGGTTTACTGGAGGAGTGTTTAGAATATCCCCATCATTTGGGTGAAGGGAAGTTGGCAGGAGCGCAGGATAATGATTTTTACTATTTTCTAGGAGTATCATACCAAGGTATAGGAGATGATGAGAGAGCGAAATATTATTGGAAATTGGCAACGCAAGGTGATTTACAGCCTGCTGCGGCTATTTTTTATAATGATCAGAAGCCGGATAAATTGTTTTATAAGGGGATGGCATTGAGGGAGTTGGGTGAAGAAAGGAGTTCGCAAGAGTGCTTTCGTTGTTTAATGAATTACGGTGCAGAACATTTAAATGACCGTTTTACGATGGATTATTTTGCAGTCTCCTTGCCTGATTTATTGATATGGGATAGTGATTTAACATTAGCAAATCAGGTTCATTGTAATTATATGATAGCGCTTGGTGCTTATGGCGTTAAGGATTATGCTAAAGCTGAATTGGCTTTGAGTGAAGCTGCAGCAAGGGATAATAACCATCAGGGTATAATGTCTTTACAAAGTTATATTAATATATAAAGGCTTATTTATGGAGGCTGTCTAATAAGTTTAGGCAGCCTCCATAAAGGTTTAGATTCGTGATGATACGCTAATGTTGGGGAGTAGTGGGGTTTAATTAGTTAAAAGCGTAGAAAATAATTGTGTACTAATGAAAAATCTATATATTAGCGCTCAGTGGTGTTGATTTGGGGGGAGAGTGGAAATCCGGAATCAGTTTTAGTCCATGTGTTGCATGATGAAAAATCATGTGATAGTCCTTATTTTGTTGAGTTTTTTTATATTCACATAGGTTATATACTTTCTATTGTTTTTTACTTTCTTTGAATTTAAATCATAAAAAAATAGTCTAAGTATAGGAATCTATGATAAATTTATTTTATATTTGTCAAAATAATAATTGTGGTTTAATAATACCTATTACTGTAAAAAGAAGGAATAATATGAAAAGATTTTTTACTTATCTTGTGTTAGGTTTAATCGCGGTGTCATGTAGTACTGCGAAACCTGGTAAGGATGTTGGTGCTTCTGGCGCAATGATTGAGACATTCACTCCTGAGCGTCCAGCCGGACAAAAAGATGTAGTTGCGTTTACAACTCCAAAAATGGAAAAAGTACGCGTAGGATTTATTGGTTTAGGAATGCGCGGACCAGGTGCTGTGGGACGTTTTATGCATATCCCAGGAGCAGAAGTAACAGCTCTTTGTGACTTACATGCTGACCGTGTAGAGAATACACAAAAAATTCTTCGTAAAGCTGGTCGTCCAGACGCTAAAGCTTATAGCGGAAGTGAAGAAGCTTGGAAAGAATTATGTAGACAAGATGATGTAGATTTAGTATACGTTGCAACAGACTGGAAACGTCACGCAGAAATGATGATTTATGCAATGGAGCAAGGTAAACACGTTGCTTGTGAGGTTCCTGCTGCAATGACAATGGAAGAAATTTGGGATGTTATCAATACTGCTGAGCGCACACAACGTCACTGTATGCAGCTTGAGAACTGTGTTTATGACTTCTTTGAATTAACAACATTAAACATGGCTCAACAAGGATTATTTGGTGATGTATTCCATGTTGAAGGAGCTTATATTCACAATTTGAATGATTTCTGGAATGCTTATGAAAGCGACTGGCGTTTGGATTACAACGTAAAACACCGTGGTGATGTTTACGCTACTCACGGTATGGGTCCTGCTTGTCAGTTACTTGACATTCACCGTGGTGATAAAATGAACTATCTTGTTGCTATGGATGCAGCTCCACGTTCTTTACCTAAATTCTTAAAAGAAAAACGTGGTATTGAGAATCCAGACGTTAAAAACGGTGAGCACACACTTACTTTAATCCAAACAGAACAAGGAAAAACTATTCATATTCAACATAACGTAGTTTCTCCTCGTCCATACAGCCGTATGTACCAATTGTCAGGAACTGAAGGTTTTGCAAACAAATATCCAACTTCAGGATATGCGCTTGAAGGTGCTAACCTTGACAAAACTGTAGCTCTTAACCATGAGAACTTAAACTCTCATAGCTTTGTTCCAGAAGATGTGAAGAAAGCGTTAATGACTAAATACAAACACCCTATCCACGTAGAACTTGAAGAGCAAGCTAAAAAAGTAGGTGGTCATGGTGGTATGGACTTTATCATGGATTACCGTTTAATTTACTGTTTACTTAACGGACTTCCATTAGATATGGACGTATATGACTTAGCTGAATGGTGTTGTTTAGCTCCGCTTACTGCAGAGTCTATTGCTAACAACTCAGCTCCAGTAGCAGTTCCTGACTTTACTCGTGGTGCATGGGATAAAGTAAAAGGTTACCGTCATGCATTTGCAGAATAAAAAAATGGATACATAGTGATTTGTTTCTAACGGGTAAATCACAAGAATTTGTTAGATTCGCATTTCCTTATTGGGATGTGAATCTAACATTTTTTTTATGACCTATTTTGAACGTTTTCAAGCAGCCGTGGTAAGTGCTGATTTAGCTGTGATGGCGGAGCTGTTAAAAACGCATAAGCGATATGCTACACTCTCTGATTTTAATGGATGGACTCCTTTACATCATGCGGCAGAGATGGCTCATGTGGAGATGGTGAAGTTGTTGTTGCCCTATTATGATGGAGTAAGTGTTAATGCTTGTACCTATTCTGAGTATACGCCATTTCATGTTATGGTTGTTGCGGGAGGTTATAATGCCGAAATTGCAGCTTTGCTTATTGATAAGGGTGCAAAGATGGAGACCGCATTGGAAAAAGCTATTTATTTGCAGGATTTGGAGAAGGTGCGTGATTATGCTGTCGATGCGGAACAGATAAATAAGGCAGACGCGTATGGTAACAGTCCGTTACATAATGCAATTGCTATTGATGCCGAAGCTATTTTTGATGTACTCCTAGCAGCTAATGCGGATATAGAGTGTGTTGATTTGTATAGGACAACGCCGTTACATGCAGCTGCTGCAGATGCTCGTCCGTGGGCGCTGGATGCTTTGCTTGAGAAGGGTGCTTTACTTGAAAAGGTGGATTATAATAAGCGTACGGCATTGCATTTTGCAGCGGGGAATGCGTTTAAATATGGCGTTGAAAAGCTGATAGCTAGTGGTGCTTTACTTGACGTGCAGGATTCATTTGGCAATACGCCTTTGCACTATGCATATGAAAATAGTGAATTGGAGATTGTTCAATTATTAATAAATAGTGGTGCCAACGTATACTTGCGTAATGATGATGGTATGCCCGCTGAGGAGTTATTTCCGGAAGGAGAGTGATGGTTTTATATTCTTTCATTTTAGTCTAACATTTTTTATATTAAGTTTTTCGAAACTTACTGTTATCTTGTAGCCGTATTTTGCAGGAATGCAGTGTGCTTGGTAATAACATTAATAATTATATACTAAAATGAGGTATTTAAAACGTACAACCTTGTCGTTGTTGTTTATGCTTGCTGTAAGTGGTGGTGTGACAATGGCGCAAAAAGTGGTGGATTATGTAAATCCTTTTATCGGAACAACGAATTATGGAACAACGCATCCGGGGGCAGTTTGTCCTAATGGGATGATGTCTGTGGTACCATTTAACGTTATGGGCTCGTCATTGAACCGTTTTGATAAGGATAAGACATGGTGGAGTACACCTTATGAAAACCGTAATAAGTTTTTTACCGGGTATTCTCATGTTAATTTGAGTGGTGTTGGTTGTCCGGATTTGGGCGCGTTGTTATTAATGCCAACAGGAGGAACTTTGGATGTTGACTATAAGCAGTATGGCAGTGAATATACAGATGAGGTTGCTAAGCCGGGTTATTATTCGAATATACTTACTAAATATAATATTAAGACAGAGGTTACGGCCACTCCGCGTACTTCTATAGCGCGCTTTACCTTTCCTAAAGGTGAGCATCATATCCTAATGAATTTAGGCGAAGGATTGACAAACGAGTCGGGAGCCATGGTACGCCGCGTTAGTGATACAGAAATAGAGGGAGTGAAACTTTTGGGATCCTTTTGCTATAACCCACAAGCCGTGTTCCCTATTTACTTTGTGATGCGTTTATCCAAAGCACCCCTTGATAAAGGATATTGGAAAATGCAACCTGCCATGACAGGTATTGAGGCGCAATGGGATCAGCACCAGGGGACCTATAAATTATACACAAAATACGGAAAAGAGATTGCAGGCGATGATATAGGTGCATATTTTACTTTCAATACAGAAGAAGGTGAGGAGATTTATGCGCAGATAGGAGTATCCTTTGTAAGTATTGAGAATGCCCGAGAGAATTTGAATAAGGAGCAAAACGGTTTTAATTTTGATGAGGTTTATGCTAAAGCTTCGAATAGCTGGGAAGAGCAGTTGTCGCGTATCACGGTTGAAGGTGGAACTGCTGACCAAAAGACCGTATTTTATACCGCTTTATATCATACTTTAATTCACCCAAATATCTTGCAAGATGTGAATGGGCAATATCCGGCAATGGAGAGTGATGAGATTCTTTCTACAATAGGAAATAGATATACAGTATACTCGTTGTGGGATACTTACCGTAATTTACATCAATTAATGACACTAGTATATCCTGAGAAACAAATGGATATGGTACGCACCATGGTTGATATGGGAAAAGAGAGCGGTTGGATGCCTAAATGGGAGCTATATGGACGTGAAACGCTTACAATGGAAGGGGATCCTAGTATTCCTGTAATTGTGGATAGCTGGTTGAAGGGATTGCGCGATTTTGACTTGGAGGCTGCTTATCAGATTATGAAGAAATCGGCAACAGCACCTGGAAAAGACAACTTAATGCGTCCGGACAATGATGATTATTTAGGATTAGGTTATGTTGCCTTACGAGAACAATATGATAATTCAGTATCGCATGCTTTAGAGTATTATGTTGCGGACTATGCTTTGTCGGTTATAGCCGATTCGCTAGGTCATAAAGAGGATGCTAAACGTTTCCGCCAGCAGTCGCTAAATTATAAGAAATATTACTGTAAGGAGTTTGGTACATTGCGTCCTAAATTGCCGGATGGTAAATTCTATGAACCATTTAATCCGAAACAAGGTGAGAACTTTGAGCCAAGCCCTGGCTTCCACGAAGGAAACGCATGGAACTATACATTTTATGTACCTCATGACGTGAAGGGATTGGCTAAGTTAATGGGAGGGACCAATAACTTTGTAAACAGATTACAACTTGTGTTTGATGAAGGACATTATGATCCGGCGAATGAACCGGATATTGCGTATCCTTATTTGTTTAGTTACTTTAAAGGGAATGAATGGAGAACACAATACCAGGTTCGCCGTTTGTTAGATGAGCATTTTACAACTAATACAAATGGAATACCGGGTAATGATGATTGTGGAACTATGTCTGCATGGGCAATATTTAGTATGATGGGCTTTTATCCTGACTGTCCAGGTCAACCAATGTATACACTTACATCGCCAGTATTTGATAGAATAGAGATTAAACTTGATCCTAAATACTATGCTAATGACAAATTAGTCATTGAGGCAAAACGCGATAATGAGAAAGCTATTTACATTAACGGTATGACACTTGACGGAAAGAAATTAAATAACTATAGAATTTCGCATAGTGATTTGGTTCATGGAAAGAAAATGATATTTGACTTAACGGAAAGTGCTAATAAATAATATGCGATAATAACTGCATATCTATGAAACAGTCCTGCTTTATTTTAAGCAGGGCTGTTTTTTTATGTGTATTGGTAAAGTAATGCTTAGATAATTAAAGTGATAGACTTTTGTTTTAAGTTTGGTAATGTTATAGATAGACTAATTTACAATTGCATATAATTGCATAAACATGGATTGTGGTAAATAATAATGCAATATTTATGCAAATAATAGCATAAATATTTGGTGTTGTAAAATATTTATGCATATATTTGCATTATCAAATAAGATATGAATGTATACAACACAAAAAACAAAACATTAATCCATAAATCGATAAGGCCATGAAAATAGATGTACTTGTAGCAGAAGAAGAACACTTGAAGTTTGTAACAGCAATTAACGATGCCATTGCACAGGCAGCAAAAGCACGTGGAACAGGTATTGCTCGACGAACGGATGAGTACATCACGGAGAAGATTACTCAAGGAAAAGCAATTATAGCTCTTAATAGAGATGAATTTGTTGGCTTCTGTTATATAGAGTCTTGGGGACATGAAAAGTTTGTTGCTAACTCGGGTTTAATTGTGCGTCCGGCTTATCGAGGATTAGGAATTGCCAAAAAAATTAAGAAAGCAGCTTTTGATTTATCTCGTAAGAAATTTCCTGAGGCTAAGTTGTTTGGATTAACTACAGGCGAACAAGTTATGCGTATTAACACCTCCTTAGGTTATGTGCCGGTAACATTTGCCAAGTTAACTGATGATGAGCAGTTTTGGAAAGGATGTCAGTCTTGTGTGAATTATGATATCTTACAACGTACCAACATGACGAAGTGTTTGTGTACAGGAATGATTTACGACCCGGAAGTTGAAGGAAAAAAACAAGAGGTTAAAAAAACAGCTAAAGGATCGCCATTTACTCGTTTTATTAAAAAAGTTTGTCAAATTAAAGCATAATAGGAAAGTATGAAAAAGAAAGTTGTTTTAGCATATAGCGGAGGTTTAGATACATCCTATTGCGCAATGTATTTGAGTAAGGAACTTGGATATGAGGTTTATTCGGCTTTAGCGAATACTGGAGGTTTCACGGATGCAGAGTTGGCTTTGATTGAGGAGAAAGCTTATGCATTGGGTGTTTCCAAACATGTGGTACTTGATGTTGCAGACAGTTATTATGACAACTGTATAAAATATATGATTTTTGGGAATGTGTTGAGAAATAAAACATACCCAATATCAGTAAGTAGTGAGCGAGCTTTTCAAGCTTTAGCTATTGTAAACTATGCAAAAGAGATTGGTGCCGATGCCATTGCTCACGGTAGTACTGGTGCTGGGAACGATCAGATACGATTTGATATGTGCTTTCAGGTGCATATGCCGGGAGTTGAAATTATAACTCCAACGCGCGATATGGAACTATCTCGTGAGGACGAGATAGAGTATCTTAAAAAGCACGGTGTTGAGTATGATTGGAGCAAAATGGCCTATTCAATCAATAAAGGTTTGTGGGGAACATCGGTTGGTGGAAGAGAAACACTTTGTTCATCAACAAACTTACCGGCAGAGGCTTATCCGTCACAATTACAAAAGGACGGTTGTGAGATGCTTACTTTAACGTATAAAGAAGGTGAGCTTTGCGCTGTAAACGATGTGGAAGTGAATGGTGTAGATGCTATAAAAATGGTTGAAACTATAGGTAGCCTTTGGGCAATTGGTAGAGATACGCATGTAGGCGATACTATTGTAGGTATAAAAGGACGTGTGGGATTTGAGGCTGCTGGTCCGTTATTGATACTTAAGAGTCATGAGTTACTTGAGAAACATACACTTAGTAAATGGCAGTTGTACTGGAAAGAGCAATTAGCTAACTGGTACGGAATGTTTGTTCACGAATCGATGTACGAGGAGGCTGTAATGCGCGATATTGAGCAGTTCCTATCTTCTTCACAAAAAACGGTAACAGGAAAAGTGATAATGAAATTGCATCCTTATCGTTTTGAGTTAGTTGGAATTGATAGTGCTCACGACCTTATGGGTGGTACTATGGCACAATACGGAGAACGTAATGGTGCTTGGACAGCAGACGACGTGAAAGGATTTACTAAGATGATGGCAATGCCTATTGCCATTTACAAACAAGTTAACGAAAAAGCATGATAAAAGTAGCAATAGCCGGCGGTGCCGGATACACAGCGGGGGAGTTAATCCGGTTGTTAATTAACCATCCGGAAGTGGAGTTAAAATACATTCAAAGCGAGTCGCATGCCGGAGCGCCAATTTATACAGTGCATAAAGACTTACTTTATAGTTCCTTGCAATTTGGTGCTATTGATTTTTCCGACATTGATGTTCTTTTTCTTTGCATGGGTCATGGTTATTCTAAAGCTTTTTTAGATGGTGTAACACTTGCTGAAGGAACCAAAGTAATTGATTTAGGGAATGATTTTCGCTTAAAAGCAGATGCAGGTGAATTTATATACGGCCTTCCTGAACTGTCAAGAAACGAAATATACAATGCTGCTTATATAGCTAATCCGGGTTGTTTTGCAACTGCGATAGAACTTGGGCTATTGCCATTGGCACAGCAGGAAGAGTTACCACAAGACATAACAATAATGGGAGTTACCGGCTCAACGGGTGCAGGGCAAAAATTGTCTCAAGAGTGTCACTATAGTAACCGATCGTCTAACTTGTCTAATTATAAAGTATTTACGCATCAGCATTTGGGAGAGATTAATGAAACTCTTGAAAAAGCTGGAAATTGGAGTGGTGATATAGCTTTTGTTCCAATGCGTGGTGCTCACACTAGAGGTATTATTGTGAATACTGTTTTGAGAAGCAATAAAAGTGCAGATGAGATTTACGGACAGTATAAAGCATTCTATGAAGGACATCCGTTTGTTGTGGTAAGCAATGAACCAATTAGTCTAAAACAAGTGGTAAATACCAATTACTGTTACATCCATATTACAGCTGAGAATGGCAAAATATTAATAACATCTGTATTGGATAATTTGTTAAAAGGAGCTTCCGGACAAGCCGTTCAAAACATGAATTTAATGTTTGGTATAGAGGAACAAACGGGCTTGAAACTTAAAGCTAATTACTTTTAAAAAAACACGCTATGGGATTATTTGAAGTATATCCGCTTTTACCTATCACGCCGGTAAGAGCCAAAGGAAACTATATATACAATGAGGATGGAGCCTCCTACTTGGATTTTTATGGCGGTCATGCTGTAATTTCAATTGGACATGGACACCCTCATTATAAGAATATGCTTAACAATCAGTTGGAGCATATTGGTTTTTATTCAAATGCAGTACATAATCCGTTACAAGTGGAGTTGGCGGAGAAACTAGAAAAGTTATCCGGTTGTGAGGGATACAATCTGTTTTTGTGTAATAGTGGTGCCGAGGCAAATGAAAATGCTATGAAGTTAGCATCGTTCGTAACCGGACGTGCAAAGGTGGTAGCAATGAAAGGTGCGTTTCACGGGCGTACTAGTGCAGCGGTTGCAGCAACGGATAATCCTAAGATACAAGCTCCTATAAACCAAGGGCATGGGGTGGATTTTGTAGAGCTAAACGATATTGCTGCATTGACAGATGTGTTAAGTACCAAGGAGTATGCAGCTGTACTTATTGAAGGTATTCAAGGCGTGGGAGGTATTTATGCACCAACATCTACCTATTTACAACAAGTGCGTACTCTTTGTAATGAAACAGGAACCCTGTTAATTATGGACGAGGTGCAATCAGGTTGCGGACGTACCGGTAAATTCTTTGCATATCAGCACTCTGGAATAGAAGCTGATGTAGTTACAATGGCAAAAGGAATGGGTAATGGATTTCCTGTTGCCGGAATTTTAATAGCACCACATATCGAGGCTGTGAAAGGTATGTTAGGAACAACATTTGGTGGTTCTCATTTAGCATGTGCGGCATCGCTAGCGGTTGTGGAAGTTATGGATAGAGAGTATTTAATAAACAATGCAGCTGCATTGGGAGGATACTTGATTGATGAGTTACAAAAAATTGAGGGTGTTGCCGAAGTACGCGGAAAAGGATTAATGATAGGAGTTGACGTTCCTGGAAAACTTCAACAAGTGCGCGGCGCCTTAATGAACGATTATCATATATTGACAGGGTATAGCGGAACCGATACATTACGTTTGTTGCCACCGTTAGTAATTACGCGAAAAGAGGCCGATCAGTTCCTTGACGCATTTAAGAGCATAATGCTTACTTATGGAGAAAATTAAAGTTATTAAAATAGGAGGCGCCCTAATAGAGAATGGATCAATACTGGAGGAGCTTTGCGATGAGCTGACTAAGCAAACTCCTTTTGTACTTGTACATGGGGGCGGAAAATTAGCGGCATCGCTTGCAGGACGTTTAGATATACCTGTGCAAATGATAGATGGACGTCGTGTTACGGATGCCGCTACTCTCGAAGTTGCAGTGATGTGTTATGCCGGATGGGCAAATAAGCTAATGGTATCACAATTGCAAAAACGCAGAGTGAATGCATGTGGTATCTCCGGTTGTGACTCTGGAGTTGTCCGTTCTGTGCGTAGGGCGAGTGACACAATTGACTGGGGCTTTGTTGGCGATGTGACGGGAGTGTCTACACAACCATTGCTAGAGATGTTAGCTAACGGTACAGTCCCGGTAATCTCGCCTATTACAATGAGCGATAGCTATGAACTTTTAAATAGTAATGCCGATGGAGTTGCAGCAGCAGTAGCAAAGGCGCTTAGTGCTACCCACAAGGTGGAGCTAGTGTATTGTTTCGACAAACCCGGAGTACTTGAGGATGTTAATAACGAGGAATCGGTAATAGCACAACTCAACTATAGTGATTATGTGGAGTTAAAAGCCACGGGTGCAATCCATTCAGGAATGCTCCCAAAATTAGAAAATGCTTTTTCTACTCTAGCAGAAGGAGTAAATAGCGTAAGACTTACATCACATACCCATCTAAACAAGGGTACCGTGATAAAAATGAATTGATATGACAGCGGAACAGGCCATAGCACTTTTGGAAAGAATTATTACCATACCCTCTTTTAGTGGAAAAGAGAGTGAGGTTGCCAATTTAATTGAACAAACGTTGATTGAACATGGTTTTCAACCACAAAGACACAAAAATAACGTGTGGGCTGTAACGCCAAATTATATTGCAGAGCGTCCAACATTACTAATGGATGCACACATTGATACAGTACGTCCACAAAAATCGTGGACGTTTGATCCTTTTACGCCAACAGTGGTTGACGGCAAGCTATATGGCTTGGGAAGTAACGATACGGGCGGCTCCATTGTCTCCATGTTAGCAACCTTTATTAATATGGCTAAGGTATCCAAAAGTTATAATCTAGTGTACTTAGCTTCGGCGGAGGAGGAGAACAGTGGTGTTAACGGCATTCAAAGTGTTGTGGATAAATTAGGACATATTGATGTTGCACTTGTAGGCGAACCTACCGGTATGCATCCGGCCATTGCCGAAAAAGGATTGGTGGTATTGGACTGTATTGCTCACGGGCGTAGTGGTCATGCCGCGCGTAACGAAGGGATAAATGCCATCTATAAAGCAATGGAAGCCATCCAATGGATTCAAAACTACTCCTTTCCACAGGAATCGGAATTACTTGGAAAAGTAAAAATGACCGTAACTGGAATAGAGGCGGGGACGCTACACAATGTAGTTCCGGCAATGTGTAAATTTATGGTGGATATCCGGGTAAATGAACACTATACCAACCAACAGGTGGTGGATGTCATAACTCAGAATATAGATTGTGAGGTACAACCTCGCTCATTTTCACTCAACTCATCGTGTATTGATAGCGCACATCCTTTAGTGCAACGTTGTATTGCACTTGGAAAAACACCTTACGGATCACCAACAACATCTAATCAGGCCGTAATCCCTTACACCTCATTGAAAATTGGTCCCGGCGACAGTGCTCGTAGTCATACTGCCGATGAGTATATCTATCTTTCAGAGATAGAGGAAGCCATAGAGCTATTTAAACAAATTGTAGAATAGGATAAAATATACGATATGAAACTGTGGGATAAAGGATTTTCCATCAATGCGCTAACCGAGGAGTTTACCGTTGGTAAGGACAGAGAGTTGGATTTAATGCTTGCAAAAGCCGACGTAATGGGCAATATGGCCCAGTTAAAAATGTTACGCAAAATAGATTTGTTGTCTCAAGAGGAGTATAACAGCATTCATGTTGCGTTACAAAACATAGGTGAGCATGTATTGAGCGGCGACTTCGCCATTGCCGATACGATGGAGGATATTCACTCACAGATTGAATATTTACTTACAGAACAGTGTGGCGAAGCAGGTAAAAAAATCCATACCGGACGCTCGCGGAATGACCAAGTGCTTACCGATTTGAAATTGTTTACAAGAGAGGAAATGCTTGAGGTGGTGCAATTGGTAGATAGGTTATTTGATCTATGGATAAAAAAGGCTGGCGATACCAAAGATATTTTAATTCCCGGCTACACCCATCTACAAGTAGCTATGCCATCGTCATTCGGAATGTGGTATAGTGCCTATGCCGAATCCCTAGCCGATGATTTACTGTTTGTAAAAGCTGCTTATGATGGAGTAAATACCAATCCACTTGGAACAGGTGCAGGCTATGGAAGTTCTATACCTCTAGACAGAGCTTATACAACTACACTACTTGCATTTGACGATATTGCTTACAATCCTATTTACGCACAGATGCAGCGCGGCAAGATGGAAAAACAGGTGTTATTTGCGCTCGCTGCCATAGCTACTACTGTGGGGCGTTTTGCTGCCGATGTATGTATGTACAGCTGTAGTAACTTCCAGTTTATTAAATTACCGGATCAGTTTACAACAGGTTCAAGCATTATGCCGCATAAAAAGAATCCGGATATCTTTGAGCTTATTCGTGCCAAATGCAATAAAATACAGGCATTACCAACACAACTGGCAATGATAGGTACAAATCTTACATCAGGGTATTTCCGCGACATGCAAGTAACTAAGGAAATCTATCTCCCTGCATTTAAGGAGATGAAGGATATACTTACCATGCTTATAACTGTAGTGGAACAAATGCAGGAACAGCAAGGTGTAACGGATGCGGAAATATACGACCCTTTATTTACGGTTGAAAGTGTAAATGCCTTAGTTGCTCAGGGTGTTCCTTTTAGAGATGCATACAAACAAGTAGGTGCACAGGTAATGAATAAAACATTTCAGGCCGACAGATCCCTTGCATTCTCGCATACTCATGAGGGTAGCATAGGTAATCTGTGTTTAGAACAAATTACAGCACGTTATAAAAAACATCGTAGCGGATGGAATGACGAAGTAATTCTTAACCTCTACAACCAGTTAATGAAGTAAGCTTTAACATTGAAACGAAAGGAAAATTATTATTTTTGTATCACTATTGAAAAGAGAATAATATGTCTGATACAACTAATAATACAGCTTCCTTTCTGTTTGAACAACAGCGAAGCACCTTAAAACGTCCATATACCGTAATGCCCAAGTGTGTTGGACCGGTATGTAACTTAGATTGCGACTATTGTTACTATTTGGATAAGGAAGCATTATTTCCCGATAAACCGTTTACAGTCTCCTCCTATAAAATGGATCGAGATACTTTAAGAACCCTTATTCGTGATTTTATCGAAAGCCAACCTCAGGAGGTTGTAAACTTTGTATGGCACGGTGGTGAGCCCTCCTTGTTGGGCGTGGATTACTTCCGCGAGGTATTACGCATTCAACAAGAGTTTGCAAACGGCAAGGAGATAACCAATGCATTTCAAACCAATGGAACTTTAATCACTGATGAGTGGGCAGAATTTCTTGCAGCTAATAATTTCTTATGTGGTCTTTCCATTGATGGTCCTAAACGTTTTCACGATGCGCATCGCAAATTCCCTAATGGCCGTGGTACGTGGGAGGTCGTGGTACGTTGTGCCGAGATATTTAAACGACACGGAGTGGAGTTTAACGCCATGTGTGTAGTTAATGCCTCTAACAGTAAGCATCCGGTTGCCGTTTATAATTTTCTTAAGGAACTAGGCGCTAAGTTTATGCAATTTAGCCCCATTGTAGAGCGTATTGCCGAAGACGATGATGCCCAATTTTCTCTTGTATCCAACTGTTATGATAAACGCACAGCTGTGATGCGCGAAAATGTGACACCTCAGGATTGGGGAAATTTTCTATGTCGCATATTTGACACCTGGGTGCGTAACGATGTAGGTTCCTATTTTGTAAACTATTTTGACAACACATTAGCAGCATATATGGGCCAACAACCTGCTCTATGCTCAATGGCCAAATATTGTTGTTGCGCTCCAGCTGTTGAACACAATGGCGATGCCTATTGTTGCGATCATTTTGTTTTTCCGGAATATTATCTTGGAAATATACACCAAACTCCGCTACCGGAGATGGTGAAAAGCGATAAACAACTTTTCTTTGAAGAGGAAAAGGAACGTAGCTTGGCACAACAATGTAGAGAATGTAAATACCTTGCAATGTGCGGCGGCGATTGTCCCAAAAATCGCACCTTGCTAAATGCACAAGGCGAATACATCACGGAACTATGTGCCGGATTTAAGCAATATTTTGCTCATACGGAGAAGTATTTCCAATTTATGGCTAATGAGTTGCGTCACCAGCGTCCGCCGTCAAATGTTATGAATTTATTTTAACACAACATAGATTGCGCTGTTTATATAACAGCGCTTTTTTTGTGCCAAAATTCAAGCCGAAGCTTTATTCACCTCTCGATTTCTCTATATAGTAGTTTGCTTTTTGTAAATCAGGTTTTGTAAAAAGGGATACGAGAATAAAAATCAAAAACGACAGACTCATACCATAAATAATTTGCTCAGCAGAGCCCGGCTTCCAAAATGTTGGAATAGTAACACCCATCTGTATGAGTAAATTACAAAGAGAATATGTTATTCCAAAAACAATACTACACACTGCTCCTTTATGTGTTCCTCGTCGCCAAAAGAAACTCATTACAATGGGGATAAAACAACCGGTAGCTAAAATGTCGGCAGCAATCCATGAAACCTCTAAAATAGAACGCAAGTTTAGAGCTATTATTAAGCCAATAAGCGTTGTTACCGTTGTTGAGATAAGACCTATTTTTACTAAAAGAGTCTGCTTAGCCGATGGGTTTATCCTATCCTGATAAATATCCTTCGATAAAATCATACTTCCGGTGTTAATTAAAGAATCCATAGTTGACATAATTGCCGAACAAACACCAATAAATACAAGGGCTCCGGCTACCGGTGACATAAAATCTTTTGTCAATGCCGGTATAACACCTCCTGCGGGTAATGTGTCATAAATAGGAATTGCCGACATTCCGGTAAATACTGCTATGGCGTACAAAGGGATGTAAATAAACAAACTTACAATGGTCATCTTGTATGCATCCTGCGCTGTGCGTGTTGCCATTATTCTTTGCCAAACATTAGCCTGAATCATCCAAGCTGCTCCAAATGTCAACACGTAAATCATATTATTTCCAATATTATGAAGGAAATCAAAATATTGTGTTTGATGTTTTGCTTCGACAATGGCTTTAATCTCATTCAAGTTTCCTCCGGAATAAAACCCAATATAGCAAACGTATAAGGTTGAAACTGTCAAAAAGAAGAATTGTATAACATCGGTAAAAACAACACCTCTAAATCCCGAAAATAAGGAATAACTTAACACAATAACAGTGCCTATCAATACACCCCATTCATAGCTGAAATCCAGAAAACCTGAAAAGAATAACCCAATGCCCACCATTTGCGATGCAGCCGATAGCATCATAAATAAATATACAATAACCGAAACCAATACGCCGGCAGTTTTACCATATCGTAGAGTAATCATCTCCGGTTGTGTCATAGCCGGAATTCGTCGTATTTTTTTAGCCAAAACCGCCATTAATATTGTAGAGAAAAGTACAGGCATTGCATATACCCAATAGGCGCTAATACCATCGGTAAAGGCTAAATCGGCGGTGGAGAGTGCCGATCCGGCGCCCCACCATGAAGCAATAAAAGTTAATGACAAAAGCCAGAAAGAGAGCTTTCTGCCACCCATATAATAATCCTCAAGAGATTCGTTTCTATTCATCCTAATTACTACAACCATGAGTAAAATGAAATAGATAACTAAACCTCCTAATGAGTATAAAACAATATCTTTCATGTTGTTTACATTGTTAAGTTCAATTCACGTAATGAAGGTTTTACGTTTACGTTCCATAAATATAAACATATAAAATTATATTTTTATTTGTTTCATAGTTTTGATGCTGTGGAATGATAGTTTCCTTTAAAATAACTTTACAAAATACGCTCATTATGAATACATTTATGTTATTAGGAATTTAGCCGCTAAGTGACTATCTTTGCACCTCTTAAATGAACAAGTTACTATATTCAATTTATGATTTCAGTAAACAATGTGAGTGTGGTTTTTGGTGGTTTTTATTTGTTGGATCAGGTTTCATTTCTGATAAACAAAAAAGACCGCGTGGGACTTACGGGACGTAATGGTGCCGGAAAATCAACGCTATTAAAAATACTTGCCGGAGTAAATCCTCCAAGTGAGGGTACCGTTTCAATGCCCGGCGATTTACGTATTGGTTATTTGCCACAAACAAAAGTGTATGTTGACGGTAATACGGTACGCGATGAGGCAAAAAAAGCTTTTGCCGACGTGTTTCAACTTCGTGATGAGGTTGAGAAATTAAACGGAGAGCTAGCAGAACGTACAGATTATGAGTCGGCCAGTTATTTAAAACTGTTGGATCGTATTACCTCTCTTAATGAGCAACTTGCCATTAGAGGTGAGAACAATGTAGACAAAGAGGTTGAAGTTGTATTGAAGGGGTTAGGTTTCACGTCTACCGATATGGAACGTAAGTGCGAAGAGTTTAGTGGAGGATGGCGTATGCGTATTGAGCTAGCTAAAATTTTGCTTGCCCGCCCTGATGTTTTCCTATTGGATGAGCCTACCAACCACTTGGATATTGAAAGTATTTCATGGTTAGAGTCCTTTCTTCAAACCTATCCGGGTGCTGTGGTGCTTGTTTCGCATGACCGTGCTTTCCTTGACAACATTACAAAGCGTACGCTTGAGATATCGTTGGGAAAGACGTATGATTATAAAGTAAACTATTCAAAATTTGTGGAACTGCGTAAAGAGCGTGTTGAGCAACAAATGCGTGCGTACGAGAATCAGCAGAAACAAATTAAGGATACGGAGGATTTCATTGAACGTTTCCGTTACAAAGCAACTAAATCCGTACAAGTACAATCCCGTATTAAGCAGTTAGAAAAAATTGACCGCATAGAGGTTGAGGATTTAGATACTCGTGCTGTAAATATTCGTTTTCAACCTGCCGTGCGTACAGGAGAACTTGTGGTAACAGGTAAAAGTGTAGGCAAAGCCTATGACTCACTTCAAGTATTGAAAGATGTTGATGTTGAGATTAAGAGAGGCGAAAAAGTTGCTTTTGTAGGTAAAAATGGGGAAGGTAAATCTACGCTCGTTAAAATGATTATGAATCAAATTCCTTACGATGGGGAGTTAAAAATAGGTCATAATGTACGTATAGGTTACTTTGCACAAAATCAGGCCGATTTGCTTAACGGTGAAGATACCGTACTAGATAGCGTTGACCAGGTGGCACAAGGCGATATTCGTAAAAAAATGCGCGATTTGTTGGGAGCTTTTCTATTTCAAGGAGAGGATGTTGATAAAAAAGTAAAGGTTCTCTCGGGAGGAGAACGTACACGTTTAGCAATGGTCCGCTTACTGCTGGAGCCATATAATGTGTTGATACTCGATGAGCCAACCAACCACCTTGATTTACGTACAAAGGATATTTTGAAGGAGGCACTAAAAAACTTTGAAGGAACAGTGATTGTAGTATCACATGACCGTGACTTCCTTACAGGCCTTGCCGATAAAGTGTTTGAATTTGCAAACAAACAGATAAAGGAATATCTAGGAGGAATAACACAATTCCTTGAGGTGAAAAAGATTGAGTGTTTCCGCGAATATGAAAAAATGCACACCACCGATGCCGTAAAAGAGGAGAAGGAGGAACGTGTAACGGAAAGTAAACTCTCTTTTGAGGAACGAAAACAGCTAAATAGAGAAATTAAAAAAGCCGAGAAAGCTGTTGAGGAACGAGAAAAAGAGATAGATAAACTGGAAACCGCTATTGCCGGATATGAAGAACGACTTGCTACCGGCGAAGCGGGCGATGAGCTACTAAAAGCCTATGGCGACACCCGTGCCCGTTTGGACGCATGTATGCAGGAGTGGGAAGAAGCACAACTGGTATATGATGAGTTAATGGCACAACGTGATGAATAATAAAAGACAGAATAAATAACCCGATATGGCTAAGTTTAAACAAGAGTATATCTACGGAATACACGCTGTTCTTGAAGCGATAAATCAGGAAAAAGAAATTGATAAAGTTTTAATTAAAAAAGGAAACCGTGGCGAGCTGTTCCAAAAACTGTTTGCTACCGTACGTGAAAAGGATATTGCTTTTCAATATGTTCCTGAGGAGTTTTTCAAGTCTTTCGCAGACAAAAACCACCAAGGTGTATTGGCGGAGATTTCTCCTATCGCTTATAGCGAAGTTAACGAGGTATTAGATCAGGCCGAAGCTGAAGGACGTGTTCCATTTGTTCTTGTGCTTGACCGTATTACGGATGTACGTAACTTTGGTGCTATTGCACGTAGTGCGTCATGTAGCGGAGTGGATCTTATCATTATCCCTACAAAACATTCGGCAAAAATATCGTCCGACGCGATTAAAACATCAGCCGGAGCGCTTTATCATATCCCGGTAGCAAAGGTACCTAACTTAAAGAAAGTGGTACGCGAATTGAAATTTCAACGTGGAATGCAAATATATGCAGCCAGCGAAAAAGCACCCAAATACTATACTCAAGTTGATATGAAAGAGCCTCTTGCCATTATCATGGGATCGGAGGATAAAGGTATCGACGAAGGGTTGTTAAATGTTGTTATGGAACAGATTAAAATTCCTCAAGTGGGCGAAATTGACTCTTTAAATGTGTCGGCTGCTGCTACCGTACTTATGTATGAGGTATTCCGTCAACGAGGTTTTGAGGAAATTAAACCGGTGCAGGAATAGAACTCTATTTACAATTTACTCTATATTATAATAAAACTCATACCCAACGTTTAGTGCGTTAGGTATGAGTTTTTTTTGTGTATTTCCATTCCCTATAATCTATTGTGTAAGCCGTTGTATGCTACTTATTGAATGACACCGAAATATATGTGGTAAATAGTCTACTGTTTTACCATATATTGAGCCTATCTTATTATGTTATAATATCGCTATTATGCTTCGAATCTGTTTTGTCCCTGTCTGGGTTTCATTCAGGTTTCATTCAGCTTTCATTCAGGTTTCATTCAGGTTTGGGGTACGATACCTGAATGAAACCTGAATGAAAGCAGAATGAAACCTGAATGAGATAGCACGCAATAACGATTGAACCGGTATTGTGTGTGATGGATAGTATGATTTATTCCAATACCTAGATGAAGTGCTTAGAGTAGAAAATCCATATTTTGAATGGTGTGGCTGGCTAAAATAAAGGAAGGGGTAGCGGATAAACTTTTTATATGCTTATCGTATACGCAAAGAAAAGTAGTTTATATAAAAACATTATGCGTTTATGGTCTATACATCCGCAATATCTTGATGCCAAAGGTTTAGTTGCTTGTTGGCGCGAAGGGCTGTTGGCAAAGAAAGTGTTGTCGGGACATACTATAGGATATAGGAATCATCCGCAATTATTGCGTTTCAAGGCAGTAGCAGATCCAATAGCTGCAATAGATGGCTATTTATATTATCTACTCTTGGAGGCTAATGAGAGGGGGTATCATTTTGATGGAAGTAAAATTTCGACCAGCGATATATTAGAGCATATTCCTGTTACATCAGGACAACTAATATATGAATTTAACCATCTGAAAAGTAAGCTCAGTATAAGGGATTTGGAGAGGCTAGATGTTTTGTTCGCCGTAGAGCGCATAGAACAACATCCGCTTTTTTATGTAACACCTGGGGAGGTTGAACCTTGGGAGAAGGTATAATGAAATGTCATGAAATCACATACAGTGACAACTATAGTAAATAGATTTGTCACTGTATAGATTTGATATCATTAATTTTGTTTGGCTTTTACATATTCAATATCATATCCTATGTTATCCGTGTTTCGAGATGTTTGGAAATGTACGTAGGATATTCCATGGGTGGAAACATTGCTGAGTGGTATTTCTATGATTGGTTTACGGCTTTTGTCAATGTATACTTTTGCCATAGTTTGACGCGAGTTTAAATCCCATTCCACGCGAAGAGTATGGAACTTATCGTCGTTTATGTTTAGCGCTTTGCGTGTTAATGGTAAGTTGTACATTGAGAAATATCCGGATGTAGTGTCGGTTGCGTTGAACCAACGATCGTTTAGTACCAGACTACCACCTTGGGATCCTTGTGGAATGCGCACCGAAGTTGTAAATACACCTTTTCTTGATGCAGGAAAGTTCCAAACAGCTCCTTCACCATCATATACCAATGAGTCGTTGGCGGAGTGGCGCAGATTGAGCACTTGTTTCTCTTTCTTTGTTGGATGCGCAACTAAGCGACCACCTTCCTTGCGGTTATAGCCACAGTGTCCCTTAATGCCTTTATAGTAGTGGAATGTGCTCCAGTCTGCCAGTCCGTTTTCGAATTGGTTATTTCTTTCGGTTTCATATAACCACTCTACATCGAAACGCAGAATTTTGCGGTGCCGTGGACTCTGCCCAACTGCTACTACAATTTTGCCGGGTTCTGTCTCTACAAATTGACTTTGATGTACGCTTTTGTCATGTCCTTTTGCAGTTGCAAAATCGGGTGCATTGCGGTGCTCGTCAAGAAATAGTTCACGACAACCAATCCAAGTTTTGCCATCGTCTTCGGATATTGCTGCATGTATGGCATTACGATTGGTGAAAACATCTTCCCAGCGTCCCATCCCGGCAGTAGTTTCTGGTAATGAGGTAGTATTTGACCATATGAACAGCATACGTCCGTCGCGTAAACGCCCAATGGTTGGCATTGTTATAGTTCCATAGAATGGAGAGGGTGTTGGAGTTGTCCATGTTGTTCCGCCATCGTAGGAGTAGCTTTGGTAGTGTGAGTCCTGTGAGGTTCTCATAATCATCCAAATACGTCCATCATTAAGCTCTATAACAGTGGGTTCTACGGCGCCGTGATTCCATCTAATACCTTTATGGAAACCATCAATTTTGTGTAAAGGAACAACAATGTTCTCAGACTCTTGCCACGTTATACCGTCATCGTCAGAATAGAGCACGTGGGAGCCAACCTTCTTTACATCGCCACCAACATAGTGACAAGCAATGAGGATACGCTTACCGCCATTAATAAATACGGGCGGTTTAATCATAATATACGGATCGTTGGTAACTTTTGTAATTTCGGATGTTCCGTCTTGATTAGCGTTGTACCTTACACACCAAACACCTTGCTTGTTATAAAATAGTCGAATCATGGTGTTGGTTAAAGGATTGCAAACATCGGCATGATAGTGTTTCGGATCTGTGTCAACCTTTATCCACGTTTGTCCGTTATCCTTACTTTGCAGGTAAAAGTTACCGGGGTCACGTTGTTCTCCATAGTTGTAGTGTCGTAATTCACCATTACTTAAACGGCTTAAACCAATGTATGCATCGCTAGGAGCACTACCAACAATCTCTGGTTTATATTGCGCTTGCGCTATGGCACAAGTTGATAAGAATAATACCAGAGATAATGAAAATTTCTTCATAAATATTCAGATAAATAGAAGTTTATAATTAATAATACAATATCTCAGTGGCAAGTTAGTGTAAAATATATATATGATTGTTAATATATTTGTAAAATATTATTATTTATTAAATTCCTTCTATAATGCATTTCAGGAATGATTAAATTACTATCTTTGCTGAACAATCGTTCAATATATGAATACAAAAGGTAAGGAACTTATTTTGAATAAATGCTTTGAGTTACTTTTACTCAATGGATTTGATGGTGTATCCATAACGGATATTCAACGAGCAACGGGAATGTCGCGCGGATTAATTTATCACTATTATAGTGGTAAAGAGGAGTTGTTTATGGAGGTGACCGAGCGGTATTTGCTTGAGTTTTTCCGTTTGGACATGGAGGAGATAGGAGAGCTTACTATTCCTGATATGATAGACTATATTGAGCGTATGTATTATAATATTTGCAGTAGAGAACTCTCGGAGGGAAAGGAAAATATAAACATAATGAACTATGATTTCCTGTTTTACCAAGCGCGCTTACGCAGCAAGGAGTTTGAGCAGCGATATAGAAAGATAAGGGATGATGAGTTACAAGCATGGCGCAAAGTGGTTGCTAATAGTCAAAATGCAGGACATATTGCTGCTGAAATGGATTTGGATCAAGTTGCAAAGACGTTTGTATACTTGGTAGATGGCTCTTGGTTTAATATAGATTTTAGAGCAAGTTTGACATCAGCATCTGCCGAGATTACCGAGATGTTAACCAATTACTACAATCAGATAAAATGCCGTTAATAAACGGCAAATTTTTTTACTTATTAGTTGAACGAATGTTCAGTATGAAAGACAATACACAATGAATACAAATAATATAGAATTAAGTAGTCAGGAGAAAGAGTTTGCAACGGCACCTATTGGACAATTGTTTCGCAAATATGCAGTTGCGGGTGCTGTGGGATTGGTATTTGTAGGGATGCAAACCATGATAGATGGAGCATTCCTGGGCAACTATGTAGGAGCAAATGCATTAGCGTCTGTAAACTTGGTAATGCCATTATATACGGTGATAACCGCCATTGCTATAATCATAGGTATTGGATGCCAAACAGTGGTGAGTATTTCATTAGGTGAGGGAGAGCGACAAAAGGCTAGTGATGCACTGAAAACAGCTTTTATTGCCATGATAGGAATAGTATCTATATTGGCATTGTTTATAGCATTTTTTTCATCTTCTGTACTGTCCTTTTTAGGTAACGATCCGGTTTTACACAGTTATGCTAAGGATTATTTGTTGAGCTTTATTCCTTTTTATCCATTTATAGCTATGTTTTTCCTAGTGGATTATATGATGAAGGCATTTGGACGTCCATATTACGCCATGATAGTGTTAATGATAACAGTGTTTATGAATATAATTTTGGATTATCTATTTATAGGACGCTGGGGCTTAGGCACAGCTGGAGCTGCTTATGCAACGGGTATCTCATTTAGTTGCGGGACTTTGTCGGTACTGCATATCCTATTTAAAAATAGTAGCAATGTAACTGTACAAAAAGGAAAGTTTAGTTTTGCTTTATTGCGTAATATGTTTTACAACGGATCGTCCGAAGGTTTGGCCGAATTATCGGCGGGGATTACAATTTTGTTGTTTAACAATGCCATGATACGCTATGTTGGTGCTGAGGGGGTTGCTGCTTATACGTTTATAAATTATCTCATATATGTTGGAATAATTATTTTTGTGGGTGTGTCGGATGGGATAATTCCCATATTGTCCTTTAATTATGGAGCCGGAAATACGAAACGTCTATTTGCTATTTTGCGTTATGCTTTATTTATTAATGCGACGATAGGCGTTGTACTTGCACTTTTGTCTTTTACATGCGGGGGAGTGATTAGTAAACTATTTTTTGCTACAAGTCAGGAAGACAATGTAGTTATACAAATTGCAACGATAGGCTCAAAAATATGTGCCTTCGCATTTCTCCTTAATGGTATAAATATTACGTTTTCCGGATTTTTTACCTCCATGGGTGATGCGCGTACCTCTATAATAATATCCATGTTACGCGGATTAATATTTATAATTATAGGTATTGCTCTGTTTCCTATGTTGTTTGGAGTTGAAGGAATTTGGTTAACCATTCCGGTTGCGGAAATGCTTACACTTTGCGTGGCAATTGTGATATATCGTCGCTGTAGGGAGAGAATATTGGCACGTCGCTCGGCTTGATAGGTGTAATCTTAATTATTAAGAATGGAGGAAAAAGTAGTTGTTAACTGAAACTTTTTCCTCTCATGTCGTATTAAAAATAAGACAACTGTTTAAGATGTAGTAATTTATACACTACAATTGGATGGCAGGATAAAAATATAAAATTATGACACGTTTAGGTTATACATACGCATCTACAATATGTAATAGCCGGGTTACAACTACTACAACGGTAACCCCTTAGGGGGTATATTGTTATTATATGTACCTACGTGGTACATCAGTGTCATAGACATTTTCAGATACATTTTATTTAGAAGAGTTTTATAGCAATGGTTCAATCGTAAAGTTGTGCTATTGTCATAAGTCCATCCTTTAATTTTAAGATTGCATATACAATCAAAATTAATTGGATGAGGTTGAATGATACATCTATAGGCAGATTGGGATTACGCAACATTAGCTTGTTGTTCCTGTAGAGTATGAAATTTTACTAACTAACTAAAACTTAAGCATATGAAAACTTCAATGAATTTGGTAAACAGTATGGCCAATGGCGCCATTGTTTCGTTAAAAGAGAGTCCAGTAATTGCTTATGATGCTCAACCCAATGAAATTGTATTGAACTGTAATTTTGTTAGCGTTGAGGACAATAGAATTAAGGATTATAGTGCTGGCAATATTTCAACCAATGAGTCGGAAATCTTGATTGAGTATCTTAACTACACACTTGGTAACGGACACATTAAGTTTTACTGTGGGGAAGGATGCCAGCATCTATTAATTATTAAAGATGGAGATAAACGTATTGAGAATGTACGCCAACCACAAATTGTTATGCAAAGCAGTATGCCTTATTGGGTAAAAGCACAATGCCCAGAGGCGCAGTGTACAGCATTACTATTGAATGAATTGATAATAAAATCGCAATTACGTTTACAGAACCATCCTATTAATCTTACACGTGTATCCAAAGGTTTAGATACTGCTAGTTCTATTTGGTTGTGGGATTCTTCAAATATTTAGTTCAGATTATATTCATTTGTGGTTATTTGAAACGGCGTTATAGTTTTGAATAACCACAAATTTTATATTGAATATAGCTAAACTAGAAAATTATAAATTATTTATTGAAACGTACAAATTAATACTGCGTAAGTAATTTATAATCTCCCTCTAATTAAGGTGTTGATAGATAAATGTGGCATAGGCATATTGTTTTAATGCATTATCTTTGCTACATCAATAAGTGTTTTAATTAATATTAGGCATGATATTTGTTAAATGTGATTTTATTATAATGTGAAAACGTGCCTATTTGC
The DNA here is from genome assembly GCA_051656645.1 of Marinifilaceae bacterium. Lineage (GTDB taxonomy): Bacteria > Bacteroidota > Bacteroidia > Bacteroidales > Marinifilaceae > JBOGCH01. Next base: position 58,002 of record JBOGCH010000045.1, read on the forward strand.
TAAATTTATATAAATAACTATGAAAAGATTAGTTCTGCTTTTACTTCTATTTTGTGTTGGATGTACTGTATTTGCTCAGCGTAAAAAAGTGGGGCTTGTATTAGGTGGAGGAGGTGCAAAAGGAGCTGCGCACGTTGGCGTATTGAAAGTTTTAGAGGAGGAAGGCATACCTGTTGATTATATTGCAGGTACTAGTATTGGCGCAATTGGAGGTGCTTTGTACTCCATTGGGTATGATGCGGCAATGTTGGATACATTAATGCGTAGCCTTGATTGGGAAAACCTAATGAGAGATAATGTAGATCGTACAAAACAAACATTCTCATCTAAGTTAAAAAAGGATATGTATGCGGTATCTATTCCATTATCTAAGGAAAAATTTACTTTCCCAGCAGGAATAATAGCAGGACAAAATATCTATAATTTGTTTACAGATTTAACAGTAGGATACCATGAGTTGGATACGTTCTCTAAGTTACCTATACCTTTCTCGGCAGTAGCTGTGGATTTAGTATCCGGTAAAGATGTAGTATTGGATAAGGGATCGCTCCCTACTGCTATGCGAGCAAGTATGTCAATTCCGGGAGTATTTGTTCCTGTTGAATTGGATGATATGATACTTATTGATGGAGGTGCTATAAATAATTTACCTACCGATGTTGTACAAAAGATGGGTGCCGAAATAGTAATTGCCATAGATTTGTCTACCGGCGAAACTCCGAAAAATGAGTTACGTGGTATGATGGGAATGGTGAACAGATTGGTAGACATAATGGGAGAGAAGAAGTATGAGCACAATAAGGAGAATAGTGACTTATATGTTAATCCCGATTTAAAAGGTTTCTCGGCAGCGTCCTTTAGTAAGGAAGCGGTTGATACCATGATTATACGCGGAGAACATGCAGCACGTGCAATATTACCCCAAATACGGGCATTAAAGGAAAAAATATATGGCGATACGTTGACAACTCCTGTTGACACGGGCGTTAGTATTTATAAACGTCCTGAAAGCTATCAAATAAATAACGTTACACTAACGGGCATTGAGGATAAGGATCAACGTTGGTTGCGTCGCTTTGTGACACTGCAAGCGGGACATAGTTATACGCTTACGGAAATAGACAACGTGATATCGGATTTGTATGGAACGGCGCTATTCTCAAATGTGGAGTATAAATTGTCGCCTACAGCACCGTATGATTTAGAATTGATAATGAAGCGTAAACCTCAAAGCTCAATAAATCTTGGAATACGCTTTGATTCAGAACAAATGGCGTCTATAATTCTTAATACTACAGTGAACAGACGTATTATAAACGGAGCAAGTTTTGATGCTACTTTCTTACTTAATCAAAGTCCATCGGCATCGTTAGGAGTAACTTGGGGAAGTGACTTTACTCAAAAAATAGGCCTCAATTACACGGCGCGTTATTACAATTTTAAAATTTATAATAGAGGAGACAAAGTGGATTCGCCTAGTTTTGTAGGACAATCGTTAGGACTTAACTTCTCTGATATCTATTTCAATTTCCGTTTTGATGCAGGAATTCGTTATGATTTCTTCACTTACAATGATTTTCTGTACACCAAGACCTATGAGCCAGTAAAACAGAAAACGGAAGGATTCTTAAATTATTATATGTCGTTTGGGGTAGATACTTACGATCAAAAATATTTTCCTACTCGCGGTGTCGAAGCTTATGCAATGGGGGATATGGTGACATCAAACTTTGCAACCTATAAAGGGGGATCGCCAATAGGTATTGCATCCTTTAAGGTTGGGACGGTTGCACGTTTAAGCAATAGGGTACACCTTATTCCGGATGCTCAGGGGCGCTTCCTGTTTGGTAATAAATTTCCGGAGATTTATTTAAACTATATGGGAGGGAATATGAATGCACGTTATCTTAATCAGCAAATTGCCTTTGACGGAATGAGAAATATGGAGATAATGAACGATGCACTATTTACTGCTCGTTTGGCTCTTCGTTATCGTCTCGGCAGCAAGCATTACATACAGGCAAGAGGACAATATGCCAAGGATAGTGACAACTTCCTTAAGTTATTTCACTCCGGTAAAGACTATTTTGGAGGAGCTTTGCAATATGCCTATAACTCATTATTAGGTCCAATAGCGGTTAGCTTCAACACATCGAATGTAGAACGCTTTGGGGTATACGTTTCCCTAGGCTATAATTTTTAATATCATAATGTATGAATTACACTACTGCTAATCTTATTTATTTTAGTGCTACAGGAACAACAGAAAAAATCATAAATCAAGTAGTTAAGGATGTCGCTTTTCAGCGTGTAAATAGATATCCACTTCAGGTTGAAGATAAAATTAAACATTTTAATAATCAGGAGATAGCAGTATTTGCATTGCCTGTTTATTCAGGACGTATTCCGGAGTTTGCAACAACACTACTGGCAAAGTATAAAGGAAATAACACTCCCGCCATTATAGTAACCGTATATGGGAATAGAGATTTTGACGATGCATTGATAGAACTCCGTGATATTGTTACGCAAAATGGGTTTAAAGTAATCTCTGCTGCAGCATTTATAGCGCAGCACTCCATATTTCCTAAGGTTGCAACAAATCGTCCCAATGCGCAGGACTTAGCTTTAATTTCTACATTTGGGAAGAATAGTGTTGAGAGCATAGAAGCAGTAATTAATTCTACCGATGTGTTACAAGTAAAAGGAAATAATACCCCTTATAGAGATATTAAGGCTGTACCATTAAAACCTCAGGTGTCGGGTAAATGTAATAAATGTGGCAAATGCTCTAAGCAGTGTCCTGTTGAAGCAATAAACTTGGAGTTGACCAACAAGTGCGATGCGGAGAAATGTATCTCTTGTGGCCGATGTATTCATGTTTGTCCGCAAAATGCACGTAAATTTGGTGGTCTACTTTATTTTGTGGCATCGAAAATGTTTACACGTAAGTATAGCGAATATCAGCAACCCTACATCGCTACGTTGTAATAAAATATGTAAGAAACTTTAGGAAACTATCAAGCCGACTGCTGCGTTTAACGTTGTGTATCAAAAACAATAACGTTATGGAAGAAAAAGGCAAAATCTGTAGCATCACCGTTGTGCATAACGGTCCGCTAATTGTAAACAATGAGTTTATGTTAATTGATAAGGATGGGAAAGAAAGTTTGCAACAAGCTAAGGTAGCATTATGTCGTTGTGGACATTCTCATAAAAAACCATTCTGCGATGGAACTCATAAAATAATCAATTTCGATGATACTGCTGACAATTAGCTGGTTGCTAATTGTTATGAGAGGACAGAAACACAAAATCCGATGCCTAAGGCGTCGGATTTTGTGTTTCTGTCCGTTTTTTGATACTTTTTGTCATAATATAATTAAAAATATAAGACAATGTTAATTATTTTCCATATTGAAACATACTAATCTATTATTAGTATATGTAGCAAAAGATATTTAACATGAACATTATCATTTAATTTAAATGTTTAGACTATGAAAAAGATTTTACTATTCGCCGTAATATTGTTATCGTCAATAACTCTATTCGCACAACAACAAGGCCAAGTAAGACTTGGTGGTGATTTGTCTTTCAGCTCAAATGAATCTAAGGATCTTGAAGGAAACAGAACGACAGTGACTAACGTTAAAGTTCTTCCAAATGTAAGTTATTTTATCAGTGACAACTGGGCTATTGGGTTAGACTTAGGTTACGAATACAAACAAACTAAAGTTAAGGGTAACGACACTCACAAACCTAAAACTAACTTATTTGTGGTAGGTCCACGCGCAAGCTATTATCTACAAATTACACAAAACTTCTATTACACTCCTGGTATCTACGTAAATGTAGGTTTTGGAGAGTACAAAAATCAAGAAACTATTAATGGAGTTACTTCTAAAAAAGCTGATTTATTCAACCTACGCGCTGGTTTAAACTTAATGCGTTTTGAATTTATGCCTACAGATGTTATCGGTATTAGCTTTAGCATAGGTGAATTCTCTTATGACTATTTAACTTACAAATATAAAGACGTTGAAGGTAAACCAAAACACAAATACAACTCATTTGATCTTGGTTTGAACTTTGCTCCAACTATTGGATTTAACTACTATTTCTAATAACGGAATTTGTTTATAACATTAAATACAAAAAAGTCTAAGAGTTTAAGCTCTTAGACTTTTTTGTATTTATAGGAGATTCTTAAACTGCTTCGCGCATTGTTTCAGTCTCTGTTTTTTTGCTATCTAAGTGTTTTACCACTCGTCCATATACAATTAAAGCAATAGCCGAAACCAATGCAATACCTGCAAAGGCATACCAAATGTAGTGAGCATGCTCGGTAGCCTGGCGCCACTCCTCAACAGTAGAGAAAAGTGAGCGGTCCGGACAAAATTCGCTTAGTAAGTAACCCGAAAGTCCAAATCCTAATATTGAAGATAGGAACGAGTGTAAGTGGCTAAATCCAAGATATAATCCCTCTTCGCCTTTAGGAGCTTGTAAAGAGAAATATTCAAGGAAACGAGGAGATATAAATACCTCGGCAAGACCTTGGAATACAATACCCACCACCATCATAAAGGCTACAGGGTGCATACCTAAAATTACCGAGTCGGCATTTAATATATTTCCGTACGCCATACACAATGCAGAGATAGGCATAATAAACATACCAATTGTCATGGATGTAAGTGCCGATTTACCACGTAGTAATTGAGTAATAAAGTTCACTGTAAGCACAACAACCAATGGATTTACGTTAGCATACCATGATGGCGATGCACCTTCACCCGCTAAACGTAGTACATATTTAGGCATAGTTGCGTATAATTGGTGTTGCACCATCCAGAAACCTGTAATGATAAGGATTAATGTAATTAAACGTCCGTTACCACATACCTTAACTAATGCTTTACCAATTTGCTTAAATGATTTACCTTCTCCGGCGTGAGATGCCGATTTATAGAAAAAGAATACAGCTACCAATGCAATTAATGTCATTGCAGCCGAGAAATAGTTTAGCGTAATTAACCCTTCATTACCAAGTGTTTCACGTAAAGGCTTCACAATAGTTTTACCACTAAAGGCACCAATGTTTACCATACCGTAAAAAATGGCAAATCCGCGCGCTCGGTTCTCTTCGGTAGTTTCTTTAGCTACGGTACCGGAGATAACACTTTTAATAAAGGCACCACCAATAACAATAAGTGCCATGATAGGAATAATTCCGTAGCGGGCACTGCTTTCCAGTAAGCCGGTAAAAGTTGTATCGCGTCCATACTCCACCAATCCTGCACTTTGTAACCACGTAGGGAATAAACCTAATCCGCCGTACCCAAGTGTCAATAATGCAAATGCCAATAGCATGGAATTACGGAAACCAATCTTATCGGCAATAGCTCCGGCAAAAGTTGGTAAAAGATAAAGAAATGCACTAAATACCCCGGCAATCGTAGCACTTTGCATGTCATTAAATCCAAGAATGCGACTCAGATAAAGTGTAATAACTACAAATACTCCATAATAGGCAGCACGTTCGCATAGTTCAACCCCATTAGCAACCCAAAAGGCTTTGCTAAATTTAGGAGTTGCTGCAGATTTCGTTGATGAAATAGATGAACTCATAAAATGTAAATGATGATTTTTAATTGATTTATTCAATAGGTAACATCAATATTAATAATAATGATGCATTTACAAATATAATAAAAATTATCAATATGAAATTAACTAGCGTATTATTCTACTTCATTAACACTCCCTGTTAATCTGCATTCCTTTAATATCTCGTCTGCTAGACGGTACAAAAAACGCGATATTCCCTATTCGTCCTTTTTAGTTTATTTGTACCTAAGTGTATAGACAGGTACGTACCTGAAATTTATGATATCCTAAAAAGTGATGAACGGATTCCTAATCTTTGACAGAGTGTGTTGGAGGGAATGAAATACCCCAAAGAACACTCACATAACAGATTACAGTGTTTAGTTTATGTATTGAGCCAAATCCGGATAAACATCCTTCAACTTATTAAGATGTGTCAACGCTTTTTTCCTATTGCCACTATTGAAATAGGCTATACCAAGAAATCTATTCCATAGATTAATATCATTGATGTCCGTGAAAATATTCTTGTTTCGTTCCAGAAGTGAGATGGCTTCGTTGTTTCTATTAAGCTCCACAAAACTATGTCCGGACATTAGGACCGCATCCTTAACCTCCAACTGTGAGCTGGGCCAAAAGGCCAAATAGTTCTTAAAGAACTCCAATGCGGTACTGTATTCCCTTGCGTTGTAGTAGCCATAGCCTAGCCAATACCACGTACCAAAATTCATGTGGTTATATTGATAAGCTTTTATAAGCAACTCCATCCCTTCTGCAATTTTTCCTTCAATCATTAAATTAATACCATCAATATCGTATCGGTTTTCGCGCTTTACTACGGCACACACAGGCTGATTATCTATGTATTCAATATGTACTGTTCCTTTAGGCGGATAAAAGGCCTTAACCACATGGGCTGGAATGAAATTAGGAGTTAAAATCAAATAGTCATACTCGCCTCGTGCAAAGGCCCTCCAGCCGTATTGCATTGTTTCGCAGTTTGGTGTTTTGCGTATATGTTGTGAATAGCAAACATTCTTATTTCTTGTTCCCACGCGCACCAATGTGTCCGATTTTGAAATTACATTCTCTTCCAACCATTTATATCCCTGTATACAGGACGTTTCATAATAGTCTGTATCAAATCGGTTATGCGTGTTTCCTGCTATAATATTGTGATATGTATATATGTATCTCGGATTCTTTGCCATCCAAAATGCCGTGGGTGCCATGAGTAGACACACTGTGCAAACATAAATAATTTGTTTATTCTTTTGCCTCAGTATGCTAAAAGAGTCATAGTACCCTATTGCTGCAATTATGGCAAAGGAAGAGAAAATAAACAAGGTGTGGCGCCATCCATTGTACACATTGGCTTCTGTTAGAATGATGTATGCCGGCGCAAATAATAGGGTAAATAAAAGAAAGGAGATGGTTATTTTATTGTATGTGCGCCAAATTGTCTTAAAACGTATTGCAAACAGCAAAAGTCCGGCCCAAGCAAACAACGGAATTGTATATAAATAGGACTTTAGTAGATAAGCCGGAGGCAAGTGAAGTGAATCAATTATCTTTCCTTCAAACAGCATGGTAATTTTTTGTTTAAACTCCTGCACCAGTTTTAATGCGTTAGTAACATGGGTTATCGGTCCTTCATAAAAGAAATTCGGATATGCACACAACCCCACAAGCACGCCTACGGCACATATTGCGGTAGGTATATAGAGTGCTCTACCTTTGTTATGTAGCATCTTTTTGCGCAAATCTGCAGACAACAGCATACATAATCCACACCCAACAATAGCATAGAACAAAAGCATTAGTCCCCCAATGCGCACACTCACGGAAAGTGCTATCCCCAATGCCGCTAATATGCAATCCTGCCATTTGTAATGGGGTAATTGCCTATATAAATTAATTAGTGCATATACTGTGATAGCAAATCCTGCCGCCATAGGTATATCTTTAGAGTCAATGGGCGAAAGTCCGAAAACTATAGGGGATATGGCCATAATGATTATGGTAATAGAGGCTAACCACCAATCCTTGATTTTTTGTGCTGTTAGCGCGGCAAATAACATAAAAACAAAACCAAAAAATGCACAAAGTAAATGGCGTATGATTGCCTCATGAGCAGTCCAGCCGGTAATTTTCATTACTATAGCCGGTAAAATTTCAAATCCTACTCCATAGTATTTCATATGTTTTGCCTCTACCCATTCCACCTTATCATAGGTGGTAAAGCTGATATCGCCATGCAAATAGTAATTAAGTGCATGAATTCCGTTATTACCGTCTATATATTCATCGCCCGTAGAGCCAATTATTAGTGCGGAGGAAATTAATAAACTAAAAACTATTACGGTTAATGCTATGAAAACATTCAATCCGTTTAAAAATTTTTCAATCTTAGGAAACATAACCGGATGTTGTTAATATCATGTATTATTTGTCAAAATTATACAAATACGATATCAAAACCAATCAACAACCCATAAATCTTTTGGCTTTAACCTTCACTGCAACCTCTCAAGGGTATCGACTAGGTATCGACTAGGTTACGGCAAGGTTTCGACTACTATTGGGGATGAATAGTAGTCGAAACCTAGTCGAAACCTTGCCGTAACCTAGTCGAAACCCTAGAGGGGAGGATGAGCTATTCAATGTTGGTTCCTGAGAGAAATTTACGTAAAATAATGCAAATGGACGCTAAAGGAAGGAGAAGTTCATGTTTTGTACATACGGAATTATAATTCTATTGGAGGTGTTTACACAACCATCTGTAATGGAATAGAATGTTATGGCCATTTAACGTGAGGTTGCCTTGTGTAAGACTACTGGCGAAATCTGTATGTTATTCTATGTATGTATATGCGCGATGACTCAACAGCATGCACTACTTGAGCATAGTATTCAACCTATGCGTGTATCTGTGTGGAAACAAGTTAATTATTGGGTTTAGGAGTACATGGTCCGCTACAGTCCGGTGTGGGGATCTCTTTGCGGGGAGCCGGACTAATAAGTAGGCGCAAGGACGTGTTGAACGAGAAGTAGTTCCATGTCCAATTTATTAAGGTAACAAGTTTATTGCGTATGCCCATTAGGGATATTAAGTGTATAAATAACCATATTAACCATGCCATGCGCCCGGCCATTTTCATGTGTTTTAAATCAACCACGGCGCGGTTTCGTCCAATGGTAGCCATGCTTCCTTTGTCATGGTATTGAAAGGCGTGTTTGCTTTCCGGGTGTAGAAGCGTGTGCGCCAGGTTCTCGGCTTGCTGAATGGCAACTTGAGCCACTTGTGGATGTCCTTTAGGCAGAGTTTCGCTAAGCATAAGGCTGCAGTCACCAATAGCATATATGTTTTTATGATTCTTTAAAGCGTTGTATTCATCTACAAGTAAACGATTACCGGGACCAAAGTCTTCCATTTGCAGACCATTGTACTTAACGCCTTCAACGCCTGCTGTCCATATAAGCGTTGTAGTTTCAATTTTATCTCCATGGTTAGTAGTTACGGCATTGCCGTCATAACTTGTTATAGAAGTACCCAACATTGCTGTCACTTCAAGTTCCTGTAAAAACTGTGCCGCTTTACGCGAGGCATTGTCGCTCATGGTGCGTAATACGCCGTCAGCGGCTTCAATGAGGATAATGCGAACTTCGTCGGGGTTAATGTCTGGATATTCACGCGGAATAACGTAGCGTTTCATTTCGCCTAAAGCGCCACTAATTTCTACACCTGCAGGTCCGCCACCACTTACAACAAACGTAAGCATGCGCTTGCGCGCAGTGGCATCCGGACAGTGAGCTGCCTTTTCTAAACACATAAGTATTTGATTGCGCATGAGTAGGCCTTCGGCAGTGGTTTTAAGGGTAAGTGCGTGTGTCTCCACATCCTTCATACCAAAAAAACGAGTAACGACACCGGTAGCCAACACCAACACATCATAATCTATCTCCTCGTCGTTGGCAATTACCGTGCGCCGTTCTATATCTATACCTTGCAACTCGCCTAGCTTGAAGCGAACATTGCTGTATTTACTAAGTTCTCGACGAATGGGAAAACAAATAGCGCCGGGCTCCAATCCGCACGAAGCAATTTGATAGAATAGCGGAGCAAATTCATGATAATTGTGACGATCTAGGATCGTAATATCAAGATTGCTGTGCTTTATCTGATTTGCTAATTTCAGCCCTGCAAACCCGGCGCCTATAATTACAATATGTTTTTTTGCATTATTCTCAGGCATTCGTCGTCTGTTTTAGTTTTTTATTTGATGTCTTATACGCCGCAAAATGCGTGCTGTTTCTACTTTTGCAGTTAATAAATGGGAAAATAATGTAATGGTTATTATAGTCTATGAAGGTGTATTTTTGCTTCTCATAAGTAACAAGGGGGCGTAATTTTTAGTACATTGTGCATGTAATTATAAAACGGAAAAAGATATATGAAAAACATTATTTTTGACCTTGGCGGGGTGGTTGTAGATTGGAGTCCCGAGAAGGTTCTAAACGGTTACCCCGGCGATAAGCAATTTATTATAGACCTTTTTGAAGGAGGTTTTTTCAATAACTATTGGGTTGAGTTTGACAGAGGAACATTGACCCAGGAACAGGTACAATTTGAAATGTCTCGTTTCAGTGGGCGTCCTTATGAGGAGTGTCAGGACCTGGTGGATTACATTAAATACTCCTTGACGGATATTCCCGAAACGGTGGATTTGATTAAATCATTGAGCAATGAGGGTTACAACTTGTATTGTTTATCCAATATGAGTAATGAGTTTTACGATTATTTGAAGGAGCGCGATGTATTTACCTATTTTAAAGGTCAAATTATTTCCGCACATGAAAAGTTGGTAAAACCCGAACCTGAGATTTACCAACTGATTTTGGATAGATTTGATTTACGTGCCGATGAGTCGTTGTTTATTGACGATTTACAGGCTAATGTCGATGCGGCCCAAGAGTTAGGCATTCACACCGTCCGTTTTGCTCCCCGCGACAAAGGGTACCGCGACATCGCCACTAAGTTGGGACGCGCGTAAACGTTGTTTGGTAAGGAAATGGAAGCGCGCCCACAGTGCGATACCCGTAAGTGTTAGTCCCACAGGGTAGCCGCTCCAAATTCCTGCCAATCCCCAGTCAAACACAAAGGCGCATAGGTAACTAACAGGTAGCGCGATAACAAAATAACCTATAAAGGAGATTACAGCCATATAAGTAACATCGCCCAAACCGCGTAAGGCATTTGCGAATGCTATTTGTAGTCCGTCGCCAAATTGCGATATTGCAAGTATTATCAATACGCCTGCTACGGTTTGTATAACAGCTGGTTCGGTAGTAAATAAGTGCGGTAAGCTATAGCGCATGGTTACAAAAAACGTTGCGGCAGTTATTAATAGTGCTAAAATAATATGGAAGCCTGCATATGTAACGTTACGCACATTGCGAGTGTCGTTACAGCCGTAGTAATTGCTGGCTTTAACTGCGATAGCCGATCCCACGCCATAGTACACCATGAAACCTACTGTTGAGATGGAAACAATAATTTGGTGCGATGCTAAGGCAATGGTTCCTAGCCAGCCCACCATGACTCCTGTAATACTGAATAGGGCAGTTTCCATTCCCATTTGTATACCTATCATCCATCCCAATTTGTTTAATGATAAGAAGGAAGCTTTATTAAGCGTACTTTGCTTAAATGCTTGCGCATACTCGTTATAATCCTTGCGCATAAAGAATAGAATGGCAAAGGCTATGACTAGAAAAATACGCGAAGCTAACGTGGAAATTCCGGCACCCATAACGCCCATGGCAGGAATTGGTCCCGCACCGTATATTAGGAAATAGTTACCCACAATGTTGAGTACATTGGCAGTAAGCATAATGTACATTGGGGTTTTTGTATCGTTTATACCGTCAGAGAACTGTTTAAAGGCATTGAATAACATAACAAATGGGAGCGATGCCAATTGTAGCAAGAAATAAGGTTTTATAAATTGTATCAATTCGGCAGGTTGTCCCATGCCCTCAACATTGTAATACATTACCCCCATGGCTACGCACATTAGGAGTCCTATAATGAAATTACAAAGCAAGGCATTACGCAATAACGCACCTATTTGTAGTTTATCACCTCGTCCAAAAGCCTGACCTACAAGTGCCGTGAGTCCAAATGCAAATCCAAGACCAAAAAAGATGGGAATATTGAATACGCTGTTCACAAAGGAGGCCGCAGCAAGGTGCTCCGTAGCGTAACGTCCCACCATGATATTGTCTGCAAGACCAACAAGTACAATTCCTATTTGTCCGATAACGATGGGTATTCCTAAACTAATAAGTGAAGCGTAATGATTTTTATACGTAGTAAATGCCATATGAAATGTTTCTAAATTGGGCAAAATGGCCCTTTCAGAGTACAAAGATTGCCTTAAAATGTGAATTTAACAACTAGACTTTTAAATTGTTACTGTTTTTTATATATTGCACTCTCTTACAATAGCGTGTGTTAACAATAATATAAGCAATTTATAGATGATGAGGGTACTACATTTAATTCTAGTAGCCCTGTTACTGACCACAGGGAATGTATTTGCCGAAGGCGTGTTAAAGGCTAGGTTAAAGCAAATTAAACAAGTGTCGGAAATTAAAGAAATTAAGGTTGACGGTTTCAAAGAGTATTACACTTTTTTCTTTGATCAACCCATTGACCATAGTAACCCAACCAAAGGGCAATTTAAACAATTGGTGTATTTGGGACATAAAACCGACAAGGCACCCGTTGTGGTTGAGTTGCAAGGGTATGGAATGTACTCTACGGCGCAGCAGGAGTTGGCGCAGTTACTAAACGGTAATCAGTTGGTTATTGAGCACCGTTTCTTTGATGCCAGTGTTCCTGCAGGAAATATTCCGTGGGAATATTTAACGCTTAAACAATCGGCTACAGACCAGCATATAATTCTTACTGCTTTAAAAGAAAATATTTACAGCAACAATAAGTGGATTTCCACAGGGATTAGTAAAGGGGGACAGACAGCCATTTATCATAGATATTTCTATCCGGAGGATGTGGATGTAACAGTTCCTTATGTTGCACCTTTCAATTTAGACTATGTGGACAAGCGTTTAGACTCGTTCCTTAGTTCGTTGGGAGTATCTAAAACGGGTTTCCGATCTGTGTTTGAAGGAAATGGTGGAGAAGGTGTTGACTATGTTATTAAGGACTTCCAAACCCATTGTTTTGAGAATATTAAGCAACTATTACCGCTTGCAGAGACCGATGCAAAAAAGAAAGGTTATACTTTTGACCATGTAAATGGAGTGGAACGTGCTTTGCAGTTGGCAATATTGGAATTTCCATTTGCTTTTTGGCAATGGGGACACAGTGGAGCAATTATTCCTGTATTGGAAGAGGCATCGATGAAGCAGATTTATGAAACGTTGGTCAAGGTGTCGGGGTTAGACTTTTTTGACGATGCATCCATTAAGCGTCTGTATCCGTTCTACTATGCAGCATTGACGGAAACTGGAATGTACGACTATAAGATAGGTCCGTTTAAGCGTTTCCTTGACGATAAAACCAATATAACCTTTGAGTTTGCTTATCCGAAGGATGCGCCTAAAAAGCCGTTTAACAAGGAGCAAATGGCACAAATGAATAAATGGTTACAAACATCAGCAGAGAAGATGATGTTTATTTATGGGGGCATAGATCCGTGGAGCGGAACAGCTGTAGACTTAAAGAAAAATGATAAATGCTATAAAATAATGATGAGTGACAAGGATCATAAATGCCGAATTAAGGATTTGGATATGATTACTCAACAGCATGTGATTGAAGTTCTAAAAGAATGGATACAATAGAACAAAAAGCGGAAAGTTTTAAACTTCCCGCTTTTTTTGTCCCCAAATGTATTGTTGTTATATTAAAAACTAATATAATTGCAAACTATTGTTAATTGACGCCGTTTCATGAAAAAGACTAATATATAGAAATATGAAAACAACATTTGTAATTCTTCTCCAAACCCTTTGTATTTATTTATTTGGAGCTTGTAGTGGTAAAGACAATACAACAGCCATTGAGCGTGTAAACGTATCTACATTTAGTCAGTGGATAGATACAGGTAAGATAAATGTAATTGATGTACGTACACCACAAGAGTTTGCGCAAGGCCATTTACCCGGAGCGTTGAACTATAATGTGAACGATGCGGATTTTGCTACAAAGCTCCAATCCTTACCTAAGGATGTACCATTGGCTATTTATTGTCAAAGTGGAGGACGTAGTGCAAAGGCCGTAAAAATAGCGTCCGACTTGGGATACGGTGGGAAAGAGTTGGCCGGTGGTATCACTGCGTGGACGGGAGCCAAAGTTACAAATGACAAAATTGTAAAAGGGAAATTAATATGGGGGAGTGAAGTATTTGCTTTTATTCCCGATGGAGTGGACAAAACCTATTGGATATATGATAAGACCTTGCGTTTACCGGAGCTTTACCGATCGGTATTGCCAGCCAATGCTGCACCTTACACGCCGGTAGACGCAACGCTTGTTGTTATAGAAAAGCCAAAAGTTACTGAAGGATTTCCTGCCGATTACGATGGAGTGTATGAGGTGTGGAGAGTGATAAGTGTGAATTAATTGTAAAGTATTGAATATAAGTAGTATTCAATTTGTATTTATAATTTTAATAGTTAACTTTGAAAATATAGAGTACAGAAAATGATGATGATAAAAAGAACTAACATAGTATGTTGTTGTTGCACCTCAATAAAAACGGAGTGCAGAACGCGTTGTATGGTTATGTATCATTATTTCTGATAGAATAGGAAATTATTATTCACCATAGGCGGTTATCGACACTCAGTCGGTAACCGCTTTTTTATTTATTACACTTATGCGATACGAAAATGTTTTAGAGTTAATTGGCAATACGCCAATAGTAAGAGTTAAACACAATGAGTTGCCGTTACATGTAGAATTATGGCTAAAATTGGAGAAGTTTAATCCCGGAGGAAGTATTAAAGACAGGGCAGCGTTGTATATGCTGGAAAATGCCGAGCATGAGCAGCATATATCGCCCGTAGATACCACGATAATTGAACCCACAAGTGGAAATACGGGTATCGGACTAGCACAAATAGCGGCATTAAAAGGCTATAGGTTAATACTCACCATGCCAGAGTCTGTGAGTAGCGAGCGGATGGCATTGGCCAGAATGTTAGGTGCCGATGTACGTTTGTCGCCTGCTGCGGAGGGAATGAAAGGGGCCATAGCCTTGGCACAGCAGTTGGCAAGTGAGCAGAAATCCTTTATTCCCATGCAGTTTTTAAATGAGAGCAATGTTAAGGCTCACTATGAAACAACGGCGTTAGAGATTTTGAACGATGTTCCAAACGTGGATATGTTTGTTGCCGGTGTGGGAAGTGGAGGTACAATTACAGGCGTTGGTAAACGTTTAAAAGAGTACCGAGAGGATATTGCTGTGGTGGCGGTTGAGCCTTCACAATCGGCAGTATTACAGGGACAAATGCCATCACCTCATAAGATACAAGGTATTGGAGCGGGCTTTATTCCTGACATCTTGGATATGAATGTGGTGGACAAAGTAGTGAGTGTTACCGAAGAGGATGCATTTAATAGGATGCGACAATTATCACGCCAGTACGGCTTGACTGTAGGGATTTCTTCTGCGGCAAATGTCCATGTGGCTATAGAGCTTGCTAAACAATTAACCCAACCCACAAGGATTGTTACGATTGCTGCGGATGGGGCCGAACGCTATTTATCCATGTCCATATTCTAGAGTGTTATGCGAAAAATAAGATATCTGAAAGCGTACTATCGCTCAGTTCAAAGAAGAGATCCCTCACTGCTACACCAGCGTCAGTTATTTTTTTATCCCGTAGTGTGGGCAATGCTCCTGTATCGGGTAGCGCACAGTTTGCATGCCAACTATAGAACGTTTGCCCTTATCGTATCCAATATAGGCCGTTTTCTTACGGGGATAGAAATTCATCCTGGTGCCACAATTGGCAACTACTTTTTCATTGACCATGGCATGGGCGTGGTGATTGGCGAAACGGCTGTGATAGGCAATTATGTCACCCTATACCACGGAGTAACGTTGGGAGCTGCAACAACGCGCGTGTTGGGAAAAAGACATC
The DNA here is from genome assembly GCA_051656645.1 of Marinifilaceae bacterium. GTDB lineage: Bacteria > Bacteroidota > Bacteroidia > Bacteroidales > Marinifilaceae > JBOGCH01. The sequence goes on from JBOGCH010000045.1 coordinate 73,791, forward strand.
CCACCATTGGGAATCATGTAGTTATTGGTGCAGGTGCTAAAGTACTTGGGAATATTCAGGTAGGGAATGGTGCAGGTATAGGTGCCAATAGTGTGGTGCTAAAATCAGTGCCGGACAATAGGGTAGCGGTGGGTATTCCTGCCACGCTAGTTGAACATTAAAATTACGAAATTATGAGTTCATGTATGCGGAACGTTTCATCTCCCAAGCGGAAATGAAACGTTCTTTTTTTTACGTTTTTATTGAAATATAGTAGGATAACTTATATTACATAAAGATATCAGTGAATAATATTATTGGATAACTAATATAAATGTTAATAAAAAATAAGCAAACGTATGCATAAGACCACGACAAAGAGTACAATTTTTTTTATATGAAACAATCTTTTATCTTTGTCGAGCATATGTGCAAACTGCTTTGATAAACAGTGTATTATATTAATTAATAAAAGTAATAAACATGATTTATTCACACGAAGTACAACAAATGTGCGTTGTAAAAAAAGGACCTAACCACGGTCCAGCTCCAATTCCTGAAGAAGGAAAATGGGTACGCTCAAAAGAGATCAAAGACATTTCCGGATTAACTCACGGTATTGGATGGTGTGCTCCTCAACAAGGTACTTGTAAATTAACGCTTAACGTTAAAGACGGTATCATTGAAGAGGCTTTAATTGAAACAGTAGGATGTTCAGGTATGACTCACTCTGCTGCTATGGCATCTGAAATCCTTCCTGGAAAAACTTTATTGGAAGCATTAAACACTGACTTAGTGTGTGACGCTATCAACACTGCAATGCGCGAATTATTCCTACAAATCGTTTACGGACGTACTCAAAGTGCTTTCTCTGAAGGTGGTCTACCTATCGGTGCTGGTCTTGAGGACTTAGGAAAAGGTCTACGTAGCCAAGTTGGTACTATGTACGGTACTAAAGCTAAAGGTACTCGTTACCTAGAAATGGCTGAAGGTTATGTAACTCGCATGGCTCTTGATGAGGATGGAGAAGTTATCGGATACGAATTTGTGCACATGGGTAAATTCATGGACATGGTGAAAAAAGGTATCTCTGCTAACGAGGCACTAGAAAAAGCAAAAGGAAACTACGGACGTTTTGCTGAAGCTACTAAATATATCGATCCACGTCACGAATAATAAAGGAGGAAATAACAATATGGCATTATTTGAAAGTTACGACCGTCGAATTAATCAGATTAACGCGGTTTTAAATAGCTACGGAATTAAAGATATCGATGAGGCTAAAGCAATTTGCGACGCTAAAGGAATCGATCCGTACACAATGTGTAAAGAAATCCAACCTATCGCTTTTGAAAACGCTGCATGGGCTTACGTTGTAGGTGCTGCTATCGCTATCAAAAAAGGTTGTGTAAAAGCTGCTGAAGCTGCTGAAGCTATCGGTGAAGGATTACAAGCTTTCTGTATCGCTGGATCAGTTGCTGACGATCGTCGCGTAGGTATCGGTCACGGTAACCTTGCTGCAATGTTACTTCGTGACGAAACTAAATGTTTCGCTTTCCTTGCAGGACACGAATCTTTCGCTGCTGCTGAAGGTGCTATCGGTATCGCAAAATCGGCTAACAAAGTTCGTAAAGAGCCTCTACAAGTTATCCTTAACGGTCTTGGTAAAGATGCTGCTATGATCATCTCTCGTATCAACGGTTTTACATACGTTCAAACTGAGTTTGATTACTACTCAGGTGAATTGAAAATTGTACAAGAGAAAGCATATTCTGCTGGAGAGCGTGCAAAAGTACGTTGTTACGGTGCTGACGATGTTAGAGAAGGTGTAGCTATCATGCGCGGTGAAGGTGTTGACGTATCAATCACTGGTAACTCAACTAACCCAACACGTTTCCAACACCCGGTTGCTGGTACATACAAAAAAGAGTGTATGGAGCAAGGTAAAAAATACTTCTCTGTAGCTTCAGGTGGTGGTACTGGACGTACACTTCACCCAGACAACATGGCTGCTGGTCCTGCTTCTTACGGTATGACTGACACTATGGGACGTATGCACGGTGACGCTCAGTTCGCTGGTTCTTCATCTGTTCCTGCTCACGTAGAAATGATGGGATTCCTTGGAATGGGTAACAACCCAATGGTAGGTGCTACTGTTGCTGTAGCGGTTTCTATCGAGGAAGCTTCTAAGTAATTAGAAACTACTTAAATATATAAAGCATTGTAGCCGTTATGGTTACAATGCTTTTTTTATTTTATAATATCATGTTCAGATGCCATTAATTCGAATAGTTAGATGCATCGTTATGATAATGAGCACTCCTATAATTAGTCTGTAGAATGTCTTTTTGGACTATGAATAACGTCATAGTTTAGTGTTAATAGGTGTTAATCGTAAAGTATCAAAACGGAATATTTCTCATTATTTCTGGCGCCAATCTGACGCCAAGAAAAAAAGTGGCGCCAGAAAACGTTGTAACGTATTGGTATATAAAATCTTACGCAAAAATCTTTAAATTTTTTAACTATAATATGTCAATATGAGAAGTACATTTAGTGTAAGTTATGCACTACGTAAAAACAGAGTATCAAAAGATGGACAATCAACAATCGATTTATCCATTTGCATAAACAATAACCGTGTAAGATTAACTACAGGTAAGAAAGTATCACCTGCCAATTGGGATGCCATTAAACAACGTGTAAGGGGTAATTCTGAACAAGCCTTATTACTTAATGAATACCTTGAATCAATTAAATATAAGCTACTACAATGCGAAATAGATTTAGTGAATCATGGATTCAATGTAACACCCGAATTACTAAAAGATGCCTATCTAAATAATGTAGAAATGCTCAAAGAGAAATCTTTAATGGATGTGTTTATTGAGCATAACACACAGCAACAAGCTATGGTGGGTAAAGGCATATCAAAAGCAACCTACTTTGTTTCTGAGCACATACTACGACTAATTACCGATTTTCTAAAAAAGAGATACAAGCGAAATGATATATATCTTATTCGAGAGACATAACTTGTAATCACGAAATAATACCTCAAGAATTTCGCAATCTTGAGTTTAGTAGATTTCCAAAATGGATTGAATGGCTGTTAAGTTTAAGAAATGCTATCGTAAAACCTTTGGGGTTAGATACAAAAAGCAGATTTGCTATCCGATAAAAACGAGCATGAAGAGGTTTTTGGAATGTCTGACAAGCATCTATCATTTCATGTTTCGATGTGGTGCGATGAATATAAAGATGGGAAACAGGAGTTGCGAATTACTACTATTGTGAAGTATAATAACTGGTTTGAACGAGTATATTTCTTTATAATCAGATCCTTTCATAAGGTCATAATAAAATCTATTTTGAATAATATATACAAAAAGGCACTCTAATATGGATACAATTAATGATTATCATATTTCGGAATTAGATTTATCGAAACTTGAAATTTATATTTTAGAGTACGGGACATTACTCACTGTACGTAAGAAGGAATATTTTATAAAACAAAATGACCTAAGTAGTTATGTGGGTTTTATTAGAAAAGGAATGTTTCGTTATACTCGTATTGATAGTTCAGGAAATGAACATATTGTAGGGTATAGTTTCGAGAAAGAATTTATAGGTGAATATAGTGCAAATTTGTGCAATAGAGAATCACTCGTGAATATTCAGGCGATTGTAGATAGCGAAGTATATCTTGTCAAATATTCTGATATGTTAAAACTATGGGACTCTTCAATTGAATATCAGCGACTGGGGCGGATTGTAGCAGAACAACTATTTGTAATGACATATAAACGTCTAATTGATAGTTATTGCAGCACGCCAGAAGAACGATATATAGACCTAATGAAGCGTTATCCAAACTTGAAAGAACTGATACCTTTAAAAGAGATTGCATCATTTATTGGAATTACTCCTGAAACTCTGAGTAATATTCGCAGACGATTATTGAAAAAGTCTTGAAATAGATTAAGCATAATCGAGATATTGAATGGTAACTTTGCGACAATAATTTAACATTAATGTAGTATGAGAAATATAGTCATAATAGGTGCATCATCTGGAATTGGTAGATGTTTGGCTGAAATATATTCAAAAGAGGGTGCGACAATTGTAATTACAGGTCGTAGAGAAGAAAAACTGGTAGAGGTCAAAGAGATTTGCGGAGGTAAATGTTATACCAAAGTCTTTGATGTAACAGCGATTGACTCTTTGCATAATACTTTGAATGAGATTTATGAACTGCTCGGCTCTATTGATTTAATGATTATATCTTCAGGAACAGGAGAGCTTAATCCCGAATTAAAATATGAGTTAGAAAAGCCGACATTGGACACCAATATAATAGGCTGGACTTGTATAGTTGATTGGACGATGAATCAATTTGAGAAACAAGGTTTTGGGCATTTAGTTTCTATTAGTTCCGTTGGAGGATTGCGAGGAAGTGGCGTTGCTCCGGCTTATAACGCATCTAAGGCATTTCAAATGAACTATATGGAAGGAATGCTCCAAAAAGCTAACAAAATTGGTAAAAAAGTATTTGTAACAGACATTCGTCCGGGATTTGTAGATACAGCTATGGCCAAAGGAGATGGGCTCTTTTGGGTTGCTCCAGTAGAGAAGACAGGAAAGCAGATTTACACAGCAATTAAAAAAAGAAAAAGCATTGCATACATTACGAAAAGATGGAGGTTCATTGCTTTTATTTTAAAACACATACCATCTTTTGTGTACTCTAAAATGTAATTATCATAAAAACAATATTTTACAAACTCAATATCGTAAATACAATGAAAAAGATTTTATTAATGCTACTATTGCCAGTTATGTTTATTTCATGCAATAAAGAAAATGAGGATGTTGTAGAAAAAACTACTCTTACAGTAGAATCACAGATTAAAGAGTATACTCCGTGAGGAAGTGATCACTCTATGATGGAATAAATATCAAGGAGGGTAAAAGTTCTGTATGGCAAATTATACCTATAAACAGTATAGAAGGTTTCGCTTATGTTGAGGGTAATGAGTATGAACTATCTGTATATAAAACTACTTTATCAAATCCTCCTATGGACGGAAGTAATGTTAAGTACAAACTAATTGAGGTATTGCAACAAAATAAGGATTAGAAAATCTGATTTTATTTTACTGATTAATGTAAAAGATAAATGACCGAATGGGAAGTAACTAATAAACAAATTTACAAAATGCTGAGGCATCCATATCAGATAGACAAAAGCGTTGTTGATGATATGGCTTCTGCATATTTGGAGTTTGTGGAAGAGTTGTTTCAGTATATCAATAACGTAAAAGACAATAAGGAGCTTATTCGCAAATTAAACACTGCTTATATCGAGTTTGCCACCATAAAGTAATTTGAAGAATTTATCCCAACAGAATATAACAAACTCAAAATCGTATTCCTCAATAAATTGATTACTCTTGTCGAGAAAGAACAAGACCTACTATATCGTCAGATGGAATACCCTAAATTCTTTATCAATATTGAATCAGAATGGAAATCACCTATTTGTATAAATCCCGATGAAGTAAAACTGATTGATATAATGGAACTTGCTTGTGGCTTCTTTTATATTGCAAGCGCTTTGCATCGCACTGATAAAAAAGAGTTGTATTTAACCGATGTTACACGCCTATTTGAAAAGATGTTTAATGTCAATTTGGGCGATATATACAAAAAGGAGATACCGTAATCAAGCGAAAGCCAAGCAAAATCACAGAGTTTTTAGACAAATTAAAAACTGCGATTATTCAAAAGAGCAAAGAAGCAGGTTATTATCAGCCATAAAAATAGAGAAATATTTAATGCTGTTTATCAGTAAGATAGAAGTTATTTATAGGGGAGTACCAGTGGTATTCCCCTAATTTATTTGCGTTCGTTTGCAGAACTTTGCGGTATCAATCGATTGGTAAAGTGAATGTTTAACCGTAAAACGAAGCAAAATGTATATAGATAATGAAGATTTCGAGAAGTGGATGGAGAAGCTCTCTAAAAGGCTCAAAGAGATAAGCCAAGATATAAAATCACTCATCAATACCAACAACGTACTGGACGAGAACGAAAAAATTCTCGACAATCAAGATATGGCATTTCTGTTAAAAATGTCCTACCGACCCCTGCAACGCTACCGTTCAAGTAATACGTTACCCTACTTTAAAATCGGGCAGAAAATATATTATCGAGCATCCGATATTCGGGCGTTTGTTCACGAAAAAGCCGACTACAACTCATTTAAACGGTTCGAGAAAGAGCATTTTCCACCACCAGAAGAGTAACCGCAGATTGTGGCAATTTGGTGAAGTTCAATTTTGTCAGATTGCCATACCACCGCCCCCGATTTAGCATTTGAGGCTATTACTTTACAGTAACGCTCAAAGGGCTAAATCAAGCAAGAGGGAACTGGATAAGTCCTGTTCTTCCCTCTTGCCCTTCGGGGCAAACCTTTCATTAGTAACGTATTGCGAAAATATAGCGTAATGGCATCTGTAATAAATATAAATGCTTTATTATTTATTATCAGATGTTTAGCCCTCATATTTTCGATTAAAAAGTAATTAGTATGTCAAACAGTAATCGTAAAACCATATTTACAACCGTCTCCATCGACCAAGATACGGCAAAGTTGGTTGAGAAGATATGTAAACGCTATTCGCTGAAAAAGGGCGAAGTTGTACGGTTGGCATTTGGCTATATCGATAAGGCACGTATCAACCCAAGCGAAGCCCCCGAATCGGTAAAATCGGAACTGGCGAAGATAAACAAACGACAAGATGATATTATCCGCTTTATTCGACATTACGAGGAAGAACAACTCAACCCGATGATCCGCACGGCTAATTCTATCGCAGTGCGGTTTGATGGAGTGGCAAAGGCTTTAGAAACACTTATCCTTTCACAGTTAGAAAATAGTCGAGAGAAACATTTAACCGTACTACAAAAATTGAGTGAGCAGTTTACTAATCACGCAGAGGTCATTAATCAACAAGGCAAACAACTCTCCGCACTCTACCAGATACACCAAAGAGACTATAAAAAGCTACTTCACTTAATACAGCTCTATTCTGAACTGTCAGCCTGTGGGGTAATGGATAGCAAACGAAAAGAGAACCTAAAGGCGGAAATTATCAATCAGATAAACATATAGAGCGATGCACATAGATTTTGCACCACCATCAAAAGGCACATACAACAATGCAGGGAGCAGTCGAGCATTGGCGAGCTATATGGAACACGAAGATATGGAGCGTATGGAGAAAGGTATCTATACAGATGGTTTCTTTAACTTGACAGCCGATAATATCTATAAATCTCAAGTCGTAAAAGATATTGATAAAAACATCGGGCAACTTCTAAAAACCGATGCAAAGTTTTACGCTATCCATATTAGCCCCTCCGAAGATGAAATCCGAGCGATGGGCATTACCCAGCAGGAGCAAGCCGAAGCGATGAAAAGATATATCCGAGAGGTGTTTATACCTGAATATGCTAAGAACTTTAACAAAGGATTATCGGCAGAGGATATAAAGTTTTACGGTAAAATCTATTTTGACCGTGAACGCTCCGAAAATGCACTAAATCTACATTGTCATTTGATTATTAGCCGTAAAGACCAAACGAACAAAAAGAAGTTATCGCCACTTACCAATCACAAAAACACCAAGAGAGGAACAGTTACAGGCGGTTTTGACCGTATAAAGCTATTCCAACAAGCAGAACAGGGTTTTGATAAACTGTTCGGCTACAACCGCCAACAAGCAGAATCGTTTGACTATCACAATACAATGAAGAACGGCTCTATCTCCGAACAACTCCACTTGCAAAAGCAGATTATCAATGCCAGTGAAATGAAAAAAGAGGCTCAACAACCTTGTAGCCAAGAAAACTTATTAGCTGATATACCAGAAAACAAGGTTACAGATAGACCAGTTTACAACCTTGAAAATCTTCAAACTACCAAACAACCATACAGCCAATCTGAAAATGAAACATCGTTAGGTTCTTTAATCTCTTTTACCTCTTCGGGAGCAGATTATCTGCCTGATGAGAACCTAACAGATGAAGAGCTTCGCAAATTCAAAAAGCGTAAACGCAAGAGAGGTCGAAGAATGTAATGTCTAATTTATATATACTGCTTGATATTAAGTTTGTATCTTTGTATGAATACTCTATGTAGTAACATATTAAGAATACAGTCGATGGAAAATATAGAAATACAAAAAAATGCAGCGTTGAATGAAGAATTTGAGACGGCAAACAAGTTAGTGAGGTTAGGACTTGGAGAACTTCAAAATATCAATCTGGACAATGATTTTTATTTTTTGCCATTTCAACTTTTGTCACAAGGGTTTGAACGTTTTATGAAAGCATACATTTGCGTTGCTTATGTGGAAAAGTATAAAACTCTACCTGATTCTTCCTACATAAAGTCATTAGGGCATGATTTAGAGCGACTTTTAACTGAAATTATGTCGAATTATTATACTCACCACAAACCTATCCAGTTTGAATCAGATTGGCAGTTAATAAATGAAAATACTGATTTAAAAGAACTTCTATTCATATTATCTGAATTTGGGAAATTTGCTCGCTATTACAATTTTGACTTCATTACTGGCAGTTCAAGAATAGGTATAAATCCCAAAGAAGCATGGCGTAAATTTGAAAATAAAATAAAGCCAATCGATGCTCAAACTATGGAAAAATTGATGAATCAAGACGTAGATCGTGAAGTATACCAAGAAATAACTAATTATATAATAGATATTTTTGAACGATTTATAGCATGCCTTTCAAGACAAATAATTTGGGGAACTTTAGGACAATTAGGTAAACAGTTAACAATAAGTTCGTTCTTTGATTATGGGACTCTATATGAAAAGGATTTTGGAAAAACAGATTATCGAAAGAACACTACAAAGTATAAAGAAACTCCGAAATCTATACATAAGAGAACGGCATTAGATGAATTAAATCGAAAATTCAACCCTGATTTTAAATCAAAAAAACTGAGAAAATGTGACTATAATAGAGATTGGCCTTTTTATGTTGATGAAATCATTATTGAATGTAGACAAAAACATTGGTGTATCGTTACTATTGATGGTTATGATTATGCTTTGAATGGTGCTGCAAAAGGACGTTATAAGCTAGAAAACCCACATGATGCGGGGATGGCTGTACTTGGTAAAAGCATAGGAGATTTTATTTCAATGGCATTAGCATTATAATCTAATTAATCCTTTATTTATCTGTAAACAAAGGTCTATTTCGGCAGTAAAACGGCAACACCGAGCCGCAAGCGGTTTTTGAAAATTTCTTCCTTTTTCGTTCCTCAAAAGAGTTAATTTTCAAAAAGTGTTGCCTTATTTATTCTCTCCATATGTGTAATGCTTATCAGAGAAAAAAAGGAAAAAATATGTTGTTGGGGTATGCGGTAAAGCCAACAGTAGTCAGTTCGGTCCACTGCATACACAAATTCCGAAACCAGTGCTTTTTATTTCTTTCTTTGCAGCAAATCATTGCAATGACAGGAGTTTATAACAATCTAAAATAACATCAATATGGAAATTGTAGCCATCGAAAAACGAACCTTTGAACAGATGATGCAGAGGTTCGAGGATTTTACCAAGCAAATAAATGCATTCTGCGGACAGAATAAAAGTACCGAAAACTGGTTAGATAACAAGCAAGTTTGCGAACTGCTTAAAATCTCATCCCGTACCCTGCAAACTTACCGAGACACCGGAGTTTTACCCTATTCTCAAATCGGGCGTAAGTGTTATTATAAAGCTACCGACATTGAACAGTTTATTAATCAGCAACAAATCAAGAAATAACGACTATGGAAAGAGAACTTTTTGATTTAGATATATTAGTCGGAAACTGGGAGAGTATTAACCTGAATCCCACGGTGATGATTCATCGAAACGGTGAGAACCACCAATTAAGTATCATCTATATGAATGAAACCACCAAACAGGCAAATCCAGCAAGGTATGAGAAGCTGTTTTGAATTTATTGAAAAAGAATGTTATATACCAGTATAATATATTGTATATCAGTAGATTAATTAAATATTTTATCGTATCTTTATGGTTGTCAAGTCATTAAGTTATGACCGAATATCCAACCAATCTTACAGATAAACACTGGCAATTTATAGAAAAAATTATAAATCCTCAAGACCGAAAGCGCAAACATTCACTCAGAGATATAATGAATGCCATTTTTTACGTTAATAAATCGGGCTGCCAATGGCGTATACTCCCTAATGATTTTGCCCCCTGGCAAGCGGTTTATTTTTATTTTCGCAAGTGGGAAAATGAAGGGATTATAGAGGATATGATGAACAATCTTCACGGGATTGTCCGTAAATCTATGGGCGTAATGAAAGTCCAAGTTTAGGTATTATAGACTCCCGAAGTGTCAAAAACATCACATCATGTAGATTCAGAAAGAGGAGTTGATGGTAATAAAAAAATAAAAGGGCGCAAAGAACATATTGTTGTTGATACTCTTGGACTTCCATTGTCTATATCTGTTCATCCAGCCAATATTCACGATAGCAAAGGAGCTCCGGATGTTATCGAGAAAATGAGATGTAGATTTCCCAGATTAGTCAAAATTCTTGCAGATGGAGGATACAGAGTGACGTTAGCTCATTGGGTGGAAAAAGAATTCGGATGGATGGTAGAGATTGTATTGCGACCAGAGCAGTCAACTGCAAACTTTCAGGTTATTCCTAAGCGATGGATTGTGGAACGAACATTCTCCTGGTTGGAAAACTTTAGGAGATTAACTATAGATTATGAGTTTCATGCAGAAACAGCTGAAGTAATGCTACAATTAGCATTCGTACAAATTATGCTTAATAAAATTAGCGAATAAATTCAAAACAGTTTCTGAGATTCAGGAGGACGAGGACGGATATTTTATGTACTTTATTGGGAAACGGGTTTCGATCACCTACAATCCAAGATTAAATATACTAACTATTGCCACACAAGGCGATTATATGAGAAACTAACAATCAATGAATCATGGATATACTTGACAACAAATCTCTGCAAATGGTTTCGTTCTTTACGGCTTTGGATGAACTATCAACTACCATTAACAAGCCCTGCAAAATCGTACTCCGCACCTCAATGGCGAAAAGTACCTCACAAATCTAGAGGTCTGCCAACTGCTCCGAATTTCTTCCCGTACCCTCCAAAATTGGAGGGACACGGGGAAAATACCGTTTATTAAGTTGAAAGGGAAGATTTTGTATCAGGAATCGGAGATTTTGAAAATAGTTACGGAATGAGTAGCTTTAACAATTACTTATTCGACAGATCAATTCTTTGGCGATATCGCAGAAGCCCTTCGTGCCTCTTTTGTAATTTAATATCATCTGAAGATATTGTTGCTTCTGCCCTTAAACGAGATATTCGTTTATAATGATGCTGTCCTAATTTTATTTTGTTATTTTGACAGGTAACGCCTGTAATAATAGGATTTTTTGTTTTATAGAATGTTTTTTGATGACTAATTGTAAAACCGTCTTTCTCAAGCATCGCTAATATTGCCAAAATCTTATCTTTAAAACATTTCTTAGAAGAGAATGTTAAGTCGTCTACAAATGACGTAAACTTAATACCGTTCTCTTTTGCATATTTATCTATCTTATCCCCAGTTTTTTGGAATACAAGATTTGCAAGTAATGTTGATGTTGGAACTCCTTGTGGAAGTTGATATTTATAAGTTGTAAGTTGTGTTAGGATTCTTGATACTTCAGGAGTACATCCTAACTCAATAAATAAATTGAAAATATGTTTATTTGAAATTGACGGAAAATACGATTTTAGGTCGGTAGTAAAAATGTATTTATTGCCCTGATGGTATTTAGCATTGAGCACATTGTCTCTTTTTGACACGCCTCCATATGCGTATTTGGGGATGTCTACCTTCGATAGCAGAAACTTATAAATTCGTTTTTGAATCTTTTTTAGTTCGAGTTTGGTAGAATTAAGTAGTCGAGTTTTAGGTTTGCCATTTTCTATAATAGGCAAATTAGTATCTTTATTTATCTTTATTTTCTCCCATGAAATATAATAAGCATCAATGTTATCAATAATATTTTGAATACTATTGATGTCAGTTTTTAATACATAGCAAAGATACTTTATATTTGTAATCATACATTTATTATAAAAAGAAATTAGAGAGCCGATAAGATAGAAAGCAGAATTGATATCCACCAAATTATTGCAATAAACAACTTGGCTAATTTCCACACAGCAACAATAAACCTATGTAGATTTATTGTGCATTTTTCTAACGAGGAAAAAAGTTGAGACAACTCATTAACTTTCTTCACTCTTCTTAACATCGAAGAGCAATGGGGGATTAGCAAATCCCCTTTTGAAGGAACTTTTCTGTTCATAAATTTATAAATATTAAATTATTGACTGGCAATATTGCCATGTCCACAATCAATATTCAGTCACCAATTAATACTATAAACATTGTCCTTCTTTTGCTCTCTATTTTCAAATATGTCCAATGAAAAAATAATTGAACATAATTATGCGTAATACACTTATACACTAATTACCTTGCTAATAAGCTTATAACCATATCATTGATAAGGTGTAAATTTATTAGTTGTTGTGTCGCATGTACTGCCCACGAAAACCTTTCGGTTGTGAAAATTCACTTTAATTTTGTAGTACTAATCGGATAGAAAAACCTTCTTCCACTCCTATATATCAAAGAACGAATACATTGCAAATGTAGGTTATTTTTAAAACTCTACAAATACTTAGTGGATAAATTACTTATAATACTGATTTTTACCAAAATCTTCTGGCACATCATCTTTCGGCAACTCATAACGGTTTTCAATGCGATTGGATAAAATTTTCATATCTTCGTTCACTTTTTGATTGGTAATTTTGGCGTAAACTTGAGTAGTATGAACAGAGCGATGCCCCATCATTTTAGAAAGTGTTTTAATTGTAATATCCTGTGATATACACACATGAGTTGCGTATGTATGTCTCCCCATGTGATAGCAAAGACGGCTTTCAATACCACATTTCTTAGCAATGGTTTTTAAGTTTTCATCGATGGTTTTCAACGTCTTTAACTTGAAAATCTTATTATCTGTCCGTTCATGCTTATACTTCTCCATTATTTGAATAGGGACACTTAGCAGCCTGATTTTGCACTCACTTTTAGTTTTCTGCCGTTAATTCTTATCCACATTACCCCATTATCGTCCTGTGTGATGTGCTTTTCGGATAGGTTACACACATCGGCATACGCCATCCCCGAAAAACAAGCAAACAGAAACATATCCCGACACCTTTCAAGATGTTTTTCAGTTATAGGAGTGGTGAGTAACTTTTGAAACTCGTCCATCGTCAAGTGCCTACGCTGTTTCAGCGGTTTTTCTGCAACATAGTTTACAAACGTGTTACGCTTGATAATATCTTGGCTAATGGCTCTACAAACCATTTTCCGAAGTGGGATAGTATGATTCAAGACCGTATTACTGTTCATTCGTTTATCTACCTTCAAATGAAAATCGTAAGCATCAATAAAGCTATGGGTAAGTTGATTTAAGGCAATATCTTTTATTTGGAATCTTACCCATAAGAAATTTTCAAGCACCCTGTAAGAATGCAAGTATTGTTCGTAGGGTTCTTTACACGATTTACGCCTACCCGAAATTTAAATTCTTCGTTGTGCTCTCTAAATAGATGCAGTAATCCAGTAGCCTTTTTCCCAATTCCATTCAAAGCGTTTTTAACCGCTTCGGCAGTAACATAGCTATCTTCCAAAACCAAACGGTCATAATGGCTCTGTATCTCTTGTTTCAAATTATCAAGAGTACGGTTTATTCTGGTGACTTCTTTACCTTTGCCAACAGCTCGCCCAGTTTGAGCGTCCATATTTCGGGATTTACATCCATCTTCGTACTAAAACGGGCTATCTGCGTATCTATGGTGATACGCCCAGTAATGATACATAGTCCTTTACTTTTTTCTTCGCTTTTGATTTGTCAATATAGAACAGCACGGCAAACGTATTTCTTGTTTTTATCTTCATTGTCATAATGTTATATGTTTATAATACTACTTGAAATTTATCTTCAATACGAGATTCAGCCTTTTGCATATCTTCGGCTATTTTATGTTCCGTAATTTTGGCGTATATCTGTGTGGAACGCAAATCCCGATGTCCCAACATTCGGCTAACACTCTCAATTGGAACACCTTGGATAGGCAAATTTCAGTCGCATAGGTATGTCTCCCGGCATGATAGATGAGCTTACGGTCTATATTACAGAGTTTTGCAATTACTTTTAGGTTCTTATTCTGCCTACCACAACTAAGCATCGGGAGCAGTTTGCCATCGTTGGCAGTACCCTTGTATTTCTCAATAATCTGTTTGGGTAATTCCAATAGCGGAATATCGCAAGGCGTTCCAGTCTTTTGTCTGGTCGTTCTTATCCATAGTACGCCATCATCGGCTCATACTATATGTTTCGGGGTAAGGTTGCATACATCCCGATACGCCAAGCCAGTAAAAACTGAAAATAAAAACATATCACGAGTAAGGTATCGGGACGGATGGTCTAAGCGTGTTTTAATCAAGCGGTTGAGTTTTTCTCGTGTGAGGTACTTTTGTTCTGCTTTTGGGCGTTCAGGTGCATAAGCATCGAATGGGTCACGATAAATAATACCCTCTGCAATCGCTAACTTAATCATCTTCCGAAGAGGGCGAACGATACCAAGAATTGTATTTGATTTTCGTTTGAGTTCTACTCGTAGATAAAAATAGTAGGTTTCGATAAAATTCAAATCCAGTTTAGTAAATGGAACATCTGACACATTGTATTTCTTGCGGAGAAAGCGGATAAGATGGTTTAGTGATATTTCGTACTGTTCGGCTGTACTCTTTTCCCGATTGATACCTACACGTTTGAAAAACTCTTGATTGTGGCTCTGATAATATTTAACCAAAGTGTATTGAGCCGAAGCCACATCCTGAAAGACGTTCTTTACCTCGTTAGCTGTTACCGAACCATTCAGTTGGATTAATTTCTGATAATGTGAGTTAATCGAAACGCTCAACTTATTCAACGCCCGAT
This sequence comes from Marinifilaceae bacterium, assembly GCA_051656645.1. Classification (GTDB taxonomy): domain Bacteria; phylum Bacteroidota; class Bacteroidia; order Bacteroidales; family Marinifilaceae; genus JBOGCH01. The sequence goes on from JBOGCH010000045.1 coordinate 88,948, forward strand.
TAACGTCTACTGCCATTGTGCTTTTTCCCTTCATACGGTTTGCCCATGTAGCCCAAAGGGATACATTAGCGGTCTGTTTGGTGCTGAATTGTGCCATCGTTTTTCCGATGGTACTTGTCCCATAATCGGACAAGTACCATCGGCTTTTACTTCTGTTTTCTTGATGTAGAAAAGCAGTTTGAAATCTGTTGCCATACTCTGTTACTTTAAAGTGATAAAATTACTTCTAACAGAGCTATTTAAAGGAATGGAAACAGTAGACTAACAGTGCCTTTATTGGCTAACGAACGACACCCACTAAAGAAAAAACGCACATATAACTAAACCTGTCTAAAATTCAGTGTTTTACCTTGTTTTTCTGTTTCAAAAACAGGGAACGGATAAGTAACCGAACGTTTTCCTAAATCTGCTTTTTATTGCATTTCAGGGGTTAGACAGTTAAAGCTAATAAATGACATAAATAACTGTATCAGTGCGAATATGTTCTATTTCGAATTTCTGCTTTTTAGGTTTACAGTTTTGCCAGTACAGTAACATTTGCTAATAACATATCAATAGAAGTAGTTGCTAAAATGATGGGACATACTAATACGCGAATGACAAGTCATTATGCTAAATTGGTTGATAGTACAATAGCTATGCAGATGGATAATTTATGCGGTAAATTTTAAAAGCAAGTGCTCAAAGGTTTATACAATGGATACTATAACGGAATTAGAGTTGGATAATATGTATTATTTTATTTAAATGTATATATTGCAGAGTGTAACATAAATCAATATTATATGTCAATTGATAATAATAATTTTATAGATTCAAATTATCGAATATCGTATAAGGCTATTCATAACTATATTATCCAATTAAATGAATCAGAGAATTGTTGTCCTGAATATGCAGCACTTTCATTTGAAGAGTGGAAAAATAAGACAAAAATTATTGCTGAATGCAGTTTTTGTGATGGAGAAATATGTTCACCCAGTAGTTTAATAATTCATATAAAAATCTCTGGCTATGCATGGCATGGAGTTTATGGCTTAAGTGCAGACAAATATGGGATATATAGAAAGCTAATAACTACTTATAAACCTATAAATGATGGTGATAAACTCTTTGATATTGAATTATTAGAAAATCATTTCTGTAATAAACCTCTTTATGTTATTGATAAGTTTAGTCAAACAACAACACTTAAATGGGAATCGCTAGGTATCAGGAAATTGTATAATCGTTTTAATGAAAAACTATTACAGGGTTATGTATGTCTGGCGTCAGCTAATAAAAAATGTATATTCTTCACGCTTAATAATATATCAGGAACTGACTATATAATACTGAATTTACATAAAGAATCATCTAAATTAAAGAAAGATGATGTATTTAAAATTCTATTAGAATCGGGTACTGTAATTTCTTTACCCATAAAAGAAAATCCATATTATACTTTTAGCTCCTCTGAATTATTATTAGGCAAAAGGTTTGAAACAAAGATTCCTATTGCACAATCAGATTTATTAAAAATGCGGGATGAGAGAATTTGCGATTGGAAATTAATATGTCAGACGGGAGGAGAGGTTGTTGGTATATTAGATTCATTTGAAGGGTATGAATTTCTATCTAATAAATATTTAATCAATACATTAGTTTCAGATTATCTTACTGAGGTTGCTAAACTAGATGTTTATTCTCCTTTAGAATCTAATTCGATTGATGAGATGAATCAGAAATGCTCAGTATATTTAATGGTAGATACTGTTAATTCATTTTATAAAATAGGTATTTCCAATAAACCATCATATAGAGAGAGGACACTGCAAAGTGAGAAACCAACAATTGAGATAGTAACGAGCAAGCAATATCCTACTAGAGGCATAGCTGAGAACATTGAGAAAGCCTTACATAAAACTTATTTTGCTAAAAATATTAGAGGAGAGTGGTTTAATCTTAATGAGAAGGATGTAAGTGATATAATCGTTACGCTTTCATAGATAATAAAAAGTGGCTATAACTGAAGGGAATCACCATATAGCCTCTTTTCTTTTTAAAATGTAGTTGGAATAACCTTAACATCCAACTTATTCAACGGTACAATCATACACCTAGTATTGTTATCTGGTGAAATACATTTGAATTTAAAATTCTTACATGATTCAGTTTATAACGTATTTTTCTGTGTATGGAAATATTTATCTGGAGCTTTAGTAACAGTCCATCCAAGTTCTCTATATTTTGTTGCTACTTTTTCCTCATAGGTTTTTGCTTTTGCTAAGTCAGTATAAAAAGTGCTCATAAACGAAGCAATTGCTTTTGTCATGCCGTGTTTGTTTTACTGATCATACAACATAAGGAAGTTTACTGTTCTGAACGATATATAAACATATTATAGAAGCATTCAGTGTTAAATTCGCATAGTAAAAAAAGAAATCTCCATTACATTTAAAGATGGACAAAATTAATAGAATAAATTTAGTACTAGTAAAGTATCCATTTAAAATACCCTATTATATAGAGTTTCTGATGTTATGTTCCATTATTAAATTTAGTGTATCAATTTTTATATCCGGATTGTTATTTATATAAATATGCATTACATTTACATTACTAATTAACTAAAACATAATGTATTATGCATAAAATTACGTTGACCCTTACAATGTTTTTAAGCTTAAGCTTTTTGGGATGTGACAAGAAAAATTCAAAGGATGAGTTAAATGATGAAACAGTACTTGTAATCCCTGATGAGAATTTTAGAAATGTGCTAATGGCGTACGATACGAATAAAGATAATCTTATTCAGTATGGTGAAGTCAATAAACTCGAAGAGTTAGATGTTTCTAAAGCCAATATTGCCAATTTATCGGGAGTTGAGTACTTAGTGTCACTGAAACAACTTAATTGTTCAAATAATACGCTATCAGCGCTAGATGTGTCAAACAATAAGAATCTAACGACTTTAGATTGTGGATATAATACAATTACAGAACTTGACACTCGTAATAATACAAAATTAGTGACATTGACTGCTAATGGGAATCCGATAGAAGCATTAGTAACAGAAACGAATACACAACTAGAGGCACTCTTCATTGCAAGTACTAAAGTCAAGGAAATTGATGTTTCTAAGAATTTAAAAATCAAACAATTGGATGCAACATATACAAGTACACTTAAGATGTTAGATATATCGCAGCTTCATGATTTGGAAAAACTAGGTGTGGCTAGAATAGGACTAATGCAGTTAGATGTGACATCAAACAAGAAACTTAAACACTTGTCATGCCAAGAAAACAATATTTCCACACTGAATTTGACAAACTGTACGGAACTTACGGATCTTTATTGTGCAAAGAATAAGCTCGAAGAAATAGATATAAGTAAAAATACAAAACTCACTACATTTTTAGCTGCTGATAATCTTCCTTTACATACCATATATGTTTGGGAAGGTTGTTTGCCGTCGCCACATTTATGGTTTAGAATTCCAGACGGAGTCGATACGGTGGTAAAATAGTATCATTTCAAATATATACACAGCAGCGGGGACATAAATATCTCCGCTGCTGTGTTTTGTTATATTATTAATATTAAGTTGCTTATATATAAATCTTCTTTTGATAAACTTTTGAGTAATCCTATATTTCCATCCCCATCACATAATCGTTCATATAATATCCATTTCCTATGTGTACATTCACTTCGCAGCGTATTGTTAATCCCATATTTAAATAAAATTGTAACGCTTTATTGTTTCGGTTCACATTTAGCTCCAATGAGCGCGTCCTAGGATAATTGTGCTTAATGTAGTTCACTGCATATTGAAACAGTTTACTTCCGCAGTGCAAACCCTGATACATGGGGAGGATATACAGTTTTTGTAAATGAAATAAGTTATTCTCCTCCATTTGTATGGAAACATAACCTACAGGTTTACCCTCCATCCGTGCAATAAAATAGAGGTGTCCATCCTCGGCTATTTGCTTATGTAAATTTTTTGCGGAGTACATCCATTCCATCATATAGGTAATTTGTTCTTTGCTAAGTATGTCTCTGTATGTAAGCGGAAATATATCAGTAGCCAATGCCATGATGGTGGGAATATCCGTTGTTGAGGCTTGTGTAATTTGGAGCATAGGTCAGTGTTAAAAATTAGACATAAATATATAAATAAATCCCATAACACGGTGTAGTATTCTATGGTATGCCAAGTTTCTTTTATATTTACACGTGTATTGTGCTTAAAAACCATTGACAATAATAATATGTTATTTATTTACACCTATTTCATTTCGATTTTGTCGCTTTCCCTTTTTGCGACAAATAGTAACAATGTAGATACGTCTACCTATGTGTGTCAACGTCCACCTGTGGAGGAGCGTTTGTTTACGTCGCCGCTTATAGAAAGCGAGATTGCACGCGTTACCTCGCTTCTTAAAAACCGAAAACTACAGTGGATGTTCTCTAATTGTTTCCCTAATACGTTGGAAACTACCGTACATTATCGTTTAATTGATTCGTTGCCTGACACTTTTGTCTATACGGGCGATATTCATGCTATGTGGTTGCGCGATTCGGGTGCACAAGTATGGCCTTATATGCGTTACGCATCAAAGGATGAGGCAATAAAAGACATGTTGGCCGGTGTTATTAATCGCCAGCTTTTGTGTCTTATTATAGACCCTTATGCAAACGCCTTTAATGATGGCGATACAGGCGAGGGGTGGCAAACCGATATGACGCGTATGAAACCTGCAGTATATGAGCGCAAATGGGAGTTGGATTCGCCCTGTTATGTTATTCGTTTAGCACATGAATATTGGAAACAAACTGGTGATACAAGTGTATTAGGCGACCGTTGGATAGAGGCAATGCAAAATGTAATTACCGTTTGTAGAGAACAACAGCGCAAGGATGGACGTGTTCCTTATCGTTTTCTGCGAGAAACCGCCCGCCAGTTAGATACTAAAAATAATGGGGGAAATGGAAATCCCGTAAATCCTATTGGACTTATAGCTTCGGCTTTCCGTCCGTCAGACGATGCTACTACTTTTGAGTTCTTAATACCATCAAACTTCTTTGCAGTAACATCTCTACGCAAAGCAGCCGAAATTCTTGAAAATGTTAATGGACGTAAGGATATGGCTATAGAGTGCCGTGCTATAGCGACAGAAGTTGAGAAAGCTTTAAAAAAGTATGCCACTGTAAAACATCCTAAGCATGGAACAATATACGCTTTTGAGATTGATGGTTTCGGGAATCAATATTTAATGGACGATGCCAATGTACCAAGTTTATTGGCAATGGGATATCTTGGCGATGTTAGTTCAAAGGACAAGATATATCAAAACACGCGCCGTTTTGTGTGGAGTACAGACAATCCATACTTTTTTAAAGGCAGTGCGGCTGAAGGTATTGGTGGTCCTCACGTTGGATATGACATGGTATGGCCAATGAGTATTATGATGAAAGCCTTTACGGCTACTTCCGATGAGGAAATACTCCACTGCATACGTATGTTAATGGATACCGATGCAGGGACAGGCTTTATGCACGAATCGTTCCACAAGGATAATCCCAATAAATACACGCGAGACTGGTTTGCATGGCAGAATACATTATTTGGTGAACTTATTCTTACCCTTATCGATAATGGGAAATTGGATTTACTTAATTCCCTTTAGTGGTAAATAGCTTAAAATAACAAGAGCGTCGGCTTACTTTAAAGTCGGCGCTCTTGTTATTTTTTTATAGTTAGTGTTACATCGCTTTTCAATCTTCATTTCATGTTTAATGAATTAAGCGTCTAAACTTATCACCTAACAAGTATGTGACGCAATAGACATAGGATTTTTTGTGGATCAATATCTTCAATAATTATTAATACATCTCCTCACTATTGATACATGATAATTATACTACAACTTACTCTCGTCTCTATATCACATTCAGGTTTCATTCAGGTATGATAGTGGTTTCATTCAGGTTTAGGGGGTCAAACCTGAATGAAACCTGAATGAAAGCTGAATGAAACCTGAATGAAACCCCTAGAGGGTGAAAGGAGGGGATTAGGGAGATGAGGGCAATTTCTGTGCGATGAGATGGAAATGAGTTATTGTTCCGAGAAATTTTGCACTGCATAAGGCGTTTTTGAGGTTTTAGATATGATTTATCAGCATTTTTATGCCGCTTAATGCAGTTTTTGGGAGTTGTAGACATGTTTTTGGATGATGAGGAGTGGTTTGTGGTATTAGTTTATGCGTATTTCGATGTAAGGAAATTGAAATAGTAGGCAAGAATACAGGATTTTTCCGCTGTCAAGCAGAATTGATTCTACAACATGATATTTTTTTTCAAAAAAATGAGGCAGCTAACTACTCATTCTGTTAACACTTTAGCCTAAGAGTGGCGAAATGCCTCGAAAAATAATTTGCGAAATAATTTGGAGGGTAAGAAAAAAGCTCTACTTTTGTATCCGCAATCACGACACAGCA
>JBOGCH010000046.1:0-180587 GCA_051656645.1 Marinifilaceae bacterium
AGAAAGAATTTAGAGAAAAGGATGTCGTTTTTATTGGTATTTCCGTTGATGAAGAGAAATTCTATGAAAAATGGATCAAAGCGCTTGATGATGAAGGTCTTCATGGTATTCAACTCTTCGCTAATGGTTGGTCTAATATTACTAAGGATTATAACATTAAAGCCATTCCACGTTTCTTAGTGATAGGTAAAAATGGTAATATTATTTCGTCAAATGCACCAAGACCTTCAAACTCAGCTCTTAAAATAATGATTGAAAGAGCATTACAATAAGATATTAACTTATGGATATTGTATTTTACAATATATGTACTCATTTTTCAGATAAAAAAACATGATAAAATATCTATCTACTCTTCTCATACTTTGCAGTACACTAACTCTTAATGCACAAAACAAAGAGAAACTACGTATCATTGACGATTTACAATATAACTCTATAACAGCTCAAGAAGCAACCATTTTGCAGAAAAGTGATAACGCCATGTCGCAAGTACGAGCAAGAATACAAGTTGATACCATTGACCCACAGAAAAAAATCATCATAAAACATCAATCTCCAAAGAGTAACAAAATTACTGGTGATGAACTCTATCAAAACAATATTGAAGGGGTAGTTTATCTTGGTATAGGTGTATTAACTAATAACTCTCCAACGTTACAAATTAGAGCTGCAACAGGATGGGTACTTGATGAAACAGGAATATGTATGACAAATTTCCATATTATTGAGAATTTCTTGAATACTATGAATGCCAAAATTTTGACTATCACTACTATCGACCAGAAGGTATACGCAGTAACTGAGGTACTAAATTACTCTAAGAATGAGGATTATGCAATCATTAAAGTCGATACTCGTGGTGACAAACTTAAAGCACTAACTATTGGGCCAGATCCTGGTGCGGGAACTCCTGTTAGCATTATAGCCAATCCTGCATATCAATGCTTCTATTATTCACAAGGTGTAGTTACTCGTCACTACAAGAATCACAAAAAGAAGGCTGAATATATGCAAGTAACAGCAGATTTTGCTCAAGGCTCTAGCGGTGGCCCTGTCTTCGATCCTTTTGGCAACGTTGTTGGTATGGTTGCTTCAACACTTACTGTTTACCATAATCCCAGAGAAGAAAAACAGACTCAAATGGTACTCCGCAATTGTGTACCTATGTATAATATGCTACAGCATATTATACAAAAGGAATAATACAACAATACGAGGTGTGGAAACACACCTCGTATTGTTGTATATAAACTATCATCTTCATTTATTTCACCAAGTTACTGCTGCGCAACTTTATCTCGGTAAGTATCTTCTTCGTATAGCGAGGAAAATCGCTCGTCAACATCCAGTTGTAGTAACCCGGCTGATCTCTAAATACTTGTTCCACAGGTATACCTTTGTTTTTACCAAAGTTGAACACCTCAACTCCGTTTTTATCAAATGTTATAAAACCTGCAAAATCAGCATTATTATTTTGTGTTGAGAATTTACTTAGAAATTCAACATCGTTCTCCAAATTGTTCTCATAACGATCCAACTGCGATTTTAACACCTCATAAGTTGCCGATGTGTCTGCAGCTGCAGTATGAGCGTCCTCCAAACTCTTATCACAGTAAAACTTATATGCAGCAGATAGTGTTCGTTGTTCCATTTTGTGGAAAATGGTTTGTACATCTACAAACTTACGTTTACGCATATCAAAATCCACACCTACACGTAAAAACTCCTCTGCCAATAATGGAATATCGAATCTGTTGGAATTATAACCGGCCAAATCACTTCCTTCCATAAAGTGGGCAAGCTCCTTCGCTACCGCTTTAAATGTCGGACTATCTTTTACATCCTCATCGTAAATACCATGTATCGCCGATGATTCTGCCGGTATTGGCATTTCAGGATTTATGCGTAGCGTACGTTGTTCCTCTTTACCATTGACATTTACTTTTAACAATGATATCTCTACAATACGATCCTTCGCTATGTTAATACCGGTTGTCTCAAGGTCAAAGAATATTATCGGGTTATTTAGTTTTAAGTTCATAGAACATTGATATAAAAAGCATCGGCAAGACTTATCGTGCCGATGCATATGTATGATAACTCTAAAGTTATTATACCATCATTGGCATTAATAACATTAATAAATCTTCGTTTTCAGTGCTGTTTTCAAATGGTAGGAATAATCCCGGACGTGTAGGATCGGCAATTTCAATTACTACATTCTCCGATTCTACGTTTGAAAGAATTTCCTGTACAAATGGCGATTTAAAACCAATTGCCATTGGTGTTCCATTGTATTGGCACATAATTGTTTCATGTCCTGACATTGAATAATCAAAATCCTGTGCTGAGATTTCAAGACGTCCTTCTCTTACATCAAGTTTCACAAGGTTACTTGCTTTATTTGCAACCACAGATACACGGCGTAAGGCATTGTAAAGGGATTTCTTGTCAACAATCAATTTGTTTGGATTGTTTTGAGGAATTACAGCGTTGTAATTAGGGAAATTTCCTTCAACAAGTGTAGAAAACATTTTATAATCGCCAAACACAAAACTTACATTCTTATTGTTAAATGTCAAAGCTAATTCGGTATCGTCCTTAGCCAGAATATTTTTTAATAAGATAGCTGGTTTTTTAGGCAACATTAATGAGTACTGACCATCAGCACATTTTGCATCAAAACGCTTATATCTAACTAATTTATGTGCATCTGAAGCCACAAACGTAAAATGTTCCTCGTTCATTTCAACTAGAATACAATTCATTACCGGACGTAGAGCATCATTTGCTGTAGCAAATAAAGTTTTATCTATACCATCAAGAAATTGACCACATGTTAAAGGTATATTAGCCTTTACATTTTCCATTGTCATTAACATTGGATAATCGTCTGCAGACTCTCCTGGAACTGAGTATTCACCATACTCGGTCATAATTCTTACTTCATTACTCTCCGTGTTTATATCAAAAGTAAGCGGTTGTTCTGAGAACTCTTTTAATATATCCAAAAGTAATTTAGCCGGGATTGTAATGCGTCCCTCTTCAGTTACTGAATCTAATTCTATTTTTGCTTCTAAAGTTGTTTCCTTATCGGATGCAGTAGCATATAATGCGCCGTCACGCACTTCTAAAAGGATATTATCTAAAATAGGTTGAACGGATTTCCCACCTATAACTTTACTCACCGCTTGTAAACGAGTAAGCATGGTACTGCTTGATACAACAAACTTCATAGTTACTTATATTTTAGTTTTTAATTTTAATTACCCTAGAGAGGTTATTTTATTAATATACAATACATTACAAAACAATTAATGCTTCGCGTAAAGTTTGACTAAATTAATGATTTTTTTAATGTATAAAAACATAGGACATAAAAATAATCCCCTACTTCATTTTTTATTTCAATTTGTTAAAATGATAAAGCAATTAACACTTGCCCCACGGATTATAACATGAATTTGTTATTCCCACTCGGCACTCACTCTCATCTGCTCTCCCTTTGCGCTCTGGTCCCTCTCTCCTTGCACGCTATTAAGTTCGTGTCAAGTCCGTATCAAGTTCGTATTAACTTCGAGTCTATAGATACGAACTTGACACGAACTTAATACGGACTTGATGCGAAGTTGACAGAGAGCAAACAGAGAGGGACCAGAGCGCAAAGAGAGCGTAGCTATAAGGATTTATTAGCCATATTCTCATCAATTTTAAAATGGATGATGGAGCAATTTGACAAAATCTATGCAAAATCCCGGTGGTATATGTTTCACATGCGCAACATATTTATAGAATAGATCAAAATATTACTATATACGTATTCATAAAAACGGATACTTGCACTATTCCTAACCAATTCTATATACAAATACTGCATTATATAAATCATAATCTTAGTGCTAACTCCATATAGACATATCATACACAACAACTTGATTACAAGTGATATATCAACATAAAACAATAACACATCTAATTTCAACAGTGATTGACCTAAAAAATAATTCAGCACAAAAAGAGACAAGTATATACTTATGTTCACGTAGTTACGTAAATGAAATTAATTATTTCGCAAAATGTTATAACAAAAAACATATTTGTACGTTTTATAGGTTAAATGAAAAAATGTAAATTTTAACCTCATGAAAAGATTTTTATTTTTGATTACGGCGCTAGCTTTACTTTCGCTTAGTAATTATGCGCAGACTTATCGGAAAATAGAAGGTTGGGACAATCAAACCAACAAAAAAATTGAACGTTTCCTAAATGGTACAAAAGATTTAAATGAACGTAAAGTAGCCGTTTTTGATGGCGATGGAACTGTTTTTGGTCAGGTACCTCATTACTTAGCTGATGAAGCATTGTACAGATATGCCGACTTAAACTACAAAGGAAAAACAGACTCGTTATCGTTAGCCAAGATGAAGATTCTAAATGATATGGTTGCTGATGGCGACAATGTTGGTAAATCCTACGTAGAACAACGTGTTCATTTCCTTTCTGGAATGACGGTAGAGGAGGTAGAAAATATGGGTATGGATTGTTATTTAGCGTCCTATCCCGGTAAATTCTATCCAGAGATGAAACAATTCTTAGAAAATTTAAAAGAATATGGGTTTGAAATTTGGGTTATTACCGCTTCGCCCGAGATTTTATATCAAAAGTTTATTGGAGAAGAACTTGGCATCCCGGATATTAACATTATTGGCGTAAAATCAGTGATTGAAAATGACAGATTGACGGGAGAGATTATTTTACCTATTCCACAAGACGATGGCAAAGCAAGCGTAATACCCACCTTTATTAAGGCAAAACCATTGGTTGTTGGAGGTAATAGCCGTGGCGACATGGATATGTTAAACCAATCTGTAGGTATTAAAATGGTAGTTAATCCGGATGACAAGACTGTGCGAGGAAAACAAGATGGCCCTATGAGTGGAAAAACAGTAAAACAATATTGGGAAGGTGTTAACAACGCCATTATTGTTAACTGTGAAGACGTTACAGATCCAAATGTAGAATTTCACACTGGAAAATGGGGTATTAAAACAAATATGACTCATCCTAAACAAAACAAATAGATATAATATCCTTATACATAAATTATTACTCAACTTATATAAAAAAAATCATGAAAAAATTAGTTACACTTTTTTTGATGGGTGGATTATTCTTTACCGTCCCTGCTTTAGCAAATGGTGATGAAAAAACTCCCGAGGCTAGTTTAGAGTTTGCACAACCACAAAATGAACAAGGATTAGCGGCGAGAATGAACAAACTGGAAAGTATTATTAATGCCCTACCTAAAGTGTCGGGTTATGTACAAACCGGTTATGTATGGCAAAACGAAAACCTTAGTAACAAAGAAAAACAATCTACATTTCAACTTAAGCGTATGCGTTTATTTTTAGATGGCAAATTTGCACCTAAGTTTAGCTATCGCGCTCAATTTGAATGTTTCTCTTCATCGAAAGATGGACGTTTAAAATCCACTATCACGGTAATGGATATCTTTGCAACTGCTCATTTCTTTAAGGAATTTAATGTAAGAGTTGGTCAATTCTATGTTCCACTAGGTTTTGAAAACTATTTCATCTCTCCTGCTACATTGGAAACTATTGACTTCTCAAACATCTGCTACCGCATGGTTTGTAGAAACCCAATTACCGATAAAAGCTATATTGACTATGGACGTGATTTAGGCGTATTAGTATATGGTGATTTCATTAAGAACGAAGAAAAGGATTTCTACTATTTGGGTTATACCGCTGCATTCACAAATGGAGCATTGCCTAACAAAACGGATGAAAATAGAGCTAAGGATTTTACCGGTAGTTTGTTTGTTCGTCCAATAAAAAACATGATGGTGTTAGGTTCATATAACTATGGACGTTACGCAGGTAATGATAAGGACAATTTAGAGCAAAAAAATATACCTATGAACCGCTATTTTGGTGGTATCTGGTATAACGATCCAGAAGGACTAGATATCCGTACAGAGTACGCACGTATTAAAAGTACTGATGGTAATATCGAAGAGGATGGTTTCTATGCATTAGCAGCTTACCACATTGGCGATTTCTTACCTGTATTCCGTTATGACATGTATCGCGATAATAAAGATAAAGTAAGTTCATTTAACAGAAACAACTTCTTAGTTGGATTAACTTACGAGCCATTTGCACGTTTGAAACTACAGGCTAACTACACTTATACTACATTTACAAGTAAAGCCAAAGATTATGCTAAGGATAAAGGAGCTTCGCACGATCCAGGTAGCCTTGTACAAGTTATGTGTATGTTTAAATTCTAATTCTTGATTAATAATTATACATTTTATAAACTAAATCACAGTAATATGAAAAGAGTATTTTTATTGTGTTCAATGCTTCTGGTAAGCGCTTCGACACTTTTTTCCCAAACATTGGGCGAAGACTATAAATTAAAGACAATTATTCCTGTTAAAGGACGCCAAGGAATTGCAATTGACAGTAATTATTACTATGTATCGGACTCTAAGGCACTTTACAAATATGACAAACAAGGAAACTTAATTGCCGAAAATAAAAACCCATTTGTTGGTCTACCTAAAGCAGCAAACCATTTTGGTGATATTGACATTTACAATAATGAAATATATACCGGTATTGAGGAATTTGTTGATGGTCAGGGCAAAAATATTCAAATTGCCGTTTATGATCCGGAAACACTTAAATTTAAACGCGCTTTGAACTGGGATCCGGCATCTGGACAAGTAGAAGTTTCGGGTATTGCAATTGACCGCGCTCGTAAAATGGTGTGGATGTCCGACTGGGTTGATAGTAGATATGTATACGCTTATGACCTAGAAACTGGAAAATATCACTCTAAAATGCAAGTGCGCCCTACTCCATACTGGACACAAGGTATTTTTGTGGTTGATAATAAAATGTTGATTACTGCCGATGATGGTGAATCTACATGGCATATCCCTGACAATATTTACATTGCTGATATTACAGAAGTTCCATATACAGGAACTAAAAAAGGCGAAGCTGCAGGTGCAAAAGCCGGTAAAATTGAACTTTTCCGTGAAATGAGTGATTTTAAACGTGCTGGAGAAATTGAAGGTTTGTCTATTGACCCTGTTACTAATGAACTAGTTGTTCTTAACAACCGAGGTGTACAAATTATTCTAGGTATGCCAAAAGGTCCTTTCAAAGATGAAGGATATACTGAAGAGGTAAGAGAACTTTATATTTACGAAAAAGTAAAATAACTTTTTACATACATGAGGAATGATAATGAAACAGCTCAACATGTTTGGGCTGTTTCATTTTTTGTTTGTCCATATAGGTAATTTGGAATAACATTCATTTTAATTCTTTTGTAAAATAATTATCTTCGTCGGATTATTTTTGTTAAAATCACCTTTAGAAATTATCTGAATGAAGAAAAGTATTTTGATGTCCATGTTATTCATGGGCGGTTTGGTGTGTGGTGTTAATGCGCAGAACCAACCAATTGAGAAGGCTAATTACGCACTTGCAGAGCGATACTCATCGCCTAAAGTGGGTAAAATGGTATACTCTACCGGAGTAAAACCAACATGGCTAAAAAGTGGGAATGCGTTTTGGTATCGTTACACAACTTCTGCGGGGAGTGCATATTATTTCGTAGACTGTCTTAAAACAAAAAAAACGCCCTTGTTTGATCACGTAAAAATGGCACAAGAGTTATCTACAATTACAGGCGATCCATTTGTATCCACAAATTTAAACTTAAGTAATTTAAAGTTTGACGAGAATGGAAAATCATTCCGTTTTGAGTACGTTGGTAAGACTCAAGCTGATAAAAAATTAAGCAAAGCTGAGCGTAAAAAAGAAGAAGAGAAAAAAGCTAAAGAAGGCGATAAATACAAAGAACCAAAGCCTACAAAGGAGAATAAACGTTTCTACTTTAACTATGATATGTCTAACGGTAAGTTAACGGAGCTTACTGACATTGATCCGGAAGACGAAAGAGGTTATCCAGGATGGGCATCTGTATCGCCAGACGGTAATACTATTATTTTCTCAAAGAACTATAATCTGTACACAATGGATAGAGAAAACTTTGATAAAGCGTTAATTGACGCCAAGGATTCTACTATTGTGGAAAAACAAATCACTTTTGATGGTGAGGACGGATTTTGCTACGGAGCAGGAAGTGATTATTTATTGGATACGCAATTGAAGGATTTCCCAACTAAGCGTAATCCATCATATATTACATGGTCTCCAGATTCTAAGCATTTTGCATTGATGCGTACGGATGCTAGAAAGATTCGTAAATTTTGGGTTATTAATTCAATAGATGCACCACGCCCAACACTGCAAAGTTATCGTTACCATATGGCGGGTGAGAAAGATGCTGCTCAACAAAGCCTTTATGTATTTGCAGTGGATTCTATGAAACCTAAAACCGTTGATATTTCTAACTATAAGGATCAATCGGCTGGTATTATTGGTCGTCAAGGCAAGATTGCCGATTCATACAACCGCTATAATCCTCGTATCTGGATGGGCGACAATGATTTTTTTTATATTAATAGAACCAGTCGTGATCACCATCGCCAAGACTTTGCAAAAGTAAATTTTGCTTTAGATACAGTTATACTTGTTTCTAACACAGAGATGAATGTACCTTTAGAGGAACGCGGTTTAACACCCGTTAATGGAGGAAAAGAGTATATTATACGTTCAGAGCGTGATGGTTGGGCACATTTCTATTTATATGACAATGAAGGGAGTGTAAAGAACCAAATTACAAAAGGGGAATATCACAGTGACCAACTAGTTGGTATTGATGAGAAAGCTCGTGTAATGTACTTTACGGCAAAAGGAGTTGTTGAGGGACAAAATCCGTACTATGAACATCTTTGTAGAATTAACTTTGATGGAACCGGATTGAAAGTTCTTAATGAGGGTGATTATAACTTCTCAAGCGCAATGAACGATCATAATACATATTTCGTATCAAATTTCTCTAGAGTGAATACAGCACCACAAAGCGCTTTATATAACAACAAAGGGAAAAAAGTACTTGATCTTGAGACTTCAGATATGTCATCGCTTCTTGCATCTGGATATAAATACCCAGAAATATTCCAAGTAAAAGCAGCAGATGGCATCACGGATCTTTATGGCGTGATGTATAAACCATATGATTTTGACTCAACTAAATTATACCCTGTAATTGCTTACGTTTATCCTGGACCACAAACAGAAGCCGTAAATGAATCATTCAGCCGTGGCATGACACGCGTTGACCGTTTAGCGCAAATGGGCTTTGTAGTAGTTACAGTAGGAAACCGCGGAGGGCACTCTGTACGTTCGAAATGGTACCATACCTTTGGATACGGAAATCTACGCGATTATGGTTTAGCGGATAAGAAATATGCTATTGAGCAACTTGCCTCACAACATGACTACATTGACATTAATAAAGTGGGTATTCATGGACACTCTGGAGGTGGTTTTATGTCTACTGCCGCAATGTTTGTATATCCGGATTTCTTTAAAGTAGCAGTATCTTGCGCAGGAAATCATGACAATAACATCTATAATCGTTGGTGGAGTGAAAAGCACCATGGAATTAAGGAAATTGTTAATGAAAAAGATACTACATTCGAATATCGTATAGCAACAAATCCGCAAGCAGCAGCAAACCTTAAGGGTAAACTTCTACTAATACACGGTGAAATTGACGAAAACGTACACATGGCAAATACCATGCGTGTGGCTAACGCTTTGATTAAATCTAATAAGCGATTTGATATGATTATTTTACCAACACAACGCCACAGTTTTGGCGATATGGACGAATATTTCTTTTGGCGTATGGCCGACTACTTCTCTGAACACCTTATTGGTGACAGTAAGATAAGAGAGGTTCATATCCCAGAATTAAGCCAATAGTCTTATACCGCTAGCAACAAAATATCTCCTGTTTCCATTCTGAAACAGGAGATATTTTGTTATTAGATTTAGCATTACGAATAACTTTAGGACATAAAATCATGAGGTTCATATTATTGGATGTTCTATGTGAATAGTTCTTCTACGCATAGCGATAAAATAATAAAACCTGCTGAAGTAATTTCAGCAGGTTTTATATTTTATCGCTATGTTTTATTACAACTCTAAGTCGCCATTAAACACTTCATGCCAAGGTAAACCTTGTTTGTTTAGTTGCTCCATGAATGGATCTGGATTGAACTCTTCAACATTGAATACACCCGGTTTGCGCCATTCTCCTTTAAGGAACATCATAGCACCAATCATAGCAGGTACTCCTGTAGTGTAGCTTACACCTTGAGCTCCTGTTTCTTTGAAAGCTGCTTCGTGACTACAGTTGTTGTAAACATAGTAAGTCGTTTCTTTTCCTTCTTTGTCAAGACCTTTGATACGACAACCGATAGAAGTTTCACCAGTGTAGTTTTCACCAAGATCTCCCGGATCAGGAAGAACAGCTTTTAAGAATTGGATAGGTACAATCTCAACCCCATTGTAAATAATAGGATCAATACGTGACATACCAATATTTTGAATCACACGTAAGTGAGTTAAATACTCTTGTCCAAATGTCATCCAGAAACGAGCACGCTTAAGTGTTGGGAAGTTTTTCACCAATGACTCAAGTTCCTCATGATAGATTACATAAGATTCCTTTGCTCCGATATTAGGATAGTTTAATGGCATATGGATTTCATGTGGTTCAGTTGTAACCCATGCTCCATTTTCCCAATAACGTCCTTTTTGAGTAACCTCACGGATATTGATCTCTGGATTAAAGTTTGTAGCAAATGCTTTACCATGGTCTCCTGCGTTACAGTCAACAATGTCAAGGTATTGCATTTCGCTGAAGTAATGTTTTGCAGCGTAAGCCGTGAACACACTAGTTACTCCCGGGTCAAATCCGCAACCTAGGATTGCTGTAAGACCTGCTTCTTTAAAACGCTCTTGATAAGCCCATTGCCATTTGTACTCAAACTTAGCTTCGTCCTTAGGCTCATAGTTAGCAGTGTCGAGGTAGTTAACACCACATGCTAAACAGGCATCCATGATAGTCAAATCCTGGTAAGGAAGCGCTACATTGATTACCAACTCAGGTTTATGCTCATTGAAAAGAGCAATTAGCTCCTCTACGCTATCAGCATCTACTTGTGCAGTCTTGATACGATTACCTCCTATCGCTTTAGCAATAGCATCACATTTTGATTTTGTGCGACTTGCTAGCACAATCTCTGTGAATACCTCAGGATTTTGTGCAACCTTGTGTGCAACAACGGTTCCCACTCCTCCTGCTCCAATAATTAAGACTTTTCCCATTAATTAAGAAATTATTGTTATGGATAAATTGTTAAATATCTATACGGTCTCAACGTATAGACAAGACTCTATCCGACAAAGATACGATTTCCATTTTTATTTTTAACTTTGCAGAGGCAACAATTTGCAGCCGTTTTTGTATTGTTGCTTGTAATGAGAATGATAAAGAGAGTAAAAATTTTTAGTAATAGTAAAAAATGGCCGATTTAACCCATATCCCTACCCCAAGTTATGTATTGGAAGAGGAGTTATTACGCAATAATCTTTCACTGATTAAACGTGTGAAAGACGAGGCAAATGTTGATATTATCCTTGCGTTTAAAGCATTTTCAATGTGGCGCGCATTTCCAATTGTCCGCGAATACATTGGTTACTCAACTGCCAGTTCGCCTTATGAGGCTTTGTTGGCAAAGAATGAGATGAAGAGTTTAGCGCATACATACTCTCCGGCATATACAGAAAAAGATTTTCCTACAACTTTAGATTGTAGCAGTCATATAACATTCAATTCACTTTCGCAGCTAGAACGTTTTTATCCGTCTGTAAAAGCGTATGAGCGTCCGATAAGTTGCGGATTGCGTATTAATCCGGAGTATTCATCGGTAGAAACATTGTTATACAATCCATGCGCACCAGGATCCCGTTTTGGTGTCTTGCGTGAGCAGATTGGCGCTTCTTTACCAGAAGGGATAGAAGGGTTTCACTGTCACACGCTTTGCGAATCTACATCATATGAGCTGGAAAAAACATTAAATATCATTGATGAGAAGTTTGGCGATTTACTGCCACGGCTTAAATGGTTAAACATGGGTGGTGGTCATTTAATGACACGTAAGGATTACGACACCAACCACCTAATCCACGTGCTTAAAACATTTAACGCCAAATATCCTAACCTACAACTAATCCTTGAGCCGGGAAGCGCTTTTGCATGGCAAACCGGATCGTTGGTATCTTCAGTTGTAGATATTGTAGAAAATCACGGCATCAAAACCGCCATTTTAGACGTTTCCTTTACCTGCCACATGCCGGACTGTTTGGAAATGCCTTACAAGCCGGTGGTACGCGGAGCGTCAGACCCAGTTGAGGGAAAACCAACCTATCGTTTGGGAGGTAACAGCTGCCTAAGCGGCGATTTTATGGGAGATTGGAGCTTTGACGCTGAACTTAAAATTGGCGATAAAGTAATTTTCGAGGACATGATCCACTACACCATTGTAAAAACAAATATGTTTAATGGTATTGCTCACCCGGACTTGGTTTTATTAAAACCAAACGGTGAAACCGAGCTATTGAGACGTTACACATACGACGATTATAAATCAAGAATATCATAATTAAAAAATAGAATAACATGGCATTTGAATTTGGAGATTTCGAACCGGAATACCGTGAATATCAAACGGCACAAATAGCAATATTACCTGTACCTTATGACGGTACTAGTACATGGATAAAAGGAGCAGACCAAGGACCGCAAGCAATTCTTGAAGCTTCCCCAAATATGGAATTCTACGACATAGAAACCGATAGCGAAGTATATCTACGCGGAATTGCCACATTAGAACCCGTTACAGAAGCACAATCGCCAGAGGCTATGGCACAGGCAGTAGAGGAACGAGTTACCACTTTACTAAACGATGGTAAATTTCCTGTCATCCTTGGTGGCGAGCACTCGGTAAGTATCGGTGTTTTCCACGCGTTGGCAAAAAAATATGACGAGTTCTCTGTGTTGCAATTCGACGCGCACTCAGATTTGCGCGATGAGTACCACGGATCACCTTATAACCATGCCTGCGTAATGGCACGTGCCCAAGAGTTGGCAACAATTGCACAAGTGGGTATCCGTAGCACAGCTACTGAGGAGCGTCACAACATTGAACCCGACCGTAACTTCAACGCATACAAAATCAAAGGTGGAGACAAAAGCTGGATGCAACAAGTATCAGACAAACTACGCAAAAACGTATATGTAACCATCGACCTTGATGTGTTTGATCCGGCCTATTTACCTGCTACCGGAACTCCGGAGCCGGATGGTCTTGCCTATCGCGACGTTATGGACCAAATCAAGCTAATCAACGAGCAACACAACATCATTGGTCTTGATATCGTTGAGTTATGCCCTAACGGCGACAGCAAAGCATCAGAATTCTTCGCTGCTAAGTTGCTTTATCAGTTGTTAAGCATGATCTTTAAAAATCGTCCATAACAATGAGAGACTTTGTTGCCATAGACTTTGAAACAGCCAACTACAAACGCACCAGCATCTGCTCGGTGGGTATTGTAATTGTTCGGAACGGAGAGATTGTAGAGCGCATACATCGATTGGTGCGCCCTACTCCTAACTACTATGTGGCTCAGTTCTCGAATGAGATTCACGGCATCTACTTTGAAGATACCGTTGGAGAGCCCACTTTTGACAAAGTATGGGAGGAGCTTGCGCCACTGGTGGAAGGTTTGCCTATGGTTGCCCACAATAAACGCTTTGACGAGAATGTATTGATAGACACGTTGGCACACTATGGTGTACGCCATCCCTCTTTTGAGTTCTACTGTACGCTCGAGGCTGCTCGAAAACAAATTCCTAAAGCCATCATAGGTAATCATAAACTACCTACAGTATGTCAATATCTGGGAATTGATTTCAACAATCACCATGACGCCCTTGCCGATGCCGAGGGATGTGCAAAAATAGCCTTACAAATTCTGTAAGGCTATTTTTTATTGTATCAAGTGTCCTGCACTCTGCAATATTTTATTTTTCATTAATTGAGGATAATCCGGATTTGCCTGTAGGAACTGCTTTACTGTATCTGATGCCGCAATACTTTTATGTCCTTTTAAAACCGATTGAATCCATCCTTTTGGAAAAAAGATATCGCCCGTACGTTGTACATCCGGTAATGCATTCAACGCAGGACGTATGTATGCCAAAGCGTGCTGTTGACGTGAAGGATGGTTTAAATAGGATAAAGCCTGCTGGCACCATGGTTCAATGTCTCGTTCTTTTCCCGAAATAAATAGAGCAAACAATGAATCCCTTGCCACCTTTGATGGATGCACTGCCTTAATGATGTAGTTAAACTCTTTTTTTCGGTCAACATTCGTTATACGATTATCCCCTTGCTGCTTTATTTCTGAATATTTTGCACTGTCTCTTAATGATAACTCATAACACAATGTCATAATATCTCGCTCTTCCAACGAAAGGTTTAAATTGTTATTGGATGCAGATAGTATTTGCCATAATCGTTGAGATCCTTTGGGATTATTATAAACTGTCATGTACAAACGGAATAGACGCTGCTTAATTTCCTTATTCTGCGTAGCAGTCATTAATGACCATATTTGCTCTTCCGCTGCATTAGATAACGGATATAACTTCCATGATACGTTTTGTAAGTAATTCATTGCAGATATACGTACTAATCGGTTCTGCTCTGTGGGAATTCCCTGAATTAATGCATTAAAGAATTGTTGAGCAGGCAAATCACCTTCACATACAGCCTCGAACATATTTATTAATACAGCCAATCTTGACGTTTCGTTAGGTATTGAACTCCACTTATTTAAACAATAGTGTAAAGAAAGAGAATCCATTTGCCAATAGCCATAGGCTTTGCCATCGCTATTTGGTATAATAATATCGCTGTTTTTTATCCCACTGCGTCTTGTTTCTTTTGGGAGTTGTATTTCTATTGTTTGTGATTCATTATTCAATATATCCATGCACAAAAGATGTAGAGCCTGCTCTCTTCGCTCTTTTTGCGTTGTGAAATATATTTGTAAACCATTATCCACTCGCGATATTCTACCTTTTGGACGGCCCGGACGTTCCATCCATTCTTTATTCCACGTTACAATATCGTGGGATGTAAGTGAGTCTAATATCGTAACTAAATTATTCCAAGTGGCATTACCATATGCATAACGTTGTAAGTATATCTGTATACCTTGGCAGAAGCTATCCTCCCCTATTTTCTCAACCAATTTTGACATTACGATAGGCGTTTTGTTATAAATTATGCTACCATATATAAGTCCAGCATCTTTTAGGTTGGGCAATTGCTGAATAATAGGATTTGCGCCTGTTGTTCGGTCCTCAGCGTATGCAACGGGGAAAAATGCATGCGTATAAGTTAAATTATGATTTAAATTGGGGAAATGAGGTTCGGTCATCTTGGATGCAAAATAATTGGCAAAAACCTCCTTCATCCATACTTCATTGAACCAATCCATTGTAACATAATCACCAAACCACATGTGTGCCGTTTCATGAGCTATAAGTTTTGTGCGTTCCAACTCCTCTTGTAGCGATGCGTTATTAGCAAGGAACATTCGCGTATCGTTATATAGTGTTGCTCCAGTGTGTTCCATACCTCCATATTGAAAGCCGGGCAAAATAATAAGATCATATTTGGCAAACGGGTATTTTATTCCTGTGTATTCCTCTAACCATGCTATTGATTCAAATATCTGATTATATATAATTGGGATTTGTTTAAGTCGCGAAGAATCTGTTTCTCTGTGATACAATCTAATCACTTGTCCATTGCGTTCTTGCTCTTCCCTATTAAAAATACCGGTTACAAATGAGAATAAATAGGTACTCAATGGCTCGGTGGGAGCAAACTCCATCTCTCTATATCCATTTACAACGGTATCCGTAATTGCAACTCCATTAGCAATTGCTGTCCACGAAATTGGAATAGACAAAGCTAACCTATATGATGCTTTTATATCCGGTTGATCAAAACATGGGAATAAAGTACACGCTCTATCAGGCACTAAAAGCGTATATAGAAAATCATCCCGTCTGTTTAGCGAATGATTACTTACGCAGTACGAAAGCTCCATTTGATGAGCACCCTTAGGAATGTGATCTATTATAAGATGTTCATTTTGCAGGCGATACTCCGTTCTGTTACCATTTAAGCGTATCATACAAATCCCCTTGTCATTATTCTTGTAATCTAGAATTAATGGTCCATCCTCATGCTGTGTAAAATGGATACTTTGTGTACATTGAAGCAAACTATCCTTAGAGGCCGGAATACGGTATGTCAAATCGTAGATTACCTCAGAAATTACGCGTTTACGATAGGAGGCCAACTCTCGAGATACTCCTTCCTTTATACAAATAGTTTGTTCTTGGCGACAGGCCATACACATAAATAAACACAATACAAGTAGCACGTTTTTCATAAATGGTGATTTTTTACAAATATATAATTTTCATAACTAAACAAAAAAGAAAGATTCATAGATAAGTAACTTATTCCATGAATCTTTCCCCAATATATTATGCTTATTTAAACTATTTACCCTGTGCGTTTAGTATGAACTTTACTTGCACTTGTGCATTAAATTTTAATTTCTCGAAAGAAACGTCCTGCAACGGATTGGCCTCTGAGGCATCTGCTTTAGAAGCCGTTGCGCGTAAATAAAATTGATTCCCTGATGTGTAAAAATTATTATCCTGAATATAAAATGCTTTTCCTATACTCTGTCCTATCGCTGCCGCTAACGTTGATGCTTTAGTTTGAGCATCTTTCATTGCTTCAATCCTTAATTCATTTTCGAGTTCTTTACTTTTTGTGTACTCCACTTTATCGACCATAACATTTGAGATTTCATTTGCTGTCAATTTACTCAGAAATGTACTAACCTGATCCGCTGTACCTAATTTCACAATGAATGTTTTCGATGTGAGAGGCTCATTACCCGATAACCATTTAACCTTACCGTAAGCACTTCCGGCATTTTCCATAAATACATCAGTTGCGATATTAATTTTCATTTGTTCCAGAACATCTCTAAACTTTTTCTCTTGTTGTACTAAGGTATACTTGCCTTTATTATCGCCCTGCCTTAAAACAACACGCATGTATATAACGTCTGGAACAACTTCTCTATCAGCCTTACCATTAACTATTACTTGCGATTGTTCTGCTGTTGTGTTTTGCGCTATTCCTTGGCTTAGCGCTATAAACATAAATGAAATTATAAAAATAACTTGCTTCATAATTCTAAGTTTTAATTTTTCATGATTATAATACGTCTAATAGGTTGAAATATATATAACTTAAAAGAGTATTTTGCATATATAAACATACATTCTTATTTTTGATATACAAAACCTGTGCCACCTATAATATATATTTTTATTCCTTATAGCTTGCTGTATCACTTAATCTCCGCGTAGTAATACGGAATAAATTGATTATATTTGATTATTGAAAACTCGAAATATGGTACAGAACGAGATTAAAGAGCTACTAGATGAGAAATACAAGGAATACTGTAGAAGCGATTTCTTTATTGAGACTGACCCTATCCAGATTCCAAAACAATTTGAGCAAAAAGAGGATATCGAAATTGCCGGATTCCTAGCCGCATCACTGGCTTGGGGACAAAGACCGGTTATAATAAAAAAATGTAAGGAGCTAATGCAACGTATGGACTACACTCCTTATGATTTTATTATGAATGCAACAGAAAGTGATTTAAAGGTTCTTGAAGGTTTCAAGCACCGAACCTTTAACTCTGATGATGCGATATATTTTATCCAAGCTCTTATAATCATTTATAGGGAATATAACGGCCTAGAAGAAATTTTCACTAGAGGATATATACATGAAAATAATATAGCAGAAGCTTTGAGATATTGGCATCGGTTTTTCACAATGCAATCAGGCAATACCCATGCGCACAGACACATTGCTAATATTGACAAAGGATCGGCTGCAAAACGTATTAATATGTTTTTACGTTGGATGGTGAGAAAGGACGAGAGCGGAATTGATTTTGGAATATGGAAGGAGATTCCTTCAAGTTCTCTTTTAATTCCACTTGATTTGCACACCGGTAATGTTAGCCGAGAATTAGGAATACTAAATACTAAGCAGAATAATTTTAAAGCAGTTTGCGAGTTAACTGAATATTTGCGCTTATTAGACCCAAAAGATCCTATCAAATATGATTTTGCACTATTTGGTCTAGGCGCGTTTAAATAATTAAAATAAATATGAGAAAATTACTATGTCCCAAATGCGGCATCCCAAATTTGTTTATAAAAAACAGTCAGGGTGAGCGAAGAAATATATTTGTCCTAGCTGATGGAAGTATTATACCTGCCAAGGAAGGAGAAAGTATTGATGGTTTTGATACAGAGACAATTTATTGTTTGGGCTGCTCATGGAGTGGAACAGCCAAACAATTAAAGAAATTTGTTAGTTAGAATCAAGAATCTTATGCGCCATTTGGTAATAAGGTAAACGTTGTGCCAAATGGGTTTCAATAAACTCCCTTAGTTGTTCACGAGTTAAGTGTGCAATTAAGGGACGATTTTTTTTACCATATTCTAATCTTTCCACTAACACATCTACTGACACTTGGATAAATAATGTTGTTCCATTTTTATTCATAAATGCCATATTATCAAAGTGACAAGGCGTACCTCCACCTGTAGAAATAACAGCATCAGCATATCTTTCCGTTATGGTTTGGAGAGCTTTTCTTTCCATTTCCCGAAAACAAGCTTCACCTTTTTGCTCAAATATTTCCGGGATAGAACATTGTTCCTGCCAACTTATCCATTCGTCAAGATCAATAAAGGGAATTCCTAGTTCCTTAGCCATAAGACGTCCTTGGTAGGATTTCCCACACCCCATATATCCAACAAGAAAATAACGCATAATTAGTCCTTAAAGTTTATTTCGTTAGGATTTGTTATCTCTAATTCAATCTCTTGAGTTTGTTCTGGTTCATCCTCAACCTCCAATGGCTCTATTTCCTCAATGATGTCTACATCAAAGGTAGTTAGACGCTTACCTTTGGCTTTGTATGATTTTTCTCCTATGAATTTACGAACATTTATTATCTCGTTTGGTCTGCCTGCATTTCTTCCCCCAAACACAATCTCCAATTGAGGAGCTGTTTCAGATGTTAATAGGACAATATAAGAGCTCTCATTATCGCCAATAAAACGCGCTAGTTTAGTCGTTTCTTCAAACTTAAAGCGTTTAATATAATAGTAGTTCTGCTCCGTATCAAAGTAAACAGCACTCCATATTTTCTCAGCATCGAATTTCTCAATATACATATAGCCTTGCTCAAAGTGATGTCCCAAATCGAAATCGGTAGTATAGAATGTACCGTTTTTATTGATAATTAGAATACGGTCATTACCTTGAAACTCGCCTAAATATAAACCTCTATTATCTGAGTTTAAACGTAGTACATCTTCATCAAACCATATCTTACGCCCACCAAGAGTTGATACTCCTTTTTGCAGTGTTGTAATTTTCATTATGTCATTACGTGTAAGAAGATTTCCTTGTGAAGCGCGTCCTTTTATTGCCAACGTCGCGAAATCGTACTCAAATACCAGTTTCTTTATGTTCAGCTTTTGTTTTAAGCAAACTTTAATTGTTTCAGCCTCACCATTCGGGTTAGCAGAGAAATACAATATTTTAGAACCAACTGTTCCTAGTGTTAAGTTATATTGCTTGTCGCGAGTCACACCCGTTACAAAGAAACGCTTAACAAATGTGCGTCCCACTCTACCGTCTCTATAAGCAACATTGTATATCGTTCTGGAATCGTTCTTCTTGAATACATTTATATAAAGCACATCCTTACCAACAAATAATTTGTCAGCAATTTTTGTTATATAGTAGCTACCATCTTTCTTGAAAATGATTATATCATCAATATCCGAACATTCACACACAAATTCATCCTTTTTCAGGCCAGTACCCGCGAACCCTTCAGCACGATTAATGTATAATTTCTCATTGGCAATTACAACTTTGGTTGCTTCAATGTTTTCAAAGTTACGAATCTCAGTTAAGCGTTCTTTTCCTTTACCATGTTTATCGCGAATACGAGTAAAATAGTCTATTGTAAAAGGAATAATGTGTTCAATGTTATATTTTACCTGAAGGATCTCTTCCTCTATACCATTAATCACGCGATCTGCCTCATTAGAGTTAAAACGAAGAATACGCTTCATCTTTATCTCTAGCAAACGTTTAACATCATCGTCAGTAACAACTCTGTACAGATTAGGTAAAAACGGTTTTAAACGTTTATGCACATGCGCAATAACCTCTTCGATGGAAGCACCTTCCTCAAATTCTTTATCTTTGTAAATACGTTCTTCTATAAATATGCGCTCTAATGATGCAAAGTGCAACGACTCAAGAAGTTCACTTAAGCGAATTTCTTGCTCTAACTTTAATAAGCGTACCGCATCGTCTGCTGAATTACGAAGGATATCCGAGATAGCCATAAAATTCGGTCTATCATCCTCAATAACACAAGAGTTAGGAGATATAGATAGTTCACAATCCGTAAACGCATATAATGCGTCGAGCGTCTTATCCAATGAGATTCCATTAGCAAGATATACTAATATCTCAACTTCTGCCGCGGTATTATCATCAATCTTCTTAATTTTGATTTTCCCCTTATCATTTGCCTTGAGGATACTTTCAATAAGCGAAGAAGTTGTACGCCCATATGGAATTTCGGTTATTTTCAGAAGCTTATTCTTATTATCCTTCTCTATCCTTGCACGTACTTTTACAACACCACCACGTAAACCATCGTTATAACGCGATACGTCTATCATCCCTCCTGTCGGAAAATCAGGGTATAACTCAAAGGTGTTGCCTTTTAAATGAGCTATACATGCGTCAATTAGCTCTAAGAAATTATGTGGCAATATCTTAGATGCTAAACCTACGGCAATACCCTCCACACCTTGCGCTAGCAAAAGAGGAAATTTGACAGGTAAAGTTATAGGTTCTTTATTACGGCCGTCGTATGAAAGTTTCCAATTTGTCGTTTTTGGATTAAATACCACATCTAAGGCAAATTTAGACAATCGTGCTTCAATGTAACGAGGCGCCGCAGCCGAATCGCCTGTAAGAATATTACCCCAGTTTCCTTGACAATCAACCAAAAGATCCTTTTGACCTAATTGTACAAGGGCGTCTCCAATGGAAGCATCACCATGTGGATGATACTGCATTGTATGACCAATAATATTGGCTACTTTATTATAACGTCCGTCATCCAATTGTTTCATTGCATGAAGAATACGTCGCTGCACCGGTTTTAATCCATCATTTACATAAGGTACAGCACGCTCCAATATTACGTATGAAGCGTAATCGAGAAACCATTTTTCAAACATTCCGGACAAATGCTGAATGGAACGTATCCCACCATTATCATCCGTTAATTCTGCGTCTTGATTCTCTATATTATTTTCAATTTCTGAGCTATCTAAGATATCTTCTGTCATAATAGTAGTTTGTTTTAGGCAATATTGGTACTATAACTCGTCCTTCTCCACGTAAAGATTTTCAATAATAAATCCTTGACGCTCGGGCGTATTTTTCCCCATGTAATAGGATAGGATTTTTTCAATCGAATCCCCTTTGGACATACGTACAGGCTCTAAGCGGATTTCCTTTCCAATAAAATTCTTAAATTCATTGGGAGAAATCTCTCCAAGTCCCTTAAATCGAGTAATTTCCGGATTAGGTCCCAATTTCTTTATTGCCTTATCTCTTTCCGTATCACTATAACAATAAGACGTTTCTTTCTTATTTCTAACACGGAATAAAGGCGTTTGAAGTATATAAACATGCCCAGCACGTACTAAATCTGGAAAGAATTGAAGAAAGAATGTCAGTAAAAGTAATCGGATATGCATCCCATCCACATCGGCATCTGTTGCTATGATTACATTATTATATCGCAAATCCTCAAGTCCGTTTTCAATATTCAATGCCGCCTGAAGAAGATTAAATTCCTCATTCTCATAGACTACTTTTTTAGTTAATCCATATGAATTCAGTGGTTTACCGCGTAAACTGAATACAGCTTGCGTGTTAACATCTCTAGACTTTGTAATCGAACCACTTGCTGAGTCTCCCTCAGTAATAAAGATAGACGAATTGTTCTTTGATTCATTATTCGAATTAAAATGGACTCGACAATCCCTCAATTTTTTGTTGTGTAAACTTACTTGTTTAGCACGTTCGCGTGCTATTTTTTGAATCCCGGACATTGCTTTACGCTCCTTCTCTGCTTCGAGAATCTTACGATACAGACGTTCGGCAGTATCTTGATTTTTGTGTAAATAGTCGTCAAGCTCTTTGGTTACAAAGTCCATTATAAAGTTACGCACAGTAGGTCCCTCAGGTCCAACATCTCGCGATCCTAACTTAGTTTTGGTTTGCGACTCAAAAACCGGCTCCTCAACTTTTATGCTTATAGCACCAATAATTGAGGTACGGATATCGGCTATATCAAAATCTTTTTTGTAAAAATCACGAATGGTTTTGACTATAGCCTCTCTAAAGGCCACAAGATGTGTTCCCCCTTGCGTAGTATGCTGCCCATTAACAAAGGAGAAATACTCTTCCCCATATTGCTTGCCATGGGTCATTGCCATTTCAATATCAGCACCTTTAAGGTGAATAATTGGATAAATACCCTCCTGTCCCATATTCTCCGTCAATAGGTCCAGAAGTCCGTTTTTAGAGAAAAAACGTTTGTTGTTTAGAAATATCGATAATCCTGTATTAAGAAATACATAATTACGAATCATCGTTTCAAGATATTCCGCAATAAAATGATACTTACCAAAAATCTCTTTGTCGGCTAGAAACGTCACCTTCGTACCATTTGCCTCGGTAGTTGGTTCTATATCACGCTCCTCCTCAACAAAAGCACGTGAGTATCTGACATACTTCGTCTCACCATCGCGAAAAGATTGAATTTCAAATCTTTCTGAAAGTGCATTTACGGCCTTGATCCCTACCCCATTTAATCCTACCGATTTTTTAAACGCTTTTGAATCGTATTTAGCACCCGTATTCATTTTTGAAGACGCACTGACTAACGACCCCAATGGTATTCCTCGTCCATAATCACGAATCGTAACTAAACGATCCTCTATCGTTACCTCAATGGAAGATCCACAACCCATTGCGAATTCATCAATAGAGTTATCTATCACTTCCTTTATAAGGATATAAATACCATCATCGGGCGATGATCCATCACCCAATTTTCCTATATACATTCCGGGACGACGGCGTATGTGTTCGTTCCAGTCTAGTGTTCTTATCGAGTCTTCGGAGTAGTTCTCAACCATAAAAAAGCTTCTTTTAAAAGAAAAAGTGTGAGTGTAATTTATTATCTATTACTTCTTTAGATGAATAACCTTCTTCGTCTCAAAAAACGACTCATCAAAGAAAGAAGGTATCTCATAAAGTGAAGCCTTAGTACCAAAAGGTTTAATTTCATCTTCGAAATCGCCACCTTTTAAATACAAAATACCATTGCCAAGAGCATTCTTATCCCCTTTATTTATTTTATCGAATGTGAAATCAACAAAAGCAGGGAATGCAGTAACTCCTCGACTCACTACAAAATCAAACTTCTCCTTAACATTCTCCACTCTAGTTTGTTGTGCGCGGACATTAGTTAACCCCAAAGCTTGGGCAACTTCATTTACAACACGTATCTTTTTTCCGATTGAATCAACAAGAAGGAATTGTGCCTCAGGGAACATTATAGCTAACGGTATACCCGGAAATCCTCCGCCTGTACCCACATCCATTATTTTTGTTCCGGGCTGGAATTGAATAACCTTTGCTATAGCAAGCGCATGTAGAACATGATGAATATAGAATGAATCCATATCCTTTCTTGAAATGACATTTATTTTATCATTCCATTCTCTATATAGATTTTCAAGATTATCAAACTGTTCCTTTTGTTTTTCTGTAAGATTGGTAAAATATTTTTCAACTATACTCATTGCTCAACTGTAATTGTATCTTTTGCTTGTTTTACATATCGATTATTATATAATGGTAGCGCAAGTAAACAAATTACTCCCAAAACTATATATAATAAAGTCATTGTTCCATGTGTAAGCAAAGCAAACGTGCGTGCCATACTTTCATTCTCAGCTGTATTGGGAATATAAAGTAAAAGCGCAGCAATTACCATAAAGTGCCAAGCGCCAATCCCTCCTTGTACAGGAGCAACCATTCCATAGCTACTTAATACAAAAACAGTTAAACCAACTATTGGACTGAGATGAGAGGTAATATTAAAGCTAAAAAAGCATAGATACATCATCATAAAGTATAAAAACCAAATAGTTAATGAATAGAATATGAATAGACCTTTTTGCGGCACACGGGCAATAGATAAAAGGCCCTCTTTCAATCCCGCAATAAAAGTATTTATTTTATTTCCTAACTTGTCTTTTAATACATAACGATATACAACATAGCATAACACAGCCGCGCCAACACAAACCGGTAATAACCAAGATGAGTGGAGCAACGCTTCGGCCTTTTCTTTTATCATTGTATTCTTATTAAAAAACTCTATTAACTTACCAAATTGAGCTATAACAACCACCACTGTAAGTCCAAGTAGAATAATAAGATCAATAATACGTTCCGTTACAACTGTACCTAATAGGTTTGAGTATGGCACATTTTCATATTTATTCACCACTGCACATCGGGTAAACTCACCCATACGTGGCAATGCCATATTTGCAAAATAACCTATCATAACACCCATAAAGCTATTAGGTAGAGATATCGGATAGTTCATGGAAGCTGTAATCATTTGCCAGCGTATAGCACGTATAATGTGACTCGCTATACCCAAGCCAATAGATACCCATATCCAAAAATAATCCACATCGTTTTTCAACGCCGAATACAATGTATTCCAATCCTGATCACGGTACACCACACTAAATAAAACAACCGTAATAACTAAAAAGAAAAGGAACTTTATAATGTTTTTACCTAACTTATGCATTTATTAATCTTCGATTTGAAACATACACTTGGATAACTTCGAAATATGTGACATACATCTAAGCTGTTACCCATAAAATGAAACACAAATATATAAAATATTATGGAGAACGGCTATTTTTAGAGCTATTTTGTCTACTTTTGTACTATGAGTTTAGTTAGAGCAAAAAAGAGTTTAGGGCAACATTTTCTTATTGATCAGAACATTGCCAAGAAGATAACCGATTCACTTCTACCACTTACAAAGGAGGTTTTAGAAATTGGGCCGGGAATGGGTGTACTTACACAATATTTATTTGAAAAACCGGAATTTCACGTTACTGCAATTGATATTGACAGAGAGTCAATAGAATATCTACATAAAGAGTATCCTAGCAAACAGGACCAGATAATATATGGCGATTTTCTTAAAACGGACATCGACGGTATGTATCCGGAGAAATTCTCTATTATTGGTAATTTACCTTACAACATTTCATCACAAATCTTTTTCCGCGTCATTGAAAAACGCGATCAGGTTGTACAGGTTGTTTCTATGATTCAAAAAGAGGTTGCTGAGCGTATCAGTTCATCTCATGGCTGCAAAGCATATGGAATATTAAGTGTATTCCTACAAGCATATTATAACATTGAATATTTGTTTACTGTTGGTGAAAAGGTATTTAATCCGCCGCCAAAAGTAAAATCTGCCGTAATCCGCTTAGTGCGTAATGAACGTAAAGAATTAGGATGCGATGATAAACTGTTTTTCCTTGTTGTCAAATCAGGATTTAATCAGCGTAGAAAAACATTACGTAATTCACTAAAACAAATAACACCTCCCGATTTTAATTCAGATTATCTAACTCTCCGACCCGAGCAGTTAAGTGTTGACGATTTCATTACGTTATGTCAGCAAATTGAACAAGCGAGAAAATAAAACTTGTACTGATTTTTAAAGTTAATGGGTATGCAACAGTTTGAATTAACACACGACTTCCTTAACCAGATAATAGATTTAGTTGAGCAAGAAAACAAAACAGGTGTTCGTGAATTATTAAAAAACCTGCATCCGGCCGATATCGCTGAAATCCTCGAAGAATTAAATAACGAGCGCGCACGCTTTGTATTTTTGTGTCTCGACGATGAAACAGCGGTTGACGTACTAGCGGAAATTGATGAAGAAGAGAGAATTCATTTCATTGATTCCTTCCCGGCAGAAACTATTGCCAAAAAGTTTATTGACAACATGGAGTCGGATGACGCCGCCGATCTTGTGGGAATTTTATCCAATGAGAAACAGACTGAAGTCTTATCTCATATGGAGGATATTGAGCAAGCTGGGGATATCGTCGACCTTCTTCACTACGATGAAGATACCGCAGGAGGACTTATGGGTAAGGAGTTAGTAATGGTTAATGAAAACTGGACCGTACTTACCTGCTTGCGCGAATTAAGCCGCCAAGCGGAAAACCTTGACGAAATATATAATGTGTACGTTGTTGACGACGACGACATATTAAAAGGACGTTTATCTCTAAAAAAAATGATCCTGTCGCCTACATCTGCAAAGATTAGTAATCTTTACCATGCAGATGTGGTATTTGTGCGCGTAGATGAGTCCGCAGAATCAGTTGCTCTTAAAATGCAAAAATATGACCTTGTAGCAGTGCCTGTTGTTGACCAGGTAGGACGCCTTGTGGGTCGTATCACCATTGATGACGTTATTGACTTTATACGTGAAGAAGCCGAACGCGATTATCAGATGCTATCCGGTATCTCTCAAGATGTCGAATCGTCCGATAGTGTATGGATACAAACCAAAGCACGTTTGCCGTGGTTAATTATTGCTCTTTTCGGGGGTATGGTTTCAGCGTACATGATTTCATTGTACGATGCCGAAATTGCGCTATTCCCAGCTACTGCAATGTTTATTCCGGTTATTACTGCAATGGGAGGAAACGTGGGTATTCAATCCTCAGCAATTGTTGTACAAGGATTAGCTTCAAACTCACTGAGCTTACAAAACGGCTTTAAAAATGTTGTAAAAGAGATTGGAACTGCGCTTATAAACGCATCCATTTGTTCCACCTTAATCTTCTTTATGACATTAGTATTCAATTTAGACTCGTATGCAATGCCAATAACCGTTTCTATATCGCTATTTGTGGTTATTTTATTTGCGTCTATTTTTGGAACTGCGTTCCCTTTGTTATTACACAGAATGAAAATTGATCCCGCCTTAGCCACAGGTCCTTTCATTACTTTAACAAACGATATTATAGGTTTGAACATCTATTTATTCATGGGACAAATTATTCTCTCCTACTTTGGAAGTTAGCATGCATAATTATTTTTACGCCCTGCATAATTATAGGGCGTAAATATAAGGTTATTAGTTATTTATCGTTTATTTTTGTTTCACATGGTAAGAGAAACTTTACTATGTGATTTAATTGAAATATAATTTGATGATATATGACTAAGATTGTTAACGTTAATGTTAAATCCGAAATTGGTAAATTAAACGGTGTTATTATACACACTCCCGGCGAGGAGGTTGAAAATATGACTCCTGAGAATGCTGAGCGGGCGCTGTATAGCGATATTATAAACTTATCCATAGCAAGAGAAGAGTACAAACAAATTTACGGTATTCTTTCCAAACTCACCAACACATACGAAGTCAAGGACCTACTTCACAATGTACTTAAGGATGAAAATAATAAAATTGAGGTTCTTCGTCGTATTGAAGAAATTGAGCCCGACCTAGGCAAATACTCTCCTAACGGATGTTTGCGTGATCAATTAATGAACGTTGAAGCAGGACAACTTGCGCGTTTATTAATTGAAGGTGTTGAGATGGAGAAAGACAATCTTACCAAGTTTTTGAGCAATGATTGGTTTGCACTACGTCCAATGCACAACTTTCTGTTTACACGGGACGCATCTATGAGCGTAAATAACGAAGTGCTAATAGGACGCATGGCTAACTCTATTCGCGACAGAGAAGCTGTAATTATGCGCTCCATATTCGACTTTACTCCGGGTTTTGAAACAAAAACACTCAATCTCACCCCCAATAAACAAGGATTTTCTGCTAAAGCTACAATTGAAGGAGGTGACTTCCTAGTTGCTAGAGAAGATATTATCGTTATTGGTAACGGCTCCAGAACAAGCACAGAGGCTATAGATATGCTAATTTATGAGTATATAAATCGCAAAACAGACTATACTCAACACATTATTGTTCAACAGTTGCCTCATACTCCCGAGTCATTTATACACCTTGACATGGTGTTTACGCTACTCGATTTAAACAAATGTATGGTGTTCGCACCGTTGATTCTAAATCCTGGTCAACATCAAACAGTACACATTGAAATTGCAAACGGAAAACTACAACGCATCTATCAGGAAACAAACATACTTGAGGCATTACGTAAATTAGGTATGGATTTAGAACCGGTTTACTGCGGAGGAGCAGACGAATGGAACCAAGAACGCGAACAATGGCACAGTGGAGCCAATTTCTTCTGTGTTGGACCTGGTCGAGTTTTAGGATATGCTCGTAACAACTATACAATGGAAGCAATGAACAAAGCCGGCTTCGATATTTTAAAAGCCAATGACATAATTGAGGGCAAAGTTGACATTGAACAGCATGACAAATATGTAATCACAATAGACGGTTCCGAACTTCCACGCGGTGGTGGTGGAGCGCGATGCATGACAATGCCTATTAACAGAGATGATATATAAGAAGCAAACAAAGGGACGCAATTTTAGCGTCCCTTTATTTATTTTCCCAGCTAACATAAAAAATAAATGGGGCCTATATCTTGTAGATATACACCCCATTTAGCACTTTGGTATCTGAGTACCTTAATTTCTTATCCTAAATAGCCTTTCAGCAATCCGCTTTTTGACTTGTGTCTCAATTTACGTATAGCTTTTTCTTTAATCTGACGTACACGCTCACGTGTCAAACCAAACTTTTCACCAATCTCTTCCAGTGTCATTTCCTGTGTGTTAATCCCAAAGAACAAGCGGATAATATCCTTCTCTCTGTCCTGTAGTGTAGATAACGCACGCTCTACTTCAGTGGCTAGTGATTCATTTATCAATGTTCGGTCAGCAATTGGCGAGTCATCATTTACCAATACATCAAGCAAACTGTTATCTTCTCCTTCAACAAAAGGAGCATCAACAGAAATGTGTCGTCCTGATACTCTTAACGTATCGGCAACTTTTTCTGCCGGCAAATCCAACGTATCGGCCAATTCTTCAGGTGAAGGACGTCTTTCGTGCTCTTGCTCAAAACGAGCGAAGGCCTTGTTAATCTTATTCAATGATCCCACCTGGTTCAACGGCAAACGTACAATACGCGATTGCTCAGCTAATGCCTGTAATATTGATTGGCGAATCCACCACACCGCGTAAGAAATAAATTTAAATCCTCGCGTTTCATCAAATTTTTCGGCTGCCTTAATCAATCCCAAGTTCCCTTCATTAATCAAATCGGGTAAGCTTAACCCTTGATTCTGATACTGTTTCGCAACAGATACCACAAAACGTAGGTTTGCTCTTGTCAACTTCTCTAGTGCTCGCTGATCTCCTTTACGTATACGTTGGGCTAACTCAACCTCTTCCTCGACCGTAATAAGATCCTCTTTCCCGATCTCTTGTAGGTACTTATCCAGAGAGGCACTCTCTCTGTTAGTTATTGATTTTGTGATTTTTAATTGTCTCATATTGTCTATTATCTACCACTGCAAATGTCCCGCAAAGGTAGGCTTTTTTATTCGTTTTTCAATCCCGGAACATGCCGCATTATGATTATTAACATTTTTTTAATCTGTTAACGAGAATGCGAAATATTCAATTCTTCCCCTCGGATTTACTGCTGTAACAAAAACGCCCTCATTACCAATGGCATGTATTGCTCGGCGTAAATCCTCGTCGCTACTCACAAAGCGGTCATTAACTTTAAGAATAATATAATTTTCTGTTAATCCCGCCGACTTGAATTTTCCGGTAGCCAATTTCGTAATCTTCACTCCCCTATCAAGTCTGTATCTATACCGGTCCTCTTTACTTAAAGGCGATACTACCGCACCTAATATATCGGTCGAATTGTTTGTTAAAATCGAAGTGTTTCCATAACTATTCTGCAACGTCACATTCTTGGTCTCGACATTTCCTTTACGATTCACCGTCAAATTAATCACTTCTCCCGGATTGTATCTTACCAACTGCTCTTGGAATTGTGGAAAAGTTTCCACTCCAATTCCGTTTATATGCGTAATTACATCCCCTTCTTTCAATCCTGCCTTATGTGCCGCTCCTTCAGGAATTATCTCAATAATATAAATACCATTCTTTACGTTCAGTTTTAGCTCCTCAGCATAAGCCGGTGTAAGCTCACCCGGACGTATTCCAAGCACTGCACGTTGAACCTTGCCATATTGTTTGATATCTTGTATCACTTTTCTCGCAATGGTGATTGGAACAGCAAAGGAGTAGCCTGAATAACTTCCTGTTGGCGACTGAATTGCCGTATTTATACCTATAAGTTCTCCACTGGAATTTACTAATGCACCTCCGCTATTTCCCGGATTAACTGCGGCATCGGTCTGTAAAAATGATTCCAATCCCATTTGTCCGCCCAGGTTACGTGCCTTAGCACTAATAATTCCGGCTGTAACTGTCGATGTTAAATTGTATGGATTACCTACGGCCAATACCCACTCGCCCAATTCTACATTATCCGAGTTTCCTATAGGCATTGTCTTTAACCCCTTTGCTTCAATTTTCAACAGTGCAATATCAGTTGTCGGGTCTGTACCTATAACCTTAGCCTTAAACTCTCTGTTATCATGCAACACTACGCGTACCGCATCGCTTCCCGCAATTACATGGTTATTTGTAATTATATATCCATCTTCGGAAATTACTACTCCCGAGCCGCTCCCCATGCTCTGAGGGTACTCTCTCGTGCGCGGAGTAACTCCAAACCAAAAATCTAATAACGGGTTTCCAACATATTCTCGCCCCAGCTGCACTGTTTTTACGTGCACCACTGCAGGTACGCTATTTTTGGCTGCCTCTCTCAAATCCACACTCCCTGGAACACCATTTTGCGGTAATCCTGCCATCCCAACATTTGTTATAGGCACATTGATATTAGGTACAGCAACAAGTTGCGGCGCATTGCTCTCCGTTTTATCGGTAAACAAACAAGTAGGAGATAAGATTGGCGAAAGGACCCCTCCAACAACTCCCCCACCGATACTACCAAATAAAAACGCTACTAAAAGTTTATTCTTATTCATACGTTTATGATTTGTTGTTTAATTCTAGCATAAAACTCATCATTTGTCATATTGTTTCTCTCAATACTCCAACTATAGTTTTATTGCTTTTATACCTCAATTTCTACTATCTATTTTTATTTATTATTTACTCAATGCTTTCGCGTTGAGTTGTATACGGAACTAGTAACAATTTCTTTGCCACATATATCTATATAAATTGTTAATTTATTTTTTTTAACAGCGATAAAATTAGCATTTAACAATTCGCCAATTTTGTTATTTTAAATACGTTCCATGGGGACTAAGAAATACACAGCAAACATTAGAATATGGCTCCTACAAGAGCCTGGCAAACTGATCTATATCACACAATATACACCACTACATTTAACGCTCATTTAACGCTCATTTAACACTCTTCATCACAATTTTCCCATGTCACACATCCATAACAAATAACATGATATCAAAAATACTCCATGCACTTCATGCCACCACCTTGGGTTTAGAAACACACTTTAAGTTTTCATTGTCACTATACAATAAACACATGGAATACATTGTTATATTTTACACCTAGAACATTGCACATTTTTATTAATAGTACATTACATGTTAAACCATTACAATCATTCCGCACAACATTAAAAAAATGCTTTCCATACACGCCGTATCCCCTATCTATACCTCTATAGAGATATAGATAGGATATAGATGGGATATAGATAGGGTATAGATACCCTTAAGAGGCACCTATCAAAATAACAGCCAACAGTAACACTTTACACTATAAAACAATTTGGGCTGACTTCGTAAAGAAATCAGCCCAAAGCATCATTAAAAATGATCAACCTACTTTATATATAATTACTCTCAATTTATTCCTGAGCGGTTGAGGTTTCCTTATCTTCAACCATTTTAAAGGTTAGCAAAATAGTGCTACCACTTTTAAGTTGTAATTCGTTTTTAGCAATGGTATAATTGTCAACCTTTTCCATTAATTTAAAGAATTTCATCTCTAATTGCTGATCAGGACATGCCATACGTGTTGCACCTAGTGGAGAGAACTTAAGTTTTGTTCCATCCAAATCATAGTTCCCGAAAAAACGGTTACATGTACCTTTACCGTTTACACGTGTTTCTTTCTCATCAAAACGTAAAAACAAATTATCATCGCCTTCTGTTTTGTTAAGCTTCTCGCCTTCTATAGAAATTAACTCCCATTTCACTCCATACAACGAAGTAACATTACTCTTAGGCGTACAAGCCACAACCATGCAACATATCATTACAAAAAATAAATTCTTCATCACTAATTTTTCTGTATAATTAATTAAAATATTATTCAAATAAACTCACCAATTACATAACAAATTATGTGCCATTATTGTTTTTTAGTCTATTTTGAACAACATTCTCACAATAAAAAGAGCATATAAAAAGCCAGGAAAGAAAAAATGCGGGAATAGCGTGAATTAATTTACAATTAAGGAGAAATTTATGTAATACCTTTGTATATTTGTAACCATTTTTGAGGGATAGAATTGTGCGTGAAAATAAATAAATCTATTCAAACTGTTTAACATAAATAAATAACATGTCCAAGGTAATCAAATTGAGAAAAGGTCTTGACATTAAGTTAAATGGCGTGGCGGAAAAAGTGGTTAAACCAATGGAGTCTGCAGGACTTTATGCGGTGAAACCAACGGATTTCCGTGGACTTACACCAAAACTTCTTGTTAAGATTGGGGATGATGTGAAGGCTGGAGATGCTCTTATTTACGATAAGATGCACCCGCAAATTCAAATCACTTCACCTGTTAGCGGTAAGATTGAAGCCATTAACAGAGGAGAACGAAGAAAATTATTAGAGGTTGTGGTTAAAGCTGATGAGCAGCAACAGTATCGTGATTTCACGGCTGTTGATGTTAACAAGCTTAATCGCGATGAAGTTATCAGCCGTTTAACTGAGAGTGGCGTATGGCCATTAATCAAGCAACGTCCGTATGACATCATTGCCCGCCCTGACACTACTCCCAAAGCTGTATTTGTATCCGGATTTGATTCTGCACCACTTGCTGTGGACTATGAGTTAATCCTTGCAGGTCAGGAAAAGGATATTCAAGCAGGTTTCGACTGTTTAAGCAAACTTTGCGGTCACAATGTAAACCTGAATCTTGAGGCTCCGGCAACAAACAACTCCATTTTTACAAAAATGAAAAATGTGGATATCAACTATTTCGAGGGTAAACACCCGGTAGGAAATGTAGGTATTCAAATTCATCATTTAAATCCTATCAATAAAGGGGATTTAGTATGGGTTGTAAACATTCAAGATGTGGCTATTATTGGCCGCTTGTTCAACGAAGGACGCTACAATGCGCAAAAAACTATTGCTATTTGCGGTTCGGAGGTTGAACGTCCAATGTACTTCAAAACCATTTCGGGAGCTTCAATTTCGTCTTTATTGAACGGAAAGCTTAAAAACAAAGTACAACAACGCATCATTTCGGGCGATGTACTTACAGGTATCAAAGTAATGGATAATGGTTACATGAGCTATTACTCAAACCAAATTTGCGTAATCCCAGAGGGTAATCACGCTGAATTTATGGGTTGGGCTACTCCGGGATTCGGAAAGTTCTCTGCAACACGTTTATTCCCATCTTTCCTTTGTCCAAAGAAAAGCTATACACTTGACGCTAACTACCACGGTGAGGAGCGCGCTTTTGTAGTGTCTGGACAATATGAAAAAGTACTTCCTATGGATATCTATCCTGTTTATCTGTTAAAAGCAGTACTTGCTGAGGATATTGACAAGATGGAACAACTTGGTATGTACGAAGTTGCACCTGAGGATTTAGCACTTTGTGAAGTGGTTTGTACCTCTAAAACACCTGTTCAAGACATTATTAGTGCTGGTATTGAGCTAATGATGAAGGAGTTAAGCTAATAGAAATAAATAGTATAATATGGATTTTTTACGAAATTACTTAGATAAAACAAAACCTCATTTTGAAAAAGGTGGACGCTTTGAGAAGTTCCACTCTGTTTTCACCGGTTTTGAGTCTTTTCTTTTCGTGCCGTCAACCACTACATTAAGTGGTGCTCACATTCGTGACGCGGTGGATTTGAAAAGAACCATGATTACAGTGGTAGTTGCGTTAATCCCGGCTTTATTGTTCGGTATGTATAACGTAGGTTACCAACACTTCAACTCATTGGGAATGTTGTCACAGACTCCATTCTTTGAGACATTCTTTTATGGTTTCCTTAAAGTTCTTCCAATCATAATTGTATCCTATGCGGTTGGACTTGGTATTGAGTTTGCTGTTGCGCAAATGCGTGGACACGAAATCAATGAAGGTTTCCTTGTTTCGGGATTACTTATCCCTATGATTATGCCTGTTGAGGCTCCACTATGGATGGTGGGTGTTTCGACAGCTTTTGCCGTTATTATTGGTAAAGAAATATTTGGAGGAACCGGAATGAATATTTGGAACCCTGCGTTATTGGCGCGTGCGTTCTTCTTCTTCTCATACCCTTCGCAAATTTCAGGAGATGGCGTTTGGATTGCTAATAAAGCAGATGCATTCTCTGGTGCTACACCACTTGCTGAGGCTGCACAAGGACTTCCAGTATCGCATGATTTAGCTACTATGTTCTGGGGATTCATTCCAGGATCTATTGGTGAAACATCAGCATTCTGTATCCTATTAGGAGCTATTGTTCTTATTGCAACAGGCGTTGGATCATGGAAAATTATGCTTTCAGTATTTGTAGGAGGATTCCTTACTGCATTATTGATGAACGCAACATTACCTGAAACAAATCCTTACGTACACATTACAGCTATTGAGCACTTAGTAATGGGTGGATTTGCATTTGGAGCTGTGTTTATGGCAACGGATCCTGTTACTGCAGCGCAAACATGCTCAGGTAAATATATTTATGGTTTCTTAGTAGGTATGATGGCAATTGTTATCCGCGTACTTAACCCTGGATATCCTGAAGGTATGATGCTTGCTATTTTATTAATGAATACTTTCGCGCCATTAATTGACTGGTGTGTTGTACAACGCAACATTAAACGTCGTTTAAGCCGTGCTAAAGTAAAGGCTGTTAACGCATAAAAAAATCGAACTATGAACAGACAAAGTAATGGTTATACGTTTATATATTCGATTGTATTGGTAGTGGTAGTTGCCATTGTACTTTCACTTATCGCAATGGGATTACAACCAAGACAAAATGAAAATATCCGTAATGAGAAAAGACAGAACATTCTTAGTTCTGTAAATATTAAGTCGACAGCCGCAGAATCTGAAGCGTTATACAACAAATATATCACAGAATCGTTTGTTGTAAACTCTAAAGGAGAGCGTGTTGACGGGAACGCGTTTACGGTTGACATTGCTCAACAAAGTAAACTTGCTTGCGATAAAAAACAGTTACCTGTTTTCATTGCAACTATCGACGGACAAAGCAAATATATCCTACCGGTTTACGGTGTTGGACTTTGGGGTCCTATTTGGGGATATGTTGCACTTGACGCAGACAAAAGCACTGTATATGGAGCCGTTTTTGATCACAAATCAGAAACTCCGGGACTTGGTGCAGAAATCACTTCTCAACATTTTACAAAACAGTTTAATGGTAAACTAATCTTTGATGGTAGCCAACTTACAGGTATTGCTATTCTTAAAGGAGGCGGAGCAACTGGTACTCACGAGGTAGATGCTATCTCTGGAGGAACAATTACGTCTAAAGGAGTTGAGAAAATGATTCAAGTGTATTTATCTTGTTATGAACCTTTCTTAAAACAAAAATAATGAGCGACAAAGAATCACTATTTTCGGCTAAGAACATGCAGCTTCTTTTAGGGCCTATCAACAAGAATAACCCGGTACTTGTACAGGTGCTTGGTATCTGTTCGGCTTTAGCTGTAACTGTTAAATTGGAGCCGGCTTGCGTTATGGCATTATCGGTTATTGTTGTAACTGCATTCTCCAATGTAATCATTTCATTATTGCGTAATACTATCCCTACACGTATCCGTATCATCGTGCAACTTGTAGTGGTAGCATCGCTTGTAATTGTTGTTGACCAGGTGTTGAAAGCGTTTGCTTATGACGTAAGTAAACAATTGTCGGTATTTGTGGGACTTATCATCACTAACTGTATCATCATGGGACGTCTTGAAGCTTTTGCGCTTGGAAACAAGCCTTGGGCATCGTTACTTGACGGTATTGGTAGCGGATTAGGATACGGTGTTATTCTTATCATTGTAGCGTTTTTCCGTGAGTTGTTAGGTTCGGGAACAATCTTTGGTTTCCAAGTAATGCCACAAGCGTTTTATGAAGCGGGTTATATGAACAACGGATTAATGATTTTGCCTCCAAGTGCATTGATCATTGTGGGAATCCTTATTGGTGTTCACCGTGCTAAAAACCCTGAATTAATTGAGAAAAAATAAAAGGAGATAGAACAATATGGAATGGTTAAATATATTTATCCGATCTATCTTTATCGATAACATGATCTTTGCATACTTTCTTGGTATGTGTTCATACCTTGCGGTATCAAAAACGGTAAAGACATCTTTCGGATTAGGAATAGCAGTTATCTTCGTACTGTTTGTAACAGTGCCTGTTAACTATCTTTTAAACAAGTTTGTACTTAGCCCCGGCGCATTAAGCTGGTTGTTTGAGGGCGGATTAAGCGTAAACCTTAGCTTCCTTAGCTTTATTGTGTTTATTGCGGTTATCGCTGCTATTGTACAGTTGGTTGAGATGATTGTTGAGAAATTTGCTCCGGCACTTTATTCACAACTTGGTATCTTCCTTCCTCTTATCGCAGTAAACTGTGCCATCATGGGTGCATCTCTATTCATGCAAGA
Organism: Marinifilaceae bacterium; assembly: GCA_051656645.1. GTDB lineage: Bacteria > Bacteroidota > Bacteroidia > Bacteroidales > Marinifilaceae > JBOGCH01. The sequence continues at coordinate 37,427 of JBOGCH010000046.1, forward strand.
AAGAGACTACGCTAACATTGGCGAGGTATTTGCATTTAGTTTAGGATCGGGTATTGGTTGGTTACTTGCTATTGTAGGTATTGCGGCAATCCGTGAAAAACTTACCTACTCAAACGTACCACCGGCACTTAGAGGTATTGGTATTACCTTCATCCTAACAGGGTTAATGGGAATTGCTTTTATGAGCTTCCTTGGTATTAATTTGTAAAATAAAAAATAATGATACTATTAGCAATAGATCTAAGTGTTGTTGCCGCAAGTGTTATTGTATTTCTTATCATTGTCCTTTTCTTGGTTGGTATGCTTTTATGGGCAAAAGCCAAACTTACACCAAAGGGCGAAATTAAGGTTAACATTAACCACGGCGAACGCGAAATTGTAACAGAACCGGGAAACACACTACTTGGTGTGTTAGGTACTCAAAAAATATTCCTTCCATCGGCTTGTGGTGGAAAAGGAAGTTGCGGTATGTGCCACTGTCAGGTTGAAGAAGGAGGAGGATCAATCCTTCCGACAGAAACAGGCTTTTTTAGCTACAAAGAGCAGCATGAAAACTGGCGTCTTGCATGTCAGGTTAAAGTAAAAGAAAACATGGAAGTACACATTCCTGAGGAAGTTCTTGGTATCAAGAAATGGGAATGTGAAGTGGTTTCTAATAACAACGTTGCTACATTCATCAAAGAATTTGTAGTGAAATTACCTGAAGGTGAAAAATTAAACTTCAAATCGGGAGGTTATATCCAGATTGATGTACCTAAAATCAATGTTGACTTTAAGGATATCGAAGTTGGAGAGAAATTCCATGCTGATTGGGAGAAAATGAAGATGTTTGACCTTAAAATGGTTAACCCTGAAGCAACTTACCGTGCCTACTCTATGGCCAACCACCCTGCTGAAGGAAATATCATCATGCTTAACATCCGTATCGCGACTCCTCCGTTTGATCGCGCTACAGGCGGATTTGCTAACGTAAATCCAGGTATCTGTTCATCGTATATCTTCTCTCGTAAACCGGGCGATAAAGTAACTATCTCTGGTCCTTACGGTGAGTTCTTCCTACGTGAAACAGACAACGAAATGATGTTTATTGGTGGTGGAGCCGGTATGGCGCCAATGCGTAGCCACATCTTCCACTTGTTCCATACATTGAAAACAGGACGCCGCGTTACCTTCTGGTATGGTGCACGTTCAATGAAAGAGGTATTCTACAAAGAGCAGTTTGATGAAATTGCAGCAAACTTCCCTAACTTTACTTGGCATCTTGCCCTTTCTGAGCCTCAACCAGAGGACAACTGGACAGGACCTACAGGATTTATCCACCAAGTGATTTACAATGAATACTTGAAAAATCATGATGCTCCTGAGGACATCGAGTACTACCAATGTGGTCCTCCTATGATGACCTCTGCGGTTACTAAGATGCTTTACGATCTTGGTGTTCCGGATGAGAACGTTATGTATGATAACTTTGGTAGCTAATCACCTACCTTATCACATAAAAAAAGACCTTGGAAAATTCCAAGGTCTTTTTTTATGTGATAAGATGGTATTAAATTTATATTTATTAATCGGTCTTTTACAAACAACAATGGACTGAATTGTATCGTATTATATCAATAATAGATTAATATACTATGAGTAACTCATTTGACGAATTTTGTACATTTTATTCTGGTTTCGACTACTCTGAAGTTGATTTGAGTAAGATAAAACAACATATAGATAATGTAGCTCTTTTTGCAGATGCTACGAACTGTGCTTTGGCTATATATGATAATTACTCCTTTCAACCTATCTATATGTCAAATGAATACAAGCATTTCTTCCATGACGATATTGATACAACACATCCTGATGATGCTGAGTTAGTAATTAGAAGTTCGGTAATTGCACTACAATATTTCTCAGAGCATAATGACAACATTATGCATCACCGGTTAATTCGTAAATATAGAGCACGTATAATTGATAAATACTGCGTTGTTATTGAACAATTGCGTCCCCTAGAGCTTGATAAGTATGGACGCGCTTGGCTCTCTCTTTCAATGATAGACATAGCTCCTGAGCAATCGCCAAACTCTACTTTTGAATTTAAAATACTCAATCATTTAACGGGAGAAATTATTGAGTTACCTAGTAAAAATAATATTCTTCCAAAGATGCTAACCAATAGGGAGGTTGAGATACTATCCCTAATAGCTCAAGGTTTTTTAAGTAAAGAAATATCCGAAAAACTTTCTATTAGCGTTCATACGGTTAGTAAGCATAGGCAACGTATATTGTCAAAATTAAATGCAGACACGTCAATTGAGGCCATTAAATACGCTTCATTATTAAATATCCTTTAACCAACGCATACCACACTAATACTTATAAATGAGTATTGTCTAAGTAATTTGCATATTATAATTTCACTCTATAAATCTTAGAGTGATAAATGTATATAGGCTAAAGTCTATATTGATGATTACCTATAATAACTAAATTATCAACATTTCACGTATTTGGTACCTGTAATATATTATTATAAAAGAGAAGAGTTAATTCAAATTTTCCCTTTCTACCATATCAAAATATAGATATATACGTTACGAACATAAACATTAAACTTATGAATAATTTTAGGAATCAGATTGTTGCCATTGGAGTTATCTCCATAATACTATTTAGTTCATGCAAGCGCCATGAAGAAGAATATCCTACGGAGATAAATGGAATAGAATTTCGAGATATCACAATCATTGGTGCTGGTATATCCGGCCTTACGTGTGGTTACCATCTCAATCAGCGGAAAAAGAGTTTTATGATTTTGGAAAAAACTAACCGGGTTGGTGGCAGAGCCATTTCGGGCATGAAGAATAACTTCACTTATGCAAAGGGTGCAGAATATTTAGGCAAGCCAGAGTCTGTTCTCTCCGGTATGATTAAAGGTTTGGGCTTATCACCAAAAGAAATTCCATCCCCTATGGATGCGTATTATGATGGTTCAAATTTTTACTATGGGACTAAGGGAATTGAAAGATATATGATTGGTTTAAGCAATGTAAGCACCTATAAACGCTGGGTTCAACTATTATTAAATGAAGGAAATGAATATGATGATATTCCTTATATTGAATATAACAACTATGCAAAAGAACTTGATAATATTAGCGCAGAGCAATGGTTGGTACAAAATGGCTTCTCTGCGTATGTAAACAAATATAATGTTGCCAGTAGAGGATTGTTTGGAGCAGCACTTAGTGAAATATCAGCACTTAGCCTAATACCTGAGGCCGCCTTCGATTTTGATGAAGATGATTTAGCGGACATTAATGGCAACTTTGATATCAATAATGAATATGGAGAGGCCGCAGCCGAAGAATCAGAATCTTATACTTTCACAAAGGGACTTACCGAATTAACCGATGCCCTAGGTGCAGCAATGTCTACAAAAATTAGATTAAGTAGCAATGTTTACAAAATAAGTAAAGACGGTGATTATTATCTTACCGAATATTATGACGTAAATGGCGTGTCGAGAAAATTGCTATCCAATAAGATTGTATTAGCCATTCCCGCCCCTCTTGCTCTTGCACTTGGAAATGAAATAATCTCAGATGAACGAAAGGCCTTGATTGAACAAATACAATTCTCTTCATATGCCACGGTAGCTTTGTTCTCAAACACACCTATATTTAATAAAGCTTTTGACCTTGCTGTTCCTAATAATTACTTCTTTACCGATCTGTATGACGCTACGTGGGTTCAACGTCATTTTGATAAGAGTTTATCATCCGACACCTATATCATATCTGCTTATATCGCTCCTCAAACGTACACGGACCATGCGATTGACAAAATGAGCGATTCTGAACTTCTAGAGAACGTGTATAAGGATTTAGTTAAAATATTTCCTGATGCAAAAAATCAGATAACAGGACATGATATTCAGCACTTCCCATATGCATATCCAGTTATGACACTGGGAGCATACGAGCGCCTAATAAAACTGTACAATTTAAACAAAGGAACAGTTTTATTGGCAGGCGATAGTATGATTTATCCTACATTTGAAGCTGCTGTAGAGTCTGGTTATCAGGCTGCGAGAACACTTATAAACAAAAAATAATTAATCAAGCTTTAATATCTTTGTATATTGTATATTATCCTCAATATTTATTTCTATTTTAATCCACCGAAACACAAACAATAAAAGCACAATTATGAAATACAAACAACTTGGGGGTTCTGGACTTTTTGTACCGGAGCTGTGTTTTGGTACTGCTACATTTGGTGGAACAAAAGGATTTGAAGGTTGGGGACATACAAACGTTCCAGAGGCAACACGACTTGTAGACCTGTGTATGGATGCAGGTGTTAATTTTTTTGACACTGCCGACGTATATTCAGATGGTTTATCGGAAGAAATATTAGGTCAAGCCATTAATGGTAAGCGCGATAAATTACTTATTTCAACCAAAGCAACCTTTAATTTAAATCCGGCAACACGCAATGACTTGGGATCATCTAGATACCACATTATCCGTGCTTGCGAGGGAAGTTTAAAACGCTTAAATACCGATTACATTGATGTTTATCATATGCATGGTTTTGACTGCCATACGCCTATTGAGGAAACATTGAGAGCTTTGGACGATCTGGTTACATCGGGTAAAGTACGATACATTGCTTGCTCTAATTTCTCGGGATGGCATTTAATGAAATCATTAAGCATTTCAGATCGCTTTGGATGGAGCAGATACGCAGCACACCAAATTCACTATTCGTTATTAAACAGAGAATATGAATGGGAATTAAAGCCTTTGGCAGAAGACCAACGTGTTGGTGCCATTGTATGGAGTCCTTTATCGGCTGGGCGTTTAGGTGGACGTTATAGACGCTCTAACCCTATCCCACAAGATGGTAGAGTGGCGCGTGGCGGTAGTCCTATTCCTGACGAGGTGACTTCCTATGAGCGCTTATATGATATCATGGACGTATTAGATGACGTTGCACTCGAAACAGGTAAAACTGTTGCTCAATGCGCTTTAAACTGGCTTTTACAACAATCCACTGTAAGTAGTTTAGTTATTGGCGCAAGTAACGAACAACAATTACTACAAAATCTAGAAGCTACCGGTTGGAGCCTAACTCCTGAGCAATTGGAACGATTGGATAAAGCAAGTAAAACTCCTCCTATCTATCCATATTGGCATCAAGATCAGTTCCCTGATTTAAAGAAATAATTTAAGAAGTTCCCTTTTAAAACAAAAAAGGGAACTTTTTTATTTTAAAATCCTTTCATAAAATTATAATGTTGTAATGTTTTATAGATTTGTATATCTATTTACAAATTTATATGAATATGAGACTTAACTTATTACTTGGCGGTCTATTATGCACCGCTTTTTCAGTTGGCGCAACAGCGCAATCCCTATTTAGGACACAACCGTTTTTACAGAATCCCACAAACGGAGGTATTACTGTTTCCTGGATAACTCACAAACCCGTAAACAGTTGGGTTGAGTACGGAACAGATACCACACAACAATTAAACAAAGCGCGTACATTGGTAGATGGCCAAGCAGTGTGTTACAACACACAACATAAAATAAGACTTACTGATTTAACTCCCGGCAAAACTTATTACTATCGCGTAGTTTCGCAAGAAATGCTTGAATATAAAGCTTACAGTAAGAAATTTGGAGTATCGGATACCTCAAAATTTTATGCATTTAAACTACCATCCACAACTACAAGCAATGTTACCGCCGTAATACTAAATGACCTGCATAAAAACCATGCATTAATTGATGAGATGAGCAAAACTCTCGATAAAATGCACTACGACATGGTATTCTTTAATGGTGATTGTATAGACGATCCGGCCAATGAAGAACAAGCATTAAACAGTTTAAACTACTTTATAAATGCTTTTAAAGGATATGAAAAGCCAATGTTCTTTATTCGTGGTAACCATGAAATCCGTAATGCTTATTCCATTAAAATGCGCGATTTGTTTGACTACGTTGATAACAGCACATATAATGCATTCTCTTGGGGAGATACTCGCTTTGTGACATTAGATTGTGGAGAAGATAAACCTGATGACCATTGGGTTTACTATGGTTTAAACGATTTTACTCAGTTACGTCATGATCAACAGCGTTTTCTTGAAAAAGAATTAAAAGGAGCTGCGTACAAGAAAGCTGAGAAACGTATTCTTCTACACCACATACCTATTTATACAAAAGAAGAGATGACTTATAACCCATGCTTGGAATTATGGCATCCGTTACTAAACAAAAGTAAATTCAATATTTGTGTCAATGCACACACCCACCGCTATGCTTGGTATCCTAAGAACGCTGAAAACGGTTTTCCTTTCCCGGTAGTTACAGGAGGAGGTCCACAACCTAAAAATGCTACTATTATTGTATTAAACAAAAACAGCAAAGACCTTACTCTTCAAGTAATTGATTGTAATGGCAATGTAATTAATACGGTAAATAACTTATAGGGGGTATTTATCCTACAAAACAAAGAGGCTGTCTAATAAGTTTAGACAGCCTCTTTGTTTTGTAGGATAAATATTTTTATTCCTCTATTATTACACGGAATCCAACATTATATACCTTTTGCCATGGCAAGAAGGCTTTACGTACGTTAGAGTTAGCAAACTTAGGACGATCCATCCAGCTACCACCACGTGCAACTTTCTTATCCTCTATCTTTTTGGCTTTCGCCGTAATAGGGTAAGACACATAGTCACCGCGAGTCCACTCTGCTACGTTTCCATTCATATCAAACAAGCCCCATGGATTTGCCTCATACTGTCCCACTTCGCAAACAATCATCTCACCGTCGTTAACGGCAGCAATTTTAGGAATATAGTCATAGTACTTGAACCAAGGATCGTTCTTAGACATTGGCTGAGGATTTACACCCGAAACTGCCATCTTAGAAAGCGATGCATCGGCCATATTTCCATATTTTCCAAAATCAGCATTATTATCACCATACCAGAACTCAGTATCGCTACCTGCTTTAGCAGCCCACTCCCACTGCTCCTCTGTTGGCAATGTAATTTTTAATCCTGTTTTTTCACTAAGCATCTCACAGTATTGTAGCGCTTCTTCCCAGCTTACACGGATAACCGGCTGCTGTGGTTTGTTGGCAGGATAACCAGCTGTTGTGTGATCTTTCCAGAATTGACCAATAATTCGGCTATTGTGTTCAGGAACCAAAGCACAGTACTGCTCATTTGTAACCTCCATTTGTCCCATCCAGAATGCCTTATCCACATTGGCTTTATATTCAGGCGCATGGTCACGTTCTCCTATGTTATTACCCATAACAAACTTTCCAGCCGGAACGCGAACAAACTTCATTCTTACATTTGGTGCAATTTCTACAATACGCTCGCTTTCACTAAGTGCTGCCTGCATTTGTTTTGCCTCAGTATTTGAGAATGGCCATCCCTTTTGCGCTACAGCTTTATATTTTGGAGTCTTTACAGCTTCGCGCACAGGTGCAGCCTCGGCCGGTTTACTTTCCATATAGTTAGCATAGTCTACAAGTTCCTTACGCCAATCAATACCTGCATTGTTATATTTATCGGCAAGAGCTATACGACGCGCGTACTGATCTTGGTTATTAAATTTTTGTATTTCCTCAAACGTTCCTCCATAAGGCGCATTTAAATCAATCCAAGTGTAAAGCGACTGCCATTCCTTATCGGATAGTTTCACACCATGGTGTCCTTTTTCCAATAAACGGATAACATCACTATTTGAAACGTGATACTCATATGGTTTCAATACATACATCTCCGCTTCGGGTCCCTGGCGGTACACATAAGGATGGAATGCCAAATAACTTAAACTAAAGTTTCTTTTAAATCCAGCCCAATCCGTCTCACCAACTTCCTCTCGTTTAACAAAGTTAAGACTTGGCATCTTGTCGTTATGACAGCTTATACAATTTCTGTCCAACACAGGTTGTACCTCATTATTAAATGTTACGGCACGGCTTCCTCCTTCAGGAGCTATAATTGCATGAGGCTCTATTGTTGATGCAATTACGCGTTTTGGCATAGGAATTTTATTTTGATCCTCATGACAACCGATACATGACACAATCTCACCCGGCATGGATGTAACCCAACTACGCATCCATTGTACTGCACGTCCCTCTTCGTCCAAAGGTTGAATTGAGATAGGTACATTGGCCGGAACCTTAAAGATTGCCGATCCATCTTTTTCTACCGGAACGGTTCCAAGCAGACGCTTAATATCCCATCCTGCCTGGATACCATGTGCATAGTGATCGGAAGGAGAATAGTTATAAGCAAACTCATAAGCAAAAATACGCAAGTTCTTCACTGTTCCACGAGGCACTCCAGGTAAACCCTCTCCTTCATAAATATCTTGAATAAAGATAGTTGCTTCCTTATCATTTAGTTTAACACGATCAGGAATTACGGGAGGTGTTTCTGTTTTGCGAACAGGAATTGGTGCTATTAATCCTTCACCTTCAAACTCAGCTAACAATGTTAAGTTATCATAAACGTCAGTCAAATAAATACCCCACAATGAGTTAGGTGTTAGTTTACCAGCCACTAGGAAGTATTTCTCATTTAGTGGATAAGGTTTAATAAACTGTGGCCAAACGCCATCAACCAGTCCATCTTTTACCTCAGGAATAATTTCTCTGTCTTTAAATGGTATTTCTTGTACCACTCCCTTTTCCTCTTTTCTAGATTTTGCAGGATCGAAAATCATCATACGTCCCGAACGTGCCACACCGTGGTGTCCTGAAATAATACCTACAAATTTAGTCCCTGTTCCAGGAAGCGGTTTCATATCAAATGTACTGTTAGGCCAAAATGATCCGCTACCGTACAATGCGCGGTTCTCTGTCCCATCAGGATTCATGTGCATTACAAAACGTGAGAAATAGTGTGTTAAGTCCGTATATTCCCAACGTGTATACATAACACGCCCATTATTCATTACAACTGGATTCCAGTTTCCATCTTGGTCAAATGTTAAACGACGTAAGTTCTTATCCGTTGGGTTATATAATACAAGATTACACACAGCATCCCATCCGTTAACACAAGGTACACCATGGTATCCTATTGTAGAGGTTGCAATTACACGACCATCCGGTAGGAAATTGGCATCGCAAAATTCCAAATCTTCTTCCGGAGACTCTATCACTTGCTTTAATCCTTTACCATCCATGCCTACTTCGTACACTTGCCAACGCTTGTTGTTATTTGTCATTGTAAACATTACTCGGTTTGCATCCCAGTGCAACTGTAAATCGGCAACGGAACTTCCATTCTCAGGCTTAAATACCGTAGTTGATTGGATATCGCCACGTAAATTTGATAACAATGCTATTTCTGCATCAAATCCATTACGTCTTGCAGATGGTTGAGATGACCAGTTGTTAGACTGTGTACCCAACGACGGAGCCATTGCTTTACGAGCATCACGTCCCAAACGGTAACGTCCCACAAGGATTTTATCGATATCTAATTGCGGATTATCCAATAATATGGCACGTTTGTAGTCCATTATTTTATTGGCTAGCGCTATCATCTCTTTATTTCCTGTATAAAGCCCGCTTTGTACTTTCCCTATATTTTGTTCAATGAATTGCAGTTTCTCTGCATTCTTAGCTTTTGGATAAGAAACCACTTGGCTCATGTCTTTGTGCGCCGCCTTAAGAGCATCCAGATTTAACCATGCCAATTGTTCCTGTACGTTATCAATAGTTGCAAGCTCATCAATCAATACAAGCATCTCTCTATTTTGTTGAGCAACATTTCCACTTTTAAGGATTTCGTTTACTCTATTTTCATAATGCTTTTTGTCTTTAAGGTTACCTATTAAGGCACGAGCAGCCTTTGTTTCAACGCTCAAATCTGTCGATGACAAGAAATCTTGCTGAGAAACACGTGCCAATGAAGTTATCTTGGACAATTGCTCCTTTCCTTGAGGAGAAAGCGTATTGATAACAGCATTAGCTGTTGTATTTTGGATGTCGAAAATTACGCTACCCTTTCCGGAGTCGTTAATCCCTACTTCGGTCTCAAACGTTTTAAATTTTTTGTCTAGTTTATATACCAAAACACCCGTAGCATGAATAAAGATTCCCTTATCATATTTTTTGCCGGCAATTGAAATTCTATTTCCGGACATATCGGCATTTTTCACCACATTTCCCCAACCTGCATGTTCATAGGTAGGTTTTAGCTCATCAAGCCATACGGTTTGGCCGGTTTTGGTAGTTAGGCGGGCATTAGCCCATACGGAATGGTCGCTGCCATTGCCATCGGGTCCTTCATTCGTTGTTAGTACCAACTCATCAAAATTTCCCACATTTACACTTAATGGTTTTGCAGTCTCTCCTCCGCGCACCAATGCCGTCCTTAACGGCATATTTTCCGCTTTAAGTTTACTGCTCATAGTTTGTTTTGCTTTCACAAGCTCATCTTGCCACGCTTGTTTTTTCTGCGCCGCAGTTAGCATTGGACTGCAAAACATCAATGCTGTCACTCCAAGTGAAAGCATACGTTTTACCTGATTTGTCATAACTCTGTACGTGTTAATTTAATATTATTGTATTCTAAGGCGCGTAAATATAATTAATATTTTTATAATATTAACATAATCTTCCAAAGAAATTAACAACTACAGTTATCATAGTGCAACTTATAAAGATATCATCACCCGTTATTTATCAATACATTAGTTGTTAATTAGCTTATAATATATCGGATTAACGTACCTTGGGAATACAAACACCCCCTTTGTTGTATTCTAAATACGCATCTCGTCAAAACTGATCCCTCCTGTGCGTTTCGACTAGGTTACGATTAGGTTTCGACTAGGTTTCTACTAGTATGATACCCCAATAGTAGTCGAAACCTAGTCGAAACCTTGTCGTAACCTAGTCGAAACCCTTAACAGGGGTAAAGGATATTATTACCGTATTTTAGAAAAAAAATACCTAAAACTGAGCCAAATTGCAAAAAAACAACATTTATCATTTTTAATTGTCCTAAAAATTGCTACATTGAGCAAAGTTTAACATAAAACCAATAACCAATTTTTTAAACCAGAACACAAATGGGAAATGCAATTTTTAAGGTTCCTGAAATTAAGAATGAACCAATCAAGAGTTATGCGCCGGGAAGTGCGGAACGACGCTCTCTTCAGGAAAAGTTAAGCGCAATGCGCGCGGAAGTGGTGGATTTACCGATGATAATAGGCGGTAAAGCAATTGTAACAGACAATAAAGTGGAGATACGCCCACCTCACGATATTAAGCACCTACTGGGACATTACAGCCAAGGTACTAAGGAACATATTCAAATGGCCATCGACGCAGCTCTACAAGCTAAACCGGCATGGGAAGCTATGAGTTGGGATGCCCGTGCAGCCATCTTCTTAAAAGCTGCGGATTTAATATCTGGTCCATACCGTGACCGTATTAATGCTGCTACAATGTTAGGACAATCTAAAAATAGCATGCAGGCGGAAATTGACTCAGCGTGCGAGTTAGCCGATTTTTACCGTTTTAACGTAAAAAATATGGCCGACATCTATGCAATGCAGCCTTCTTCGTCACCTTTAACATGGAATCGTACGGATTGGCGCCCGTTAGAGGGATTTGTATTTGCTCTTACTCCATTTAATTTTACAGCAATCTCGGGAAATCTACCGGGAGCTCCTGCTTTGATGGGAAATACTGTTGTATGGAAACCATCGCGCACGGCTGTATACTCAGCATCGGTAGTTATGGAAGTTCTGAAAGAAGCAGGATTGCCTGATGGAGTAATTAATTTAGTATTCTGTTCGGGCGGAGATGCAAGCAAGGTTGTATTTACACATCCAATGTTTGCCGGTATACATTTTACCGGATCGTCTGAGGTATTTAATACCATTTGGCAAACTATTGCCGGCAATATAGACAAGTATCGCTCCTACCCTCGTATTGTTGGCGAAACAGGAGGAAAGGATTATATTTTTGTCGATCCATCAGCACCGGTTAAGCAAGTTGCTACAGCCATTGTTCGTGGCGCTTTTGAATACCAAGGGCAAAAATGTTCGGCAGCATCGCGGGCTTATATCCCTAAATCAATGTGGGGTGAGCTGAAAACATTTATCGGTGAGGATTTAGACACCATCAAAGTTGGCCCAGTTGAGGACTTTACCAATTTTATGAATGCTGTTATTGACGAACCGTCATTTGATAAGCTTACCGGTTATATTGAGGAGGCTCGTAAATCGGCCGATGCAGAGATTGCATTTGGAGGGACATACAGCAAAGAGGTTGGTTATTTTATAGACCCTACTATTATAGTGGCGCATAAACCGGATTATGTAACAATGCGTGAAGAGCTGTTTGGACCGGTAATTACAATATATTTATATGATGATGAAAAAATAGAGGAAACCTTAACTCTTGTGGATACAACTTCTCCATATGCGCTTACAGGTGCTATTTTCTCGGCACATAGAGACTGTATTGTACATTACACACAACGTCTACGCAATTCTGCCGGTAATTTTTATATCAATGACAAACCTACAGGAGCCGTTGTAAATCAGCAACCATTTGGTGGCGGACGAGCTTCGGGAACCAACGACAAGGCGGGTTCTTTCTTGAACTTACTACGCTGGACATCTCCTCAAACCATAAAAGAAAACTTTGTTCCACCAGTAGAATACAGCTACCCATGCTTTCAAGCGGACTAACACATAACTTATAACTAACTACTACACCATTTTATTTAACTAACCCATAAACCATAAAGAATATGATTGACTTTTCAAATACGGAAATTGCCTTCCGTTCCAAATCGGATAGAGAGCTTAAACTTGCTCGGTTTTTGTTTAGTGTTATGAAGAAACCTGCTTTAGTTAAAACAGGAAAAATTCTAAGTGAAATTGCTATATCGGTACATTTCCCAATTGGGTGGATTGTACGTCCAACATTATACAGGTTATTTGTAGGGGGAGAAACGCTTGAGCGTTGCCACTCAACCATGACAAATTTGGCTGCATACAATGTGTACTCCATTCTAGACTACTCTGCAGAAGGTGCGGAAAGCGAACAGAATATGCAATATACTTTTGACGAGACAATGCGTTCCATTGAGAATGCAGCTACAAGCAACCGTATTGCTTATGCCGTTTTTAAACCAACTGCACTAACAACGGTTGAGATATTGGAGCGAAAATCGGGAGGACATGAATTGACCGAGAAAGAGGAAAAACACTATGAACGCTTTCTTGACCGAATGGACCGATTGGCAAGACGTGCCCATGAATTGGGCGTACGCTTACTGATAGATGCAGAACATTACGCAACACAGCCTATTATTGACAAGGTGACGTATGACTTAATGAAACGCTACAATCATGAACGTGCCATTGTTTTCAATACACTGCAAATGTATCGTCATGACCGTTATGACCATCTTGTGGAGGAACATAAAAAAGCAATTGAAGAAGGTTATATTCTTGGTATGAAGTTTGTTCGCGGTGCTTATATGGACCAAGAACGTGAACGAGCAAAAAATATGGGATACGCTGATCCGATTTGTGCAACAAAACAGGATACGGATGATAACTTTGACCGCGGAATAGCTTACTGCGCTGAGAATGTAAAAGATATTGAATTCTTTTGTGGTACACATAATGAATTGAGTAACTCTCGTTTAGCCGCACTTATAGATAAGCTTCACATTGCGCCCGATGATAAACGTATATTTTTTGCTCAACTATATGGAATGAGTGATAATATTACCTATGCGTTGGCCAATGAAGGATATAATGTATGTAAGTACATTCCATACGGTCCCGTAACGGAAGTATTGCCATACCTTATTCGCCGTGCCGAAGAAAATACAATGGTGAAAGGACAAACGCTTAGAGAACTAGATATGATTAATAAGGAATGGAAACGTAGGTGCCAAGGCACTCCTTCCACGAACACTGTATCTCAAACGGATAAAACCTTAAGCTAAAATAGAAATACGTTTTTAGGGAGTCGGCTTCTTTCGAGAAGTCGACTCTTTTTTATAAAAAAGAGTATCTTTAGCCTCTATTATTTAAATAATAAAACCATGAACCCAATTATACCGATAGAGGAAATTGATTTACACATTGAACAAATACGTAAAAACATGGCTGACGCGAGCGGCATGCTTATTACGTGCTCCATTAATTTATATTACTGCAGCGGGAGGGCTTTTAACGGCTTTCTCTATATCCCGGCGCAAGGGGAAGTGCTAGCTTTTTTGCGCAGACCAATGGATAATTTACCTTTTAAAAGTATTACAATACGAAAAGTTGAAGATATTCCCGGACTCATTGATGTACCCGAAATAATTTATTTGGAGTGTGATGAGTTGTCCTTTAGCGAGGTTACACGGATTAGTAAAGCGTTTAGTAGTGCTAGGATTGAAAATGCCACCGGGGCAATTAGACGGGCACGTACAATAAAGACTCCATGGGAGCTGGATCAACTACGCTATTCGGCACGTTTACATGAACGTACATACAGCGAAGTCACGGTATGCTATGAAGCAGGAATGACCGACATTGAGTTTCAACATCGTATTGAGTATGTTATGCGTCGAAATGGTTCAATTGGGGTATTCAATGCTTTTGGCAACAACATGGACATTTTTATGGGCTCCCTTTTGGTTGGAGACAACGCCGAAACGCCATCGCCATTTGATTTTGCACTAGGAGGAGCAGGGACTCATCCCCTTATTCCGGTTGGTGCCAGTGGAGCAGTAATGAAAGATGGAACATCAGTAATGGTTGATATGTCCGGTAATTATTGCGCTTATATGACAGACATGACACGTGTTTTCTCGGTGGGCAAACTATCAGAACAAGCCTATCGGGCTCATCAAGTTTCTATTGATATGCAGAATGAGATGCTCAGTTATGCAAAACCCGGAACGCCATGTGCCGAGATTTACAATAAAGCACTAGCTCATGTACGCAAGGAAGGGCTTGAGCATTGTTTTATGGGTACTATACAACAAGCAAAATTTGTTGGACATGGTGTAGGGCTACAAATAAATGAATTGCCTGTACTAACTCCGCGCTCCAAGGAGCTACTTGAAGAACATCAGGTGTTTGCTTTTGAACCTAAATTTGTTATTGCCGGCATTGGAGCCGTTGGGGTGGAAAATACCTTTATCGTTGGACAGAATGGAGTTGAGAAGCTTACTCTTTTCCCCGAAGAAATTATAGACTTAAAAGCATAAAACACATTCGCTGCAATACAACAAGTATTGCAGCGAATGTGTTTTTGCAATGTAGTTATACTTGTTTCCAACATTGTGGATCGGGCGCATAACTATTGCCATGATAGCCATAAGCAACCGCAGGACAACCTCTACAAAAGCGTAACAACTCGCATTTGGAACACTTCTCAAACTTATCATAATTACGATAAGCTTCCATTTTATTGCCGGTAAAAACATTCCACATATCATCGGTAAAAACATTCCCTACGTTGCTCTCCATTCGCCTGCAAGCGTATATATCACCATCTGGCAAGATTGTTAAATGGCTATTGGCACAATTACACCCTGCATATATGGTTTCTGCATCTAATGTTGCGTCTATTTTAAATAACCCTTTCTCATACATGAAAAGTGTCCATAAATGATCCTTAAAAGAGAAGTAAGTATTACTTTCTTTGTGATATTGAAATCTATCCCAACATGCTTGCATCATCTCTTTATATTCCGAGGGCGTACAACAGCTGTCTCTATCCTCTTTAGACGGGCAGTAACGAGCAAATGCAAATATATCTGCACCCCACTCCACAGCAACATCCGTTAAGCGTGGAATCTCCTTGTGGTTTAGCTTCGACACTGTAGCCATTATGGCAACCGTTATTCCGGCACGCTTTAATGGAGCTATGGCGGCAAGAGTTTCTTTATAAGAGCCCGGCCTTCGTATCGAATCATGCGTTTCCTGTAATCCGTCTAGCGAAAGTTGATATTTTACACAACCGGTGTTACGTAACCGTTCACAAACCTCATCTGTAAGATGAAATGGATTCCCCAATATTGCATAGGGCAATTTATTATTTTTCATTAATTCTGCCAACTCCCAGAATTGCGGGTGCAGTATCGGATCTCCTCCCGTTATATAAAAGTAAGGATCTCTCCCACTTTTTTTACACATTGTTTTACACGCGTCTATAACTTTCTTCATACTGGGAAGTGTCATCTCTTTAAACTTGGCATGACTTCCTAGAGCGTAAATATAGCAATGCTTACATCGCTGATCACACGCCTCCGTTATATGCCATTGAAATGCAAAATAGGCCATACTTTATTACTTATGTCAATAGAGCGCATACACTCCATGGACAACCATTATCTTCATTGTTTAGTTACTCTCGTGGTCTTGACGTTCCACAACTACCAGAACATGATGAAACGGGAATCGGTATCAACTCCTTAGGCTCTGACGATCCACAACTACTTCCGCAACTGCTACATCCCGTATTCATATTTCGTGGCTCTTTAGTACTACAACTACTTCCACAACTTCCCGCAAAAGAGTTCGAAAATTGTTTCGTGCCATTCCATCCTGCCAATGCCCTTAAACCTTTCATACTTTCATATATTAAGTTAGTATTATTAAAAACGCTAACCTTCTGATTAGCATAAATAGTACGAAAAAGTAGTGTAGAAAATTGTTTCTCTGCCTATAATTATTGTGAACTTGAATTAATGTTTGTGGGGCTGTAAAAAAAAGCAGGAATAACTTTATATAAAGTTATTCCTGCTTTGGGATGTATCGCTTAAGAATTAATCAATCTCTTCGTAATCGGCATCCTCGATGTCGTCCTTACCGTTATGCTCTTTATTATTGATATTACCTGGTTCTGCATTATGTTTTTGAAAACGATGCATACGTATTTGATTTATTGAATCGGTAATTCCATAGAAAATAAGGGTAGCACCAAATAAAATAAACAAACCTTCTACTGTTTTAAATGGATTAATTATTATAACCACTCCCGATAGCATAATCAATACCGGAAAAAGATAATTTACAGGAGCTACATGCCCCAATTGTTTGGCTGCCCCAAGCATAACAAATTGTCCCAAGGCTGCAATTATCAATATTATTCCAAGTAAAAACATCACTATTTTTACAAACACAGGAGCAAAAATAATTAATATTAAACCTAAAATCATTGTTCCAATTCCGTTAACGGAAGCCAAGCTATTGGCATAAGGACTGTTTCTCCAGTTGGTAGAATCGCCTGTTTTTGCCATCTCCCGTTTAATTTTATCACGCATACGAATAGATATGCTAAAGGAAATTAATCCTATTATAAAGATTACAGCTCCAATAAATATTATCATGTAATCGGCTGTTTCATTGGGCCAAATTATTAATACTATACCCAATATAATTGAAAGAATTGAGCGGTATATGGAGCTTTTCCTATTTCCTGATGAGTAAACTATTCTCATAAAATGAACTTTAGTAGTGAGACTGTAATTATTTGTACTTTTAACGAGTATATAACGCAAAAAGTGGCATAAAAATAGGATAATAAATAGAATTTGACAATAATGTATGAATGTTTTATAAAAAAGTCAATTTGAATCAATGATTACCAAGGTATTCAACATTTACGTTTATAACCGACTCATGATGTAAATGGGCTACTATTATCTACAAACTTCTCTGTTCTTTTACAACATGTAAGGTAAAAATATCCATTGAATACAATAGTATAAGATGCTACTTGTTTAGGAGAATTATATGATATATATTTGTGTTTAAACAGGATACATATCTTGCAACTCTTCATAAACGAATTTAAATTAATTACTATGAAAACAAGAAAAGCAACTGTCACTACTTCTATCATCAAATCTTTACTATTTGGATTATTTATGATGACTTTAATATTACAAGGTTATAGTATGCATCATAGAATAGATGAAGACAGATTTAAGATAACTAATGATTCCATACAATTGAAGAATAATTCTGAGAATCACAAAATGGACAAGGAAAAGAGTAAATTGTGCGATGATATTCCTAGAATATTCATTAATCCAGACGATGGACCTGTGTTTTTAGGAAAACCTGTTATTATACAAAAGTATATCGCAGAAAACATAAGATATCCAAAGAGAGCAAAGAAATTGAAACTATCAGGAAAAGTTTTTGTATCATTTACAATCAATTCAGACGGTACTATCTCTGATGCTAAGGTTGTTAGAGGTGTTCATAAACTTCTTGATGCTGAGGCCATTCGTATTATTTCTACAATGCCTAAATGGAGGCCTGGAAAAGTTAATGGTAAACCCACAACTATAAGCTATACTTTACCAGTGAATTTTAAACTTCCTGAGTAAGTTTTTTAATGTTGTACTTTAGCTATTATTACGAAGATGCAGTAATAAATAAAATAAGTATGTTGCTTAAAGAAGGATATGTTTTAGTTTATTTTTATATTTTTACATAAAAGTAAATCATAAAATAGACCATAAAAAACGTACGCCTATGAGAAAAATTGTTATAATCTTATTGATCAGCCTATTCTCCATTCCAATAAATGCACAAACGGAGAATGCTTTGAGAAAAGAACAATTAAATACAATGAAAATCCAAATAGAAACGATTGACAAGGATATCGATTCTTTGGAGTTGTGTTTAAATCATTTGGAAATGCAACTATTAATCAACCTTGCAAAGGAACAGGACATTTCCATATCTGTTTTCGCTATCAAATCTATCAACTTCAATAAGCTATTCACTACAGTACCCGCCATAAAAGAACAGCGTAATCAATTTATTGATGCTGACAATAGTGTAACAAACTACTGTCGTCAGGATACTAGTTTTCAACAAGCTGACAACAGGCAACGCAACCTAAGAATTAGTGCCGAAGAACGAAGTGAAGCCAACAAAGAGTGTAGAAGTATCTTTCAAACTATGGTTGAAAAAGACCCTCAACTTAAGGAATTAAATGATATTCGCAATCAAATGTTAGCTCAACAGAATGCTCTTATTATGGAGTATCTTCTACAAAAGTCTAAGGATGAGAATAAACCCTTTACTGAAATAGAATTACTATCGAGAGATTACTATGCTGTTATTAGAAATGATAGCGAGATTAAAAAGGTTAGACGTAGTATTGAAGACATAAGATCTATTAGACAAAGGCTGAATTCGAAGTATACAAAACTAAAATACAACTTAGACAATGATTTCTATTGATAGGAGTTTTATTGAAAATGAATAATGGGAATGCCTGTCAGGCATTCCCATTATTCATTTTATCAAAAATAGAGATTACTTTACGCTTGCCATAGTTTATTTTACTATCCCAAACATTAATAACCTAAATTATTCACCACTAATCAAACAGCTCATAAAATAGCTTCTTTGTGGTTTCAACAACATCTGCCTGCGCTGTAGACGGATATAGATTTCGTTGCAGTGTCCAAGGCTCTTCAATCGCATAATAGTCAATAGAACCCGTTTTAAATATATTTTGTTCATCAGCTGGAGTTACTGGCTTATTCTCCTTTTGAGAGTTAGCTTTTAAAATATCTAACTTATTTATATTGGCTATATTATAGTCAATATAGGTTTTCCAACGTGTATAATAGAAGTCTTTTAACAATCCACTCCATTCACGGTGCGCATAGTCATGGAGTCCGCCATTGTTCGCTGCATGTCTGTCTCCCCAAGTTGTTATTTGCACGCGTGCGTTCCACTCAAGCAGCTTCGCAGCAGCATCATTCTTCGCAATTTTTTTAGCTTGTTCAATCCATGAGCCAACCATAAATTCAGGTCGAGTAGAAAGTAATTTATCCTGCGCTAATAAAGCTGTCAAAAAATCATTAGCTGCCTCTTCGTATCGTTTTACATCGCGTGTTTTTAACGCAGACCCCATTTGCTGGTAACGTAAACGTCCCTCTTCGGCTATTGCTTGGCGTACAACATCTACGAGGTCATACTCGAAATTATTATTTCCTTTATAATTATCTGCAACTGAAAGCATCAATCGTGCTGCTTCTATTACGTCATAGGCACTGTAATACTGCTCACACCAGGCCCAAGAAGATGCATTAAAACCGTTTTCATGCGGACGCATACAGAATACAGACTCATTGGTTCCTTGCTGCACACTTTGAGGCGAACAATTGTATATTGAGTTTGCTAACATATTCCATGCTTGCTCAAGTTTTGCATCATGTTTACCATATCTGGCAAATACATATTGTTTTAACCATTCTTCTTTTGTGAACGATTTATTGCGCCATGGTAATTCAGTAAGGAGCTCATACATTACCGTATTATTCTCACTTCCTTCATAGGTTAATCCTATGCCTTTAAGCGTGGTTGAAGCTTTTTCATGGCTAGCAGCTGAATAGAAACTATTAATTACGTGCTGCATCTTTCCATGCAATCCAACATTTCCTCCAAAATTAAGTAACATACAGTACAACCAATCATGCTTACCGTATCCCTCTTTTCTGTACCAAGTTGATTTTGGGTCGCCCCACTGAGGACGAGCTTCACTTGCAAGATCTAAAACAATCAAATCGCCCTTAGAAAGATTATCAATCATCTGCGCACGAGGATTAGCTTGCCAAGCTTGGATCACCCATTTGGCCTGCGGATTGCAACGTTTCATTGCAGCCATAAAAGCTTTACCTGCCTCATCAAGATTTACCCCAGCAGTACTCCCTCCTTCATGGAAAGGATCAATTGCATAATACTTTGCTTTACCAAAGAGTTTTGTCATTTCTGAGTAGTAAAGATCTGCTATCTCGGCAAAACGCTCATCAGAGGGCTGTAAAAAAGCAGGACGACGGTATCCGCACCATTTTCCAGGATCGGTTACGTCAAGGTTAAGCTTTTCCTTGGCATTGTTTGGAACCATGCCGGCATACCCGGCAAAAACAGGTTCAATACCTAGCTGGCGCATACGCTTCACAATTTTCTGTTGTAATTCGGCCTGTTGTTGATACCAACTATCCGGATTAGGTCCACCCCAGCCCTCCAAGTTGTTCATTAACCACCAAGCTTGGAATCCAGGTCCCGCAATAAAATCATCGACCTCCGCACGCGAATAACCCAGTTTTTCCAATACATTTTTCCATACTGTTTCTGTACCAGTCAAGGCCAAAGGAGTGGTTATACCATGTAGTGCCATCCAATCAATCTCTTTCTCCCAACGTTCCCAATCCCAAAAAGCCATAGTGTATGAAAAAGTACAATAGTTAAAGTTGTAACGTTCTGAATACGACGTTTCATGACGCTCTTTTTGTTTAACAGGAGGTAGAACTGAAGGCAACTCAGCTTGCATGCCATTCCAACCTAGCATTATTCCTGCATGATATTTTAAATACCAATGGATTCCCGATGTAATTGCAGACAAGGTATTACCTCTTACCACAACCTTATTACCGGATTGGTCCAGCTCAAAGAATTCCTTCTCCGTATTTTTCTTTTGTAATTCAATTTTAAATTTCTTCGAAGCACCTTTATCAATGCGTTCCAATAAATCTTCCACAGCGCCAGCAAAAGCGAATTGATTTATGAAACACATGATAATTGCCGTAATTATTACCGCTCTTTTTGTCATAGTGATTTCATTTTTTAGTGTTATTATTTCCGTACCTCTCAAAATTAAATAGATATATACATTAATACAAGTATTTTAATAATAAAAATTAAAAACAAAAAAATGCCCTCAGAGAATAAATCTCTGAGGGCATTTATATACTGTGGCTATGTATTATTGATTTACAACACCAAGTCCTTTACTGATTATCATTCCATCAATGGCTTTCAAATCAAACTTAACGTTTTTCTTAGCCTTAAACTTAATCACAAACAAATCACTGTTTCCTTCAAGCGTTTCTTGCTCTCCTACATTTACAAATGTAGGGTAAAGTGATTTCTCTCTGCTTGTATGTAAACGGTCATAAGTTAAGTTCTCCATTTGTTTCATACCAAGAACCTCTGTACCTACGTACTCATAGTTTTGTTGGTTGTATGGAAGTGCAAAGCTCAATGCGTTAACACCTTTAAAGCCTGTTCCTTTCACTTTTATCTCAATAACTTCGCCAGCTTGATAGTTTGTCTTAGCTGTGTGAAGAGTAAATTTACCTTCTGGTTTCTCTCCAGCTTTTGCATTAACTCCACCATCTAAACGTGTAGCAAGTACTGAAATATCGTAAGCATCAATCAAATCGTTTTTATTAATATCACCATTACTGATGTATCCTTCAAAATCCGAATCTCCGCGACGTAAACCAGTGTAGTTCATGTATGAAGTAAGGTCGTTACGGTCAAGTAAGCGGTCATTATTAATATCTCCAGGGATATAGCTTTCAGTTCCAGGTACTTTAAAGATATACATTTCTTGTCCTGATCCAAAACCACCAACAGCTTTACGAATAGCTAATTTTACGAAACGAGCTGTAGGATTACCTTCAAATGTAAACACCTTCATCTCTCCGTCGCTAGCCCAAGTAAATGGCGCAACCTCAGTCCATGTTTCACGGTCCATACTATGGAATACAGTACCTTCAACTAAAACTCCGTTACCTCCGTTTTCGCGTGGTAAATAGTGGAATTTATCTAATTGGTTCACTGTTCCTAAATCCATAACCATGTCAAATGGTAACGAGTTTACACCCCATTTAGTATGCCATCCACTAGCCTCATCAAAGTCAAACAATTTACCAATACCTGAACCTCCTTGATTTTCACAAGTCGTTTCTGCTTTTATTCCTTGAATTGCAAACTCTAATGGATTAGATTTTGTTGTTGCAGTAAATGTTGCCCAATCCGAAGCTCCATCTTTATTTACCGAACGGATTTTAAATGTATAAGGAGTTTCTGCTTTTAAGTCAATGAATAAAAGCTCAGTTCCTGTAATTGTTGAATAAAGCATGCTATCGAACTCAATTTCATAGAAATCGGCATTAGCTACTTTAGTCCAAGTTGGTTTTAATGTGTAAGCTTCAGTGTTTTCCTCTGTAATTTGCGCTGTAGGTGCATTTAATGAACCTGTTTTCGCAACTTGCTTATCCGCCGTATCAAACTGATATCCTTGTATATTCAATACCACAGGAGCAGCTGTTACATCTGCTTTAGCCACCTTAACAAGGATTTGAGGATTTTTAGTTATTACTTCTTTCTCAAACTCGCTTCCTGGTGTAGCATAACGATTCATATTAGGTGTTGCATCGTAGAAGAATACATTTTCGCCTTTCGCAAACTCATCAGCCGATGTCACTTCCTGAAGTTTTACTTTCTTTCCACCCACCTTTGCAATCACTGCTTTAGGTTTAGCTGTTGCATTTACACGGAATTCTGTAGCTTTTTCTTTAACAAAACCTTTATATGCACCTTCAGTTGGATTAACAGTAATAGTTACATTATTTTTAGCATCAAGATTACTTTCAATTAATGTAGTAACACCTTGTCCTAAACGGTAAGCTTCAGTTAAACCATCATCATCATATTCTGTAAATGAACTTTGTCCATAAGGATAAACTTCATAAATACGAAAGGCTTGGTCAATTTCCGCTACGTTATTGTTTGGATTTGCCATTGGGATAATTGCTCCACGTTTTACAAATACAGGTAATTTCCATAATGGAGTTACATAGTTATTTATTATACGGTTTCCAGCAAATACATCACCATTGAAATAATCTACCCATTCGCCTTCTGGTAAATAAATACCATCACGGATATCATTTCCTTTATCGTCCACTTGTGTCTCTTGATAAATAGGAGCTACTAAGAAATTAGGACCAAATAAGAATTGATACTGTGTAGATTTTCCTAATGTATATGTATTTGGATACTCTAGGAACATTGCTCGTACCATTGGTAATCCATCTACTGATTCTTTTGCAAGTGAGTAAGTATATGGCATAATCTCACTCTTCATTTTCAAGTACCAACGATTGATAGACGTTGCAGGCTCTCCCAATGCATGTGGGTATTTCTCGTTTGCACCCCAACCGTCCATATTCAATTCCATTGGTGTAAATGTTTTCCATTGGAAGTCACGAGTATTTACTACCATATTCTTCCCACCAAAGATTCCGTCCATATCTGAACTAATATTTGGTTGTCCAGAAAGTCCTGATCCAATATATGTTGGAATGTGGAAACGGATATATTCCCATACTCCACCCGACTGGTCTCCACTCCAAATTCCAGCATAGCGTTGAGTACCTGCCCAACCGTCAAGCGAAATAATAAATGGACGGCAATTTTCACCGTAGTAAGTCATAATTTGAGCAGCATCGGCAATCCCGTTAAGTCCAAATGAATATCCGGCCCCTACCCATGCTACGTCAGTTTTTAATACACGTACACCAGCATCGCGTACCTCTTTTACAAGGTCTCTTTGTAACAATGCACTAATCTCTGGTTTTGGGTGCAAATCACTTTGTGTCCATAAACCAATTTCAACACCATTTTTCTGTGCATAATCAGTTAATGACTTCAGATTGGCAATATTACCATCAAGTGTTTCCGTCTGTCCGTATCCGGCACCATAACCATCATTAGGTAATAACCATCCCAATGGCATATCATGTGCTTTATATCTGTCTATAACAGCTCGAGCAGAGAATTGATAGTTACCTTTTTCGCCATTTAGACTTTCTCTTACTCCGCCATTTTCTTTTTGGCTTTCTTTATAGCGTTTTCCATCCTCGTAAGGAATACCTTTTTCATCCTCTACCCAATAGTCACGGTTATAAGCATTAAGGTGACCTTGATAGAATCCAAATTTAGGTAATAATACAGGATTACCTGTCAATTGATAGAAGTCATTTAACAAAGGCACAGCACCATCATTTACCATTAAAAACAAGTCTAAATAATCGTCCTCGTGATGTAATGAAACCACTCCAGGTTCTACAGCACCAAAGTCATATTTTCCCTTTTTGAAGGTATGCCACATTACTCCATAGCCATTTGTTGACCAATAGTAAGGAGTAGGTGACGCTACACCACCGTCTGTCCAGCTATTTTGATTTTCAATAGCAATTGCTTTCCCTTTATGTGAAAAACGCCCATTCTGTACGCCACCACCATAGAAATACTCATTAGGTTGCTCTCTGAATGTTAACGTTACTTTTTTCTTTTCGAATTTAGCAGGCTCAATCTCTTCTACAACGACTGTGTTGTTTTCAAGATTAATTACCTTCATTAAACCCGTATTTTTATCTAATTCTACGCGAATTTTCGGTGTAGCAATAGTCACAGTTTTACCTGCATCACTAACATTTAAACCGGTTAAATCCTTACGCGGATTCTTTACCAATATCTCAGCTTCCGGTTTTGCTTCCGGATCACGGATAATTCCTCCGTTATTGTCTTGAAATAAACGTACAATATTGTCTCCGTAGAAATCAAATGTTAAACGTCTGTTTTCAGACAGAATAACCTCTACGGTAGTAGGATTAATTAATTTTGCACCTAAAATAGCCTGACTCTGCTGAGTCATAACGGCTAGCGGCTTGTTTCCCTGTGCCGCATACGTTGGCATAGTCGGGAAAAGCATAGGGCAAACCATTGCTGCAACCAAAACCGTTTTCTTTGGCGTCAGATTAAGATTTCTTCTTTTCATTAGCTTATCATATTATTTTATTGTTCTCAATACACAAAAGTAAATTTCTTACTTAGCACTTATTGCTTACGCAAGCAAATATGCAAAAATAAGTCAGATATTAAAAAATATTTACACAATAATCAAAATAAGGTTAAGTTAATTTAACATTAACATCAATTGAAATGCATCTAAACATGTTATTTTCATTCATAACGTTGCCAATATACATGTTCCTTACTTTCCAAATAATTAAAGGATCTTTTAAAATTCAGATTTCATTCTATTATTTCCTACTAAAGATAGATACTCGTTAAGATAACTAATTTACCTATCGATAGAGACTATGGAGCATGAAATTATAATAACAATTGCGTTTATTGTTCTATCTTTACCGTGATATTTTTTACATACCAAAATGGAAATTTTAGATATTGTCAATTTAGAGGGCATACCAACAGGTGAAGTGGTTGATAGAGCCACAGCCCACAAAGAGGGTATCCTCCACCGCACCGCTCACGTTTGGTTGATACGTAACAATAATAGTACCATAGAGGTACTCCTACAGGAGCGTGCTACATTAAAACAATTATTCCCCAATTGTTTTGACGTTTCGAGTGCCGGACATATTCCTGCAGGAGAGGATTACATCCCTTCCGCATTACGCGAATTACAGGAGGAATTGGGTATAACTGCTACAAGCGAACAACTAATGGATTGTGGAATTCGACACATAGACATTCGTGTAGACACAACCCATAGCGTATACATAGACAAACAAGTAAGTAGAGTTTTTTACATGTGGTATAATGGTAATATTAATAACTTATCTTTACAACAAGAAGAGGTAAAAAGCATTTGTTGGATGCCTTTGGAGGAGTGTATTGACGGAGTTAAACGCAATACATTTAAAAATTGTATCGCGTTAGATGAACTATACATGATTAAAAACGCCATTGAAAATAAAAGATGATACATTATTTTAAACATCCAATTAACCATATTCCTCTCCCACATCAATTTACTTTTCCTTTTCATTACACTCCTCATGCACTCTGTGAGCTTGCAGCTCAGGAGGTACAGGAGTACATTGCCGGACAGCCACAATGGTTGGAGGAGTTAAACAAAGGAAAGATGTTTGGCGTGCTAATAGTCCGAACATCCGAAAATGAGATAGGTTTCTTGGCAGCCTATTCGGGCAATTTATGTCATAGCAACTCACATAAATGGTTTGTTCCCGCAGTATTTGATTTACTTAATCCGCAAGGGTATTTTGTTGAGGAGGAAGCCAAAATATCGGCTATTAACAAGGAAATTACTACGCTTACATCTAATGAAACATATATACAACTCAAAGCCAGAATAAATGCAGACGAGATAAATAATAAGCTTATCATCTCACAAGCTAAGGAAGCAATAAAAAAAGCAAAAGACGAACGAGAGCAAACAAGACAAACTACTCAACTTACACCTGAAGAGTTAAATAAATTCATTAAGGAGAGTCAGTTCCAAAAAGCAGAACTAAAACGTTTGGAAAAGAGATTGACTAGCGAAATGAATGAACTAAAAGAGCAATTCTTGATCCTTTCAAACAAAATTGAATTGCTAAAAAAGGAACGGAAGGAACGATCAGGGCTTTTGCAACAATGGTTATTTAGACAATTTAGTATGCTTAATGCTAATGGCGAACGCAAGGATTTAAATCAAATCTTTACGGAATATGGTCGCCCCTTCCCTCCAGCCGGCGCCGGAGAATGTGCAGGGCCCAAATTGTTACAGTATGCCTTCAACAATAACCTGCATCCTTTGGCTATGGCAGAGTTTTGGTGGGGTAATTCGCCAAAAACTGAGATTCGCCACCATAAACAATACTATCCTGCGTGTAGTGGAAAATGCGAACCTATATTGACACACATGTTGAAGGGACTAAATGTTGCTCCTAACCCTTTACTCTGTGAAGATAGCAAAATTGAAAAATTACTAACGATATACGAGGACGAATGGATTCTAATTATCAATAAACCTGCAGGTATGTTATCTGTACCGGGAAAATCAAATTGTGAGTCCGTCTACTCAATTATTCGGGATCGCTATCCTAATGCTACCGGTCCGTTGCTTGTGCATCGGCTTGACATGGCCACATCCGGATTGCTTGTTATTGCCAAAGAGAAGGAGGTGCACCGCAAGCTCCAAATAATGTTTCGCGATAGGACAATACAGAAATGTTATCATGCATTACTCGAGGGGCATAATTTTGCTGAAAATGGAACAATCAATTTGCCTCTACGGCCGGACATAATAAACAGACCGCGTCAATTGGTCGATTTTGATTTCGGTAAAACAGCAACTACCCGTTATGAAGTTATTCGCAATCGTAATAATCGAGTAGCCGTTTCATTCTATCCTCTTACGGGACGTACTCATCAACTGCGCGTACATGCTGCACATGAGTTAGGATTAAATGCACCAATCGTGGGCGATGATTTATATGGCACCACCGCAAATCGATTATACTTACATGCTTTTTCATTGAGATTCATTCATCCTGTTACTCATAGAGAGATCTACGTAGAAGCAACGGACTATGACATATTATAGCTCTTTCAATCTATTTATAATCTGTTACACTAACCTAATAGCGCAGATTCGGTATAATTAAAAGATTATATCAGTATACGCTATGGAAACAAAACATGTGATAATAGATTTATGGCCCAAGGGAGCACCTCATTGCAACAGAATAACTGAAAGCGAAGAGGAAACAAACGGAAAAATTACCAACATCACCAATGCACAGTTATACATATATAAGCCGGCAGAAGGTGAAATGCCAAAAAAAGCAATTGTAATATTTCCAGGAGGAGGTTTCGGAGCATTAAATATGGCAGGAATGGGCATACCATTTGCAGAATGGATGGTTGAACAAGGCTATGCAGCCATTGTTGTAAAATACAGGATGCCTAATGAAAATGCTGAGATTATTACGGAAGACGCATTGCAGGCAATGGAAATGGCTTATGAATATTGTAGCGAATGGGACATCGAACAAATTGGTGTGGCCGGCTTCTCCATTGGCGGAAATACCGCCTCATGGTTATGTAATGTGGCTCCAAAGAAACTTCGTCCCTCATTCCAAGTGCTTTTTTATCCTGTAGAAAGTTTATCTGATATTTATAACCAAGGCAAGGCTCGAGATCATTTCATGGGCGAACAGCCTACCAAGGAGTTAATTAATGAGCATAGTAATGAACTTCATGTAAGCGAGGAAACCCCTCCAACATTTATTACGCTGGCTTATGACGATCCGGTGGTGCAGCCACTAGCTACATTACAATATGTACAAGCGCTTTTACACAAAAACGTTCCTGCGGCCATCTATATATTTCCAACGGGTGGACATGGATGGACTTTTAATTCAAATTATACCTATTTGCCACTTTGCAAAGAATTACTTGCTACATGGCTAAAAGAACAAGATTAATCTCATAATAAATGGCGCGCGGATAAAATAAATCCGCGCGCCATTTATTATGAGGTTTCCTATTTTATTGTTTAAACAAAAAGAATTGAGGACGACCGTATAACTTAAACTCATTTACACAGCCTGCCATTGAGGCATTGCGTTGACGCACTCTGAAACCTTTAATTGTTTGTATCTCTCCTAGATCAACAATCAATCTGTGTGGAAACCCAAGTGTTTTACCTTGCCATTTGGAGTGCCAATAGCTTCCTTGATCACCATCAATAAGCTGATCGGCAAATCCTTCTCCAGGCTCCTCAGTGTTTGTAAATACAACCTGCCAAGAATCCTTTGGTAATAGTTTTCCGTTATTGTCTATTAACTCAATCTCAGAAAGAGCAGTATGTTTGTTGTCATAAGAACTTAAAACTTCTAGACACAAATGTCTTAAAGTGGCATTGTTTTGGAAAGTAAACTCTTGCCAACCATTTTTTTGTTCCATTTTTGCCGACAGAATAACATCGCCTTTATCTAGAATTGGTGCTTTGCTATAATCGCGTTCTGCACGTTCCCTAACATTTTTATCCTTGCCCAATTGGTTCAGGATAGGAGTATTTAATCCCTTAAGCACACGGCATCCGGTATCTTCCATCTCGAATACAACAATTTCATTCTCCCCTTTCTTCATCCATGGAGCAGGTAAATAAAGAGTTTGTTGCGGACCAATGTTCCAGAATTTACCCAAGGATTTACCATTAACCCATACAGAACCTTTTCCCCAACCTGACATGTCTACAAAACAATCTCCAACTTCATTAACCGTGAATGTCCCTTTAAAGAATGCAGGAGCACCAGTTCGGTCTGTTGCTTCCCATTTATAATCCGAGACTTTTGCTTTATATAGAGGCATTGGCGATATTGTCCAGTTAGATAACGCTTTTCCATTAATGTATACGCCCTCAGTTATTCCTTTTTTATTTTCTAATAACCCCGAACCATAGTTCACACGCCCCACATTTTCAACTACTATCTCCAGTGTTGCAGGTACTTCCGTTACATCTATATCAATACGGTTCTGTCTATGGCGTCTGTCCAAACTTCCAATTTGTTTTCCATTAACTAAAACAACCGCATAATCGCGTACATCCTTAACTAACAACTTCCCTTTTATAGGTTCATTTATAGTTGTTTGATAATGAATGTATCCGAAATCCTGATTAACATCTTCCATTGTCAATACATTCTCAGAGGTTACCTGCTCGCCAAACGACGCTGCCAATGGTGCAGATGTAGTTAACGTAATTTCAGGAAAACTTATTGTAGGGTTTTCTGCCGGAACTTCAGGTAATGTTTCTCCTTCGGGTAAGTATTTTTGTAATACCTCGCGGAAAGCGTAATATTTAGGATAAGCATTACCATATTCACCAAGTGGCGCATCATAGTCATAACTTGTTGGCTGCGGCGCATATCCATAAGATGTATTAGCTCCATTAGTGTACCAAAAGTTTGTTCCACCATGAAACATATAGATACTCACAGACACATTATTCTTGATCATCCAATCCAACTGTTCTGTAGGACGTTTATAATCTCTTAATGAGTGTGGTGTTCCCCATACATCAAACCATGCAGGGTAGAACTCTGCTACAAAGTAAGGACCTCCCGGATGGTATTTATCAACTGTTCTAAATATATCATCTCCAACTGCACCATTTACGGTAGGCAAAACGTTTTCAACGAATCCGGCACCCATCTGCCCTGCTCCGTCGCATGTAATTAATGGAACATTAAAGCCCGCATTAATAATCATATCACGCAATTTTCCCAAATATACTTTATCATTGCTGTAGGACCCATATTCGTTCTCCACTTGCACCATGATGATATTACCACCATTCGTAACAGTTTGTGAAGCAAGTTCTTTACCAAGTCTGTCTATATAGCGTTCGCATGCAGCCAAGAATGCCGGATCATCACTACGCCAAACCATTGAAGTATCCTTTTGCAACCAATAAGGATATCCGCCAAAATCCCACTCTGCACAAACGTAGGGTCCCGGACGCAAAAGTACCCATAAGCCTTCCTCCTGAGCAATTTTGATAAAATGAGCCAAGTCAGCCTGTCCCTCAAAATCAAATTCTCCCGGTTGTCGTTCATGGAAATTCCAAAAAACATAAGCAGATACGGTATTCAAACCCATTGCTCTTGCACGTTTCAAACGGTCGCGCCAATATTCCTGAGGAATACGTGGATAGTGCATCTCCCCACAAATAAGTTGTACGGATTTACCATCCAGCAAAAATTTCCCATCCTTTACCTCAAAGGATTGTCCACGCTTGTTACAACTACCCAACATAATAGTAACAAGGCATAGAAATGCTAAATAAAAATTCTTCATATTGTAATTCTAAATGTGTTTTACAAATATATAAAATTGTAAACACAATAAAACGCTATTTATTCAAGTTTTGCAGCTCAAACCATGTTATTAAATAATAAGTGTGTATAGAAGTACACATGTATGAAGATAATACAACATAATTAGCATATACTGTATAATAATATTACAGAATAGGGCGAGGAGAAATGAAATTAGTTACTGACTTTTCTAAGTTATTTGTTCTCTGTAGAACCATCTTCCTCCTTTAATTCTTTCATTTCCTTATTTAGAAAATAGGAGAGAACTATACGTACAACAACAATACCTCCCAGTATTGCCAATTCATCAAATCCGGGTTTAAGTACCGTTTCGAGAATATCTGAAGCTATTAAGAATTCCAATCCAAGTAATAAATAGCTTCCACACTCCACTCGAATGCGACGTATGTTTACCAAATTAAAACTCCCATTTAAACGGTTCACTTCATTGCGCGCAAAGGCTATAAAACCTATTAACGTACCATAAACCACAATAACTAAACTTACCGCACTAATAATTTCCGCAGTAGTATTTAATATCTCTTTATACCATTCAACTAGCATTGCAAAACAAATTAATTTTACTTCAAAACGGCTTGTCAATATAAAAGGTTTACCAGTTATAAAATTATTGGTAAACAAATTTCTTTTCTCCTATAATACAAAAAACCTTGGTACTAGTCAGTACCAAGGTCTTTATATTTTACATTGAGTATACTTACTTATAAATAATCCTCAAAATAGTTAGTCACTTTTTGCATTAAGTGTATACGATCTTTTCCTATTACATTGTGCTCAGCACGTGGATAAGGGAAATAATCTACTTGCTTATTGTTTTTAACGCATTCGCGGATAAAACTAAGGCTGTGTTGCCAAAGTACTACATCGTCAATTGCTCCTTGACAGATAAGTAGTTTGCTGCGTAGATCCTTAGCCTTATTAATAAGAGATGTCTTCTCATATCCTTCAGCATTTGTATTAGGTGAACTCATATAACGTTCGCCATACATTACTTCATACCATTTCCAGTCAATAACAGGGCCGCCTGCCACGCCTACTTTAAATATATCAGGATAGTTTGTAGTAAGTGAGATTGTCATAAATCCACCATAACTCCAACCGTGTACCCCCACTCTATTCATATCAGCATAAGGAAGTGTTTTCAAAAACTCAATACCTTGTAGTTGATCCTCCATTTCCGCTTGTCCACACTGTTTGTGAATAGCGCTTTCATATGCTTTTCCGCGATTTGATGTTCCGCGGTTATCCATTACATATACTAAATAGCCACGCTGCGCCATATACATTTCCCACATTCTAAGCTGCGCCTGCCATGTATTTTTAACCATTTGCGAATGCGGACCGCCATAAACATAAACAATAACCGGATACTTTTTAGTAGCATCAAAATCCATAGGTTTAATCATACGGTAGTAGTGGTCTGTAACGCCATCCTTACCTTTAATTGAGCCTAGTGTTATCTCTCCAAAAGCATAATCCGTTGATGGATCTTGAGCTGTTAACAAACTCTTTGTTTCCTTACCGTCACTGTTTTTTATGGCCATTACTCTAGGAACATTTAAGCTGCTATACTCATCTATGAAATAACGCTTATCAGCACTCATTTTTACATTATGCCAGCCTGTTTCTTTAGTTAACCTTACCGGTTTACCACTTTTAATTCCGGTTTTGAACAAGTGATTATCAACGGGCGATACCTCGGCCGATGTATAATAGATATTCTTACCATCCTCACCTACCAACGCAACGTCAGCTTGTACTGGAGTCATATTTCGCACTGTTTTGCCTGTTACATCACATAAGTATAGGTTGAAATATCCATCTCTGTTGTTAGTGCGATATATAAAGTGTTTAGAATCGTTTGATAAAAATACAATTGGATCTTGCGGTTCCACATAGGTATCACTCTTTTCCTCAAAAAGAGTACGTAATTGGTTACCCGTTGCAACATCATACTGATTTAAAATCATGTGGTTTTGTCCACGATTCAATACTTGAATATATATTGACGCATTGTCCGGCGCCCATGCTACATTCGTTAAATAACGTTCTGCATCAAAATCAGTAACGTTTAAGAAGGTTGTTTTTCCTGTAGCAATATCATAAACACCTAGTTGGATATTTTCTGAATCCATCCCTGCCATTGGGTATTTTATCTCCTTTAAGCTACCGGTTCTAGTTGTTATATCCAATAATGGAAAAGTACTTACAGCCCCTTCATCTTTTCGATAAAATGCAAGTTGTTGCCCATTAGGCGACCAAAATATTCCACCAGATATGCCAAACTCACTACGACTTACCGTTTGCCCATTCACAATATTTTTATCTTTATCGGCAGTAATGGCCGTTTGCTTGCCTTGCTCATCGACAATATAAAGATTATTGTCTACCGTATATGCCATTAAACCATTAGCATTGTAAGTGACATTTGCAGCATTCTTTACAGATGGAATTGTACGTACTATTTTTTTATTCTTTACATCTATTTCCGTATGCTTTTTGTTGTGTTGCACAATTATGACGTTATCATTATGCCATTGATACTGTGGAAAACCTTTTAAGTCAGCATCCAACATGTCATTCAACTCTTGTAAAGTTAATAGCACCGAAGATTTTCCTGTCTGAGCATTTACCGCTACTAGGTTCTTTTCCTCAATGGAAGTGTAGTTATTTGTTTTTCCTTGCCAAGAAACATGTTTCCCGGCAGGACGAAGATGATAGCCTAAAATGGCATCCTCCATGCTTAAAACCTTTTTTTGGGCAATTCCCTGCACCATAAATAAAAGTAAAATTACTGTTACTATTCCGTACTTCATACGATGATTATTGATTATTATGTTCTTTCTTCCTCTCCATTTCGATAGTAAAACTATCTCTATCTTCTAAAACCGGAAACTTGCGTCTAAAATTCCGTAACTCCGCTGGTTTTACCGTTACATATCCTATCTGCTCTTTGTAAGGCTCACAACCTCCTATTTTCTTACCACGACTGTTGAATACTGCACATTCGCCACTAAACTCCATGCCGTTCCCATCATGTCCTATACAGTTAACTCCAATTGTAAAACATTGATTCTCTATGGCGCGTGCTGCTAAAAGGATATTCCAGACATCTATACGCGCAACAGGCCAATTGGCAACATAAACTGCAATATCGTAATTTACAGTGTTACGGCTCCATACCGGAAAACGGAGATCATAGCATATAAATGGAGCAAAACGCATTCCTCTAAACTCAAAGCTTACTTGGCGTTCGCCGCCCTCAAAGTACTTTGGTTCCCCACCGTAAGTAAAACCATGGCGTTTATCATAGTATTCACATTCGCCATTAGGCATAGCGCATACCATACGGTTATAGAATTTGTTATCTTGCTCACAAATCACAGTCCCCATAATCATGGCATCCAATTGTTTCGCTTTGTCTAACATCCAGGCACACGTCTCTGAGTAATATGGCGCAATAGTTGCACGTGATTCCATTGTAAATCCAGACGTAAACATTTCCGGCAATACCACCACATCACAAGGTTCCATTGTTTGCATAAGCATATTGAGATGAGTCAAATTCTCCGTAACATTTTCCCATTTAATGGCATATTGTATAAGTGCTATTTTCATTTGGTAATCTTATATTTTCAAATTGCTTTGAAATGGATTATTCTTTCCTATTATTTTAGTATCCCCACAAACGACACGCGATATATATGCGAACTATAGTGACAAAGATAGCAAATGCTGTAAATTAATGATATTATCCGTTACAAATTTATTATTCCATTTATGAAATTAGTCATCTTAAACAAGGTTGTAACCTATACGACGCCTCTTAAGGGTTTCGACTAGGTTACGACAAGGTTTCGACTAGGTTTCGACTACTATTGGGGTATAGTACTAGTGGTAACCTAGTCGAAACCTAGTCGAGAACTAATAGAAACCCTTAAGAGGAATGCATTTGGTTTCAAAGCTCTTTGAGTGTACATTAATAATTGTAAGGATTAAAATACACCTCCCCCCTCAAATTAAAAAGAGAGAGTCTTTGATGTAAATAGTGTAAGTGTAATCTATTTTTTATGTCACTTTTGAGTTAAAATCGTTATCACATATATAAACATATTACAAGATAATTCAGTATATATTATAACATTAACCGTATAACCCTTGAAATATGAAGTCTATTAAATCAAAGATTAAGTTAATAGTCTTAATCTGTATCGGAATATTTGTAGTAGTGACTATAATAAAACAATTCCTACCGGTAGTAACACATCCTCCTGTTACTGAAACAGTAACCGTACCACAAGAAGTGTTGTCTATTTTAAAACGTTCATGTTTTGACTGCCATTCCAACGAAACGCGTATAACATGGATTCAACGTTTGCCTATTGTGTCCGCCATGGTTAGGAGCGATGTAAAACAAGCGCGCCAAATTATTAACTTTTCAGAATGGAACACCTATTCTTCATCAAAGCAAACGGAATTACTCGTTGCAGCATTAGTTGCCATTAATAATAATGAGATGCCACCATCAAATTATCTGTTTATCCATAAGGACGCTAAAATTACAACGCAAGATAAAGAGATTCTGAATAACTATATC
Source organism: Marinifilaceae bacterium (assembly GCA_051656645.1). GTDB lineage: Bacteria > Bacteroidota > Bacteroidia > Bacteroidales > Marinifilaceae > JBOGCH01. The sequence continues at coordinate 73,591 of JBOGCH010000046.1, forward strand.
TCTAAGTTAATTGCGAGATAATAACAATCAACTTAAAGTTAGTAAATAAATAAAGCTATTAGAGTTCCGATAATTCCGAATTCTAATAGCTTTATTTTATGTAGATACCTTATAGGCAACAATAGAGAAACGCATTATTTTAAACGAATATCCGTCTCATTGATAATAATACGACCTTGTTTATAAAGGGTTCCCAACGCTTTTTTGAACGACTTCTTGCTGCATGCAAATTGCGCATAAATTTCCTCGGCATCAGTTTTATCACTACAGTGAATTGTTCCTCCTTGCTCTTGTAATCGAGATAGGATAGTGTTTGCCAATGGATCTATTTTCTCATAGCCTGGCGCCTGCAACAGTACATCTATTTTTTCATCCTCACGTACATTTTTAATGTAACCTTTTACTTTGTCACCTATTGCTAAGCGTGTAAAAATATCATTGTGATGGATTAATCCCCAGTGTCGGTTGTTTATTATTACATTGTAACCTAGGTTGGATTTACGAGCAATCATCAGATTTACTTCCTCTCCTATTTTATATTCAGGAGGAACTTGGTCTAAGAATTTATCAATCTTAGTAGAACCTACTATACGGTCACTATTTTTATCCAAATACGCATATACAATTGCCGATTGTCCAACTTTTAATGGCGAACGTTGCTCTCTGAAAGGTATTAGCAAATCTTTGCGCAATCCCCAATCAGCAAATGCACCTATGGAGGATAATGAAACAATGTCCATGTAAGCAAATTCGTCAATACAAATGGTAGGTGTACTTGTTGTTGCAATGATTCTATCTTCCGAATCAAAATAAATAAATACATCTATCTCATCCTCTACAGCGCATCCTTCAGGTACAGTCTCATTAGGCAGTAATACCTCGCCCCACTCTTCTCCATCCAGATATACTCCAAAGTCTACAATCTTAACTACTTTCAGTTTATTATGTTTTCCTAATTCAATCATGACTATTTTTATTTTCTACAAAAATACGAAGGTTTTTATAGTAAAAGTGATTTTATCAAGAAATTATTCTACATTTGCTACTGATAGATGGAGGGGTGCCTTACTTTACAGGCTGAGATCATACCCGTTAACCTGATCCGGATAATGCCGGCGTAGGAATTTGGATTCTTCTCATAGCTTTGCTATGCGCATAACGCATGCATATAGTATGTCCTCTCCTTAACATAAACCATTAATTAATGTATTTTATGATTAAGGTATATATCAATGACCATGAAATAACAATTCAGGCAACATCCACATTGTCCGACGCTTTAGCTAGCAGCAATGTAGATGCAGTACAATGTGCCGTGGCTATTAATCAACGTATAGTTTCACGCGCGCAGTGGGATACCACATCCCTAACCGATGGGGATAAAATTTTAATTATTAAGGCCGTCCAAGGCGGTTAATTTTCAAAAACATTATAACAAAGAATATATGGAAAATTTTAAAGTAACTTCCGGACCACTTCCGGGATCAGAAAAAATATATGTAAAAGGGTCACGTTTTGATATCCAAGTCCCTATGCGTAGAATTGATTTAGCGGCAACTGTTGACACAAAAGGAAACAGATACGAAAATGGTTGTGTAGTAGTATACGATACATCAGGTCCGTATACCGACTCAAACTATAACGTAGATTTAAAAGTAGGTTTACCTAAAATACGTGAACAATGGATTGAAGAACGCGAGGACACTGAAAAATTAAATGCCCTATCGTCTGAATACGGCCGTATGCGTCAGGCAGATGCATCGTTAGATCATTTACGTTTTGAGCATGTAAATACTACACCACGAGTTGCAAAACAATGTGCGACACAATTGTTTTATGCACGCCAAGGTATTATTACGCCAGAGATGGAGTATGTAGCAATACGTGAGAACCAGCTAATTGACCAGATTAAAGAGAAATACAAACAGGAAAAAGGCGATCCGATGGGGGCAAATATCCCATCATACATTACTCCTGAGTTTGTATGTAAAGAAATTGCGGAAGGCCGTGCCATTTTACCGGCAAACATCAACCATCCGGAATGTGAACCTATGATTATTGGTCGTAACTTTTTAGTTAAAATCAATGCTAACATAGGAAACTCTCCCGTAACCTCATCAATTGCCGAAGAGGTAGAAAAAGCTGTTTGGGCATTCCGTTGGGGAGCAGACACTATTATGGATCTTTCTACAGGAGAAAATATCCATGAAACCAGAGAATGGATTATCCGCAACTCTCCGGTACCGGTTGGAACAGTTCCATTATATCAAGCACTTGAAAAAGTAAAAGGCGACGTAGAGAAATTATCATGGGAAGTATATAGAGATACACTTATTGAACAAGCAGAACAAGGGGTAGATTATTTCACTATTCATGCCGGTTTGCGTTGGAAGCATGTACCATTAACACTTAAACGTGTTACAGGTATTGTATCACGCGGTGGATCCATTATGGCCCATTGGTGTACTACACATAAAGAAGAGAACTTCCTATATGATCATTTTGAAGAAATTTGCGAGATCCTTGCAAAATATGATGTCGGAGTATCATTAGGTGATGGCTTGCGTCCGGGTTGCATTGCTGATGCAAATGACAAGGCACAAATTGCCGAGTTGAAAACTCTAGGTGAATTAACTAAAATAGCATGGAAACACCATGTACAAGTAATTATTGAGGGGCCGGGACACGTGCCTATGCATAAGATTAAGGAAAACATGGATTTGCAATTACAATATTGTCATGAAGCTCCATTCTATACGTTAGGCCCTCTTGTTACAGATATTGCTCCGGGTTATGATCACATTACATCTGCTATTGGAGGAGCAATGATTGGATGGTTTGGAACTGCAATGTTGTGCTATGTTACACAAAAAGAGCATCTTGGATTGCCAAACAGAGACGATGTTAAGGAAGGCGTTATTACCTTTAAATTAGCAGCTCATGCAGCCGATTTAGCAAAAGGACACCCTGCTGCGTATTACAGGGATCATGCTATGAGTAAGGCTCGCTTTGAATTCCGTTGGAAGGATCAATTCCATTTAGCGCTGGATTCGGAGAAAGCAATTCAATTTCATGATGAAACACTTCCGGAGGAAGGTCATAAAGAAGCTCACTTCTGTTCTATGTGTGGAGAACACTTCTGTTCTATGCGAGCAAGCCAGAAATTGAGAGAAAAAATTGCAGAGGAAGAAGAAGCTCTTAATTAATCGTTTCCCAAAATAATGAAAAAGATTGTCATAACATCCCCTATCGCTATAGCTAACGAGACTACTATATGCAACGAACTACTCCATCGTGGAGTGGATTATATCCATTTACGTCGTCCCGGAGCGCTTAAGGCAGATTTTGTCCAATTTCTTGAACTAATTGATCCGCGTTATAGACATAGGGTGATGTTACACAATCATTTTGAGTTAAGTAAAATATATTCCTGTGGAGTACATTTAAATAAGGCCAATAGACATCTATATCCGGATTATAATCATTGTTCCACTCTATCAACTTCTTGTCATAGTTTTGCTGAAGTGGAAACATTACCTTTTACACCTGATTACATATTGCTTAGTCCCATTTTTGATTCAATTTCAAAAAAGGAGTACAATAGTAATTTCAATCAGGAAGAATTAAGGAGTTGGCTATCAAATCGTTCAACAACATTGTGTCCCATCATTGCTCTTGGGGGAATAGACTTCCATAACGTACAGAAATGTACCGAATTGGGATTTAGTGGTTTTGCATTACTAGGTGCAATATGGAGTAATACCAATGCAATGGCAAATTTTAATAGAATATGCCGACCAGAACTACTGTCCATTGCAGGTTTTGATCCATGTTCATCTGCCGGCATCACAGCCGATGTGCAAATTGCCAATCAATTGGGAGGCTATTGCTTAGGGGTATGTAGTGGTATCACTATTCAAAATGAAGATCAATTTGAGCAGGTTGAATGGTCATCGGTCACAACTATTTTACAACAGATTGAGATTCTACAACGAAAACACCAACTTAATTTTGTAAAAATAGGATTAATTGAGAGTATGAAAGTATTGCGGCAATGCGTAGATGCCTTATGTCGGAATAAGGCAACAAAAATTGTTTGGGATCCTATTCTTAAAGCATCTGCCGGCTTCTCATTTCATGATATAAAAGCGTTTGAAATAGAGGAATTGATGCAGAATCTTTATCTTATCACTCCTAACCATAACGAACTCGTAGCATTGTTTGACACTACAGATATTTCCGTACTACAAGAAATTGTGCAACGAACAAAATGTAATATACTTTGGAAAGGAGGACATAAGGATAAGGTCAATGCTGAAGATATTCTTGTTACCTCATCGCAAGTGTATATTTTTCAATTACACCGCAGCGGTTGGGATAAACACGGAACAGGATGTGCATTTTCTACAGCTGTAACAACCTATCTTGCTCAGGGCATTTGTTTGCACGACGCATGTGCAATGGCCCAAAAAACGGTGTCTGATCTTTTAAATGTTCAACCGGGAAAACTTATTTTTCATCCAATGATAAATAATTCAATTACTAAGATTAATCTCTATAATATTCCTTTACAGTATATAACTGACCACAAAGAAGGCGTCACTGTTTGCGAACAAGTAGAGTTGGCATGTCGTGGTGGTGTAAAGTGGATACAGCTAAGAATGAAAGAGGCAACAACCCAAGAGTGGCTAGAAATAGGATCTCTTGTTAAATCCATTTGTCTTAGATACGGATCTCTATTTATTATTAATGACCATGTAGACATTGCACGTCAGCTTGATGCTGATGGTGTACACTTAGGAAAAGAGGATATGGATCCGCGGGACGCACGTAAACTACTGGGAGCTGATAAAATAATTGGAGCCACATGTAACAACATTGAGGATGTCCGTTTACGCAATATACAACAAGTAGATTACATTGGTCTAGGACCTTTTGCATATACTACTACGAAAAAGAAACTCAGTCCGATTTTAGGATTAAACGGATATGAAGAGATTATGAGGACCATGGAAAGTGAGAATATTCACATTCCGGTACATGCCATTGGGGGTATAGCACTTCATGATATTTCCTCTATTATAAACACAGGTGTTCATGGCATTGCACTTAGCGGATTGATTAAAAACAGTAATCATATTCCAACGCAATGTCAAGAAATTATTTCAATACTAAACAATACAGTTACCACTACGATAGCTGAAAAAAACATATCACTATGAATAAACCTTTAATCATTGCCGATAAAACATTCAATTCTCGTTTATTTACGGGAACAGGAAAATTCGCTTCGAGTAAATTGATGAAAGAAGCCATCCTTGCTTCTGAATCAGAATTAGTAACAGTTGCATTAAAACGAGTTGAGTTACATAATGAAGATGACGATATTTTAACTCATCTCTGTGCTCCACACATCTCGTTATTACCAAACACATCTGGTACACGTAATGCCAAAGAAGCAGTATTTGCTGCTCAATTAGCACGAGAAGCACTTGGCACTAATTGGGTAAAACTGGAAATACATCCTGACCCAAAATATTTATTACCAGATCCTATTGAGACATTAAAAGCCACAGAGATCCTTGCTCGAGAAGGTTTCGTTGTGTTGCCATATATTCAGGCTGATCCGGTTTTATGTAAGCATCTTGAGGAAGCAGGAGCTGCCACAGTTATGCCTTTGGGCGCACCTATTGGAACAAACAAAGGATTAGTGACTCGCGAGTTACTTGAAATTATTATTGAACAAAGTAATGTTCCTGTTATTGTAGATGCAGGTATTGGGGCACCTTCTCATGCAGCTGAAGCAATGGAGATGGGCGCTGCAGCTGTGCTTGTGAACACAGCGATTGCCGTTGCACAAGATCCGGTAGCAATGGGGCGCGCATTTAAATTAGCTGTTGAGGCTGGACGCATGGCCTTTGAAGCAAAATTAGGACAAAAATACAAGCATGCGCAAGCCAGTTCTCCATTTACCTCTTTCCTTGATTAAGAACTATCATGAGTTTCTACGATTTCAAACAACAATATAAATGGGAAGATGTCAAAGATGGAATTTTTGGCACAACTCAAAATGATGTACTTCGTGCACTGGGTAATCCAAAACGCAACGTTGAGGATTTCATGGCACTTATCTCGCCGGCTGCAACTCCTTTTTTGGAGCAAATGGCAGTAGAGGCCAACCGTCTTACCTTATCACGTTTTGGTAATGTTATGCAAATGTATATACCTCTATATGTCTCTAACTACTGTCAAAATGCATGTGTGTATTGCGGATTTAGCCATAAAAATAAAATTGGGCGTAAGATGCTTAATTTAGAGGATATTGACCGCGAAGTAGAGGCTATACTGAAACTTGGTTATAAACATATTTTGCTTGTCTCTGGCGAGGCACCAGCAAAAACAAACGCAGAATATTATAAACAAGTTATTGATCGTATTCGTCCGCATTTTTCACAAATAGCTCTGGAAGTACAGCCTCTAGAGACAGACGAATATGCACTTCTGCATGATGCCGGTCTAGGTTTTGTGTGCATTTATCAAGAAACCTACAATGAGGAGCGTTATCCTTTTTATCATCCTGCCGGAAAGAAAGCAGATTATAGATATAGGTTAGAAACTCCAGACCGCGTTGGTATGGCAAACGTACAGAAAATTGGAATTGGTGCATTACTAGGTCTTGAAGATTGGCGAACAGATTCATTTTATACGGCGCTACATCTAAAATACCTAGAGCGTACATATTGGCGAACAAAATATTCCATCTCATTACCTCGTCTACGTCCACACGTTGGAGGATTTATGCCGAACGATCCTATAAACGATCGCGAAATGGTGCAGCTTATCTGCGCATATCGTTTACTAAGTCCGGAAGCAGAAATCTCGTTATCAACTAGGGAGAGTGCAGCATTTAGGGATAATGTCATGCCACTTGGTGTTACGTCCGTTAGTGCCGGATCAAGTACGGAACCGGGCGGTTATGCAGAACAACATAGAGAACTTGAACAATTTTCCATTAATGACAGTCGATCTCCTCAAGAAATGGCCGCAGCAATACGCCAACTTGGATATGAGCCTGTGTGGAAAGACTGGGATAGCTGGATGTAAACAATATTCTATGTTAACACCACAGGAAGAGAGTCGTTACGCACGACATCTCGCTCTTAAAGAAATTGGTCAGGAAGGTCAAGAAAAGATAAAAGCCACCTCTGTGCTCCTAGTAGGAGCCGGAGGACTTGGTTCTCCTATTTCCATGTACCTTGTTGCAGCAGGAATAGGAACCCTTGGTATTATTGACGCAGACACAGTCTCTGAAAGCAACTTACAGCGTCAAATTCTCTACTCCACGGAAACATTAGGTAAGCCAAAGTGCAATGAGGCCAAACAACGTTTAAGTGCACTTAATCCGCATACAAAGATTAATACATATAATGAATGGCTAACTCAGGAAAATGCAGAAGCTATTATTTCAAATTATGATATTGTCATTGATGCAACTGATAATTTACCAGTACGTTACTTAATGGATAATGTATGCAAAAGCAAACAAATACCTCTTGTACATGGAAGTATTCGGGAATTTACAGGACAAATATCTATATTTAACACAGTTGGTGCTAATAGTTATTCTGATCTTTATCCCTATTCATCTGCAGTAGATACATTCAGTCAACCCTCAGGCGTTGTTGGAGCTCTTCCAGGCGTTGTTGGGTCTATTCAAGCTATGGAGACATTAAAATTCATTCTTGGATACCCTTCATTAGTTGGTAAGTTACTTCTTATTGATTTAATGGAATTAAACTTCACCACGTTTACTATTTCATAATTAATATAGGATATAAATAAAAGCGCGAATGGACATTGAAAAATTAAATTCTATATTCCATTCGCGCTTATATTTTAGCTATTAATCTTCGATATATTCCAACTTTATAGCATCCCCAATCACTAAGTAGGCATCTGTTTTGTCACTTAAACGTAATGCAAATTCTTCACCCTCATTAAGTTTAAAATTACCAAAGCTATACCATCCGTTTTTGTGATTCAGGTTTAATTCTAATTTTTCTTCTTCATTACCATAGAGCGCTGTATACTCATAAAATGAATCATTGGGAAGTCTATACTTCCGGAGCTCATTGTTCCATGCAAAAACCTCATACGTCCCAGTTTTTGGTATTATGGTTTTCCATTCTAAATAATTATTTCCTTCTCCCCTATTTTTTATTACTGCACTTTGAATTGAGTCACAATATGCAGTTGGAGCTAGCATATAACGCCATTGGGGTATTCTATAATCGCTCAGTGAGATATATTTATCATTCTCTTCTTCTGCAGTCTTGTTTAGACTTAATAACCAATCCTTTAACATCCGTCTCCCATTGGCATTATGAATTGAGAAGCCTTTATCCTCACAATTTATAATAATTACATTTTTATCTTGTAGAAATTCATTATCATCCACAATAATCACGCCTTGCACAGTGTCTGACGTTATTGCTGCATCCGCATACAGAGTTCCCGAATATTTCCCGGGAATACTTACTGTGATATCTTGCGCCAACTCATATGCTACAGGTTTCCGCTCGTACATCAGTTTTACCTCGCAACAACTATTTGCCGGGATTAGGTGATACGACTCATCTTCGCCACTTCCAAAGCCCATCTTTATCGTTATCATGCCATCTACATCAGACTTATTCCGTATAGGGAAAGTTACTTTATAGCGCTCCTCTTCTGTTAACTTGACTACTGCCGCATATGGTGCTCCTACTACAAACCATGGAGCTTCGCTACTTGTATACCATTTTTTGTAGAAAGGCTCAATATCTACGTTGTGCTCCGCTTTTAGCTGCTCTATAAAAACTTCAAATTCAAGTGGAGCAAAGTTCCGTTTCTTCTCAAACTCCTTGACTGATTTCGCAAAATCTAAACGTCCTAATTTAGATAACAAATAGCTTTTTAATTCATATGCTTTTATTCGTAGAATCTCTGTTAAAAGAGCATTGGATAATGACCTATCTAGAAGAGCCTGTTCTAAACTATGATTACGTAAATAAAATAATCCTTTCTCATAATTGGATTTTTTCCACCAAAGCCAATAGAATGGAGAATAAGATTCCTTCCATGCACCCATTATCCTACCCATTACATTATTCTCTGTGGATGTTATGTGTGCATCAAAGCCATAGAAAAGTGAGCGCCAATAGTGTATACTAGGACCTTTGCCCGAATGATATGGCATAAACGGATCTTTTACAGTATACCTAAAGTCATTAATCTTTTTCGCAATCTCATCCTGTGGCTGATTTCCATAAGAATATCTGTATTTATCAATTCTTGCACGTTTCTCTCCATAGAATACCAACTCCGGAGCTATTAACTCTGAGCAACCTTTCCATGCCCTACGGTAGGTTGTAAAAGTATGTGGTACCTCTACAAAAGAGAACCTCTTATATAAATATTTCCCTTGCATACCCCACTCTGCTTCATATACCATGCGTCGTATCAACCATGGTAAAGTATCCACTAATGGTTCAAAATCTTGAATAAACAGGTCATGTCCTTTTTTATCATAATAGTAAATGGAATAAAAACAAGAATCAACTTTCGTACTAAGATGCTTATAGTTACCCATTGTTAAGGTCACAAATGGTAATCTTTTATCAGATATAAACAGTACGGAACTATCAGTTTCTATCCGCTCTCCTTGAGTTATAGGTACCAAACCACTTTTCATAATCTCCGTAACAAAATGTCCATACTGTTCTTCCTCTCTAAAACGCGAGGACGGAGTGCAAGTTGATGTTCCCACAGGATACCATAGTATCTCCCGAGTAAGGTGTACTTGATTTTCTTGTAAAAAAGCAAACTTCTCGCCTATACGTCCATCTATAGGTGAGTCTTTAGCATCAGCACGCGCATTCTCAACTTCTTGCCGTTCCACGTCTAAATAAGCTATCCTCTCATCAATATTACCACTATAAGTAATATTAATTAAACATGACTCATCAACATTCATACTATGATCAATAATCACTACTTGTCTATCACGTTTAAATCCAACCTCAGCATCATTAATCACAATGCGTTCCACGTGTAAACCGGGGTTTAAATATAACTTTATACACTCTAAAGTAACTACATTTTTATTATGAGCCAACAGGGATGCAACAACCTCCAATTTCTCATCTTCATGCTTTACTTTCAATCCAGTACTATCCACATATACTTCCGGAATTTCCGCATAACGTTCATATAAGTCCACATAACATTTTCTTACATCTTCTCGCTTTGCTTGTATGTCATAATAATAAAATCCAATACCAACACCTACTGCAAGGATACATGCGTACCCCAACCGCATAGGCCATTTATGGCGAACATCGTTTTCAATACGTGGATAGAGTAATATTGCCACTCCTATCAATCCAATACCTCCAACTAAATATGCAGTTCTACTAATTATCAGTAATCCTAAATCAGGTAATCCTGTTATATCTGAACCGATTAATGGGAAATGAAAACCAAATAAGTCAAATACGCCATTAGCAACATCACTCCAATAAAACATTGACATTCCCATATAACCTACACATAATATTATCGATACCGCACGGTTGCGCGTAAGCAAAGTAACAACATAGGACAATCCAATAGCAAATATCACTGTAGGAATAGATATAAGCAGTAAAGAAACTAAATATGGTTCTATCTCTAAATTCATTCCATTAATAACCACTACGACGAAGATACCCACCAAACATGCAAATACATTTAAAAATAAAAAGGCTCTAAACATTCCCCAAGCCTTACCCAGAATATAATCCCCGTTTGTCAATGCACGTACAAAAAGTACCTCTTTTGTTTCTGTTTGGACACCTTTAAGTAAGTGCCCGCAAGCAAGAAAAACAATAAGTAAAGGCTGAAAAATGAACAATATTCGTGACAACATATATGGTAATATCGATGCGATCCTACACATTCGCTGAGCTATTCCTTGATTCTGATTAACAATATCTGTAAATCCAACCACAACATAAAAGCACAGAAATAATATCATAAACACAACAAACAACCTATACATCCAACTACGTTGTAATAATTTCGACTCGTAGTGGGCAATCACTTTTATATTACGTATATTCATAACTTATCTGTTTATTTAATAACTACAATAACAATATCAAATATATGTTAATTTTATTGTAATTATACTTTATTTACAAATAAATATTAAATTATATGCAGTATTTATTTTCATTAATCACCATACTGTCAATTCATAGCATCAAATCCATTTGCGTAAATTTGGAAAACTACTCTATTCTATCATTTAGAATTTCTATTATTTGACAGACCTTATAAATCACAATTAAAAAATTTATAACCGAAACAATTATACCAAAATAAAAATGGCGCAACCGCTCATTACTGAGGAGTTACACCATTTTTATTATATACAACATGTACTAAGAAGTTCGTTTTCGTTCAAGAGCAAATCTAATTGGCATTATTTGAGACACCTTCACTGGTTTACCTCGCTGTTTGCCGGGTTTCCAATTGGGCATCATTGAAATTACTCTTAGCGCTTCTTTATCCAATATTGGATCAACACTTCTTTCAACTTTAGGGTTGCAAACCTTTCCTGTCTCATCGATAATAAATGAAACCAAAACCGGGATTGTTCCTTAAGGAACAATCCCGGTTTTTATTAGTTATGGATTAATTATCTTTTTATTTGCTGTAATCCATTGCCGCACGACGTTTGTAACCTTCATAACGCCATCTTGCATCATTTTCAGTATGCTCAAACAATAAATCAGCTAACTTAGGCTCAGCTTTAAGCAATGAGTTAAAACGAACCTCACCCATCAAGAACTCACGGAACTTAGCGTAATCCGGCTCTTTTGAATCCAATTGGAAAGGATTCTTACTCTCTGCCTCAAGCATTGGATTGTAGCGATATAGTTGCCAGTAACCACACTCAACAGCTTTTTTCTCTTCAGCTTGAGATTTACCCATACTTGCTTTAAGTCCGTGACTAATACAAGGAGAATATGCAATAATTAACGATGGTCCCGGATAAGCTTCAGCCTCCTTAATCGCTTTCAAATATTGCGCCTGGTTAGCACCCATTGCCACTTGAGCTACATATACGTATCCGTATGACATTGCCATAGCACCTAAATCCTTTTTACGTACTCTCATACCCGCAGCCGCGAATTTAGCAACCGCACCAACTGGTGTTGATTTCGATGCTTGTCCACCGGTGTTTGAGTAGATTTCAGTATCCATTACAAGGATATTTACATTATGTCCTCTTGCAAGTACATGGTCAAGACCGCCGTAGCCGATGTCATAAGCCCAACCGTCACCACCAAATATCCATTGTGATTTCTTAGTAAGGAATTTCTTAAGATTCAACACCACTTTAGCTGCAGGTGCTGGGTCTTTCTCCAAAGCAGCAACAAGAGCATCTGTTAATGCGATAGTTTTATCACCATCCTCGTATCCTACCATCCAAGCGTCAATAGCAGCTTTTGAGTCCGCATTGAAGCTATCTATATTCTCATTAATAACACGAGCAGCACGTTCGCGAAGATGCAACGCTCCTTCGGCCATACCAAATCCAAACTCAGCATTATCCTCAAATAATGAGTTAGCCCAAGCCGGACCACGTCCGCTCTTATCATTTGAACAGTAAGGTGTAGATGGAGCAGATCCACCGTAGATTGAAGAACATCCGGTAGCATTAGCAATCATCATACGCTCACCATACAACTGCGTAATTAATTTTATATAAGGTGTTTCACCACAACCAGCACAAGCTCCTGAGAACTCGAATAGTGGTTGCGCAAATTGAGAGTTCTTTACGTTAGTTGGCTCAACCGGTGTTTTATATCCAACTTTCTCATGCATGTGTTCCCATGCAGGAATTTGATTTTCCTGTGTTGTTAATGGCTCCATAACAAGAGCTTTCGTTTTAGCAGGACAAACATCAGCACAGTTTCCACAACCGGTACAATCTAATGGAGAAACTTGAATTCGGAATTCAAATCCGGCAAGATCTTTACCAATCGCAGGTTTGGTTCTTATACCTTCAGGCAGCGCCGCAACCTCTTCAGGCGTCAATAGGAATGGACGAATAGCTGCGTGAGGACAAACATAAGCACACTGGTTACACTGAATACAGTTATCTGTAATCCATTCCGGTACATCTATACCAACACCGCGTTTCTCATATTTTGTTGTTCCTGATGGGAATGTTCCGTCTTCATAGCCTGAGAAAGCACTTACCGGTAAATCATCACCTTTTTGTGCATTCATGACGTCAACCACATTACGAACAAATTCCGGACGTTTTGCATCAACAACAGGAGCCTCATCTTGCAACGTTTTCCACTCTGTTGGCACTGCAACTTTTATTAAGTTCTCTGCATCACCACCAGCATCAACGGCAGCATAGTTCATCTGAACAATAGCTTCTCCTTTTTTACCGTATGATTTTTCGATCGCCTTTTTCATCTCTTTAACCGCCAATTCATAAGGAATTACCTCGGTAATTTTGAAGAAAGCACTCTGCATAATGGTATTGGTACGGTTACCTAAACCTAGTTCCTGACCAATCTTAGTTCCATTAATAATATAGAAGTTAATTTCATTCTCAGCCAAATAACGCTTCATTGCAACAGGAAGATGCGCTTTAGTTTCCTCAACACCATAAATAGAGTTCAAAAGGAATGATCCACCTTTACGTAAACCTTTTAATACATCATATTGATGGATATATGCAGGAACGTGACAAGCAACGAAATCTGGAGTTGTAATTAAATAAGTTGAACGGATTGGTTTATCACCAAAACGAAGATGCGATGCTGTAAAACCTCCCGACTTTTTAGAGTCATAAGCAAAATATGCTTGACAATATTTATCAGTTGCACTACCAATAATTTTGATAGAGTTTTTATTTGCACCAACAGTACCATCTGATCCTAATCCGTAAAATTTAGCAGCGTAAGTACCTTCGGCAGATGTACGTACATCTTCTCCAACAGGAAGTGATTTAAATGTAACGTCATCAACAATACCTACTGTGAAATTATTTTTAGGCTCATTCATTTCCATGTTTTTATACACGGAAATAATCTGAACAGGAGTCACATCTTTTGATCCCAATCCATAACGGCCACCAACAATGATAGGAGCATTTTCACGTCCGTAGAATACATCACGAACATCTAAATACAATGGATCGCCATTCGCTCCCGGTTCTTTAGTTCGGTCAAGCACTGTAATGCGTTTAACACCGGCAGGAATTACATCCAATAAATATTTAGTAGAGAATGGACGATACAAATGTACTGAAACCATACCTAGCTTCTTGCCAGCTGCAGCCTCATAATCTACTACTTCCTTAATTACCTCTGTTACAGAACCCATTGCAATAATGATGTTTTCCGCATCAGGAGCTCCATAGTATGTAAACGGACGATATTCGCGTCCAGTAATAGCACTAATTTTAGACATATAATCTGCAACCATGTCCGGCACAGCATCATAATATTTATTCGACATTTCACGCCCCTGGAAATATACATCCGGGTTTTGAGCCGTTCCTCTTGTTACAGGCGATTCTGGCGATAACGCACGATCTCTAAACGCTTGTAAAGCCTCCATATCCACTAATGGGATAATATCTTCTTCATTAAGAAGCTCTATTTTTTGAATTTCGTGCGATGTACGGAAACCGTCAAAGAAATTCATAAACGGCACTCTTGACTTTATAGTCGTTAAGTGTGACACTGCCGATAAGTCCATAACTTCTTGAACAGATCCTGATGCCAACATTGCAAAACCGGTTTGACGCGCTGAATAGACATCAGCATGGTCACCAAAAATGCTTAATGCATGCGCAGCAAGTGCACGTGCCGATACATGGAATACACATGGCAGTAATTCCCCTGCAATTTTATACATATTTGGTATCATTAAAAGCAAACCTTGTGAGGCAGTATAAGTTGTTGTCATAGCCCCGGCTTGTAACGAACCGTGTACAGCACCCGCGGCACCACCCTCGGATTGCATTTCAATTACTTTTACAGGCTCACCAAAGATATTTTTGCGTCCTTTAGCAGCCCACTCATCAACGTTCTCCGCCATTGGAGACGATGGAGTAATAGGGTAAATGCAGGATACCTCGCTAAACATATAAGCTATGTGCGAAGCTGCGGCATTACCGTCACATGTAATAAATTGTTTTTGTTTTGCCATTTTGCTTGATTTAATGTGTTATCTTTTTACTAAAATATTTTCTTCTAATATATAAAACCAAATAACCATAATGGTATTGTATTTCCTTCCCCTCTCTCAATCATATCCTCTAAACACAATACTTTCTTAGTACATTTTTGCAAACATCCCTTACAAATATTTACCTGAAATTTATTATCAATTTGCAAATCACACTTTGTCCCTACATGGATTGAGTGCTTAGGATTGATTTGACTTATAAAAAACACCTGGCGCATACGATGATCATCCAACTGATCTAGACAAACCGCATTTAATAAATTGGCATTGTGAATAAATACTCTATCCGGTTTTCTATTTCCTTCATCTGTATTTTCCTCATTATAGAGTAATGTAATTAAACGCGCATCATTCATATATCGCAAATAATTCAGAATTGTTGCTCGCGAAACTCCTATTTCACTGCTTAATTTGCTGATATTTACATTTGTATTTTCGGCAACACCAAGTCTATACAACAATCTTTTTAATTTGGGCAAATAGGTCAAATCTATCTGATTACTATATGGAATGTCAAACTCGAGTGTCAAATTTATATTCTTCAACAAATAGTCAATATGCGACTTCTCTGCCAAATAGATTGGATAAAATCCATAGCGCAAGTAATTGCTAAAATGAGCCAATGGACGCACCTTAGAGGTAATTTCTGTCGCTATTTCCTGATGACGCTCCACAATATCCTCAAATGTATAGGTAGAGAACTTTTCGCCCGTTTCAAGTTCTAAGAATTCACGAAAGGATAAACCACGTAAATTATACATTGCAACAACATCTTTCAAATGTTCGTTACATTTAATCCGAACAATTGAAGATGTCGTAAACACAATGTACAAATCTTGAAACGTATCATATGCTCGGCGCAGATCAGCATCCCAACCCGGAAATTTATGAACCTGGTCAAGAAATATCGCCTTTCCGCCCAAATGGTAAAAACGTTCTAAAAAATTGAATAATCCTTCGTCCGAAAGAAATAGGTTATTTACATTTACATATAAAGCATTCTCGTTATCCGCGTAATGTTCCCGTGAAAAGTCCAATAAAAAATTGGTTTTCCCCACTCCCCGAGTTCCCTTAATTGCGATTAAACGGCATGATGGATCAATCTTATCCATCAATTCACGACGGATTGTAGACTTCCGTTCGCGTAGTAATATCTTATATGTTGCACGTAAACTTTCCATTTTTACTTTATTATTGCAATGCAAAACTAAAAATATAATTGGAATTTTGCAATCTACAGATAACAAAATCCGGCACTTTTTGATATTTATTTTTTGCAAGGCAAAATAATGACGCTTTAAAGTAAGCTCTCAACGTAAATAAATAGTAAGTTTTTAAAAAGTTATGGATAATTATAATGCGTGTGTAACCATAAGCTAAATAACTGTCAAATAGCTCTATTTGTGTAACATAAATCCACGCCTAAAGTACTAAGAGATATAGGTAACTACTCGTTTTATTAAGCTTTAAAAAGGTTGATATGTACAAATCCATAGTACGCCCGTTGCTATTTAAAATAGAACCGGAGGAAGTGCATGACATGACATTGCGCTGGCTAAAATATTACAGACACACACTTCCAATTAGAAATTGGATAAGAAAATACTGTCATACCTCATCTCCATATACATTTGGAGAAATGCAATTTAAAAACAGAATAGGACTATCGGCAGGATTTGACAAAAATGCCGTAGCTTTTGATGAACTTGCCGATTTTGGCTTTGGTTTTATTGAGTTGGGAACAATTACACCAAATATGCAAAAAGGAAATCCATCTCCTCGAATTTTTAGAATTGAGGAGGATGATTCGCTCATATCACGCACCGGCTTTAACAACCACGGCCTAACTCCTATACTTGAACGCATAAAAGCACACAGAAAAAACAACTACATTCTTGGCATCAATATTAATAAAGACCTAGAATCTACTGGCAATAAAATTGGCGAAGACCTTACACTACTTTATAAGGAATTGGCACCATACGTTGACTATTTCACATTAAATTGGGGCAGCATTGAACCGGACTATTTCACTCTTGCCTTGGAACAACTTAATGACTACCGACTACAGCAAGAAACTATACGTCCTATTTTTATCAAGTTGCCAGCGGACATATCATTTGAAAATGTAGATAATGTTATCTCATTGGCACGTCGACAAAATATTAGCGGATTTATAGCCACCGGGCCAACAACGGATAAAAGTGCGCTTAAAAACACAGCAAAGACTCAACTGCAAGTTATAGGTAATGGCGGTGTAAGCGGACGTGGTATTGGACAAAAATCCTTGGCCATCGTGAGTCACATTGCACACACAACGAACGGAGAGTTCCTCATTATTGGAGCAGGTGGGATAATGTCTGCCAATGAAGCAATGGCCATGCTACATGCCGGTGCAAATTTGATACAAATATATTCCGCATTTATATACTCCGGACCTTTTATTGTTAGAAATATTGGCAAGCTAATTGAGTCCGAATACAAAAGATAACCTAAACACACCCCGCACACAAACAATTAATTACAAAGCAATTACAATACAATTGCATTAAATAAATATATCCATTACTAAGTGACACACACCCTACTTGTTTAAATTGAATATCTCTTTAAAATTTAGACCAGATTCATTTATTATGGAGTATTTATGTCAAAACGCAACCGTCATCCAAATTTTTCCCCTCTCCTGCTGTGCTTCTACCCTTACTCCGCTTTCTGGTTTCCCTCTGGTCCCTCCCTGGTTGCTCTCTATCAAGTCCGTATTAAGTTCGTATTAACTTCGTGTTATATTCGAGTCTATAGACACGAATATAACACGAACTTGATACGGAGTTAATGCCTATTTGATAGAGCGTAATCAGGGAGGGACCAGGAGGCAAGCAGAACGAGGAGTATGGGAAACATAAGCGTAAGTGCACATTTTGTATTGGTAATGCATGTAACGAAATGATAATTTACTAGGTAATTTCATCACTCAATCACCCACAGTGATTAACATTCAGTGTATAGTTAATACAATGATAATGAGTGCATTATTTTACATAAAATTAGTTATTTGACCATATTTTTCTGATAATTAATATTATATCCTATTTTTGTAGCATTATTGAATGTATCATTTTAGCATGAATTTTGCTTTCTTGAAATATAGAATCCTTGAGTGATACACCAAGATAATTGAAAAAAGTGATTATAAGACTACCATTTGCTATACCAATTGTAGAAAATGTTTGCAACATGGAAGTTTTATACAACAATTTAAAACTAGTTATTAAGCGTATGAGAACAGTAAAATTAAGTGTAGGCGTATGCCTTCTATGTGGATCGATATTAATGAGTGGATGTGCTATGAGTAATACCGGCAAAGGAGCAATTATTGGTGGAGGTAGTGGCGCTGCCGTAGGTGCCGGAATTGGCGCAATTTTTGGCGGAGGAAAAGGTGCTGCCATTGGTGCTGCAGTTGGAGCTGGTGTTGGTACCGGAGCAGGTGTACTTATTGGTAGAAAAATGGATAAGCAACGAGCTGAACTTGAAAAAATTCAGGGTGCACAAGTTGAAGAGATTACTGATGTAAATAATTTAAAAGCCATTAAAGTAACTTTCGCTGATGGTATTTTGTTTCAAACCGGTAAAAGCGATTTAAATCAGTCTTCTCGTAATGCATTGTCCGAATTTGCAACATCACTTGCACAAAATGCATCGACCGATGTTACTATCCAAGGACACACGGATAATACCGGAACAAGAGAAGTTAATCAGCGCATTTCATCTCAACGTGCTCAGTCTGTAGCTAACTATTTACAAGGACAAGGAGTATCAGGAAATCGTATGAAAACAGAAGGTTTAGCCTATGACTCTCCTGTTGCAGATAACGCAACGGTTGATGGACGTGCAAAAAACAGACGTGTAGAAATTTTTATCACCGCTAATCAGGACATGATTAAACAAGCGGAAGCGGGTAATTTAAGATAATTAATCAATCTCCAAGAAGTTGCGTCAAAACATTATTCGTTTTGACGCAAGTTTTTTATGTAACTCTTTCCCGTTGATTCCGAATAAGTAATATATACTAAAAACAACATTATGAAACGATTCATTTACACACTTCTGGCCTCTATTGTTATTTGTATATCATGTGCCAAAAACAGTGATACTGTAAAATTCACAATTGCATCAGAGCAAGCTGATTGTATGGGCGTTGCCCCACAAAAATGCATGTTGATAAAAATTGGTGATGCTAAAGACTGGACCTACTTTTATAGCGCAATTGAAGGCTTTACATATGAGCCTGGGTATGAATACGTATTAGAGGTTAAAGAAGAAAAAGTTGCTAACGCTCCTGCCGATGCGTCATCGATAAAATATATCCTGAAGAAAGTTGTATCGAAAACACCTAAGAAATCGGATAATTTACCTAAACCTTCTGCTCAATAATTTGTATGGAAGTCTTGATTGTAGATTACAGCAATGACTCCTTTGCGATAGTTGCCGCGCATTGGCTTAAATATTTTGATCCTACACTTGATATTAGTGTAGGTATCACAATGCGCCCACTGCCCGCAATAGAAGCCATAAACGCCATTTTGAAAGAGTTTGATGCTCCATCAACTCCAAACATTAGATATGAGAATAATTTTTACAATACAACACCTCACTATCTGATTATTTTAAATAAAAACGAAGCAACTCCGCAAACCCCACTCTTAAACAACAGCAAAACACAGAAAATTGAACTACATCATTCAAATATGCATAACACACCAGAGGCATATGTAGGTATAGGAAAAGAATTGCGCGATGAGATGTTTAGTTTTTACTTACATGAAATTAAAGGGAAAGAGATGCTTGGCGCAGACAGTTGCGGTGCTGAGTGCGATATTCCCTGATAAATGTTGTATTATTCCGCTATTCGAAAGATTGTATCTTCCTTCAATTCTTGTTCCGTGAAGGGTATATTTAAATCCTTGCTTTGGGCTGCGATATAAACTTTTTTATCGGCATGAACACTGCCATTCGCAATGACATATGATTTTAGCGTGCATGCTCCCATGATACTATTCGCTGCAGTTGAATATACATAACCACTAAAATAAGCTTTTATATTTATGGGAACATCATGAATAGTTAATTCAAATGGTAGAGGTTTATTGATTTTGATTGTGTCTCCTTTATTGTCAACGTATTGGCCTATTAAATATAGATCGGCACCATTTGTATACTTCTCATTAAAGGCTGCCTTATATTCGAACGTTTTTGTGGGCGCATCCGAATTAGTTAGGTTACATGAACACATTATCCCCCCCAACAATACAACGGTATATAATATTTGCTTCATAGCTTTTTTATTCTATCATACACCATTATATTTCAGTTAGTTACTCGTTTTTTAAACATCTATATTTATTTATACTACCACAACAATATACTACCTAATTAAACTAAATCGCCTCAAAGGTAGATTATTTCTTACTAAATAGAACACCTAATTACTATGCTCATCACACACATAACACCTTAGCTGGAAATACTATTACAAGTATATTCCATTAGGAATAATCACGACAATATAATATACTATAATTCAGTGTATTATATACAATAAACAATGAATAATACAATAACAAATACGATATACCCTACATTGATTAAATACTAGCATTTTATTATTATTCAATACATAATAGCGCATGTGTGTTAATTATATCTTAATGTTTAATTTTCTAAATACGAATTAAAATATATTTCATAACTTTATTTCACATTAAATAAGTATTAAATCATTTGTATTAGCGAATATGGATATTTATTATATTAAATTTAACAATGTTAAATATATTGCAACATGTAACATTATAAAACGAAATTGTATATAAAATAATATAGATCACGTGCGTCAAGACAATATTGTTTTGACTGATAGTTGAACCTAATAACAACCTATTATTAATCCTTTAAACTATGACATTTACTGCTGATACTTTAACGACTGAAAACAAACGGACAAGATTGTTTACTCCCAAAAACTATCCGAGTGAACACTATTTTAAAGAGGATACTCCGTCCGGAGCCGATTGTACGAACAACTATCATCGTTCATCGTGGAATGACATGCAAATAGAACGCGAAACATTGCATAATAACGAAAAGATTTCGGTCAAGAAAGTTATGTTATGGAGATGACATTTCCGGGGGAGCAATCCTCCGGTTTTTTATATAGGTCTAAACAAGGAGATTGCTACAATAAAACAATGTTATAAACAAGTGCAAATAAAAATACTTTCTTAAATGGTGTTTTTTAATTATTTTTGCAACTAATAAGCTATTTATGCATACATTATTGGTTAATATTTCGTAATATTGAAAAAGATAAAACACATATAATAATAAATTGACTATGGTAAATAAAGTTATACTGATTGGCAATGTTGGGGCTGATCCTGAAGTCAGATATCTTGAGGGAGGAGTAGCAACTGTCAATCTAAGTTTAGCAACTTCTGAGACATATAAAGACCGCAATACAGGAGAACGAATAACACAAACCGAATGGCATAATGTTGTGTTTTGGAGAGGGTTAGCTGAAATTGTTGAGAAATACGTTAAAAAAGGAACACGCCTATATATTGAAGGGCGTTTAAGAAGCCGAAGCTGGGAAGATCAGAATGGCGTTAAGCATTATCGGACGGAGGTGCAAGCAGATAATATGCAGATGCTTTCATCTAGACAAGAACAAGGAGGTATGCCGGGAATGGAAAACAGTACTCATACTGCACCTACTACGCATTCACCCGCTGCAACGTCTGCACCCAAACCAATGCCTTCGTCGGATATTACAATGAATGACGACGATACAGACGACTTACCTTTTTAATCAGAACTAATTTTAATACAGTCATGGCACAATGTTCTGTGACTGTAGTTTTTTAAACTAAACACCTTGGAAGCAGACTTATATCGCCCCGAAATCTTGTCAGGAGTTTTTGTCGGGAGTTTTGAAGTTATGGATATTATTTATATCCTGATTTTTATTATTTTACTTATTTGTTCGGGCTTGATTTCCGGTTCGGAAGTCGCCTACTTTTCGTTGACACCGTCACAAATTTCACGCATCAAAGAGCGCGGATTTGAAAGAATTATTAACTTGCTTAAAAGACCAAACCGTTTATTAGCAACAATTCTTATTTCGAATAATTTTGTCAATGTAGCAATTGTTGTGCTCTCCACATATATTGTAAACACACAATTTAATTTTGAGGGCCATAAAATACTTGGCACAATTATTCAGGTTGTAGTTGTTACGTTTGTAATTTTGCTTTTCGGAGAGATTATTCCAAAATTATATGCAAACAGAGCACAAATTAAAGTAGCGCAATTTATGGTGACGCCACTTCATGTTTTAGAGGCATTATTTAGGCCACTTTCATGGCTTTTGATAAAATCTTCGTCGGTATTACGTGATAAAATGGCTCGCAAAGATGAACTATCTATTGACCAACTATCTAAAGCGTTAGAATTGACGAACGATTTGGAAATTAATGAAGAGAAAGATATCTTGGAGGGAATTGTCCGCTTTTCAAATATAAATGCAAGTGACATTATTCAGCCACGTATTAATGTTGTTGCACTAGAACATGATGACTCGTTTAAGGAGGTTAAGAAAGTAGTGTTAGAAAATAGCTATTCGCGAATGCCGGTATATGCAGAGAATCTTGATACTATTACGGGAATTCTATATATCAAGGATTTACTACCTCATTTACATGAAACAGATCATTTTAGTTGGCAACATTTAACTCGCCCAGCCTACTTTGTTCCGGAAAGCAAAAAAATTAATGATTTACTTGAGGAATTTAGAGCAAAAAAAGTTCACTTAGCTGTTGTTGTGGATGAATATGGCGGGACGTCAGGTATTGTGACAATGGAGGACATCCTTGAGGAAATTATTGGAGAGATTAATGATGAGTACGATGAAAAGGAAACAAATTATACTCGCACGCAGAATGGCGATTATATATTCCAAGCCTCTATCCTACTTAATGATTTTGAGAAAATTATTGATCTAGACTCTCAAGCCTTCCGAGATATTGAAGGAGAAGCTGATACACTTGCAGGATTAATTCTTGAGATTGTTGGAGAATTACCTAAACGAGGAGACATTATTACCTACAAACATTATAAATTTACTATTCTTGATGTTGATAGTCGTCGTATTAAGAAAATTAAGTTTGAAACTATGGAGGGACCATCTCAATTAGATAATTAATTTTAACGATATAATAAAACAGAAGCCGGTAGAAATATTTCCACCGGCTTCTGTTTTATTATATCGTTACTCGTAGATTTCCATATTGTTCCCTGTAGATGACGAACGTTTATTTGCTTTTCTCATACTATTAAATCTGTATGAGAATGACAGCACGTAATAATTTGCTAGCGTTGTGTTACGCGATGTAGAAGCATAGAGATCTGTAAGCTGATAATTAATTTGATCCTGTTCTCTAAACATATCATTCATACTAAAACGGACTTCAGCAATGCGTTGTTTTCCTATTTTTTTCCCAATATATGTGTTAAGCATTTTATTGGATTGGTTTATTGCATCGCCCTTTTTATTAAGATAGTATTGATAATCAAAATTGCCGCCCAAGAAGAAGCCCTTCCAGAAAGTCCACTGTAAATACGAACTAACAGATTGTGAGAAATATTCAGAAACCCCGGTGGAAGTATTTGTTGTGTTTGTATACGATGATCTAGATGACACATAAAAGTCGAAATCCTCCGAAATGTTTGTAGATATTCCTAACATAAACGAAACGTTATGAGCATCGGATAAAGTACGTTGACTATCGTATATTGTTGGTGTGTGAGTAAATCCATAAGCCATATTTGTGTTGAAACGCAATTTTAGTTTCTCCCATGGGAAAGAGAAGTTTACACTACTATTCATAGACCAGTCGCCATTTAGATTAACAGGTAATGTAAAACGAGCTCCTCGTTGAATTGCATATCCGTTTATTATGGTGTCACGCTCAATGAATTGTACATCGTTAGCTATCTTATTAAAGGTTTGTCCTCCGGACACATTTACAGACATATATCGGGATTTTTCCGGATTAGACCGATCATAGTACATGGACACACTTTGTCTGTAGGATTTGTGTAGGTTTGGATTACCTGTTGAAACCTGCAATGAATTTGATACATTTAAAACATCTTGAAGTTGACTCGCCGATGGCGACGTAGTATTTCCATGATATTGAACACTCAGGGATTTGTTATTCTCCATATTAAAACGGATATCCGCACGTGGAGAAATATCAACATAGCTACTTCTTACAACTGAATCGGAAATAGACGATATGAAGGTATAACTATTATCCATGCGGGAGAAATTCAAAGATGTTCCTCCATTGAAGGATATTTTTTTATTACTGATATTAAAGTTCACACCTAACCGATCGGTTATACGAACGTTTTTTAATTGGTTTGTTAAAGCAGTATCAATACCTATTTCTTGTTGGAAAAGCGAATCCAAAAATGATATACTCTTCTTGTCTATTATGCTTTTATGTGCATTATGGGAATAATTAAAACTAATACGAGCCTTCTCTGAAACGGGCTCTGAATAAGATACACTTACATTCCACTCATTAGAGTTTTGATCGTTATACGTTAACTGATTACGTAGAGTGTCTATATATATATTCTCATTATTAAGATTTCGCTCTCTCGACACTCGTCTTTGATCACTTTGTGTTTTATTTTTTGATATACCTGACTTAAGCGTAAATGTCCGTCCTTTTTTCTCAAAAGCATGCATCCATGTGGCATCTACACGGAAGTTATTGCCTGTTGAGTTGTTTATGGAACGAGATAGGGATCTGTTTATAGTGTCATTATCCTCGATATTACGCGCATACTGAAGCGATGTGGAGTTATTATCACTTTTAGTAAACGATGAATTTAAATTAAGTCTGTCCTTTTTATTTATATAATATTGTACAATGGCATTGGCATTATAATTATTGAAATGTCGCCAACTATGATTCTCACTATCATAAATACGTGAATCATATCTGTCAGTTTTAAAATAGTCTTGCGTCATCATCGAGCCGGAGTAACTTTCACTTCCATTTGCTCGAAACATGCCCGTTACAGATATTTTCTGTTTTTTGTTATATGAAAAATTTGCTCCGATATTATGATTTTTATTATCACCGCTATTACCAGGTAATATTGCGCCCGACAATTCTCCGGCTTGATCAGTGCTATGAAAATTTCCATCCAGAGTCAAACGTCTTTTATTATCAAAGAAGCTACCGTTTCCTCCTATTGTATAGTTATTATCTTTAAACGTGTTCTTTACATTATCTGATATGCCATATCCTAAATTCACATCTCCAAAGTACTTTGGTTTATTGGGATTTTTAGTTTCTACATTTAAGGCTCTAAACTTAGAGCCGTCCTCGTAACCCGAGAACTTAGCTTCTTCACTTCGATCGTCGAACAGTTTAATTTTAGAAATTAAATTAGCTGGCAAATTCTTCAATGCACCTTGGGGGTCGTTTAGGAAGTATGTTGTTCCATCTACATATAGTTTTTCTATCTCTCTTCCTTGTGCCATTATTTTACCGTCCACAATCTCAAATCCGGGTAACTTTTTAATCAAATTCTCCAGATTAGCATCGGCTGCCAATTTAACGGCGTCTGCATTAAATTGTGTGGTATCCCCACGTTGTACCGTTAGTGGAGGTGTAGCTGTAACTGTGATTTCATCAAGCAGTTGTGGTTTGAGAAATAAGGTGCCTGTATAAATGGTATCCTTAGTGCTCGATATTGTATAGTTGCGAACAAAAGGTTGATGCCCTGTATAAGTCACAGAAAGTGTTGGACGTACTGTATCTGTTGTCACAAATTTAAAGTTCCCTTCTAAGTCAGAAACAGCACTTAATTTCTGCCCATCACCATAAAATATATGCGCACCAGGTAAGGACTGTTTATCAACAAAATCCTTAACACTTCCTAATACAATAATTTTTCTTGTCTTTTTATCTGATTTCACTTCTTGCTCGATTCGCTTCTCCATGACTAGAGAAGTTACCGATTGTGCAGGGCAGGGGAAGTTAAGAGTGATAAAAAGAATAATCAATAATAGATACCTCATTCCTCATCAATTTACGCACTAATTTACGGCATAATATAAAAAGAGCCTCAATACGTTAGCGTGTTTATTATTAATTTAACACGCCATATTCTTTTTCTATATTATTTCAAGAAGGATTCTCCTTCTGCTTGGTATGGCGTTGAAATATTTAATAAATCACACAACGTTGGCATTATGTCCGTTACTTTGCATTTTTTTGCTGAGAATCGATTATGTGCATGCCCGATAACATATAATGGAACGATATTCCTACGACTATACTCCTGTTGATTAGGTATATTATGATTATTCTCGAATGCCCAATAAGGAGACATACATACAAATATATCGCCGCTTTTTTTACGATAAAATGAGTTACGAACCTTATTCTCTGTTGTTCCGGTAACACCCGTCTCAATTAGGGATGTCGAGGTTATTACACGGTCTATCCCCTCAAAGTCGTTAAGGAATTGAGCAATTTGAGATTGTATATCGCCTAAAGATATTTTGCGAGAGGCTATAAGTTCTCTATTTAAATAAATTTGCGCTGCATTATAATGTGCAATCCAATCGCCCTCTCCATAAATAAGATTTAAATAGGATTTTAATAATGCCATAGCTTTGAACATACTAAAATAGTCACTTGGCATACGCATTGGTTGAAGATCCTCAGGCAATAACTCTCTCGGTTGTGCGTATGTAAAAAGCAGCGTGTAATTATCTTTACCTATTTCATTGTCAAGAAAAGATAGAAAATGATTCAGATCACGATCCATTCGCACAACTAAATCTCTGAATTCAGGCGCACCTATAACAAAGTCTCTATTCATATAGTCCAATGATGACAATGAGATTGTTAATAAGTCCGGGTCATTATCTTTACCAATAGCTTGTTCCTTTATTAAATGTTTCGCAAGATTTAATGTCATTGTATTGACATGTGGCGTAGCTTTTAATACACGATAGGTATTGTAGTTTTTTTGGGCCTTCTGAAGATCGTAAAAGAAATAATCTGTATTTGCTAATTTTCCTACAATACGAATAGAACCGGATTTTTGACTCTCCGCAGCCATAGGCATCCATCCCATACGTAAGATACTATCTCGATTTTGTTTTGAATTATAGGATTTAAGCCACATATCTACGTTATCACCATAAAATGACGAGCTTGTCCAATTTCCAGTATCTTCATCCAACCATATTGCATTATTACTACCTGCGCCAGCACTCAAAAGTGCCTCCTCCTTATTTGTCGCAATACTATACGCTTTGGAAAATGAATTCTGCATTTTCATAGCTCCCCCCAAAGTAATTAGTTGTAAAGCTTTTGGAGAAACACCATCACTTGTCTGGTCTCCACTAAGTGTAGTGTAACGAGTATCAATAAAATCGTCCACGCATTTACGCTGTAAATAACTATATCCCCCCAATTGTGCAATTCCATGTTTAGAAGGATAACTACCCGTAAGGAGTGAAGCTTGATCAACTCCACGTTGAAGAAAATAGTAATTATAATCGGCATTTATTTTTGTTCCTGCATTAAGACGCTTAAATCCTCCATGCGACGCATATTCACTAAACTGTTGCATCCATTCTGGATAAAATTGATTC
Source organism: Marinifilaceae bacterium (assembly GCA_051656645.1). Lineage (GTDB taxonomy): Bacteria > Bacteroidota > Bacteroidia > Bacteroidales > Marinifilaceae > JBOGCH01. The sequence continues at coordinate 101,648 of JBOGCH010000046.1, forward strand.
ACAGTAATAACAATTACTGCCTTAGGTGACTGATTGCCTTGCGCACTTGCAAAAAAAGGCAAGATGAGCAATGAACTTACTAGTAAGGAACGTAACATAGATCTCATGGTTAAAATTTCAGCTATCAAAGATAAACGTATGTTGTGTTTAAAGTGTCATTCTACGCAATAAATTGAATATTTTTTATGATATTGAAATATATTTATTATTATTAGTAATATTATACATTTTAAAGTGAGTTACGATTTCAATCATTTATCTCACAATTACAATAAAATACACAGTTTTTTACATCGCATTGCTTAAAGATTTAAATAAATTACTACATTTACAGAATGAATAATATATAATTGCACTATTTAAAGATAGTATTTATTTGGAGTAATAGATATATGTTATCTAATTGTTTCTGTTTAACATTAACGATATGTTTGCTATGGAGGAAAAAGAATTGATTATAAAGCTAAGAAAATATATAGCCAAATATGGTTTAAGGGAATTAGACGATAAGAAATTAGAATCGGTTGGGATTAATCCTAATGACATGAAGAATTTCTTTAATGACAGGGAAGAGATTGCCACAAAAGTTTTGCTATATGAACGTTCTAAATTCGAAGAGATTTTCAATGAATACTGCTTTGAGGGCTGGAATGCCATTGATATATTCTTAATTGTGAGTAATGAAATTGATAAACATTTCTTTGAAGTATCACCTTCTTATACCATAAATCTTGCATCCGATTTCCCTGAGGTTTTTGAGCAACACATGCGTTTACGTTCGGACTTTATATACGATAAAATAAAGATAAACATTGAAAAAGGGATGGAGCAAGGAATGTATATCAAAGACGTATCAAGCGAAATGATTGCACGAATGTATATCTCTAAACTTAATGATATTCATAATCCGGATATATATCCCGCTGAAGGATTTACATTTTCAACCATTTTCAGTAATCTTATAGATAATGTAATTAAATCAATTACAAATGATGAAGGGAAAATGTATTATAAGCAGCGTAAGCAACTTTACAGTATTTTGAATTTTAGATAAACTTCACTATAAACATATTGATATGGAAATTAAATATCAAGTTGATGAGATTGATAAAAAGATTTTATCGTATCTGATAAAAAATGCCAGAGTTCCCTTTCTGGAAATAGCAAGAGAATGTGGTATCTCGGGTGCCGCAATCCATCAGCGTGTAAAAAAAATGGAGAGCGCCGGTATTATTGAGGGTTCCCGATTTATTGTAAAGCCTAAAGCTCTGGGGTTCAAGATATGCGCATTTATTGGAGTAACGCTTGACAATGCCCATCATTATAAAACCGTTATTAAGGAATTTGAAAAAATCCCAGAGGTTATTGAATGTCATTTCATTACGGGGCATTTCTCCTTTTTACTTAAAATAAGATGTAACAGCCATCACCATTTAATGGATATATTGATTAATACATTCCAAAATATTCCCGGGATTGCTAAGACAGAATCATTCATTTCACTTGATCAAATGATTGAAAAACAAATTGATATCTGTTGCGATTAAACGAATAAAGAGATTGAATCTTAAGATTCAATCTCTTTATTCGTTTAATAACTCAATGGTAAAAGGAGAGCCGTATTTAATTTTATTTTGTTCAAGCAACTCTCTGATTACGTTTGTTACATTTTTGCGTTCTTCAAAAGGGAATGAACGTACGTAACTAATTATATTTAATGGAGACTTTTCTAAAAGTTCAAGGATTTCTTGAGACGTTACGACAGTGCCATTATTTTTATCCTTTTTATTAGCAATACATACATCACATACACCGCAAGGGGTTTCGCCTTTTTGACCAAAATAATCCATCAAAAGTATTTGCCTACAACGTTCAGTACTTTGTACATAATGAAATATTCCTTGTAACTTAGCAGTAAAGGTACGTTTGCGTAATTCGTAAGCTTGCTGAGATATATCAATATAATTTATCGGCAAACGCGGACGATGGTATACAATATAAGGCCTGTCATTACCAGGCACATAAGACACTATTCTTCGACGTGCTAAAGTTAATAATGCTTCATAGACATCATGTCGCTCTGCATCAAGTAAATCTGCAACATGTTGTTCATCAAAGAAAACATATTGGGTAAATAACCCCGCATATGTACGCAACATAAATTCGATTATTCGGTCTAATAATGGATTATCAGTCTCAATACTATTTAACGTTTCGCGAGAAACGATAAATGAGATTCTAGACGCTGAATTAACATCAGTAGTACACTCTAAATACCCACCAACTTTTAATATATCTAGCGCTGCTAACATTCGGCTATAATCCAACTTAAAAACTTTAACAAATCCATCCATATCAAATTCATAGGCAAAGCCTTCTCCTCCACCCTCTTCAATCTGAAAGAAATCGCACAGCTTATTGTAAATGTCTTTAATATATGCTTTTTCAGGGAATGCTTTTTTAGCACGCTCCTTAAGGGCTTTCATTGCGGGTGCATTATACAACAATACAGCGTAAGCACGTTTGCCATCCCTACCTGCTCGCCCTGCCTCCTGGAAGTATGCCTCAGGACTATCGGGAATGTCATAATGAATTACAACCCGAACATTAGGTTTATCTATTCCCATCCCAAAAGCATTTGTGGCAACTATTACCGGCGTGACATCATTTTTCCAGTCATTTTGCTTAGCTTCCCGTTGAAATGACGAAAGTCCGGCGTGATAATAACCGGCATTAATATTCTGCTTTCTTAAATACATTGCTAGCTCCTCCGTAGCCTGACGTGTACGTACATATACAATAGCTGATCCTTTCACGGATTGTAGAATATGTACCACCTGTTCCAATTTGTCTTCTACCTCCCTAACAACATAAACAATATTGTCTCGTTTAAAGCTCTTGGAAAAGACGTTCGCATTTGCATGAAATGCAAGCTTAGTCTGAATATCCTTTATAACTTCCTGCGTAGCGGTAGCCGTCAGCGCCAGAACAGGTACATTGGGAAAGATGTCACGAACTTCGGCAATTTTAAGATAGGATGGACGAAAATCATATCCCCACTGGGAAATACAATGTGCCTCGTCTATAGCAATAAAAGAAACAGGAATATGCTTTAATCGCTCTCTGAAGTTTTTTGACTCCAAGCGTTCGGGCGATATGTATAGGAACTTTACTTTACCGCCCGATAGTCTATTGAAGGCTGATTGCATAGCAGTTCTCGACATTCCTGTGTATATTGCTATTGCAGGGATATCACGTACAAGTAATTGCTCCACCTGGTCCTTCATCAGCGCTATTAGGGGTGTTACAACAATACATACGCCAGGCAAGGCTAAACCCGAAATCTGATAAGTAATTGATTTACCACCCCCAGTAGGCATTAAAGCCAACGTATCACACCCGTTTATCACCGAACGAATAATATCCTCTTGGGGCGTACGAAATTCATCATACCCCCAATAACGCTTCAATAATTGATGTATATCCGGTTTCTCCGCCATAGTCTTTCATCGTGTTATATAATACAAAGATATCAAAGAATTCAATGCAAAAAAACGTAATATCCCCATATTTATTAATGCTTTTTGTTATATTCGCATACGCATTAAAATTGCATGATAAAAGATATTGAATATATGTGGTGTAAAAAATATATAGTATTAATAAGTGGACTGTTCTTTTACTCATGTACATCGAACTTAACTAAAGAGGATGATGTGCCATTAGCCAAAGTATATGATTCCTATTTGTTAAAATCGGAAGTGACCGAGTTATTACCGAAGGGAATTAGTACTGAAGACAGTCTTATTATGTCTCGAAACTTTATAAAGAATTGGGTAACAAAACAGTTATTGCTCCAAAAAGCGACTGAAAACCTTTCTGGCGAGGAACGCCGAATTCAACAACAAGTAGAGGAGTATAGGACATCTTTGCTTATACATAATTATAAACAAAAAATGATTGAGCAACGCCTGATGGAACAAATTCCACAGGAGGATATTGAGTTATATTACAATACGAACAAATACAACTTCACACTTCCTACATCGATATGTAAAGCGGTCTATTTTGTTTTACCGAATAATGCACCCAATATAAAGAAGGTAGAGCGATTATTTAAAAGTGATAAAGCTGAGGACCTAAACGAACTGGAGGCATACTGTATTACAAACGGGAAGAAATATGACAATTTCGATGACAAGTGGGTTGAGGCGAAGTATTTGATTAATCTTTTACCATTGGATTTAGCGATAAATGAAAGACAAATCATTGCAAAAGGATCCATTCAATGTGAAGATTCCGAGAACATATACTTTCTTAAATTATACGATGTCTATAAAGAGCTTAGTGTTGCCCCTTTAGAATATGTTAGTGATGAAATTACACTTATATTGAAAAATAAGAAAAAACTTCAATTTGAAAATGAGTTAGAAAGAGAAATCAACAAAGAAGCCAACACTAAGAACTACGTCAAACTGTACTAATTGGGTACTATTTTTTAAAATAGGCCAAGGAAAATATACAAATTTGAATAAAAAATGTTAGTTTCGACACTTGAAAGGAGATTTTATCCATTCACTAAATCAACACTTCAATATTAAACATTTGCATCTAATTGACAATAAATAAATTACACGAAAATAAGATGCACTAAATAGATAGCTAAAACAAATTATAACGTATGAAATATTTTTTTGTATCCGTACTTCTTATGACATCGTCCTTTCTGTTTGGACAGAAAAATGTTATTGACAAGGTAATAGCAGTGATTGGCGATGAGATTATCCTAAAATCAGATATAGAACATGCTTACCTTCGAGAGCAAGGCGAAGGGATGATTTCTGCTTCAAGTAACTATAAAGCTGAGATTCTTGAACAATTACTTATTCAAAAATTGTTGGTTGCACAAGCAAAAATAGATAGTGTTTCTGTCACTGAAGCTGAAGTTGAAGGTGCTGTTAATGAGCGCATCGAATATTTCGTAAATAACATTGGTTCTGTTGAAAGACTTGAGCAATATTTAAATAAGAATATCGAAGACTTTAAAAACGAATTGCGCGCGCCTACACGTGAAAAACTTACCACGGAGACCATGCAACGTAAAATTGTTGAGAAAATACGGGTTACACCATCGGATGTTAAAGGCTATTACCGTAAATTAAACAAAGACAGTTTACCTGAAATGCCCGATAAATACGAACTGCAACAAATTGTGATTAAACCTGAAGTAAGTGAAGCTGAAAAGCAACGCGTAAGAGAAAGATTAAGAGAATTCCGTGAACAAATCATTAGCGGAGAAAAATCATTCAATACGCTGGCCGTATTATTTTCTGAGTGTGGTTCTGCTGCTCAAGGTGGAGAGTTGGGCTATACACCAAAAACCAATTGGGCTCCTGAGTTTGCTGAAGCAGCATTTAGCTTAAAACCGGGTAAAATCTCGAAAATTGTAGAAACTGAATTTGGTTTTCATATTATACAATACATTGACCGTAAAGGTGAGAAAATAAATGTACGTCACATTCTTCTTAAACCTAAAATCTCTGCTGAAGCTAAAGAGGAAGCTATCCATCGTCTAGATACGGTAAAACAGCTTATTATGGACGGTAAAGCAACTTTTGAAGAGGCTGCGTATTACTTCTCTAGCGATAAGCAAACAAAAAACAATGGAGGTGTGATGATTGGTGCCAACGCAGACACAAAGATTCCTCGCAGTGAAATTAAAGGAGAAGTTGCTAAAATGGTTAACCGAATGAAAGTAGGCGATATTTCTGAGCCGTTCGAGGATATTTCCTCAAGCAATGGACAAGAAGAGATGAAAATTATTAAAGTTAAAGCCTTCTATCCTCGCCATAGAGCTAACCTAGAAGAAGACTGGACAGATTTCGAAATGATGTTACGAAATGAAAAGCAAATGGGTAAACTTGAGGAATGGATTAAAGAAAAACAAGAGAATACCTATATACATATCGACCAAGAGTATAGAGATGCGAAGTTCAGATATGATGGTTGGATTAAATAATTAGTAAACAAAATCATATAAGGGTGTCTCACAATCTGTGATGGCACCCTTTCTTTAATAAAGAAACAACTTTATATTCTATATTTACGAATAAAAGTGACACATTAATATTCTCGTTATGACAAGAATAAAAACTCTATTTCTACTACTTGTTTGTATACTACTAACCGGCAATATCTCTAACGGACAAAAAAAGGCTATCGTTAAGATTATTCACTCTGATAGTAGTAAACTAGACGTCAAAAATTCCATCTATAAATTACTTGGAAATGCTAAATTAGACTATCAAGGGTTACTATTAACCTGCGATTCCTTATATCAGTATTCTGATAGTAATTATATTGAAGCATTTGGTAATGTACATGCCATACAAAATGACTCATTACATCTATATGGGGATTACTTACATTACGACGGCAATACACAAAAAGCAAAGGTGCGTCAAAATGTAACCATGAAGGATAACCAAATAACCTTAACCACGCATTTCCTTGATTACGACGCAGGAACTAAAGTAGGTAACTATTTCAATAATGGTAGCATACGCGATGAAATAAACACACTAAATAGCCGTGTAGGCTATTATTTTGCCGATAGCAAGGTGGCTTTTTTTAGAGATAGCGTCCATGTTATTAATCCGGAATATAACATGTATTCGGATACTATGAAATATCATACCCTGAATAAAATTGTAACTATACTGGGTCCAACAACCATTGTTGGAGATGAGAGAACACTTTACTCTGAACATGGATGGTATAATTCATTAACATCACACGCTGAACTGTATAAAAACAACCATATTACCTACTCCACCTATTATGGTGTAGCGGACACCATTGTTGTTGACAGTACAACAGGTATTGTTAATATGTACCAAAACATTTTCCTTCAAGACACTATCAACAATGTTATTGCAGAAGGACAGTACGGTCAACTTGAACGAGATAACAATAAAGCCTTCATTACCGATAGCGCACTCTTGACATTTGTTGGACAACAGGATTCTTTATTTGTACATGGAGACACGCTTTTTATGGTTCAAGACACCTTAGGAAATAATATTATGATGGCTTATCATAACACTAAATTCTATAATACTGAACTTCAAGGAATATGCGATTCACTAATTTACCATACTGCAGATTCTATGGTATATCTTCGGAACAAACCTGTGGTATGGGCCTCATTAAATCAAATGACAGGTGATCTCATTACCATGCAATTAAAGAACAACGAGGTCGACCAATTCGAACTAATTGGATCCGGAATGATTGTAAACGAACCATTAACCGGCCTATACAATCAAATCAAGGGACGTAAAATAACGGGTTATATGAAAGATAATGAACTTTATATGGTTTATGTAGATGGCAGTGGAGAAGTACTGTATTACCCCGATGAAAAGGGCGATTTGATAGGTATGAGTAAAACACAATGCTCCAATATCCGCATACACATGGATCAAAGAAAAGTACAACGAATTATCTTTATCGGGAAACCGGAAGGCAGTACTACACCATTATTCATGGTTAATCAGGAAGAAGCTAAACTCAGGGACTTTAAATGGTTAATTGATATTCAACCTAAGAAGAAAGAAGATATTTATATAAAATAAAAAAAGTGGAGCTAGCTCCACTTTTTTTTATTCCTCTCCTTGAAAATAAACCGAATAATCACTCCAAAAATCATCATTCTGAGGTATATTCTCGTAATAGTGTCGTCCATCAATTACTCTCGGCTGACGTCTATTTATTTTAGTAGTAACAAACTCGTTCGATTTAGTTATTTGTCCCAACTTCGCATCATTATACGTATAGTCAACAGAAGTCCCACTTAAAAAGTACTTCGCACCTATCTTCTTGTAACTTGTTGTAATCACAATATTTGTTGGCTGTTTCGACTCACCTTCCAATGCTACAAGATTACGTCCCAATGACGATAAGCCATTCGTTGTAATTCGAGTAATGTTTTTCAAGACAGCCTTATCTTTTAAATTCACATATAACTCACCCTCGTATTTCGTTGCTTGCTCAACACCACTATTCGACGCTGTTGGCTTAAATGCAGAATAACCAATTATCTGAACAGAATCCCCATTATACGATAATTTTCCCTTATTCTGGAAACGATAATCTTTTGAATTATCTACATCCATAATGTTTCTCATGTTTCTAACCACATCCGATAAAAGGATTTCATCCACTTGCGCTAAACCATCATAAACAGAGGCAACGTTAAAATTACGTTTCACCTCATTTATCTTGTAATTTATGGCACCATACGTTTTAGCTACATCCTCACGTTTATAACCTGTTGCATCATATACCTCAACAATAGCCTCCTTCACCTTAGGTTTATCCATTCCAACTTGAAATGTTTCTTTATAATATCCAACAAAATTATGTGGAACACTTAAATAGTTCTTTCCAATAGCTGCAACAGCATCTGCTATTAACTTTTTGTAGGTCAATAACTCAGCTACAACATTCACCTCACCAATACTGTATGTAATTGGGCGCAATGACACTTTACCACCGTTTAATTCCTTAAACTCATAAAACTTCATATCTCTTACTGCATATCCAACTGCAGAAACTCTCACCATGTGCGTTGCATACTGCGCAGGAACGCTCAATTCAAATTCACCGTCAACATTTGAAGCTGCACCTGCCAACGTTCCCAATAAACCTAAATTTGCAAAAGCAATAGGCTCATTTGTTACTGCATCAACAACAACTCCTTTAACAGTCATTTTACCATTGTCCTGGGCCATAGCAGTTGTTAACGAAACTAAAACCAGAAATAATAATGATAGAACTCTTTTATTCATCGTTTTTTTATTTAGAATTTTATATATTTGCTTCAAAGTAAACAATTATAATAATGAAAACCAACAACGTGCGTCCCTTAAATGGCATTATCATATAAAATTGTTGGAAACTTATTAACTATTAATATATTATGAAGAAGTTATCAGTTATTGTTGTGACATCCGTAGTTTTGTCCGCGGGTATGACATCTTGCGTTTCTAAAAAGAAATATGATGATTTGATGAGAGCAAAAATCCACTCTGATCGTAATGTTGTCGACTTACAAAATCAAAATGGACAATTACAAAAAGATTTAGCAACTACGCAGGAAAACTTTAATATTGTTCGTTATCAACTTACTCAAAACAATGCGCAAAAAGATACTAAAATCGATGCGCTTTATACACAACTACGTACGCTAGAACAAAAGCAAAATCAATTAAAATCTGAGCTTACCGATGCTTCTAATAAAATAAAATACAAGGAAGTATCTGCCGACCAACAAATTGCTTCTCTTGAATCAGCTGTTAAGCAATTAACAAGCGAACGAAGTAACCTACAAAAGGACTTACAAGATATACAAACCAAACTGGAGTGGGAAAATCAATCCATCAAGTCTGAACTTGCAAGTGCTACAACATCACTTACCAACAAGGATGCCGAATTGAAGAAGTTGGAAACTAAAAGCAAGGATATTTCAAGACAAATTGAGAGTCTAAAAAGTGAACGAACTAAGAACCAAGCTGAAATCAAAAAGCTAAACAACTTAGTTAATCTATTAAAGAAAGAATTAAATCAATAATATAAATCCCATTAATCTATGATTAATGGGGTATTTTATAAGAATGTGGCGATGGAATATTTAATTTTAGGTATCGTTGTATTAGCTGCAACTGTTGCGGTAATAACAATTATCATTAGTAAATTCAGCAAAAAAAGCATCGAGGACCCTAAAATCCCGGATGCTGAATGTTGTGGAGCGCACGAAGTGTGCGATAAGGGATTAAAAAAAGCAGACCCTAATATCCAATACTTTGATGATGAAGAGTTAGATCATTTTGCCGGACGACAACCTGACGATTATAATGACGAAGAAATTGACATGTTCCGCGATATCCTATACACCGTTAAGCGCGAAGAATTAGAGGATTGGTTAATCAGCCTTGAAAAACGAAATATTGAACTCCCCAATATACTCCGTCCTGAAGCATGGAATATGTTACCTTAATTCATTTCAAAACATCTGGCTGTAACTATTCAAATCTAATTACTGTCATATGTTCAAACTTCTTAATACAAACAAAAGCGCTCATAAATCCCCGCTAGCGGATTTATGAGCGCTCCATATATTTGTTACTAGCCTAATTTTATCGGTTTTGAAACTCTCTGGCGTATCTCTTCCGCTTGTTTAGGAGTTGTTAATACCAAGCAGCTTTCTATATCACCTAGTTGTGTATCTACTAACGGATGGAAATGATACTCTTTATTTTTATCTCGTACTCCAACAATAGTTACATTGTCGTCCGTTAATTCGGCTAAAGGTTTATTTAACCATGAACTATCCATATCCTCCATTTCTAACACAATAAGCTCTACACCTTCAACTTTTTTTAAAAGCATTGCATCAAAGAAATTCATAACATCGGGAGCTAAAGCTAATTCAGCCATCTTATTTCCCGTTATTCTGGCAGGCGATAACACTTCATCTGCACCTGCTCTTTTTAGTTTCATCTCGTCTTCCTCTGTTGTTCCCCTTGAAATAATCTTTAACTTCGGATTAAGCGTACGTGCCGATAAAATTATACCTAAATTATCAGCATCAGCGGGTAACGTACATAACAAAACCAGGGCCTTATCTATACCGGCACGTTCTAGAACTGCATCATCTGTTGCATCACCATGCAAAATGTATCTGTTCTTCAAATACTCAACATCTAACAATGTTCTGTCGGTATCAATAATTACAACATTTTTACCTTGATCGCATAATGCATCTGCAGCCTGCTGTCCATTTGCGCCATATCCGCAAACAATAATATGATTTGCTAATTTTTCCATCTTTCTTGATAATTTTTTTTGTATTCTTCTTTCCTGTATTGATCCCGAAGCTATGTACGTTGTCATATTCCCAATTACGTATCCCACCAAAATAATGGTAACCATCATTAGCACAATTGTAAATATCTGACCTCCCGTTGATAACGGAGCCATTTCTCCGTATCCAACTGTCGATATGGATATTGCTGTCATAAACAACGCATCCATAAAACTATAATTATCAATGATAATATACCCCACCGTACCGCAAATGGTAAGTATTACCAAAAAAATCCCCCCATTTACCAAAGGTGATCTAGCTATTTTTACGCTTCTCATAATTCTATATCGTTAAAGTGATATTGCAAAAAGTTTTCGTCCAATAGAACATTGCAGACAACGATGCTTGGTGCAATACTCATTATGTAATTGTACAACGGCTTGTGACTGCTGAGCATTACGAAACGTTATTCCAAATTGACTCCAACGTTTAGTAATAAAATTACTCTCAGCCTTCAGCTCATCTATCCATCGTAAAGCTTTATCCTCATATCTGGTATCATTATTGTATTTTCCATACGTGAAAATAAACGGAATCACCACATTAATTGTTATCAAATTTTGCAATGTACGTCCTATATTTTTTACCTTTTCTGTAGTTTTCTCTCCAAACTGATAATGTTCATCCCAATAACAGGAGGCTCTAGCTGTTACCAGTGCTCCTATAACGCTAATATTACTTTCTGTGAACATCACATTTGTAAAGTGCAATAAGCTTGGTATAAACCCCGCAAGTAATGCCAATCTCACCGTAGGAAACCCATCAGGACGCGTACGCATAAAACGCCATGTACTGGCAGGTAAGGAGGTGAGTTTATATTTTTGTTTAAGGAAAACCCACTCCTTCATCAAAGACTCAACATAACTATCCGTTTTTGCCTCTTCCAATAAGCCAGACACACCAAATAACAAGGCCTCCATTTGTAACATATTTCCGCTATGTTTTAATAACATACGGTACGGCAATACATTTGCCAACTGAATAAAAGCATCTGTATTCACCGTGCCGCCCCAATATCTGCACAACAATCGGTAGAAACAAGTTTCCCAATCCCCATTCAGTGAATCCACTACACTTTTTATCTCCTTGTATTTTCGCTCCAAACGTTCTATATATAATTTATGTAACTGCAATGTAAGCCATTCGCCATCCATCTTCCCTAATTTCGTATGGCAAGCAGGCATAACATCACAACCATTCATATACAAATACTCATCATACAAACTCTCCGCAAAGTCAAAAACTATTGTATCAACCACCCTACCCTTACTTGTATAGATGGGCATATCATCGCAAATTACAACCGAAAGCATTACATTATCATAGGCCACATTTAAATGGTGTTGGTGTTTATACCAATCACTGCTATGTAAATGTATTTCCACGTGTCCACCCATAGTTATCCCATCCACCTTAATTCTGCTATTACTAAAATCGGGACCCGCATCCTTGTTCCATACACCTACATTTAACACCTCAACATTATGGCCCAAACGGCTTATAAAGCCATTATGCCTATAAAGGCCATTACGCCATAGATATTGTATAAAATCCTCTGTCATAATATTGATAATCTATGCATTAACACATTAATCTATATCGTTTATCTTTTGTTTTTGTTTTATTTTGTTATTGTTTTTAACATTCTATTTGATAAAACTTCCTTACGATGTCCAATTTAAAGGCAATTTTATTGACAATAAATATTTATCTTTGTTTGCAACAACTAAAACGTGCAATTAATAATCAAATACAACTAATAATTTCTTAACTATCTATGAACGTAAATAATTTAATGCAGGATAAGAAAGACAAAACACTTATCATCATCATTGCGGTGCTTGCCGTTATTCTTATAGTTTTGTTTGTATTCTTTATGATGGAACGCAGTACTAACAAAGAGCATGTAACTGCCATTGAAAATGAAAAAACACTTTTACAAGGTGAGTTGGTAGAACTAAGTCATCATTACGACACGTTGAAAACATCAAATGATACGTTAACTCTTAAATTGGCTGAAGAACAGGAAAAAATTGCTCTTCTTATGGAGAACATGAAAACTTTCCGTAACAACTCTTACGCTGAGATTAACAGATATAAAAAAGAAATTGGCACGTTGAAAACTGTACTTCGCAGTTACGTTGTTCAAATAGACTCTCTTAATCAACTTAATAGCAAACTTACTGCCGAGAAGAAAGAGCTTACACAACAAATTAATTGGGTGCGCGATCGTAACACGAAATTAGAAACCGAAAGTAAAAACATGAAACAGGCCCTAGCTTTAGCAAGTGCCCTTAAATGTGAAAACTTTGTTATTACACCTATTAATAAAAAAGGGAAATCGACAACATGGAAAAGATGTTTCCAAATCAAAGCCGATTTTGTTATTAGCAAAAATATTACAGCTACTCGTGGTGAAAAAACGATATACATGCGCATTATGCGTCCGGACGGAAAAGCTATTGCATACAATGACAAAGCACAATTTAAATATCAAAACGTACGCCTAACATACACGGCAAAACGTACATTTGACTATGAAGGAGAGCGTCTTGAAATGGCTATTTTCTGGCCTAACGATGGTAGCCTAATTCCGGGAACATATAAAGCCGATCTTTTCTGTGAAAACGAAAACATCGCATCAACTGAGTTCGTTGTAAAATAACTCACTCCTTAAAACAGGGTAAATACACTAATATCTAATATATTATTATTATTACAGTTATGACTGATATTGAAATTGCAAGCAAAGTAGTACTGGAGCCTATTACCCAAATAGCTACTAAGTTAGGAATTGATCCTGAAATCATTGAACAGTACGGACGTTACAAAGCAAAATTACCGCTTTCGTTAATCAATCCTGAAAAAATGAAAGGCAAACGCCTTATTCTCGTTTCAGCCATCTCTCCAACGCCTGCGGGTGAAGGAAAAACTACTGTTTCCATTGGTTTGACAGAAGGACTTAATCGCATTGGGAAACAAACTACCGTTGTACTTCGCGAACCTTCATTGGGTCCGGTATTCGGTATTAAAGGGGGAGCTACCGGAGGTGGTTACTCGCAAGTTTTACCTATGGAGGATATTAACCTACATTTTACAGGTGACTTCAACGCAGTTGAGAAAGCACACAATCTTTTATCAGCTTTAATTGATAATGATATACAAAAAACTACCGATTCATTAAACATTGACCCGCGTACAGTTACTTGGAAACGTGTAATGGATATGAACGACCGTTCTTTACGTCACATCATTGTTGGTCTAGGTGGTATTAACTCGGGAATTCCTCGCGAAACCGGTTTTGATATCACAGCTGCTTCTGAAATCATGGCTATTCTGTGTTTAGCAGAAAACTTTGCCGATTTAAAAGAGCGCCTTGGTAACATCTTTGTTGGATACTCTTATGACAAGAAACCTATCTATGCACGCGATTTACATGCTCACGGAGCAATGGCCGCTTTAATGAAAGAAGCTATTAAACCTAACTTAGTGCAAACTATTGAAGGTAACCCTGCCATTATTCATGGCGGACCGTTTGCTAACATTGCACAAGGAACAAACTCTGTGCTTGCAACAAAAATGGGACTTTCTTTATCGGATTTCGTTGTTACAGAAGCCGGATTTGGTTTTGACTTAGGAGCTGAGAAATTCCTTGACATTAAATGTGTAAATGCCGGATTATCTCCAAGTGCTGTTGTACTTGTTGCAACTGTACGTGCACTTAAATACCATGGTGGTGCAGCTTTAGACACGCTTAAGGAAGAGAATCTTGAGGCATTGAAAGCAGGTATTGTTAACCTTGACAAACATGTTGAAAACATGCACAAATTCAACATCTGTCCGGTTATTGCAATTAACAAATTTGCTACCGATACGGACGCTGAACTTCAATTCATTAAAGAACACTGTCAACAATTGGGCGTTGCTGTATCAATCGCTGACGTATGGGGACAAGGTGGTGCCGGTACTATTGAATTAGCAGAAATTACTGCAAATATTGCTGAGCGTTGCGCTGAAGACTTCAAACCTCTATATGAAAGAGAGTGGAGCATTCAAAAGAAAATTGAAACCATCGCTACTGAGATATATGGTGCAGCAGCTATCGACTACACTTCGCAAGCGAAAAAGGATCTTAAAAAGATTTCGTCTCTTGGCTTAGACAAATTACCTATTTGTATGGCTAA
Source organism: Marinifilaceae bacterium (assembly GCA_051656645.1). GTDB lineage: Bacteria > Bacteroidota > Bacteroidia > Bacteroidales > Marinifilaceae > JBOGCH01. Next base: position 116,762 of record JBOGCH010000046.1, read on the forward strand.
AACACAAAAATCTTTATCGGATAATCCAAAATTACTAGGACGTCCAAAAGATTTCGTTGTAACAGTACGTCAAATTGAAATTGCATCGGGTGCCGGATTTGTAATTCCTATTACGGGCGATATTATGCGTATGCCTGGATTACCAAACCATCCAGCCGCAGAGAAAATTGACATTGACAACGACGGTCACATCAGCGGTTTATTCTAAACAATATTACCTATTTATCTATCATAAAACATAGATAAATATTGTATATACAACACGGAAAGTTGTTTGCAGAAATTACAAAAGTATATTTCAAGCAAAAACTTTCCGTGTTTTTGTATGCAAATCAATCACCTCATCCAACCACCCGCTCTAGGGTATCTATACCCTATCTATATCCCATGGATATCTCTTTAGGGATATCCATAGGCTATAAATAGAATTATGTGACCGGGTTGGAAACTAGGCGGCGATAGGAACAGATTAAATAAAGATTCGGAGCTTTTTATTTACGTTTATCACCTATTTGTCTAAACCATACTTTCAGACCGGCAATTAGGAACGGAATAGCGCCAAAAATAATAAACACTAGGTCGCCCGGCATGCGTAACCATCCAATAAGACTCATTCTCTTATCATTACAAAACTCTATTGAACGTGCATGCCAATATCCGTTTTCAACAACATCATAGAGTTGTGCAAATCCGCCTGGAACTAGGCTCATCACAATCATTAACACTAGGCCTATATTAACACCCCAGAAGGATATTTTCACCCATTTCTCAACGCCCGGCCAATGTTCATCCTTACATACTTGTCTCAATACAAATGTACACAAGGCAAGGGATAGCATACCAAATACACCAAACATAGCTGCATGTCCGTGGTTTGGTGTCAGCATTGTTCCTATTTCATAATAGCTCACTATTGGCATATTTATTAAGAAACCAAATATACCCGCACCTACAAAATTCCAAAAACCTACTGCCATTAAGAAACGAAGTGTCCACTTGAACTTGGTGATGGACGATTCTTGCATCGGATTGTTTGAAGTTTTCATAAATGAATACCCTTCCAAACATAGAATTACCAAAGGGACAACCTCCAGTGCGGAGAAACATGCGGACAGCGCAGTATTGAATTGCGTTTGGCCTGAGAAATACCAGTGGTGTCCGGTTCCAATAATTCCTCCCATAAGAATTAATATGGCATCAAGATAAATAATGCGTAATCCTATCTTTCTGTTTATTAACCCTAACTCTATAAAGATGAGAGCCACCATAGTTGTCGCAAAAAGCTCAAAGAAACCTTCAACCCAAAGGTGTATAATCCAAAAACGCCATGTATCGACTACTGTATAGTGCGTTTCGCTCCCATAGAATAACGCCGGAAGATAGAACAATGGTATTGCAAATGCAGCTACCAGAAACATTATGGTAATACGTCGGGTTGATTCTCTTTTTAAAGCAGGACGCGTGGAACGTACTATTAATGCAAACCAGCTTAATAGACCAACTATTAATAGTATTTGCCATAATCGGCCCAATTCAAGATATTCCCATCCTTGACTTCCTAACCAAAACGTAGCATCTTGCCACCAACCGGATAAACCTGCCCATTCGGACAATAAACTACCAAATATTACTAATGCAAATGCCGCAAATAATAAATTAGTTAATATTTTTTGTCCTTTATATTCTTGACCACCAAGAATGCGAGCTAAATACAATCCGCCAGCCACGAAACCGGTAGCAATCCAGAAAATTGCTAATTGCAAGTGCCAGGTTCTCAATAAGGAACTTGGGAAAAGGATACTTAGATCAAAACCATAGAAATTTCCAGGATCAGCTCTATAGTGCGCTACTCCCCCTCCAACAAGTGTTTGTGCAAGAAATAGTATCCCAACCACACACACAAATTTCACTAATGCAGACTCTGTAGGTGTTGCCTGTCCCGTAAAAACATAGGAAGGAAGTGGGGTCCCGTCATTACTATGCCATTCCCATTGTTTATGTTTTCCTAACACAAAGAGAATTAAGCCTATAGCAGCTAAAAGGAATATGATACTCGCAACACTCCACCCCATTAAACTTGGAGGGGCTATATTACCAACTAATGGATCATACGGAAAGTTGTTTGTATAGGAATAGTCTTCTCCTGGTCTATTGGCCACTGAGGCCCATGCTGCCCATGCAAAAAAAGCAGTTAATTGAAATAGCTCATCGTTATTAGCTATTAAGTCGGCTTTTAGTCCACCATTATTTTTTGGGTTACTGAAATATGCTCGCCATTGCTCAATCTCAGTTTTAAAATGGTTAGTTTCATACTCAGTAAATTGCAAGGTTTGTCTTTCAGAGTCATATCTATTTTCTTTAAGAATAGATGGTAGTATTCCGTCAATACTTAACTGCTCATAAGGCAATACATCACTGTAGGACATTTCATAAATATCAATTGTAATTGCCTCTTGAATAGTCTCGCCCAAACGGTGTAAGTATAGAGCTGGAAAATCCGGACCTAGGTAGGCTCCATGTCCCCACACAGTACCATTGTCCATCAAACCATACTTTAGGAACACTGTCTGACCACCTTTTATATCATTCCCTGTAAAAAGCACATTGCCATTATTATCTATTATTTCTTCAGGGATTGGCGGCTTATCATCATAAGCCTTAGTTGTTATTGCTATAAGGAATGCAAAACCATATAGCATAACAAAGGCTATTGCGAATATCCACCATCGAGATAAACGAAATGAGCCTTTCTCATTATCCGCATTTAGGAGCGGACGCAGATTGGAGTCTGTTTCTTGATTCATGTGTTATATTTATTAGTAAATAATTAATTTACAGAGGTTTCGTTACATCACGTTTAAGACGTTGATATTATTATTTTATAAAATAATGACAGATATACGTTATTAGAAGATTATTGTTTATTTATACATAGGTTATAAATATTAAGTATTACCACCTCTGAAACACATTCAAGAATAAGAAACAACAAACAAAATACAACATGTGTGACAATATTACGTAATTAGATAACATGACTTAAAATCTATTAATTCTATAAATATTAAACACGCGTTATAGTGAGACGGTGTATGTTCATTATAACCATTAAACCATATAACACACATATGAAAGTTGCATATTTTGTTCCTTGTTATATCGATGCGTTAGCACCAAATGCGGCAAAGTCCACATACAAGTTGCTTCAGCGTTTTGATTTAGACTTACATTTTGTTGAAAAAGCGGCATGCTGTGCATTGCCATTGACAGATATGGGATATAAGGAGAAGGCTTGTTCTATCGAGAAGAATTTATATCCATTATTTGAAGGATTTGATGCTGTTGTGATTCCATCGGGGATATGTACGGAACAAATCCGAGACCACTTTGACTCGGTGGAACAAACACCTGAAGTCCGGGCGTTTAGAAGTAAGGTGTATGACATTGTTGAGTTTCTACACGATGTGCTAAAGGTTAAAAGTTTGCCTTGGGCACATTTTCCTCATAAAGTGGCATTACACAATGGTTGTCACTCATTGCGCTATTTAAATCATGCACGCCCTACAGAGTTAATGATCCCCGATTATAGTAAAACAGAGGCACTGCTTAAACTAGTTGACGGGATTGAGGTTGCATACGCAACCAGAAGAGATGAGTGTTGTGGATTTGGCGGGACGTTCTCCGTATGGGATAAGAGTTGTTCCGGGCAAATGGGTATTGATAAAGTTAGGGATTATGAACGCAATGGTATTCAACATGTCACATCTGCAGATTTCTCTTGTATGCTTCATCAACAAACTATTGCCGAGAAGGAAGGCATAAACGTGAAGATGTACTATATATCGGAGATATTAAATGGCGACGCGTAGTATTAAACAGATAAAGAAACTATGAAACAGATAAATCAACAAAAAAATGGCGCGAAATTCTTAGCCGACACCGCTCATTGGGAAAGTCATGATAAATGTTTATGGGCAGCGCGTATGAGACGTGACCAAGTGGCCGCTAATATCCCCGAATGGGAAGAAATGAGAAACTTGGCTTCAGAGATTAAATGTCACACTCTCTCAAACTTAGACTATTATTTAGAGATGTTTGAGAAAAATGCGCAAGCCAATGGTATCCATGTACATTGGGCTAAAGATGCTCAGGAACACAATGAAATTGTATATGAGATATTTAAATCGCATAATGTAAAAGTAGTTACTAAAGGAAAGTCCATGCTTATGGATGAATGTGGCATGCGAGAATACATGGGCGAAAGAGGCATTGAGATATTTGAAGCCGATTTGGGTGAACGTATTCAGCAACTTTGTGGCGAACGTGCTTCTCACATTGTTATGCCGGCCATACACAAGCTTCGAGGCGATGTTGCATCGCTTTTCGCTGAAAAAATGGGAAGCGATCCAAACAATGACGATCCACACTACTTAAATAGCGTAATGCGTAAGGATATGCGTAAAAACTATATTAAAGTGGATGCAGGTATGAGTGGCGCGAACTTAGCCATTGCGGAAACAGGCGGGATTGTTGTTTGTACTAACGAAGGGAATGCCGATATTAGTGCCAATGTACCCCCACTATATGTGGCAAGTGTTGGTATTGAGAAACTGATACCTCGAGCTAGCGATGTTCCTTTATTTGTACGTATGTTATCTCGTTCGGCTCTCGGCTTTCATGTCACCCAATATACATCGCATTACCATGGACCGCGAGAAGGGCAAGAAATGCATATTGTTATTGTGGATAACGGACGCTCTGAGCGCTTGGCAACACCTGAATATTGGGAAGTACTTAAATGTATTCGCTGCTCTGCTTGTTTAAATACCTGTCCTGTATTTCGCCGCACCGGCGGTTTAAGTTACGATGCTCCGTACATGGGACCTATAGGAATTGTACTTGAACCAAGTTATGATTTACATTTATATGCACAGCTACCCTATTCATGTACACATTGTGGCTCCTGCGGTGCCATATGTCCGGTAAAAGTTCCACTACCACAGTTAATATTCCGTTGGCGAAACATCTTGGTTGAGAAGAAAGAGGATTTACTGTCACATCGATTAGAAGAGAGTGTTAGTGCTAAAATTTTAGAGAATGAATACCGCTTAGATAAGGCAGAGAAATTTGCTCTATCGGCGTTAAGACATTTGCCAAAAGGGATTCTAAACTCTGGTTTAAACCCATGGGCTGAGAAACATGAAAATCCGGAAGCACCGCAAGAAACTTTCAGACAATACTATCAAAGAGAAATTAAGAATACACCACCAAAACAATAATGTCATGAGCAATTCCAATGAAAGTTCGCGAGATATTATCTTGCAACGTATTAAGGCAGGAAAGCCACAATCTACGCCCCTACCCGATGTACCCATTTATACATATCCGGGCGATAAAGTAGATGAATTTACAAAACATGTACAGGCTTTTGACGGAAAAGTTATTCCATTTAACTCTAAACAAGAAGCTATTGAGTATTTAAATACAAATCTTGATAAAGGGAAAAAGATATTCTCATCGGTAAATGAATACCAAGGTAATATTCAGCTCACTGATTTTAAAACACCTCATGATGCGAACATTATTGATATTTGCGTATCATCCGGTGTACTAGGCGTAGCGGAGACTGGCTCCATTTGGGTTACAAACAACACATTTAAGCTTGCTGCGACGGCATTGTTTTCAACCGATTTATTCTTGTTTCTAGATAAATCTACCCTAGTGAGTGGTTTGCATGAAGCGTATCAGAAAAATGACTTGCGGAGCACCCAATACGGATCGTTTTACACGGGACCATCGGCAACAGCCGATATCGAAGCCGTTCACATTACGGGTGCGCAAGGGGAAATTAGTTTAACTGTACTTTTATACTAAACCTTTACATTCTGAGTATGATTTTGAATAAGGTATGGAATTTTTATCGCGACGGTTTCAGGGAAATGGATGTAGGTCGCAAACTATGGTTGATTATTGTGATAAAGCTATTTATCATGTTCGCCATACTAAAAGTATTTTTCTTCCAAGGTGCCCTATCACATTTAGATACGGTGGATGCAAAGGGAGAACATATCAGACAACAACTTATTGATAGAGGTAAACTTAAATAATTGATTATGGATACATCATTTAGCGAAGTTCTTGACGTTGTTAATTGGTCAAGGGCACAATTTGCAATGACTGCGATATATCACTGGCTATTTATTCCGTTAACGCTAGGATTAGGTATTATTTGCGGTATAATGGAAAGTATATATGTAAAAACGGGAGATGAGCAATGGAAAAAAATTACTAAATTCTGGATGCGCTTATTTGGCGTTAACTTTGCAATTGGAGTTGCCACAGGTATTATTCTGGAATTTGAGTTTGGAACAAACTGGGCAAATTACTCTTATTTTGTCGGCGATATCTTCGGTGCGCCATTAGCCATTGAAGGGATGATGGCCTTTTTCCTTGAAACTACTTTCCTAGCTGTCATGTTTTTTGGTTGGGACAGAGTTTCCAAACGATTTCATCTCGTCTCTACTTGGTTGGTGGCTGTAGGCGCTAACTTATCTGCACTATGGATCTTAATTGCCAATGCATGGATGCAATATCCTACCGGAATGGCATTTAATATTGAGACTGCACGTTCGGAAATGATATCTTTCTGGGATGTATTTGCATCACCGGTTGCTATGACAAAGTTTCCACATACAGTACTTTCCGGTTTTGTTATCGGTTCCGTTTTTGTTGTTGGTGTTAGTGCTTGGTTCTTGTTACAAAACAGAGAACGAGTTTTAGCTTTACGAAGTATTAAGGTGGCCTCTATATTTGGTATTTTTGCTACCATTGGTGTCGCTTACACTGGAGATGCCTCGGGTGTTGTGATTGCCGAAGTACAACCTATGAAACTTGCCTCTATGGAAGGTTTATATAACGGACAAACAGGCGCTGGCTTAAGTTTATTTGCTATTATTGACGAGAAAGAGGAATGCAAAAAGTTTAATATTGAAATTCCTCATATGCTTTCGGTTTTGTCTAAACGCAAGTTTGACGCTTATGTACCGGGTATTAAAGACCTTGTAAATGGTAACGAAGCTCATGGTTTAATGCCGGCAGCCGAAAAGATGAAAAGAGGACGCGATGCCATAATTTCTCTTGAACAATATCAAACGGCACGTAAAAACGGCGATACTCTTGTTATGACCACGTTAGCCGAAAAGTTCAACCCTGCTACAGCAAGCGGACAATCCTATTTGGATCAGTATTTTAAATACTTTGGCTACGGGTATTTAAATTCACCGCAAGATATTATTCCAAGCGTAGCATTTCTGTTCTATAGTTTCCGCGTAATGGTGGGATTTGGAATGCTGCTTATTTTACTTTTCATTCTTATTCTATTTTTCAGACGTAAAGACCGTATTGTTAATATGCGCTGGTTCTTGTGGTGCATGATGTTTTCAATACCAATTGGCTATTTGGCAACAGTTGCCGGATGGTGTTGCGCGGAGTTTGGACGCCAACCATGGACAATAGAAGGTTTACTCCCAACAATGGCATCCGTAACAAGTAATTCAACGTCAGATGTTAAAGTTACTTTCTTCATTTTTGTAGTACTGTTTACCGGATTGTTAATTGCCGAATTAGCCATTATGTTTAAGCAAATCCGTTTGGGAAGTGAAAACATAAAATAGTGGAACCTATAAAACATTAAAGTTATGACAACATATATGATACTTCAACACTATTGGTGGTTTATTATCTCCTTCCTTTGCGGTATATTGGTATTTATGCTGTTTATCCAAGGAGGACAAGGGATGCTTCATAGATTAGGCAAAACCGAATTTGAACGCAACACTATAATTACCGCATTAGGTCACAAATGGAACATTACATTTACCACATTAGTTACTTTTGGTGGTGCTTTCTTCGCCTCTTTTCCTCGTTTCTACGCGGTAAGTTTTGGCGGTGCCTTTTACGTTTGGATGGGGATTTTATTTCTATTTATTATCCAAGCTGTAGCTTATGAGTTTAGGGAGAAACCAAATAACGTATTTGGTGAAAAGACATATGATATTTTCCTACTCTTAAACGGTATTCTAGGTGCTTTTGTACTTGGAGCCGTTGTGGGTACATTCTTTACGGGTGCTTACTTCGAAGTGAATTTAGCGGCATTTGGAAACATTGGCGGTAACACAGCCTTCTCACGTTGGACAACACCTTGGAGAGGGTTAGAAGCAATTACAGACTATAAGAATTTACTATTAGGTTTTTCTGTACTGTTCCTTTCTCGAACATTAGCTGCACAGTACTTTTTAAATATGATAATCAACGACAACATCAATAAACGTGCACGCCATGCAGTCCTTGCCAACGCTATTCCGTTTGTATTGTTGTTTGTTGCATTTATCATTACACTATTTATTGGCGATGGTTATGCATATAACCCGGCAAATGGAACAGTGTACGTGGAACGTTATAAGTATTTCTATAATTTTATTCAAATGCCAATTGTATCTATTTTCTTTGTACTAGGAGTAGTTTCAGTTTTAACTGGTATTATAGTTGACATTACTACCCACAAAAACAAAGGAATATGGTTTAGCGGCATAGGTACAGTGGTCACCGTTACAACATTACTCCTTTACGCCGGCTGGAACCATACATGTTTCTACCCGTCTTTGAGTAATTTACAAAGTTCACTTACCATTACAAACTCATCGAGTGGTGAAGTTACACTCACCGTAATGAGCTACGCCTCTATTCTAGTCCCTATTGTATTATCCTATATTTGGTTCACATGGAGACGCATGAATAAGCAAAAGATTAAAGAACCTGATTATGAATATTAGTTCATAAAAGAATACCGGCCTGATTTCACAGACCGGTATTTTTTATTTATCAATAAATACTTCAATATCTTTATCATCCTGTTGAGTAGCTCATGCATCGGTTTGCACTTTACAAGTGGTATCACCCTACTCCTCCAACACCACTCTAAAACCTACATTATAAACTTTTTGATACGAACGATATGGCTGGCGGTAAGATGCGGTGGCCTTAGCAGGACGATCATACCAAGAGCCACCTCGTGTTACCTTTAATGCCTCCGCATTTTTATTATTCATTCTATACGGATAAGGAGCATAATCCGAACGAGTCCATTCGGCAACATTGCCCAGCATATCATATAATCCCCATGAGTTTGGCAGGTAACTACCTACAGTTTCCGAAACAAAGCCACCATCGTTATATGTAGTGTCTCGAGGAATCCAATCGTCAAACCTGTTCGGATTTGGTAAAATCCGTACACCTTCATAATAATTATGAGATGTACAAGCGGCAAAATCCTTTAGCATAATATCGCCCATATTGGCATACTTTGAAAAATCATCTCCCTTATTACCAAAATAATATGGACCATCCGTACCTGCTCTGCAAGCCCATTCCCACTGCGCCTCTGTAGGCAAAGAAAATTTCATACCTGTTTTAGTAGAGAGCCATTCGCAAAACGCCATTGCATCATCCCAGGAAACACGCACAACAGGTTGTTGAGGTGCATTTAATGGATAACCTATACGTCCAAATTGATAGCCGTGACGATGTTCATGGCGAGAATCATGTGTTGCATCAAATAATGCATATAACTCATTAGTCACCTCAAACTGAGCCATCCAGAAGGGTTTATTTATTTTCACCGCATTTCTAGGCATTTCATCGGCATTATCGCCGCTTCCCATTATAAATTGTCCCTTAGGAATTTCAACTAATTGTAGATTATATTTATTGTCAACAGTGACACTCTTGGTTTTTCTTGGCTCATTCTGGTTTGTTAATGGCCAACCTTTTAATTTCTTTACACCCTCTTTGGATAATTTTTCCTCAGGTATTATAGGCTCCCCTACTTCCTTTACTTGAGGCAAATAATGATAATCAACGGTAGGAGCACCTAACATCTCAGCATAAGCCTCCTTTAATTCCCGCCATTTGGCCGATTTATCATAATTAGGTATAGTTGTACGGCTACCATGATACGGAGCATTAAAATCTATCCAACATGCAATGCGTTCAACTTCCTCAGTTGTCAGTTTTACACCATGATGCCCTTTATTAAGCATACGCATCAATTCCGTTTGATCTGCATGCACATCCATCGGCACCAGCATATTCATATCGCTCTCAATACCGGGACGGCGAACATAACGATGTAGATTTACATAGGAGGTTGTAAAATGTCCGCCATGATCCTTTCCTGCGCGTCCACCAATGTGTGACATCCACTCCGTTTCCATAACATCTCCTTTTAAATACGGGATAGAACTATTATCCGCATTATGACAACCTACACATTTCATATCTATAATAGGTTGTATTTCATGCGCAAAACTAAACCCACGTTCTTTGCCAAACCACTCTTTAATTTGCTGTGGGGCTTTTTTAGAAGCCATTCTTACTTTGGGTTGTGGTATGGAACGAGTATCTTCATGGCAACCTAAACAAGATAGCGTTTCACCCGGCATAGCCGTAAACCAACTGCGCATTACCTGTAATGCCTTTCCCTCCGCATCCAACGGTTGTACAAAAATTGGCACATTGGCAGGAACTTTAAACATAACCGATCCATCCTCTTCAACATCCACTGTTCCAAGAATTCGCTTAATATCCCACGGCCCATCCATTCCTATTGCTCCTAACAATCCGCCCTGCGTTACCGGACTAAAATGATAAGAACCAATACGAAGTTTTTTCACCGTGCCGTGAGGGATATCCTTTAGTCCTCCTCCAAAATAAACGTCCTGCAAATAAATTGTCGCATCCTTCTCTCCCATCTTTACTCGGTCGGGGATTGTTGGAGGCGTTGGTCGTGCAACAAGCAATTGAGGCTCAAGTAAAACACTGCCTTCTTTCTCGGCAATTAACGTTACATTATTAAATACATCCACTAAATATATACCCCAAAGCGAATTGGGAGTTTGTTTCATTGCCACTAGGAAATACTTGTCGTTTAGCGGGTACGGATGTAAAAACTGTGGCCAAACACCATCAGGCAAACGGTCGCGCACAATGGGCTCCACTTTGCGCCCACGGTATGGTATTTCTGCAATTACGCCATCGGCCTCCTTATTGCCCACCATTGGGTCAAAAACCATTAATCGTCCGCTACGCGACACACTATGATGTCCACTCACTACGCCAACAAAGGCAGTACTTTCACCAGGCAACGGCCGCGCACTGAACAAGGCCGTTGGGAAATAGGAGTTAGTTCCGTAAAGAGATTGTTGTGTGGTTCCGTCAGGATTCATTCTGAACATAATACGTGAATTGGAGTGCGGTAAATCCGCATATTCCCAACGTTGATACATTACTTGACCGTTGTTCATTATTATCGGGTCCCAATTGCTATCCTGATCATAGGTCAATTGACGGGTTTTTCCGGTTTTAGGATCATATATAAACAATCCACACATTTTATTTCCTCCATTGGTACAAGGCAATCCTAAAAAAGTTCCAGTTGAACAAAACACATAACGTCCGTCAGGAGTATAGCAACCGTCAAAACTATCAAAATCCTTATACTCCTCAGGTGTTACCTGAACTATGGTTCCCGCAGACAAATCCAGCTCAAACAGATGCCATCTATTGTTTGTCCCTATAGATGAGAATAACACTCTTTTACCATCAAAATGTACTTCGGGATCGGATATAATTTTACCTTTTTCAGGCTTAAATACTATACGTTCACTCACCTCACCACCGTCCATCAAGCTTACTCCAACAAACTCATTATCCCATCCTCTAGCAGCATTCCATATCTCAGAATTATTCTGAAAATTACTCGGCGAAACGCCTAGGCCGCCACTCATTGCTGTTTTTGCTTTATCGCCAACATTACGACGCGTATACATAATTTCATTTCCACGAAGAAAAGGATTATTTAAAAGCATTTGAGCACTTTTATCCTTTAGCCCCCTTAATTCATGGATTACCGACACATCTCCATTGTATAAACGCTGTTGTAACTCAGCATAGGCTAACGGTAACGTCTCCACCCATGCGCAATTCTCCTTATATCCAAGATTTGTAACCATATCCTTGTATGCCAATTGTACTGCCACGGGATCAAAGAAACGTAACTCAGCCTCTATTCCTATTGTTTGCTCAATGTTCTGCGCAAGTGTTTTTAAAAGCGTTAAATCCGTTTTTTCTATACCTAACCTAGTGGCTTCGGCATAACTTTTCATGTAGTAATCAGAATTACTTATTTCGCTTATCTTTCTTTTAAAAGCTTTATCTATCTGTGCGATATCGCCCGTTTCTAAAACCGGATCTATCCATTGCATTTGTTGTCCCAATAAAGGTGAGCAGAGCAGCAATAGGATAAAAGTTAATGTTTGCCGTTTTTTCATATTTATCTGTTTCTAAATGGTTAGCTATACTTATTACTTTGAATATCCAAGTTCACCGGATATTGTGCTACAAATTTCACACACCAAAGGCGCAACTTCCGCTATTGTTTGCTCACCAAACCTACCTATAGGTCCCGATGTCCAAATTGCACCACACGGCATTCCCGTATAATCAAATATAGGAGCTCCAACACATGCCACTCCTATCAACTCCTCCTCCATGTCCGTGGCATAACCACACGAGCGTACATGCTCCAACTCCAACTCATAATCAGTAATATTAGTTATGGTACGCTGCGTAAAAGGCGTAAAATCCATTTTATCCAAATAGCGTTTTCTGCTTTCCTGCGGTAAGTAGGCCAATAACGCTTTACCGGGCGCTGATGAGTGTAAATTAAAGATATTACCGGGCGTAAGCAGAAATTTAAATGGATAAATTCCCTCTGCCTGATCAATGAAAATACCACTATCCTCACCTAATACTCCAAAAAAAACAGTTTCCTTTACCCTGTCGCGCAACGTGCGCAAGCGAGGCAGAACAGCCTCCATTAAACCATGTTCACCAATAGATTTAAAACCTACGGACAACATTTTTCTAGACAATCGGTATCGTTTAGCATCCTCCAAATAATCCAAATAGCCTAAACGCACCAATGTATTTAATATTCTGTATGCTGTGGTTTGCGACACCTCAATATCTGCCCTAATGTCCTGCAAAGAAGCTCCGCCAAAACCCTTATTTGCCAAATATTCCAATATTGCAATGCCCTTTTCTAAATTGGGTACTTTATAATGTTCTTCTTGTTCTAGTTTTTCCATATTTGAAATCTATTTCCATATATGAAAACAAATATATAAAATCTAATTCACAAACAATATAATACATGTATTTTATTATTTTAAATAAAAGATGTTTTCCATAAACATACATCCAATCTTCTAAATCATTGCAAAAGTTTCACACTAATGCCTACATCCGTTAACTTGGTATCTTCTCTATCTTATCTTACATTTCTCAACAACCACCCCCTACCCGCTCTCTGGTTACGCTCTGGTTGCGCTCTATCAAATAGGCATTAACTTCGCATCAAGTCCGTATTATATTCGAGTCTATAGACACGAACATAACACGAAGTTGATACGAACTTAATACGAACTTGATAGAGAGCAACCAGAGTGTAACCAGAGAGCAACCAGAGCGGGAATAAAGAGAAGCACACCAGGCATTTTAGCCCTATAACATACATTATCAATACAATACACAAACTTATTAGCAGTTGATTTTAGGTAAATGGTGATGAAATAGATGTAGCTGCATATTCCTCCCTTTATCTTTGAATAATAAACAGCGAGGCTCCCCAAGTTATTTGGGGAGCCTCGCTGAGTTATGCAGTTTGCATTAAAATACAGTTTAATGTGTTTTAATGCCTAAGCTATTATCGTTGCTATTATGACATTTTGTCTAGAACGGTTGTTATTTGGCTAAAAACATCGTCCATTGTTCCGTGTCCTTGAATGTCGAAACGTAAGTTTTTGTTTTTATAGTAATCTGATACTTGAACTGTTTTATTGTGATATTCCTTAAAACGGTTTTCTATTGCAGCTTCATTGTCGTCAGCACGTCCTTCTTCTGATGCACGCTGTAACATACGGCGTTTCAACTCCTCAAAAGGAACTTCCAAATTAATTAATCCTTTTAGAGGTTCGCCAATACCGGAAAGCATTTCGTCCAATTTTTCCGCTTGTGCCACTGTACGTGGAAATCCGTCAAAAAGGAATCCATTGACACCTTTATTTTTTTCAATACTATCGGCAATCATATCAATTACTAATTCGTCAGACAACAAATTACCATTTGCAATAAGTTGTTCTGCCATTTTTCCAAGTTCCGAACCTTTAGCAATTTCACCACGGATAATTTCGCCGGTTGATATGTGCGCTAAGTTATATTTTTGCGCTATCTTCTTTGCTTGCGTACCTTTTCCGGCACCCGGAGCGCCGAATAATGCGATGTTTAGCATATCTGTTTGATTTTTCATTATAGTTTGATTTTTTATGTGTCGTATCTGTTTTACTACACTACAGTTTTGACAAAGTTAAGTGTTTATTGAGAAAAACAAAATTTATAACAACTATCTACAACATTTCAATAACAAATTATTAGATTTTTAAACAAGAAACTTACCGATTATCGTCCTAAACTATAAAGTATTAACAATTAAAATTGTATTTTTGTAAGAGTAACTTAATAACTTTATACAGACATGGTAACATTAAAGATAGGTGACAAAGCTCCTGATTTTGAGGGAGTGACCCAAGAGAACACAAGTATTTCCCTACATGATTTTAAGGGCAAGAAGGTTATACTCTATTTTTATCCTAAGGATAATACACCGGGTTGTACGGCTGAAGCATGTAATTTAAATGCAAATTATGAGCAATTACAGGCAGATGGGTATGCAGTTATTGGAGTTAGTCCGGACAGTGTTGCTTCGCACCAAAAATTCATTGCTAAAAATGCATTGTCATTTACATTAATATCGGACGCTGAACATAAGATTTGCGATCTTTATGGCGTATGGGACGAAAAAAAATTAGCCGGACGTACCTACATGGGAGTACTACGCACAACTTTTATGATTAACGAAGAAGGGATTATTGAAAAAATAATTACTAAAGTACAAACCAAAAATCATTATGCTCAATTGATGGAAGCATAAGAGAGAACAGAAAATATATTAAACAATACTTTAAATATGGCGTCTAACGAAACGAATAAAGAGAAATTAAAAGCATTACAGCTTACCCTTGACAAAATTGAAAAAAACTTTGGTAAGGGAAGCATTATGAAATTAGGCGATAATCATGTTGAAAAAGTGCCGGTAATCCGCTCAGGATCCATTGCACTTGATCGCGCGCTAGGCGTTGGTGGTTATCCCCGCGGACGTGTAATTGAAATTTACGGTCCAGAATCATCAGGAAAGACAACATTGGCCATTCATGCAATAGCAGAAGTTCAAAAAGAAGGCGGTATAGCAGCGATTATTGATGCGGAACATGCGTTTGACCGTTTTTATGCTGAAAAATTGGGTGTTGACACAAGCAACTTATTTATATCACAACCAGACAATGGAGAGCAAGCTTTAGAGATTACTGAGCAGTTGATACGTTCATCGGCAATTGATATTATTGTAATTGACTCTGTTGCTGCATTGACACCAAAAGCTGAGATTGAAGGCGAAATGGGTGGAAGTGTTATGGGATTACAAGCTCGCTTAATGTCTCAAGCGCTACGTAAATTAACCGGTGCAATTAGCAAAACCAATACCTGTTGTATTTTCATTAACCAGTTAAGAGATAAGATTGGGGTTATGTTTGGTAATCCGGAAACTACTACCGGTGGTAATGCTTTGAAGTTTTACTCATCAGTACGTCTTGATATCCGTAAAGCAACTCCTATCAAGGATGGCGAGGATGTTATTGGAAACCACTGTCGTGTGAAAGTAATTAAGAATAAAGTGGCACCTCCATTCCGTAAAGCCGAATTTGACATTATGTACGGAGAAGGAATCTCTCAAAAAGGTGAGATTGTTGATCTAGGTGTTGAGTTTGGTGTTATTAAGAAAAGCGGAAGCTGGTTCTCTTATAACGAAAATAAACTTGGTCAAGGACGTGATAACGTTAAACAACTTATGTCAGACAATCCGGAATTGGCAGAAGAGATTAAGCAAAAAATTATTGCTGCAATGGAAGGTACAGAGCCTGAAGTATCGATTGAATCGGATAACAGCGAAATGGAAGGAAACGAATTGTTTTAATCCATTGGTGTTTAAATAACAATTTTTACCAGGATTCTAAACCCTGATATCAATACAAAAAGGGGAGATTATTTTTATTATAAAAACATTCTCCTCTTTTATTCATTTACAAGGCAAATTGTTATGATTGCATAAAATATAACAATTTAAATAACAAAGCTAACTTGTGCGTATGAAATTTACATCATTTAAACCGAAATCAGCTTTTATGATTTCGTTAATATTAACCACTATGGCTTGTAATGACACAACAACAACGCAAGCAGACGGTTATACTCCGGAGATTCCGGTTTTAAAAAGTGACCGTATGACTCCCGATATTTTGTGGTCTTTTGGCCGTTTGGGTGGAGCACAATTATCTCCGGATGCTACAGAGATTCTGTATCCTGTTACATATTTCAATAAAGAGGAGAATAAGGGATATACGGACTTATACATTGTGAATATTTCCAGCGGAGAGAGTCGCCGAATTACAAATACCAAAGAAAACGAGGCTGAAGCACGTTGGGATATTAGCGGAGAAAAGATTTGGTTTATGACCGGTGGCCAACTGTGGCAAATGGATAAAGACGGTAGTAACCGTAAGCAAATATCTAAGGTTGACGGTGGCATAGAAGGTTATTTATTTTCGCCCGATGAGACGAAGTTGGCATTTATTAAGAATGTAAAACTGGAACCAACTGTGCAAACAATGCATCCGGATTTACCTAAAGCCGATGCACGAATTATAGATAATCAGTTTTACCGTCATTGGAATGATTGGGTGGACGGTTATAGCCACATATTTATAACAGATTTTACGAAAGGAAAGGATGTTACTACAGGAGTGGATATTCTAGAAGGAGAAAAATGGGAAGCACCCGTACGTCCGTTTGGTGGTGTTGAGCAAATGACGTGGACTGCCGATGGTGAAAATATTATTTACACCTCACGTAAAAAAGAAGGGCTAGAATATGCCGAATCTACAAATACGGATTTGTACAGATATAATGTAGGATCGGGTAATACGATAAACCTTACAGAGGGCATGATGGGATATGATAAAAATCCTGTTATTTCGCCTAATGGCCAATATATGGCATGGGAAAGTATGGAACGCGATGGTTATGAGGCCGACAAAACGCGTTTATATATTATGAACCTTGTTAACGGCGAGAAGGAAGATTTCTCGTTAGGTTTTGATCAAGAAGCATCCGGATTACAATGGGCCGATGATGAGAACATTTATTTCATATCATGCATAAAAGGTACGCACCAAATTTATCGTCTTAACTTGGTTTCTATGAATATTGACCAAGTTACTGAGGGTGCACATGACTATACGGCTGTTATACCTGTGGGCAACAAACTCGTGGCATCTAAGATGAGTATGAGTAAGCCTAGTGAGTTGTATATTGTGGATGCGGAAACAGGTAGCGACAAACCATTAACCCAAATAAATGAGAAACTATTGTCGCAACTGACAATGGGCAAAGCGGAAGAGCGCTGGGTGAAAACGACAGATGGTAAGGATATGCTTGTGTGGGTTGTTTATCCTCCTCATTTTGATCCAAACAAAAAGTATCCAGCAATTCTTTATTGCCAAGGAGGACCTCAAAGCGCAGTTAGTCAGTTTTGGAGTTACCGTTGGAATTTTCAAAACATTGTTGCCAATGACTATATTTTAGTTGCACCCAATAGACGCGGTTTACCTGGCTTTGGGCAAGAGTGGTTGGAACAAATTAGCGGTGACTATAGCGGACAAAATATTAAAGACTACTTGTCGGCAATTGACAATGTTAAGCAAGAGCCCTATGTTGACGCAGAGAACTTAGGTTGCGTTGGAGCTTCATATGGAGGTTATTCGGTTTACTACTTGGCAGGACATCATGATAAACGTTTTAAGGCGTTTATTGCACATTGCGGAATATTTGATTTGGAGCAACAATATTTCCAAACTGAGGAGATGTGGTTTGCCAATTGGGATATGGGCGGAGCACCTTGGGAAAAGGACAACAAAGTTGCTCAACGCACCTTTGCAAATTCGCCTCACCGTTTTGTTGGAAATTGGGATGCACCTATTTTAGTTATTCACGGACAGAAGGATTTCCGTATTGATGCAGCTCAAGGCATGGGAGCCTTTAATGCCGCACGTATGCGAGGCATACCTGCACGCTACTTATACTATCCGGAGGAGTGTCACTGGGTAACAGGTTGTCAAAATGGTATATTATGGCAACGTACATTTGTTGGGTGGCTGGACCAATGGCTTAAACAGG
This sequence comes from Marinifilaceae bacterium, assembly GCA_051656645.1. Lineage (GTDB taxonomy): Bacteria > Bacteroidota > Bacteroidia > Bacteroidales > Marinifilaceae > JBOGCH01. The sequence goes on from JBOGCH010000046.1 coordinate 135,224, forward strand.
AAAATAAATAGAATTATTTAACTACCTAAATATTTAATAATGAGAATGAATAAACTTGTTCTCTTTGTTGCCCTTTGTATGGCAGCAGGAGGATGTAAAGAGCAGAAAAAAGTGTCTGAGCAGCAAACTACACAAATTCAGCAGTTAGCCGATCAATATGCCGAATTTGCGCTTACAACTGATGTTACGAAATTGACAGAGAATCAGAAAAAGATGATTCCTATCCTTATGAAAGTAGCCGATATTATGGAGGAAATTTATTGGCTTAACGCATATGGAAACAAGGCTGAGTTGTTCAAAGATGTGAACGACGCCGCTATGATTAAATATCTGTCTATAAATTATGGACCTTGGGACCGATTGGACGATAATAGTGTGTTTGTTGAAGGCGTGTCGGCAAAACCTAAAGGTGCAAATTTCTATCCAAAGGACATGACTGCTCAAGAATTTGAAGCATTAGCAGATCCAAATAAAACAGATTGGTACAGTGTAGTTCGTCGTAGTGAAGAGGGTAAACTTGTTGTTTTACCTTACCATAAAGCCTATCCGGAACAAACTCAAAAAGCGGCACAATTATTAATTGAAGCCTCTAAGTTAGCCGAAGATGCAGGTTTACAGAAATACCTATCGTTACGTGCTGAAGCATTATTGACTGACGACTATTTGGCAAGTGACCTTGCATGGATGGACATGAAGGACAATACTATTGACTTTGTTGTTGGACCGATTGAGACTTATGAGGATGCACTATATGGATATAAGGCATCACACTCGGGACAGATATTGGTAAAGGATAAAGCATGGAGTGAGAAACTATCCCTTTACGCACAATATTTGCCTAAATTGCAAGAGAATTTACCTGTAGAAGCGAAATATAAGCAAGAGAAAGCAAATGCGAATCCTGACATGAATGCTTATGATGTTATTTACTATGCCGGAGACTGTAATGCGGGAAGTAAAAACATTGCAATTAATTTGCCTAACGATCCGCGTGTACATGCTGCGAAGGGTAGCCGTAAACTTCAGCTTAAAAATGCTATGCAAGCTAAGTTTGACAAGATATTATTGCCTATATCTGAATTAGTAATTAATCCGGATCAGCAAAAACATATTAAGTTTGATGCATTCTTTGAGAACACTATGTTCCATGAGGTTGCACACGGATTAGGTATAAACTATACATTAACTAACCGCCAGGACATACGCGCTGCGCTTAAAGATAAGTATACCTCTATTGAGGAAGGAAAAGCAGATATTCTTGGTTTGTATTGTATTACTAAACTTTCAGAATGGGGAATTATTGAGAATAAGGATTTAATGGACAATTACGTTACCTTTATTGCAGGTATTTTCCGCTCAACTCGTTTTGGAGCGGCTAGTGCTCACGGTAAAGCAAACATGATGCAATTTGCAAAATTCCTTGAAAGTGGTGCAATGGTATATGATGCCGGAACCGGTTATTATAGTATCAACTTTGACCAAATGCGTAAGGATATTGAGCGTATTGCCGGTTTATATATTACAATTGAAGGAGATGGTGACTATACTAAAGCCTCTGAATTAATTGCAGAAAAAGGTATTGTAACCCCTACTCTACAAAAGGACTTGGATAAAATTGCTAATGCAGGAATCCCTAAGGACATTGTATTTAAGCAAGGAACAAATGTGTTAGGAATATAATTTAAATAAGGATGATGAAAAGAATGATTAGTATGATTTGTATTGCCGGTTTTGCTATGCAGGCTTGCGATACTAAAGTGAAAGAGGATAATCCATTTTTCGTGGAGTATAATACTCCTTTTCAAATTCCACCTTTTAACGAAATTCAGGAAGGTCACTACCGCCCTGCTTTCGAGCGTGGAATGAATGAGCATAATGCCGAGATTGCTGCTATTGCAAATAGTACGGAGACACCTACTTTTGAGAACACAATTGAAGCGTTAGAGCTATCGGGAAAACTTTTAGGAAAAGTTCGTTATGTATTCAGTAACTTATACAGCTCGGACAATACGGACTCTCTGTCGGCTATCGCAGAACAGATTATGCCTGCCCTATCGGCGCATAGCGATGCCATGTTATTAAATGATAAGTTATTTACACGCGTAAAGAGTGTTTATGAAAATCAGAATAACCTGACAACCGAACAAAAACAAGTACTTGATAAGTATTACACTAACTTTGTTCGTGGTGGTGCAAACCTAAACGCAGAGCAAAAAGAGGAGTTAAAAGCAATTAATCAGGAGTTATCGCTTTTAAGCTTGCGTTTTGGTAACAATCAGCTTGCAGAAACAAATGCATATCAGCTTGTAATAGACAATCAGGAGGACTTAAGCGGTTTACCAGAGGGTGTTGTTTCTGCTGCTGCAGAGGCTGCAAAGAAACGCGGAATGGACGGAAAATATGTATTTACATTACATAATCCAAGTATTATTCCTTTCCTTCAATATGCGGATAATAGAGATCTACGTGAACAGATCTACAAAGCGTATATTAACCGCGGAACAAATGCGAACGATTATAACAACACAGAGCTTATCTCTAAGATTGTGTCATTACGCGTAAAAAAAGCAAACCTACTTGGATATAAAAATCATGCGGATTTTATTCTAAGCAACAACATGGCTAAATCGCCGGAGAACGTATATAACCTATGTAATCAAATCTGGGAAGCAGCACTACCTATGGCAAAGAACGAAGCTAAAGAGCTTCAGAAAATGGCCGATAAAGAGGGTAAAAAGATTAAGATACAAGGTTGGGACTGGCGTTACTATACTGAGAAAATTAGAAAAGAGAAATATGGTATTGATGAGACTATGTTAAGCGAATATTTCCCATTGGAGCAAGTACGCCAAGGTGCCTTTGACGTTGCTACAAAACTTTGGGGCATTACGTTTACACAGAGAACCGATGTACCTGTACCAAATCCTGCAGCCCTAGCTTTTGAAGTTAAAGAAGCGAATGGCGAGCATATTGGTATTTTATTTATGGACTTCCACCCTCGCGCTAGCAAGCGTTCTGGAGCATGGATGAACTCATTTCGTGGCCAATCAACTCTTTTAGGAAGCACACCTATTATTACCAATGTATGTAACTTTACTCCTCCAACAGGAGATAAACCTGCTTTATTAACTTTTGATGAAGCTTCTACTTTATTCCACGAATTTGGACACGCACTTCACGGATTATTATCTAGCTGTACTTATCCAAGTGTAGCAGGTACAGCTGTGGCTCGTGACTTTGTGGAACTTCCATCTCAAATTATGGAAAACTGGGCAAGCTCTCCAGAGGTTCTTAAAACCTATGCACGCCACTATAAGACAGGCGAAGTTATTCCTGACGAATTAATTAATAAGCTTGAGGCTGCAAGCCACTTTAACCAAGGCTTTATTACTACTGAGTTTATGGCTGCGGCTTTAATGGACATGGCTTTCCATACTGTTGAGGACACAAATCCAATTAACACTATCGAGTTTGAAAAGAATACTTTAAACTCTATAGGTTTAATTTCTGAGATTACAGTGCGTTACCGCCCTACTTATTTTGGACATATCTTTAATGGAGGATACTCATCAGGCTACTATGCGTATACTTGGGCTGAGGTTCTTGATGCTGATGCATTCCAAGCATTTAAAGAAAGCGGTGATTTATTTAATCAAGAAAAAGCAAAAGGTTTCCGTGACAACATCCTTTCAAAAGGTGGTTCGGACAATCCTATGAAATTATATGTACAATTCCGTGGTAACGAACCACAAATCAATGCGCTATTGGAGCGTAAAGGATTGAACTAAGATTTCTTTACTAAGAAAAAAAGGAGTGAGCTAGTTTGATAGCTCACTCCTTTTTATTTAGCTCCACTTAACTAGTGGAAAATCTTGTCTGTGTGGTAAAAGTTTATTTGTTGGATAAATTCGCAAGGCAATGATATGAATACCCGCCACTGTAGGCATTAATTCTATTTTATACTTTGCTTTTCCATCTTCCATACCGACTGGTGTAAAGTTGAATCGATCCACGAAGATCATCTCCTGATTTCTACGTTTTGCCAATACCATTTCAACACCTACATCGCCAATGGACAATTCACCAAGCTCCAAAAGCACCTCACCAATATATGGCTCGCCAATATTGAAGGAACGTTGATAGTTACCTACTATATCAACACTTGCAAAGTCTACACTTGGCCATTCTCTTTTCACCTTCTCTTTCCAAGCGGCAATCTCAATAGCTTCAGAGTAATTATCGTTGCATAGCTCTGTGAAACGTTTCTTCATTGGGAAATAATACTTCTGCTCATAATCTGTCAACATTCGGTTAGCAGTAAAGTTCGATGCTACATGACCAATGCAGTTTTTTATAAAACTAGCCCAAACATTAGAAATACCTTGCTGATTCCTATCATAGAACTTAGGAGCTATATCGTCCTCAATAATATTATAAATAACTTCAGAGTCTAACTCATCTTGGAAAGTACTATTTTCATAAGTATTCTCCTCTGGTAACATCCATCCGGCATCTTCACGATATCCTTCAACCCACCATCCATCAAGTACACTGAAATGCATTACGCCATTCATTGCAGCCTTTTCGCCACTTGTACCCGAAGCCTCTTGAGGACGTACCGGCGTATTTAGCCATATATCAACGCCTTGAATCATTTTCTTTGCAACATCCATATCATAATTAGGAAGAAAAACTATTTTCCCTACAAATTGTGGATATTTAGAAATCTCAATAATATGCTTTATCAAATTTTGCCCTGCCTTATCGGCCGGGTGAGCTTTCCCTGCAAATACAAACTGTACCGGACGCGTTGGATGATTTACAATTTCATTTAAACGTTCAAGATTGCTAAACAATAAATAAGCGCGCTTATATGTCGCAAAACGACGAGCAAAACCTATAGTCAACTTATCCTCTTTCAGCGTCTCTTGTAACTGTACAATCTCTCTTGGCGTCAAGTATGACGTACTTTTATGTTTCGTAAAGATTTGCTTTATATAACGTATCAATCGGCGTCGTAGCTCATTTCGTAATGAAATTATATCCTCATCGCTTGTTTTATATATTTTATCAAAACAGTTCTTATTGTAGCTCAATAAATCGTCTTTATTGTCAAAATGAGCTTGTTGTATATTTTGCCATAATGGATCTGTCCATGTGTAATAGTGGACACCATTCGTAACATAACCCAAATGAAGCTCATCTGTCATATATCCTTGCCAAAGCGGTTGGAATATTTTTCTGCTCACATCGCCATGTAACTTACTCACTCCATTAATCTCTTGCGCTAAATTAGCTGCTAAGAAACTCATTGAGAATAAATCATTAGGTCCAGCAGTACTAGTGCGACCAAGTCCATATAGACGTTCCCAATCAATTTGTAGTTTATCACAGAAGTGAGAGATGTAGGTACGCAACATTCCTTCCGAGAAAGAGTCATGTCCTGCAGGAACAGGGGTATGCGTTGTAAATAAAGTTGATGCTCTAACCACCTCTAGTGCTTCATCGAACGATAAATCTTGCTTCTCAATATACTCACCTATGCGCTCTAAACCAATAAATGCGGCATGTCCTTCATTACAGTGATATAAATCTAAAGGAATATTCAACTTGCGTAATGCTCTGATACCTCCACATCCCAACAACAGCTCCTGTTTCAATCTGTTCTCCCAGTCGCCACCATATAAGTGGTGAGTTATTGTTTTGTCTTCATCACTATTAAGTTCAAAGTCAGTATCAAGTAAATATAGGTCCACTCTACCAACTGCAACTTTCCAAATTCTCACCTGAACGGTCCTTCCCGGTAGTACAAGTTGTATCATTTGCCAGTTACCATTCTCATCATAAACTGGAGAAACAGGTATTCTCATAAAATCTTGAGCTTCATATACCTCTTCCTGATCGCCCGACGCTGAGATAACCTGAGTAAAATAGCCATATCTATACAACAACCCTACACCCACAATATTCGCACCTCTATCACTTGCAGCTTTCAAGTAATCGCCTGCTAAGACACCTAAACCGCCAGAATATACTTTCAACGAAGTGTGCAAACCAAACTCCATGCTAAAATAAGCAACATTTGGAGCTTTCATCTTCTCCTTCTCTGCCATATACTCATTAAAGTGACGCTCAACAGCATTAAGTTTATCGATAAAACGTGCATCCTGTTCCAGCTCTTTGTATCTATTCAATGATATATGCTCAAGTAATGTGATCGGATTATGGTCTCCCGCTTCCCAATGCTCAGTATCTATGTATCTAAATAGTTCCTTCGCCTCCTCATTCCAGCACCACCATAAATTCTTTGACAAAGTATCCAAAAATGCTAATTTTGGAGGCAAAGTCTTGTGTATCATGATAGTTGTCCAAGTAGGCTGATTTACTTGTAATTTCTCTTTATCATAGTTTGAAACATCATCCTGCTTAATTGGAATATCTTTGATTCGTGTCTCTATTTTGGACAATGATTTCATGTAAGCCTCAAAATAATACTCAATCAAATTCTCCCATAACGCTATTCTCGACACATCAAAAGCATTCGTTCGTTCGGCCTCAAAAGTAGTCTCATCTAGTTTTAATTGTTCCTCAATGCGTTTAGTAATGGCATTTGCTACATCATCTGCATTCATATCATTGCGTTCCACAATTAAAATACCCGGATGCACTACATTATAGTGATATTTTACCCATAAACCAAAACCGGCTAATGTAGTAGTAACGGTCGGTACGCTAAAAGCTAAACTTTCCAATGGAGTATAGCCCCAAGGCTCATAATAAGAAGGAAATATTGTTAAATCCAAACCAACTAAGAGCTCATAATAACTCATATTAAATATTCCATCATCTCCATTTAGATAAGAAGGTACATAGACCACTGTTACCTTTTCAGGAAGTGGAGTTGATATTGAACGATATATATCATCACGCGTCGTATCGCACAATAAATGCGTTACAAAGGGTTTAGATAATTCCGCATCATAATGACGGTCTATCTTACGTCTCAATTCCTCATTAATCCCACAAATACCAGCTGGCACAAAGATAAATGCAACAACCTCTTTTGTTGTTTCTACTTTTAGCTGATCTAAGGCTTCAATAAATACATCTATACCTTTATTCCTAAACTCATATCTTCCGCTAATTCCTATCAATAAAGCATCTTTACCAACCTCTCTATTACAACATGCAGAAGCTACTTCTAAGAGTTTTGTTCTAGCCTGTTGTCTGCCTTTGGCTAGCAACTCCTTACTCTGTGGCAAGAATGCATCATCAAAACCATTCGGAGTTACTATATCCACAGCTTTACCTAAGAAGTGTTTACACTCTTGTGCAGTAATATCACTCACTGTTGTGAAACAATCTGCATTTTCTGCCGAACGTTTCTCCAAAGACTGTTTAGAAACAACATTGAAGCGTGCTGCTGTCAAGTCGGGATCATAGCTTGTCATATCTCCATACAGAGGCAAGTTATTTCCCGCCACGCATCTTCCTAAAACAGTTGCATGAGTTGTGAAAATAGTACCTATTTGCGGCATTGTAGCTTTCAAATACAAAATCCCACTTCCTGTCATCCACTCATGGAATTGAGCCACTACACGTTGTCTGCTAGTACAATGAAAGCGAGTAAAACTCTCTATTACTTTTCCTACAGCAACACCAAATAGTGCCGGTTCTATATAATCCCACTGACCCGACAGTGAATCCAAATGGTACTTCTCCCACAGTTGCGCAAAAATATCATCCTTCTGCGTAATATATGATGAAAACTCCACCAATATAACGATTGGAGATCCGGCAATATTCCAATGTCCAACCTTTACTCTTAAGCCATCACGTTGTGCTTTATTACGCCACGCTTTAAACAGCTTAGGATCCTCAGTGAATTCCGGATTATTATCCGTTGAACGCCATATATCCGGTCCAATTAAAATATAACGTGAGTCAAATTTCTCAGTTAACTGCTTTGCTTTCGTTGAGATAACGGTATATATCCCGCCAACTTTGTTACAAACCTCCCAACTTGTTTCAAAGAGATAACTGACATTGTTATTTGCATCCATCCTGATTCTCTTTTATTTCATTAATTCTAAATTTTAAATCACTTAGTATATTCATAAAATTGATATATACTTCATAGGGCGAACGTTGCATTGTTTGTCCTATTCTATTTTCGTAATAACCATAATCTACAGTATTCATATTCAGTAAAACAAATGAGTCCTGCAATTTCAAATAATCAGACATCACCTCCTTATTATCCAATCCTTTTAACAGTGGATATAAAGCATGTATTTGCTCAAAAGCATCCTTTTGTAGCTCATTTCCAAGCCACGGAGCTAAATCTTTTTCTTCACCATAACATGATATTGGGAACGGAACATGAAGCGGGCTTGTTGGCTGTAACGCGTCAATAGCTTCCGATGGTGCGAGATATGTAAATTGTTTCTGCTCAAATAAGAACTCCACTCCCTTCATACAAAACTCCTGAATACCAGTGGTGAACGGATGTAGTTCACCAAATGTTTCAAATCGCATACTTATATTAACAGCTTCATCTTTTCCACATGCATTTTGTAGCCACTGAGTATATTTTTCTGCGTTAATAGGCCACTGATCCCATTGTTTATCGCCAAATCGCCAATAAATATCTTCGCTCAGTTGAGAATTACGTACCAAAAGTTTTAATCTCTGGTCTATCACATTCGTATATATCTTATTTGGACTTCTCCATCCCAAAATGGGTTTAGCGCCTTCAATAACCATTCCTGCAAAACCAAGTTCCACTACTCGCTCCCCAATAATGTCCGAATATACCATGTCACTATTCATAAACACCGTTGGTGTCTGGTTAAAATAGTGCTTAATTATGTCCTGATGCATTTGTACCTGTTGAGCAAATTCCTCTTTACTTGCTAACGCAACTAAGGAGTGCGAATAGGTACCGCCTAAGAATTCAACGTGTCCGCGTTCTGCAAGAAATTGAAAACGCTCAATGATCTCAGGCTTATATTTTTGTAATAACTCTATCGTAGTCCCTGACAATAATATCCCCATCTTTAATCCGGGATACTTCTTCGCCATACTCAACAACATCAATGTAGAAGGATGATAACAGTCGCCAATGGCTTTTTCAATACGTTGTTGCTCTCTCATCTCATCAAAATACGCGCGCGTATTTCCAATATCAAAAAAATGGTATTGATTAAGATAAGTTGGAACATTCATTTCAAATATTAGGCATAGTTTCTTGTTCTTCATTGCTGTTATATTAAAGAGTTGTATATCTGTTTTATTTCTATCGCTGCTTCGTCCCAAGACAAATCGTCAACCTCTTGTAAGGCATACTGCGAAACATAATCTGAGAGAGCCGGATATTGTAATAATCCGTAAATGGCATCGGCCATAGCGTCTATATCCCAAAAATCTACTTTTAAGGCATACTTTAACACCTCGGCAACGCCGCTCTGTTTAGATACAATTGTCGGTACTCCCGAACGTATGGCCTCCAATGGCGATATTCCAAATGGCTCGGAAACCGAAGGCATAACATACACATCACTCATTGCATACATTTTACCAACATTTTTTCCCGTTAAGAATCCCGTAAAATGAAAACGAGAGCCAATCTTGAGTTGAGCTACGCGCTTTATCGATTTATATAACATATCTCCACTGCCAGCCATCACAAACTGTACATTAGGACATCTTTGCAGAACCTTATAGGCAGCTTCAATAAAATATTCCGGACCTTTCTGATAAGTTACCCTTCCCAAAAACGTAACTATCTTATCCTCAATTTTCCGTTCTTTGCTTTCTTTACTTTCTGTGTCAAATTCCACTCCGTTATATACCGTAAAAACTTTACTCGCATCAATACCATATCTATGTATAACTATATCACGGGTCCTGTTACTCACAGTAATAATTTTATCCGCATTCTCCATCCCCATCTTTTCAATATTCCATACTCGGCTATCCACATTTTCGCCGCTACGGTCATATTCTGTTGCATGGACATGTATAACTAATGGTTTTCCGCTCACACGCTTAGCCATTACTCCGGCCGGATAGGTCAACCAGTCATGCGCGTGAATAACATCAAATCGCTCACGCGTAGCAAGCTGTTCGGCAACCAAAGCATACTGATATACTTCTCGCCCCAAATTCACGCCATAACCGCCCTGAAAAGGATAACATCCGTATTTACTTTCACTCATTGTAAAAGTTTCCTCATGTTCATGACATTGCATATCATCAATTCTGTTATACGGTAGCAAATTAGAACATACCCACAAATATTCTATGCTACTATTAGCATCAACACGAGTTTCATACGGCACAGCTACACCAGCCGCATTGACAATCTCCACAAACTGTTGATTTTCTTCCCCCGAAGCCCTTGGCATCACAAACAAAACATCTACGTTCTGTTTTGCCAATGCCTTCGTCATTCCTAAACATGCTGTTCCTAAACCTCCGGAAATCTTTGGAGGAAACTCCCAGCCAAACATCAGTACTCTTTCTTTCATAAATATAATATTACTCTAACCTATTGCTTTGCATTGTTACTAACAAGCTCATTTATATAACGTAGTGCAGCTACACTCCACGCCTGTGCAGGTGCACCCTTAGCAACATATGGCGGATTTCCATCATAAATTTCATTTACACTACCAATAATGTCGGTGTGCATATCTTCTTGAAATCCTCTAATAAAATCTGTGGCAAAACGTATAAACGATGCTCCATATAGTCTGAAATGAGCTTCAAAATAAAATTGCGTCAGCCACGGCCACACTGTACCCTGATGATAGGCTCTATCTCTTTCCTCCTGATTTCCCTCGTAATAACCTATATAATGTACATTCTTTGGCGATAAGGTTCTTAATCCTTTCACTGTATATAATTCTTTGGCTACTTTATTTAGCACCAAGTAACTTTTCTCTTTATCTAATATGCAATAAGGTAAACCGCAAGCAATGATTTGATTTGGTCGTACAAACCAATTTGCCTCCTCTTCATCAACATAATCAGCTAAATATCCATAATCCTTTAGCCAAAATACTTCCATAAAACTCTCTTCAATCAACTTACGCAGTGTATTATACTCTGCATAGGCTTTCTTGTCGCTTATATACTCCATTAAGAAGCAAATTGCATTGTACCAAAGAGCGTTTATCTCCACTGCATATCCTCCGCGTTGCGTCACCGGTTGGCCGTTAACCACTGCGTCCATCCAGGTAAAAGCTTTACCTTCCTCTTTTGCCCAAATTAAACCGTTCGCTTCCATTCTTATGGACTTATTAACTCCATTTCGATAGGCTGCAATAATATCTTTGATTATAGGAATCATTTTGGATTTTACCCATTTTGTATCTCCCGTACGCAATGCATATTGTTGCACACTCCATATATACCATAATGAAGCATCCACTGAATGAAACTGAGCTTGCTCATCCTTTCCAACATTGGGAATTAATCCATTAACCATTTGCTTAGCATTGGTTAATAAAATCTCCTTACATAGCTTTTCATTTTTCTCGCCACAAAGCGTTAAACCAGGTAAAGAAATGAAAGTATCTCTTCCCCAAACGCCAAACCATGGATACCCGGCAATAATATCAGCCCCAGCATTTGTCGTAATGGTAAATTGTTTTGCAGCAACATCAAGACATTCCTCGTAGCTGTCTCGTCTTGGCTGGCGAGCATCAGCTTGTTCAAACTGCTTTATAAATTTCTTATTCTCCTCTTCTTTCAGAGAAACACTTACTATGATCGATTCTCCCTCTTTCATAGATCGGTAAAAATAACCTGGTGTATACAAATCCTCTTGGTATTCATAACCGCGTAAACGCTCTTGATCGTACTCTACATTAAAATACCAATCGGGCGATGGAACAAAATGTAATGTCTTGCTCATTTGTATAAAGAGCTCAGGCATATCCGCATATGGCGCTAAAGAGATTCCATGATGACATTTATTGTAAACTTTATTAATATCAAAGTTCGAATGTGTCAGTCCATCAATATGTCTATATGCCAAAAGTGGCATTAAACGCATTTCAATACTTTGCGGAGCGCATAACACCGTATATTTTATTAGTAATCTATTCTCCGCTATTGGTAAAAGTTCCTTTAAAATCTTTACCTCACCAATACGATATATAAACTCCCAATGATTTTCATATTTAACCTCTCTCAGGTATTTATTCCCGTGTGGAGAATAAACGCCCGGATATTTGTGCATTCCCAAATTAAAAGCTTGGCCTTTATGTATAATTGACTCATCTAAGGATGATAACAATACATACCGCTCATTATTCTTACTTGCTACGGGGATTACGAATAAGCCGTGATACTTACGTGTATTGCATCCGGCTAAAGTTGTATTCAAATAACCGCCATTTCCATAAGACTCAAGAATCTCATGTTTTATTGCAAACTCTGTATTAGTTAACTCTTCCTTTTGAAATAAAATGTATGACATTATATAAAATTTAGGATTTAATAAATAGCATTCCGGTTCTCGATGGTATATATAAATTCAAACGATGCGTTTGCGTGCGCTCATCATAATAAGAAAAATGCTCCAATGCATGTTCCTGTCTGCCAAACCCTCCAAAACGCTTATCATCGGTATCTAATAACAATGTATATTTTCCGGGGTTTACCGGGATATTGGAGTCTGTTATTGAATGCGTTGGTGAAAAATTAAATATAAAAAAGAAGTCGCCACGCATAAATCCAAGCAGCTGCTTAGAATTATCTTCAATTATCAACTCCAAAGGTTTTGACAATAAGTGTTCTTCTCGTACAGAGTGAATCATAACCTTATCAAAGTCCTGTAGAAAATGAAATTTCAACGATTTATCGTCCACTAAACTCCATTTGCGACAGGCATAATCATAACTCCATTCGTTCCCTTCTCTAGGAAAATCTATCCATTCCGGATGTCCCCACTCATTGCCCATAAAGGCAAGATAGCCTCCGCAGGAAGTACCTATTGTCACCAAGCGTATCATTTTATGTAACGCCATTGCACGATCTATAACTAAGCTCTGCTCCCCACTTCCCATCCCACTATAAATTTCCGGACCTGCCATTCGGAAAAATAATGCTTGATCGCCAACTAACGACTGATCATGACACTCTGCGTAGTTTATCACTTTTTCCTCGGTGCGTTTATTTGTCAATCGGTAATACAGTTCGCCCATTTGCCAATCGTCATCCTTTGTTTCTTTAAGTAACTTTATCCAATAATCGGCACTAGCCATAAACAATCTATAGTCAAAGCCCATGCCCTCATTTTCCACCGAAACTGCAATTCCGGGCATTCCACTAACCTCTTCCGCGATGGATATTGCCACGGGGTTAACCTCATGAATAAGCTTATTGGCCAACTTTAAATAGACTATTGCATTTCTGTCCCTATTTAAATCATAATAATCGCCATAGTTCAGAAAATCACGATTTATTCCATGGTCATGATAGAGCATACTTGTAACTCCGTCAAAACGAAATCCATCAATACGATACTCTTCCATCCAAAAACGAACGTTTGACAAAAGGAATTTTAATACCTCATCCTTACTGTAATCAAAACAGTACGAATCCCATAACGGATGATACCCTTCTTCTCCGGCTTTAAAATATTGTGAGCGGTCGCCCGCTATCATGCTTAATCCCTCCTCCTCGTTTTTAACAGCATGAGAGTGCACTATATCCATTATTACACGTAGGCCATAACCATGAATTTCGTCTACAAGAGCCTTAAAATCATCCGGCGTTCCAAATCGAGAACTTACCGCATAGAAATTTGATACATGGTATCCAAAGGACCCATAGTACGGATGCTCCTGTACACCCATAATTTGTATTGTATTATAACCTGCCTCTACAATACGGGGCAGTACATAGTATTGAAACTCTCTAAACGTTGTAACACGCTTATATTCACTACTCATCCCAATATGCACTTCATAGATTAATGGAGCTTCCTGTGTTTTTGGATTACTATTTATCCAATTATACTCAACATTAGGACACCATACCTCTGCTGAAAATTGCTTTGTATACTCATCCTGCACAACTCTATGTGCATAAGCGGGCAAACGTTCTCCTTCACCATCCTTCCATTTAACTGAGAGTCTATATAACATGCCATGGTGTACCTTATTCTCGGCTACTTTAAGCTCCCAAACACCTTTCTCATTTTTAGAACATTCATATTCGGGAATCCTACGCCAACTATTCATTTCACCAACTATGTACACAGCTGTAGCATTAGGCGCCCATTCTCGAAACACCCAACCGTCTTTATCGCGGTGTAGGCCTAAATAGGCATCAGTATTACATTCTTGTTTTAACTGTGTCCCTTTTCCACACAATTTATTTAAAACCGACTCATACTCCCGCTGGTCATCATCAATAATTGGTCCATATTTGCTTAATTCCAAATCATCGGAATAAAAATTCTTATAAGTCGATAATAACATAGTAAATGACTTTCATTAATTTTTATGTTAACAAATGATGTAAATATTAATAAATTAAAATTTACCATCCCTGATATAAGTGTCACATATCGGTTTAACCTATTATAACGTATATTTAAAGATAAAGTTATATTAAAATTTAAAATATTAATACTTATTATCATATTTATGAGAATATTTTTATCCCTCTTTTATCCATATGTCTATTTATTAGATAGTTAGATAGCTTACTCCACTCTATTGCAATCGTTTTAATTTTTTATATTTTTGTTAAGTTTTATTATTTTAACTATATAAAGTTAACAAATCCTATACCAAAACGGCGTAAAAACAATATGATCGTTCAACAACTTGCTAATTTTAACACTATATCCCCCATCTTTTAAATACACCCCATGTATACCCCTAAGTGATATACATGGGATATAGATGAGATATAGATGGGATATAGATACCTTAGAGAAGAGCATAGGTATTGGAGAAGAAGAAGAGGAAGCGAACATAATGGGAATATGATATCTTTGACATAATAATGTATTAAAACAAACACGAGGATATATTTCACTCTCCACTAAAATACGATAGATTCAATTCCAGATATTTTAGTTTAATATTTACCATTTTTCCTATCCGCATACATTTATAATTATATAATTAATTCCTACTTTCGTCTATACATTTTATTTAAACAATTACAACAATGAATTATCAGGATACATTGAATTGGATGTTCGCGCAACTACCTATGTTTCAAAGAGAAGGTAAAGCTGCCTATAAAGCTAATTTAGATAATACACTTTTTTTAGATAAACATTTTAATCATCCGCATCAGCAATTTAAGACCATCCATGTAGCAGGAACCAATGGTAAGGGCTCAACCTCCCACATGGTAGCCTCCATATTACAGGAAGCAGGCTATAAAGTTGGTTTATACACATCGCCCCATTTAAAGGATTTTAGAGAACGAATAAAAATAAATGGACAAATGATAACAGAAGAGGCTGTTATTGAGTTTGTAGATAAAAATAAGGCCATGTTTGAGGATTTACATCCTTCCTTTTTCGAAATGACTGTAGCATTGGCCTTCAATTATTTTGCAGAGCAGAAGGTCGACATTGCAGTTATAGAAGTTGGACTAGGAGGACGTTTGGACTCAACAAATATTATTATGCCCCTAGTAAGCGTTATTACAAACATATCCCCCGACCATGTTGCACTACTAGGCGACACCTTGCCTAAAATTGCTGCCGAGAAAGCCGGAATAATAAAAAGTGGCGTTCCCGTGGTGATTGGCAAAAAAGATAGTGCATATGACTTTGTGTTTGAAGACAAGGCTAAAGAGGTAGGAGCTCCTCTTTTATTTGTTTCTGATTTATACACGTGCGAGGCTATGGATAACGGCGATTTCATTTTATTGGATAAAACCAATAATTCTCGCACCACCCTACACTCGCAACTGCATGGATTTTATCAATGTGAGAATATCCCTACTGCTATTACTACAATAAAGCAACTTCAAAAACAAGGACTTGACATTAGCAGTGCAAACATCAATAGCGGAATTGCACACGTTGTGGATAATACAGGTCTACTGGGACGTTGGCAAACATTGGATTATAACCCTATCACAATTTGCGACACAGGACACAACGTAGCGGGTATCACCACAGTTGTGGAGCAATTACAAAATTGTAAGTACAATCAGCTACATTTTATAATTGGAATGGTTAACGATAAGGATGTTACAGGTGTTTTGGAGTTACTGCCAAAGAATGCGACCTACTATTTTACAAAATCGTCTATTCCGCGAGCAATGCCGGAGACGGAATTAGCGGAGAAGGCACAAAAAGTAGGACTCCATGGCAAATGTTATCCTACTGTACCAATAGCCTTAAAGGCTGCCCGTGAAGCCGCTGCCCAAAACGATTTAGTTTTTGTTGGCGGGAGTACTTTTACTGTAGCCGAAATTGTATAATACCATGACCGCACAGCTCTATTATCAAACACTTAAAACGCCCGCAGGACTTTTACATCTATACGCCAACACGGAAACATTAGTAAAAATAAACTTTGTTGCTCTGCAAATTGAGGGATTAATAGAACAAAAAATTCCTCTACTTGCAGAATGTGAAAAACAGCTTATGCAGTTTTTCAATGGAGAACGTCGTGTTTTTAATTTACCACTTAACACTAAAGGCACTCCGTTTACAGAAAGTGTATGGAATTACTTGCGCACAATTCCTTACGGCGAAGTCCGTACCTACAAAGAAGTAGCACTGGGCTGTAACGTACCCAAAGCATATAGAGCCGTTGGAAATGCTTGCAACAGCAATCCCTTTCCCATAATTGTTCCATGCCACCGTGTTGTGGGATCAAATAATAAAATGGGAGGTTTTGCAGGCGGAGAAAAGTGGAAAACCTTTTTACTAACTACGGAAAAACAAAAGTGACATATCCATTTATAAATATACGACGTATAGAGATTTGAACGGATTGAAGAAAGGAGAAGAAACATACAATGAATCACTTACCGACACTTATTACAGATTTAGCACTTATATTGGGGGTAGCCGCTTTAGTATCTATTATTTTTAAGCTGCTAAAACAACCTCCTGTATTGGGTTACATTGTGGCCGGAATTATTGCAGGACCATATACAACATTTACACCATCGGTTGTTGATCAAGCCAATGTACAAACTTGGGCAGAGATTGGCGTCATATTTTTATTATTCTCATTGGGGTTGGATTTTAGCTTCAAGAAACTAATACGTACAGGCGCAACAGCTATGATTGGTGCCATGACTATTATTCTAGGAATGACAACATTAGGATTTACCGTTGGTAAACTCATGGATTGGAGCACAATGAACTGCTTGTTTCTAGGAGGAATGATATGTATGTCATCCACATCCATTATATACAAAGCGCTAGACGACTTAGGACTCCGGTCCAAGAAATTCGCACCTTTGGTGTTAGGTATACTTGTTGTTGAGGATATTGTTGCCATTATAATGATGGTGCTTTTATCCACCATTGCCATTAAAACCAACTTTGAAGGTTGGGAAATGGTGCAAAGTATAGCCAAACTGTTCTTTTTCCTTATGCTATGGTTTATTGTTGGTATTTATCTTATACCAACAATTTTTAGGCGTACAAGGAAAATTATGAACAACGAAACTCTTACCATCCTAGCCGTAGGCTTGTGTTTAATAATGGTAGTTTTGGCATCGGTGAGCGGTTTCTCGGCAGCACTTGGCGCTTTTGTTATGGGATCTATCTTAGCAGAGACTATTGAAGCCGAAAAAATAGAAACGTTAACCTTCCCCATACGGGATATGTTTGGGGCTATCTTTTTTGTATCAGTAGGGATGATGGTGGATCCACACATGATTGCCGAATATTGGATACCCATTCTTGTACTTACTTTTACCATAGTATTTGGCCAAACATTTTTGGGGACATTTGGGGTACTACTCTCGGGACAACCTATGAAAACCGCTTTTCAATGTGGGTTCTGTTTAACACAAATTGGAGAGTTTGCCTTTATTATTGCATCATTGGGAATATCGCTAAAAGTTACCGACTCATTCCTATACCCCATTGTAGTGTCTGTTTCGGTAATTACCACCTTTATTACACCCTACATGATAAGGTTGTCAACTCCTGCCTATAATTTTGCAAACAAACATTTGCCACGCAGGTGGAAAAACTTTTTAGATCGGTATAGCTCCGGAACAACACCTATTAACCACACAGGCCGATGGAAACAATTACTTTTTGCGCTACTACGCATTATTATTGTGTACAGCGTAATTATTATAGCTATTCTAATTGTATCCATTAATTTAATGGTGCCATTTATTACGGAACAATATCCCGGTTTTGTTGGGAAAATAATTAGCTCTGCAGTCATTGTCATTGCAATATCGCCTTTTCTTAGAGCTATTGTAGCCAAGAAGAACCACTCTGAAGAGTTTCAATCGTTATGGAATGACAGTAGGTTTAATAGAGGATATTTGGTATCGCTAATCGTATTCCGTTTCATTTTGGCAACGGCATTTGTTACCTATGTGTTTGCCTCTATTTTCCATTCTTCAGTGGTGTACATATTTGGTATTGCAGGCCTTGTTGTTGCTGCTATCTTTTACTCTAGATACTTGAAACGTCAATCCATTGTGATTGAGCGACGGTTTTTGAAAAACTTTAATGTGCGACGTTTAGCAAGTGAAAACCAAAGCAATGTTCCTAAATTTGCATCGCATCTATTGAGCAGGGACATACATATACATACATTTATTATTCCTCAGGATTCTTTATGGGTAGGTAAAAGTCTTGCAGCCTTAACCATTAAGAACAGGTTTGGTGTTAATGTTGTAACCATTGAACGCGGTGATAATATCTTTAATATACCCGGGGGACATGCCCGTTTTTTTCCATTGGATCGTATTCAAGTAATTGGAACAGATGAGCAATTACAATTCTTTGAAATTGCATTAAATTCAGAAATAGTCACCCATCCCGAACTAATTAGTAGCGATTTAGTTATCGAATTACGACAAATAGTTGTTGATATTCATTCTCCTCTTCTTGGAAAAACTGTTGTTACCTCTGGTATTAGAGAGAATTATCAATGTATGGTTGTTGGACTAGAACGCGCAGGTAAAAGCTTAATGACTGACCATGAAGCAATAGCGTTTGAAGAGGATGATATATTATGGGTGGTCGGAAATTTAGATAATCTCTACAAATTAGCCAGCGGAGAGTAGTTATACTATCTAACAAATTAACATCTTGTGTCTCATTATATTACAAAATAGCTATATTCCCATGTGGTATATAGCTATTTTTCTATTGTTTTCATAAATAAGTTTAACACAAATATCACATCTCACATATAAGAAACTTATTCTTAGAAGTAATCGTACTTCACTCACAACAGATTAGATATGCTGTTAACAGAGTAATTATTAATTATTTATATGATGTAATGAGACAAATATTTTCAACCCTATTGTTTACATTTATATGTACTATTGCATCCGGGACATCACAAAAACTTGAAAGGGATTCTATTAAAATCCATTTCCGGCAAGATAAATCGGATATAGATGGTAACTATATGCAAAACCGAAAAGCGGTAATCAAATTACAACGCTTAATGGAGTTTATTCCAGCTGATGAGATTGACAGTATATTTGTAATAGCCACTGCATCGCCTGAAGGTGGAACACTGTATAATCTAAAATTATCAGAACGCCGAGCTTCCCAGTTTAAATCATTTATTCTCTCCAATTATCCAGAGATATGTAATTGTAACTTTTTTATACAAGGAGTAGGAACAGATTGGAATGATTTCCTTGAACTGGTGAAAAAAGATTTTAATGTTCCGCAACAAAAAAACGTTATTATAGCGTTGGAAACATTCACTCCGGAACAATATGAATCGGCTACAGATTCTAAAACACGTAAATATATCGAAACGGAGATATGGCCGTACTTACGCAACGCACAATGTATTATTTATAGTAGACCAATGCCTGAATCATTTACTAATAAAGAATTAGTAAATTGGCTTCCACAAACATTAGCACAAACTAATAATTGTCCAAGTGCAGTTGAAAAAAGATTATATTTCGCAATAAAAACAAACCTACTTTATGATGTGATTGCTCTTCCAAATATAGAGTTTGAAATCCCTATAGGAAAGAGATGGTCCATTGCGGCAAACTGGAATGTTGCATGGTGGCTATGGGAAAAACAACCCTATTGCTATGAGTTAACCCAAGCAACAGTTGAAGGTAAATATTGGCTTGGCAATAGAGAAATTAAAAAACAACTTCAAGGATGGCACGTTGGATTAACATTTGGCGGCGGATGCTATGATTTAGGATGGCATAACAAAGGGTATCAGGGAGAATATATTATTGCAGGAGCAGTTGGAGGATATTCTCATTCCATTGGTCGGTATTTAGGTATGGAATATGCACTCGGCTTAGGTTATATGTACAATCGCTATAGAGAGTATTACTCTTATGATGATGGTCATATCCTTGAATGGCGCAAAACGGGTAATTTGAATTGGATTGGCCCAATAAAAGCAAAGGTTTCTTTAGTATGGTACATTACACGCGATATTAAGAAAGGAGGCAAACGATGATTTATTTAATTAAAAGAATATATTTATTATGTTTCGTTTTATGTCTAATATGCGGCTGCGAGCGCCGAGAACTAGACTATAGTTATAAGGATTTGGCAGAATTAAACGTTTTATTCGATTGGAGTAAAGCTGGTATTAATCCTAAGGCCGCAACAGTCTTATTTTATAGAAAGGGATACGACACACCTATAGTTCATCTTACAAATTTTGATCTTTCGGAAGTTCATCTACCTAAAGGAGTATACAATATTATAGGTTTTAATGAGACTACAGACGGTTTTGACAATGTTGCTTTTAGAGAAATTAATGACTATAACACTTTAGAAGCATATGCAAAACCACTGATTGTACGCTCAAAAGGAGTTGCCGATGACTTTGTAGAGAATCCTGATACACTAGGAGCATATACAATACTAAACTTTTCTGTAACAGAGGAGATGATTGAGAAAACTAAGCTAAGAGCTGCCGGCAATGAAATGATCGAAGAAAAGGACACTGTTAAGTTGTATCCTGAACGCGTTATTGCCACAGCTGAGGTGATAGTTCACGTTAAAGGACTAAATAACATATATACCGCTAAAGGGGCTATTTATGGATTTTCAAACTCTGTAAAACTATTAGCAAAAGAATACACAAACAATACGTCCAGCCATATTGTAAACTTTACAACTGCAACTTATTATGGGGATTCGGAGAAAGATGGTATTCTACAAGGGAAATTAACTCTCTTCGAACTTCCCTCTGGCAAGAACGTTATATTTCGTTTTAGCTCACTACTCGTAGACGTAGATCATACGCCATACATTAAGGATGTTGATATCACATCCATGATTACTAAAGTGAGACACACATACAACAACCACTATATTATTGAGGTGGGAACGAGGGAGAATCCTGTTATTACTCCACCCGATGTTGATCATGGCCCTGAGTCCGGCTTTAATCCAGATGTTGACGACTGGGGAGATCCTGAGGATATATTTATTGATTCCTTTAATTAAAACTATATTATTAATTTAAACCACTTTATTATGAAACAGATTTTTATGGGATTAGCTGCGACTGTATTGTTATTTAGTTGCGCTACAGATGATGTTACAGAAAAAAAAGTAACAGACAATAAAATAGCATTCAGTCCATTTGTTGGTAAAAGCACGAAGGCGTTGGATATCGCTGGTGGAACAGCTCTGCAAGCTTCAACTTTTAATATTTTAGTTTCAAACTCCGAAGGCTCCGGCGCAACTATGGGTACCGGATTTCAAAACTATGTAGAGTCTGTTGTTTCCTATACAGCACTTCAAGGATGGACATCGAACCCTGTACTATATTGGCAAGAAGATAATAGTTACCTAGATTTTTTAGCTGTAGCAAATAATGCAACTTACACAATTACGGATAACGCGGGTGCTGCTCCTACTGTAGCATTTACAAATGCTCTTGCAGATGCTGGACAGCACCAGGATCTACTTGTTGCTTATACTCCATATAAAAATTCGGGAGCTCTAAGTCTAGATTTTAAGCATGTATTATCAAAAATTGCTTTTAGCGCTAAAACGGATAGTCCCGATCTAAGAATTGAAGTTATACAAATAACACTAAATGGAGTTATTAATTCCGGAACATACAATACTGCAGGGACAAGTGTGTCTACATTAGGGACATGGTCAACAGTTGGTACCGGGACAACCGGTTATAACGCGGTATTAAAAGCGTCTCCTGGAAATCAAGTCAGTTCGAATACAGCATTTT
The DNA here is from genome assembly GCA_051656645.1 of Marinifilaceae bacterium. Lineage (GTDB taxonomy): Bacteria > Bacteroidota > Bacteroidia > Bacteroidales > Marinifilaceae > JBOGCH01. The sequence goes on from JBOGCH010000046.1 coordinate 157,630, forward strand.
CTGACATTACCGACACAAATGGAGCAATATTGATTATTCCACAAACTACTGACGGAATGCTAAATGTTAAATACAAAGTATACCAAAACAATGAGCTAGTTGCCGATTACTCTACAACAGGTAAGGATGTGCAATTAACTACTGATTGGCTACCAGGCAAGTACTATAGATATAACTTAACATTAAAAACAGGTGTATCTCCTATTCAGTTCCAAGTAACAGTGGATCCATGGGCAAACGCATCTGATGAAAATATCATAGTTCCTCCTACAGCTTAAGATTTGAATGATAAAAGAGCGTGTATATATAATTCTATACACGCTCTATAACCACTTACATAAATGTTATGAAACCAGTTCTATATACTCTTTGCGCACTCATAGGGATTTTATCCTGTAATACGGAGTGGGACAACATACCAAATAGCGAAATAACAGACCACCTCTCCTTTGAACCACAATTCTCTGAAACGAAAGGAACGCCTTTAACTGCGACCACGTTGTCAAGCATAGGTATTTTTGGTTATCATACGGTTGGAGGTACATTCAATTCTGTAACATCAAGTCCTAATCTACTCAATAATAAGCTCTTGAGCAAAAGTGGCACTACATGGAGTTATACGCCTCTTGTATATTGGTCGGAGATTCCAGGTGATTACGCGAGCTTCTTTGCCTATGCGCCTTATGCAACACCGACTAATGGAATTGAAGCCCCAGTATCTGGATATACACAAGGAACACCTTCAATAAAATACACTATTCCTAAAGGACTTTCTAAACAGGTAGATTTAATGGTAGCTACCTCACAACTTAATCGCACAAAAAGTCAAGGTATTGTTCCTTTAAATATGAAACACACACTAACTAAACTATCTTTTTCGGCTGTAGGAACAGGAACGCTTAATAAAATTGAGATTGTTGGAGTTAAAGGTACCGGAACGCTTAGTTTAATGACCGATGGGACAACTATAAACTGGAGTAATCAGGCCTATATTCAAGACGCCGGAGTTGACAGAGTATATCAAGCAGGACTTATCAATCCTTCAGGTGTACCGGTAACAAATACAATCCAAAATGTAACATCGGATTCCGGATTTTTAATGATGATTCCTCAAACATTTGACTTAAACGATACTCGTGCTAAATTAAAAGTTTATCTTAATGGTTCTGTAACACCAAAGGAATATAATATTGTCAATTTGTTATCGGCAACGCCATGGCTACCCGGACAATCTATTAATTGTGTCATCATGACTGGAGAATCTGATACTGTAAACTTTATTCCAATGGGAAGAGCTAACTGCTATATGCTTAATCCGCTAACAGATGGTCGTACGCGCACTTTCCGTATACCTATAGATAGAGTAAATACCTATTGGGGGGATGCGACCTACGGAAATACATCAAGTAATACCATCGGATTAAGCGACAATTGGACTATGGATGTAATTTGGAGCGACATAAAGCTTCCAACTAGTAATATTGTAATTTCAAAATCTACAGGAACAGGTGCTAATCCAACCGTTAGCGGATATTTTGATGTTAAGGTGGCTTCCACAACGCCCGGCATAGAAGGTAATATTCTTGTTGGAATAAAGAAAACCGGTAGTAGCGTATATTTATGGAGCTGGCATCTTTGGATTACAGCCTACCGGCCAAATACTACAGGACCTACACATGTCTACAACGACGGATTAGGAGGAGACGCAAATTATGGTAAAGTACCTATATGGAGCGTTGCACCTGCCTTGGGTGGGTATTTAGGAAAGCGCATTATGGATAGGAATGTTGGAGCCTTTAAACCGGGACAATATGATTTGCAGGAAGGTGACGAACTTAAATTAAAAGGAGCGCTTTACTACCAATATGGACGTAAGGATCCATTCCCATCAAAAGTATCACTATGGAATGGCACAGGATCTACTAGTATATTGATCAACAACGGATTTACCACAGTTAATGTGGCTATTAATAATCCAAAGACATTCAATAAACACCCAACTCAGTGGTGTTCTACAAATTTCCTTCAAGGATCTCTTTGGGCTGATAATCATTATATATCTAATACAGGATTAGGTAAAAGTATTTTTGACCCATGTCCTCCGGGATGGAGACTACCAATTAACGGCACCTGGAGTAACTTCTCGGATGGAAATGGAACCTATCCGTCAAATGTAACACTTCAACCACTAGGATCTTTGACACCAAACATCTTGATCTATCAACCACTTGCGGGAGCGGCAGCTGTATACCCATTTGCCGGTATGCGAGACGGATCAACGGGAGATGTAATTCGCAACTATAAGTTATCGGGCGTTACATACTGGTTAGGCGCTATGTGGAGTTCTTCTATGCAGAATGATAACTTTGGCTCAGCGTTTATTTACACTACTAACGGAGCAGATCCTTCATTAGAGCGAAGTAATCCTAACGGAATGCCTGTTAGATGTATTCAAGAGTAAAACCTATAACAAGAATATCTTTAAAAATCGGATGTCATAAAAAACCAATCTTGGTATCGCAAGATTGGTTTTTTATATATAGTAATTTTACTCCTCCTTTAAAAACTCTTGTAGCTTATCTACCATTTCTAGTGAACCTGTATAAAATGGAGTTCTCTCATGTATATTATGGGGCTCAAGTTCTAATATCCGCATAGAGCCATTTGTTGCTTTACCTCCTGCCTGCTCGGCAATAAAGGCTATAGGATTACACTCGTACATAAGACGTAGTTTTCCTTGTGCATGTTTACTTGTTTCTGGATAAAGGAATATCCCTCCTTTCAATAAGTTTCTATGAAAATCGGCCACCAAAGAGCCTATGTACCGTGAGGTGAACGGTCGGTTTGTTTCCTTGTCAATTACCTGACAGTATTTTATATATTTCTTTACGCCGCTAGGGAAATGAGCATAGTTACCTTCATTTATAGAATAAATCTTTCCTGTGGTTGGCGTTTGAATATTTGGATGCGAAAGGCAGAATTCCCCTATTGACGGATCGAGCGTAAAACCATTTACCCCCTGACCGGACGTGTATACAAGCATGGTTGATGAACCGTAAATAATATATCCTGCAGCTACTTGATCAACTCCACTTTGTAAAAAGTCGCGCTCTTCAACATCGCAGCCGGCACAGCTTTTACGTTTGTAAATGGAGAATATGGTACCTATGGATACATTTACATCGATATTTGATGAACCATCCAACGGATCCATACAAAAAATGTATTTGGCATTTTTACTGACACGATTATTTATAAAGATTGTATCTTGATTCTCCTCCGATGCTATACCGCAACACTCTCCGCTAGCCTCCATCTCCTGAATAAATACCGTATTGGCAAAAAGATCAAGTTTCATTTGTTTCTCTCCTTGCACATTTTGAATTCCCGATTTTCCCAGAATATCTACTAAGCCCGCTTTATTTACTTCTCTGTTTACAATCTTCGCAGCAATTCCTATGTGGTGAAGAATTCGTGAAAATTCGCCCGTTGCACCGGGTATCTCCTCCTGCTTTTCAATAATGAATTGATTTAATGTTGTTACTTTGTATGTCATAATTAGTTAGTTTTGAAACATTACAAATGTAAATAAGTCAACAATTCATTACGCAAACGTTTGTGTTAATGTTTTCCTAATAAAACTGGACCTATTTCCTGTTTATGAAACGAGAAATAGAATTAAGAGTTTTGTTCAAAGCGCTCCAATATTTGCTCGGATGCTTTTATAGATGTGGTATACCAACGATATAGGGTTTCAAGCTCCTCTTGGTATGATAAATGCCAATTTACATCGCTTTGACGTACTCTATTAATTGTACTGTACATTACAAGAGCTGCGCATACACTTACATTGAAACTTTCGGTGAAACCGTACATAGGTACTCGTATATATTCATCGGCATGCTCCACCACAGTGTCTGATATTCCTTCCCACTCGGTACCAAAAACAAAAGCCATTTTACCTTTTGTAACGTCCAACTCCTCTAAGGTTACATCATCAGTATGCGGCGTTGTGGCAACAATACGGTAACCCTGCTCTTTAAGAGCTTTGATGGTGTCTAATGTATTATTCTCCCCTCCTTTATGCTGATGGATAGAAATCCAATCATGCGCACCACGTGAAATGGAATCACTTGGATTAAATTGGTTTCTATTTTCTATAAAGTGTACATCTTGCACACCAAAACAATCGGCAGAACGAATCACGGCACTATGATTTTGTGATTGGAATAAATCCTCCATTACCAGTGTCACATATTTAGTCCTATCCTTAAGCATACGCTCAAATAGTTCACTCCGCTCATCTGTTACAAAATTACGTAAATAGGCTACTTTCTCTTCTAAACTTTTCATTCTTTATTCAGCACGTTTACAATATACAATGATCCGACATCCTTAATGATGCCTAATAAAGACACAAAAATAAGGGATGTTTATGAAAACATCCCTTATTTCCTATTTTTTATGAAATCTTAGGCTAATTCTGCTCCAGCTTTGAATTTCACCACTTTCTTAGCGGCAATAGTAATTGTTCCGCCTGTTTGTGGGTTTCTTCCTTGTCTCTCAGGACGCTCAGTTACAGAAAAAGTTCCGAATCCTACTAACGCTACTTTATCGTCGTTTTTTAAAGTCTCGGCAACAGTTTCCATGAAAGCCTCTAATGCTTTTTTAGATTCTGCTTTAGTAAGTCCTGACTTCTCTGCCATAGCATCGATTAATTGTGCTTTATTCATAATATTATCTATTAATGGTTAGAATTATTTTCATATTCACTTGAGCAAATATATATATTAATATTATTTAATCAAATAAATGAAAAAATATTTTTTTACTTAAATTTATTGTTGCTCAGCTAAGTATCTCTCTGCATCGATAGCTGCTTTACAACCCGATCCCGCAGAAGTAATACCTTGACGATAAACAGGATCCATAACATCGCCCGCAGCAAAAACACCCTCAACATTAGTTTTTGAGCTATTTCCTTCAGTTATAATATAACCTTGTTCGTCAACTGCTACATATTTAGCAAATACTTCTGAATTTGGATGGTGACCAATTGCAAGGAAGAATCCATCAATTTTGATATCCTTCTCAGCCTCTTCAGGTGTACCTTGTTTTGAGATTAAACGTGCACCTTCAAGTCCCATTTCTGTTCCATAAAGTTCCTTTGTGTTGTGCTCAAATAATAACTCAATATTTTCTGTATTAAATACACGCTCCTGCATTGCCTTAGATGCGCGTAAAAAATCTTTACGTACAATTAAATATACTTTGCGGCAAAGTCCTGCTAAGTATGTTGCTTCTTCACATGCAGTGTCTCCACCACCTACAACAGCAACGTCCTTACCACGGTAAAAGAATCCATCGCAAGTAGCACATGCACTAACGCCAAGACCTCTAAACTTCTCCTCTGTAGGTAAGCCCAAATATTTAGCCGTAGCTCCGGTTGAGATGATTACAGATTCCGCTTCAATTTGTTTCTCTCCATCGATAGTTACCTTGTGAGGACGAGATGAAAAATCAACATCAGTCACAATACCAAAACGAATATCTGCTCCGAAACGCGCTGCTTGCGCACGCATATCTTCCATCATAACAGGACCGGTTACACCCTGTGGATATCCCGGGAAATTTTCAACTTCTGTAGTTGTTGTTAACTGACCTCCCATTTGTAGACCGGTGTAAAGAACCGGATTAAGATTTGCTCTCGACGCATAGATTGCAGCTGTGTAACCAGCAGGACCCGATCCTATGATTAGGCACTTTACTTTTTCGATTGAGTTTTCCATCGATTTTATTTATTTAATTTGAATAATACTTACTTATATCACACAACATTTTACCTCTATAGGACATGTTGTGTTGCAAAACTATCAATTTTAGACTTCATTACAACTATTAAGCCGATTACGTTGCGGTTAAAAAAACGTTAAACCAACGTATATAGGCCTTCAGCGCATATATTAACTCCATTTTCTAAGCTACAAAATTATACTTCTATTTTTAATTTTATTATTTTAAACAAATCATTTTCCACACATCATATATTAAATTCAACTTGTCTTATAAACAGAAGTAACAACACAATAACCAATGTACAACACAACTTCCTCATAAAAATACCGATAATTGGGAGCCCCTCTCTATCCTCTCTGAACACTTCTCACATCCACTCCATACATATTAGCCTTCTCGAAGAAATACAAAGGAGAGAAAGCAGAATGAGACAAACCGACATATTCATAACTTGCTAAACCGCCATTTTATCATTGAATATAGGTATGCTAAAACACAAATTTGTGAAATAATAGACAAGCAAAAGAGTGCTTTTCCAAGCAAACGTAATCACATTAGAACAACAATTTAGCTATCTTACATAAATAATTCTCCATACAAGAACACCCAAAACATACCTACTCAACCCGCTCTATGAATGAGTAGATAAAAAATATTCAAAAAAAAGCGCAATGCAAACGTCTGAATATGTGAAATATACACCATGGGCACTATCTTTACATAAAGTTTTATCTACTTTTTTGTAACCCTCCCACCAAAACCAGCGTAATAATGAGTGTAAATGATGATTTTATTTTAGCTGTTATTTAGATTAAGATTATTTAGCACACACCACGAAAGGGAGGGGAAGTTTATTTAACAAGCTGATTGTCGAGAGTTCTTTAACTTATGAGGTATTATCCACGAGACTTATACACCACGCACATACACACACCACATACAGACGCACATATTATAACATCTTTTCATAAGAGGTCTCCAATATCTTAGAAGTTTATAGAATAACGAGAATGTCTCCCTTAAACTAAAAAAAGAACTACAAGTAGTTCTTTTTTTTTGTATTTATACATACCGTTAATTATTTTGCGCTAACTTTATATCGTTTTCATATTGAAAATATCACTGTTAAAGTGATACAAAATAGGGCGAGACAGCCCTGTTTTGCATTCCAAAACATAAATATTGAAATTCAATTAATTACACGAGAGATGGAATTATCGGATATTGAGATTAAGCAGAATTTGGAAGCCATTAAAAGTGAGCTTCCTCAAGGTGTTACACTGGTAGCTGTATCAAAAACCAAACCGATAGAGATGTTACAAGCGGCATATGATGCCGGTATACGCATTTTTGGAGAGAATAAAGTGCAAGAACTTGTTGAAAAACACGAAGCACTCCCTAAGGACATTGAATGGCACATGATTGGCCACCTGCAAAGTAATAAAGTAAAATACATTGCACCATTCATATCCCTTATTCACGGTGTAGACAGCCTATCACTGCTTGAAACCATTAACAAAGAGGGAAAAAAGAATAACCGTGTAATACCATGCCTATTACAAATGCACATAGCACAGGAAGATACTAAATTCGGTATGAATGTCAACGACGTGCTAAACGTTGTTGGTAGCGAAGCCTATAAATCCTTACAAAACATAGAGATACGTGGAGTTATGGGAATGGCCACATTTACCGACAATACTGAAATTGTGCACCAAGAGTTTAAACAACTCAAAAACATTTTCAACCAACTAAAAAGCCAATATTTTGCTAACCAACCCTCATTTAACACCCTATCAATGGGCATGAGCGACGATTATAAAATTGCCATTCAAGAGGGAAGCACCATGGTACGCATTGGAAGCTCTATATTCGGTCACCGCTATTACGCAAACAAATAAATACATTATAAATTACCTACTTATGGCTAACTTGGAAACAAACTTTGTAGGACTAAAACTTAAAAGTCCTATTATTGCGGGCAGTTGCAGCTTAACTGCCGATGTTGAAAAATTACAAGAAATGGAACGTCAAGGTGCAGGAGCCGTGATTCTTAAATCTATATTCGAGGAACAAATAAATGCAAATGTTGACAGACAACTAAGCAATGAACAATTCCCCGAAGGTATGGAATACCTGGCACACTACGTTCGTGCTAACGACGTTCAATGTTATTTGGACCTAATCAAAAACGCAAAAAGCAAACTAACCATACCCGTAATTGCAAGCATTAACTGTCTGCACGATGGCGACTGGACAGAATTTGCCAAACAAGCCCAAGAGGCCGGTGCCGACGCCTTGGAACTAAACATGTTTATCCTACCGCTTGATGAGTTTACCTCATCGGACGATATTGAGGAGAGCTACTTCCGTGCCGTTAAGCAAGTAAAATCGCAGGTTTCCATTCCTCTTATTGTAAAAATAAGCCCATACTTCACCAACCTATCCATCTTTGTTGACAAACTACAAGCATGTGGAGCATCGGCGGTAACCCTATTCAACCGTTTCTACGAGCCGGACATCAACATTGACAGCCTTACCGTTGGAGTTGGTCCCGTATTCTCCACCGCTAACGACATCCGTGCGTCACTACGCTGGACAGCAATTCTGTCAAGCAAAGAAAAAATGATTCAAATATCATCATCAACAGGCGTACACAGCGGCGAAGCAGCCATCAAAATGCTTCTAGCAGGTGCACAAACCGTACAGATATGCTCGGTAATGTACCAAGAGAGCTTGGAATCCATCAGCAAAATCAATCAATTTATCTCGGAATGGATGGACAAACAAATGTATCAATCCGTTGAAGAATTTAGAGGTAAGCTATCCTATAAAAATGTAGACAGCGGACTACGCTATGAGCGTGCTCAATTCATGAAATATTTCGAAAGAGAGGAATTACTATAACAGTTATTAAAATTAGACAATGAGAAAACTATTACCAATCCTGGTGATTTTACTAGCGGGATGTACTGCCCGCTACAATGGTGTGCCTACACAGTACCACGAGAAGTTGGATGTTGCCATCAGCAACGCAGGAGAGAATGAGGATCAACTACTGGAAGCATTACAAAAAGCCCCAACCGATCAAAAGGAAGGTATGGCATTCTTAATTTCATACATGCCGCAGCGTGACCTCACTACGCTAACATCCCATTTCCTATTGGAGCAAGTAAACCTTGCCTACCAAGCACAAACTCAATATCCATGGGCAAGACAAATACCAAAGGACCTGTTCTTAAACGACGTATTGCCTTACGTGTCTCTAAACGAAACGCGCGAAAACTGGCGCGCAGACTTTATCAAGCGCTTTGGTGCCCTCGTTACTGACTGCAAAACAATTGATGAAGCCATATTGGCCGTAAATAAAAACGTACGTGACGCCGTAATGGTGGACTACAATACCAAGCGCGAACGTCCGGACCAAAGCCCCTTTGAGTCCATCCGTCAAGGCATGGCCTCTTGCAGCGGATTGTCCATTCTCCTGGTAGACGCTTTTCGTGCCGTAGGTATCCCTGCACGCGTAGCAGGTACACCAAACTGGCATGACAAACGTGGAAACCACAACTGGGTAGAGGTATGGAAAGACGGCAAATGGTACTTTACCGAGTTCTACTACGACCAACTTGATCATGCTTGGTTTCTTGCAGACGCAGGAAAAGCAAACGCAGAGGAGACCGAGTATGCCATCTACGCATCGTCATTCAAACCTACCGCAACCTCCTTCCCTCTTGTGTGGGACGAGGACATAAAATACGTATACGCTGAAAATGTTACCAATCGCTATGTAGACATCTACAAAAAGCGCATCAAAGCAATGCAAACATCAGGTAACCACGTACTTGTACGCGTAACCATGTATGGTGAGGAAAAAGCAAAACCATCATCGGCCGACCGTATAGCTACTAACGTAGACCTATTTTGCGGAACCAAACAAATGGGTGGCGGACGCACTCCGGAACCTACCCACGACATGAACCGTGAGTTAGAATTTCTTGTACCCATGGATCAAACCTACACCTTTAAATACGCTGACCGTAACGGCCGCCTAAAAGAGGTAAACCAAGAGGTTAAAGACAAAGACATCCGTTTGGCGCTTTACCTATAAGCATAACACAAAACACACAATCCCCGCCTGGTACAACAAGCACCACGCGGGGATTTGCTATTTAACTCCTTACACACACACCATCCCCACAAGGCCCAATGCCCATGTCCTCCTTGAGGCACATTAAAAAATTATGGCTTAAACAAAACTTTCCTCCTTGTGGTTACCCCACGCATCCCCCCTCCACAAACAATAATAAAAACGGACATCCCACTTGCAATTTAGTCAAGTCCGTCACAGTTGAATAAAAATTCAATGCTTTTTATTACTTTTGTAGTTCAACAGTAAAAACAACCGGCAATGTATTCAAAAGAGGAAGCAAAAGAGATTAAACTAAAATTCTGGAGTCAATTCAGACGCTATTGCGGCAGAAACCACATATACCGTAAGTGGGTACTTACAGGCGTTAAAATTAAAGGCGTACAACTTAAGTTCCATGCGGACAATCAAAAAGCATTGGTTCTATTCCAAATAGACCATAAAAACGAGATGCGCCGTCATGAAACATACAATGCCTTCTTAGCCTATCGTAAACTCATGGCTGCCGACTGCGGCGAGGATCTTATGTGGACACAGGATTACACCGACATTGACAACCGTGCCATCAGCGCCATTTACTTTGAACTTCCCGGCGTAAACATAAACCGCCAGGACGACTGGAATACCATCTACGCCTTCTTTGCCGAGAAGATGGTGTACCTTGAAGAAGCCTACTGGGAATACCGTGACCTCATCAACGAGCGCTTAAAGCACAGCGAGGATTACGAGTAAGAAAACATATAAAAACTGTATGCCGCTCTCCACATTGGGGGCTCATACAGTTTTTCTCTTTTATATACAAAATTGAAAACGCACCACCGACGTTACAAAATCCCCCATCTCCTCCATTCCACCACCACCACCAAGAAGCGTATAATTAACATTCAGCTTTACTGCAAAATGTTTATGAAAAAAGTAATTCAATCCCAACGACAAGTCTGTACAACTTCCGCCTCTCCACATCCCGTAATTCGCATCCACATAATCTACACGCCCCACAATCTCAACGCCTCCTGCTCCGGGACGTACCGGAACCGCTAACGCGTTATCATATCCGTATACACTCTTCCCCAGCAGCAAGGACAACTGTCCGTACCCGCCCTGAGCAACATATTTGCCCACTCCTCCGTCACGCATAACCTCCATACGCAGATACTCTCCCTGCACCATAACGCGCCCCTGCATAACTAGCACCTCCGCACAACTCTTTATCACGTACCGTGCACTGTCCACCGTTGCATCCACCAACGCTAATCCCGTCATAGAACTAAAACCTGTCGAACTTATGCCCATACTCCGTTTAGCGTTATCCGTAGTCCTAAATGAGCATGCACCGCCCACCTGCACCAATCCTCCGTCATATCCTCTGTACCTATACGCATGCCGTGTTGTTACCGCCACCCCCGAGGAGCTACCCTGTGGTTCAAATAATTTCCCTATACCGTTTTCCGTATACACCCCTATAGCACCGTAATAACTACGCGGATGCACATGGTATGTAAGCCCCATCCGTCGCCCTCCTGCAATAGTCTGCGATATGGATGCCGAGGTGTTAAAACGCATATCAACTGAGCTGGTAATCATATCCATACTAAAGGGTTCATACGCATTGCCCAATGTCAGCGTACTTTGTGGCATCAAATAATCAAATGTCAAGTCCTTAATGCTTATATCACTTCCCGCTAGCCCCACATCAATTTTAAAAGCCCAGCACTGCTGTTGCACCTTTACCCCAAGGCGCAAATCACTTACCATAGGGTATAACCGGCCCTCATATCCCTGTGCCTCCGTATATCCCAAATCCAACAACACCCGGCTTCTAAACTTTACATTCATGGGCTCATTAAACTTATTATGCTGCGCAGAAACCATTCCACGCAGCATAAATAAGGAAACAAACAGTAACAACATTGTTAGGCCATTCTTAACACGCTTGGTCATTGTTCTTTGTTCCATATATGTCATTAATTATTTACGCCAATACTCTTCACAGCAGCCGTAAGTGCTGCAAAATCCGTAGGGAATACATCCCCAATATTGCCTATACGGAAAGTATCCTGTTTGGAGATCTTACCGGGATAAATTACAAAACCCTTATCCTTAAGCTGATAATAGAACGTTTCAAAACAAAACGTATCCGACGGATAAACAAAAGAGGTAATAATAGGTGCCTGTTCCTCCGTTGGTAAAAGTGGAGTAAATCCGGCCTCCATCATTCCTTTTACAAGTGTTGCATGATTATCTTTATAACGCTGGTAACGCGCCTCAACGCCTCCCTCCTCCTTAAGTTCCTCTAGTGCTTCGGCAAAAGCTCGTACCACATGTGTTGGCGATGTAAAACGCCATTTCCCCTCACCCTTATCCATGGTTTTACACTGCTCATAAATATCAAGAGATAAGCTTCGGGAAGCTCCCTTAGTATCCTCCAACACGGTTTTCTTTAGCACAATAAATCCAAAACCGGGAACTCCTTGTATGCACTTATTGGCACTGCTTATTAATACATCAATATCCAACCCCTGTACATTTATTGGGATACCGCCAAATGAACTCATTGCATCTACAATAAAAACCTTACCATGCCCTTTCACCACACCGGCAATATCTTCAATCGGATTTAATATCCCCGTAGTTGTTTCGCAATGCACCACGGCCACATGGGTAATCTCTTTATCGGAACGCAACAACTCATCCACCATCTCCGGTGTCACACGTATGGTTTCCTCCAAAGCCACCACAGTGTGGTTTAATCCATGATAAGCGGCTATCTCACCAATCCTGTCACCGTAAGCTCCATTTGCCACCACCAATAGTTTATCATTGCCCTTTACACAACAGGAAATAGCTGCTTCCACCGCATAGGTTCCGCTACCTTGTAGCAATACGGTGGTATATCTATCCGCATCAGTACCGGCAATATTCAACAATTCGCCACGTATTCTCTGTACAATATTCTCATTATAATCTTTATCCCATGTACACCAATCGGCCATCATAACGCTCTTCACTCTCTCTGATGTTGTCAATGGTCCTGGGGTCAATAATATATAAGGTCTGTTCATTATCTGTCTATTTAAATAATTTATATTTGATTAAAGTGTATTGATATGATTTATCAATGCCGGTAACTCCTCCATTGTGTCTATAACAAAATGGGCTCCAACGTCTGTAAAACGGTCACGTACCAACTGCATCTCAGCTGCTAACGCCTTTTTATCCATAGCTCGCGTTTCGGCCTCACTTAATCCCATCTCACTGCTACCCAGTACCACACCAACACTCCAAACCCCGGCATTAACACCCTCACGGACATCTGCTACCGTATCGCCCACTTTAACAATGGATTTTGGAGATGCTACAGCCAAATTAATCATGTTTTGATAAATCATATAAGGGTATGGACGTCCTCCCGGTAACCCATCCGATGTTACATAACAATCCGGAGCATATCCCTTAGCCGCTGCGGCAGGAGCAACAATATTCATCATTTTAGCCGTATAGCCCGTTGTAGACCCCACCTTTATCCCTTTATGTCTCAGCTTTTCAATCATCTCAAAAACACCGGGAATAGCATCTGTATACTCCTGTAACGAGGCAAATAAATAACCCTCAAACTTATGGTTCATCTCCACCACGTCCGCCTCTGTCCACTCTCTATTAAAGAGAACTCTAAATTGTCCTGAAATTCGTTCCAAGCGGAACAACTCACGTATATGGTCAATTTTAGTCATCCCCATAGGTCCTCGCGCCTCACGCGCCGTAAGCTCTATTCCTAAATCCGTAAAAGCACTTATAAAAGCAGCCACAGGCGCAAAGCATCCATAATCCACCGTTGTACCGGCCCAATCAAATACTACACATTCAATTTTACTCATCTCTTTAAAATTTTTATTAATCTATTTTTATTTGTTCTCTATATCGCTGCCGCAGCTCCATGAAAATCCATTTGTTCGCTCACACTTTCGCCAACTGTTTTCACTTTGTGTACAGGCATATTTTCTGCTCTGTGCGCACGGATAATAAAGTATACCGCAACACTAAAAGCTATGGCACAAACCATTCCCACTATACCGGACATTAAATTGTAAGCTTTAAACCAATCAATCTCAATTTGTGTCAACTCCTTTACAAACAGTATTGTAACGGTACCTATGTACCCCACAAAATCTATCATCGCAATAAAATAGCCTACATTGCCTTTAATATGAAAACATGCTATGAACCGATCAAAGAATACCGATTGGAAGGCTAAAAACGCAATGTAAAGTGGTAAGCTCTGTGCAAATAACCACACCAAGGGCGACAAATTCAATGCCTCATGGTTAAAAGCAATGTAACTCATTGTTACATTAGCCGCTACAACCAATACCAACATAGATACAAGCACCGTGATATTTTTACGTATAAAAGTGGTCAACGCAAATAATACCAAAATAATAAGCGTTATCAACGTATCTACACGCGCAAACATCCAGGACGATTGTCCACTCATATCCAATATATTAACAAGGAAATCCTCCTTTATATCCCTAAGCGTTACTATCATAAAGTTAGCAGCTAATATCAGTACCAGGATAGGCATATATTTTCTAAATATTTGTTTGCGCTCCTCATGTCCAATTGCTTTACGCTCGCTCTTACATGCCATATCCTCCTCATTTGGATGAGGCAGCTTTATTAAGGAATAAGCAGTAACAAATAACAGAGGTAACACCAATGCCCCAATCACGGCAGGCATCCAAAACTGATCCACACCTAAATCCCTTGTCACATAAAGACCAATACTCTTGGAAATACCCGAACTGAACACTATACTCACACTCAATAAACTTGCCAGTACATCCGTAACCCGTCTGCCCTCAATAAAACTAAATATCACCCCCCACATACATCCCAATGACAAACCGTTAAAAAACATGGCAAAAGCATTGTAAGGCACAGACAGCGCACCAAAAGCCACAAGAGACAATTGTGCCATAACTACCGACACGGCAAAAAAGCGAAATCTATGCTCACGTTTAAGCTCAGAGATTAGCTTTATTCCAAAAAACTTTGCAAGTAAATAGCCAATAATTTGTATTAATGTAACCGCCACTTTATAATCTATTCCCCACAACTCCAAATCGGTATATAAAGCTGCGGTAAAAGGCTTACGTAAAGCATAAACCAAAGAGTAACTCAATAGCGCCGTACCACCGGCCCATAGAATAAACATAAAATCCCTGAATTTTTTGCTTGTCATTAAATAACTAATCATACTTTAAACTGTGTTTTAATCCATTATTAATTTCTAAGGACAAACAGATTTGTAAGTACAAAATTCAGTATCTGTTTTTCCTTCTCCACAGCAAATGTATGTGACTAAAAATCAGGAAAGAATGAATAAATAATTAATAATAACACCTTAAAAAGTGCCTCTTATTACTTAATATTAATATCATTGGTATGTAATCTTTTCTTAATAAAATAATGAGTTATTTACTTAATATATGTTGTTAAGTAAAACTTACTCTAAACACCCTTATGGAAAAAGGAATTAAAGATAAAATTATAAATACCTACGCCCGTATAAAGCAATTACGCGACAAAGGCATAAAAATGAAAGACATATCGGAAATGACTCAAGTAACCTCAAGTGCCTTATCCGCACTCTATTCCTCCGTCATTCCCGCCTTTATGGAACAAATACAAAACAGCGTTAACGAGGATACTGCACTGGATTATGCCCTACAAACCGTGAATAACATATCCAAAAAACGTTTCTTTGAAATGCTGGAAACCATTGAAACTAAACTACATCACGCAGAGTTTAAAACCCGTAATGCCAACCGTGAAGAACAACCCTTTTTTGATGATATTGAACGAGAAGCCATTGCTTTCATGGCACAAACGGCAAACTACAGCGGCATATACATGGCATACAGCAGATCATCATACAAGGATGCGCTGAAGGCCGAACCCTATTTGGTTTGTAACATTGAAAAAGGAAACATTATGCCCCACGTAATATTCTCCAATGAGATGGGGCAGGAATATCAAGGTACAGCCCTATTTTCCGCACATCAAATGGGATACATATTTATTAACGAGCAAAAAAACAGGAAACTAGGACTCCGTGCCATTTCCCTACAACTGCCACTTTTTGACAATCCAAAAGTATTAAAAGGCATCTACCTCTCGCATGATTATAACCATAACCCCATAGCACGACGCATTGTATTTATTAAACAAACATCCGACACTCTACTTGACAATTTCCGTGCACTCAAAGCCCGTGTAATATCTCCCGAAAATCTTACCGATGAGGAAAAAGGATACTACGACTATACCTGCTGTGAAGGCGACTATATAAGCAGCTTTATGTACGCCTCCCCCGAACCGAACCAAGAGGATTTAATTAAAGAAAAACTGATGTTAAAAATAAAACTGTAAAAAATAAATGTGGAATTGGTAATTCACAACACAATCGAAATTACCAATTCCACATAACCCTTATTTTTTATCCTCACTGCGCTCGGTAAACTTCATCGAGCGTCTTACCATCGGCATCCTTCCACATTGTCCAACCATTACATGAACGGCCAACACAAAATGCAGCAGCCGTACTCGGACTATTTAATCATTCTTATCTCCAAGATTGTTTATTTCCAAAAACCTACTGGGAATACCGCGACCTCATCAACAAGCGCTTAAAGCACAGCGAGGATTACGAGTAACAAAAACAGGAGAAAAAGCAAGCTACTTTTTCTCCTGTTTTTATTGTTATGATAGTACGATATAAACCTATCCTCCTACAACGTTATGGAAACACCGTCTCCTATTGAGAATTCATGTCTACGTATCATCTCTTCAAGGTTACGCGTATGCTCCTCAAACATAAAATCCAAGAACAACTCGATATTGTCATGCTCCCTTGTGGCGATGAGAGCCTCTATATAAGCTGCTTTATTATCCTTATCAATAAGAGAAGGTATTACGCCAAACTCAAATTGCAACTGATTCATCAATAATCGACACATGCGCCCATTGCCATCCGCCCAGGGATGAATGGTTACCAAATGATAGTGCGCTTCAAAGCTAACTTTATAACAAGCCATTATCTGTTGGGATGTCAAAAGCTGTCGGGCTTGGTTTATTTTATCACACAACTCAGCTAATTTACCGGGAACTTTGGCATAATTCATATATGAGCGACCACCTGCTCCTGCCGTAACATTAAATAAACGTAAATCCCCATTAGTAGACGAGAATTCGCCCAATGCCGTATTATAAACACCCCCGGTGTTTCTTAACACCAACGCAGAAAGCTCCTTTAACATATCTACTGTTATCGGCGTGTGTGCGCGGGCAAAACAGATACTTTGTTCATAAGCTTTCTTCAAATCCAAATTCATCAGCTGTTCCATTATCGGTCGGCCCTTTACACTTATTCCCTCGTCAAACAATAACTGGTTTTCCACTTCCGTAATTGTTGAACCCTCAATAGCTGTAGAATGCGTTATCAGAGAATAGAGATAAAATTTCTCATAGTCCAATTCACGGTCTATTCCTAATGCGCTAAAGCGCTCTATTGCTGATAATAATTTTTCTTCCCTATTCATACTTATATGGTCTATTTCAATCTTGTCCAAAATAACTTATCTATTCAAAACACAATAATGAAATGATTATGTACCGATACTGCTCTTAATTAGCAGTCCGTACCAACAGTTAATCGTATTACTTACACGCAGTCCTTGAACTGCGCTGTAAGTACAAATATACAACAAATTTATGCTGCCGGATAACTTTTATCCGGCTTTGCCCTTCTTTCGGCATTTACGTTCCACGGTACGTTGAGCCCGTAATCGCGTCAGTGTCACGCGGGCGCTGTCGGGGTTGAGGTCAAAGTTCCATAAGTTTGCCAAGATTCGAGCAAGATCATGAGTTTTATTCTTTGGCCAGTCCAGAATAGGGGTTCCGCCTATTGGCTCAGTGAGGTCTAAAATCATGGTGTAAAACTCCGTTAAAGAGCCGTTCCATTTTCCGCTGCGATTATAAGCAAATTCTACCCATAAGCTCGATGTGCTACTAAGAGATAGACTCTTAGCTGCTAATTGTTTTGTTTTCATAATAAAGTTTTTAAGTTAAAAAAGAAGAATAGAGCGAGGGATGTGAAATGGTTTACCGCTTTGTTTTTTTGGCGCCCTCGCCGTTATATTTTTTGAATTCTGAATGTTTTCCTTCATCTATTAAGGGATGGAGTGCTTTTCAATCGTCTTTTTTTGAGTATTCCCCACACAGTGCGCAACTGCATTTTAATGTATGGGCACAATGAGGTAAAGGGAGTTTATTTAAACTCTCGAGAGGTTGTGCGCTTTACCTTATTCTAGGTGCTTACACTAGTTTTAAAAATGTTGAAAATGGAATTACGGGTTGATGAGATGAGCGCATCAGTCAAAATTTTCCCTATAAAGGATTTGCTCGCGCGATAACAGTCACGGGGGTGTATTTCCGTATATATACAGTTAAAAAATGCGTGGAATATAACAGATCTCGGAATTATTTTTGAAAAAAGTAATAATAACTACCATTTTGTCGTTTTACATGGCAAAAAAGGGGTAAACAGCGGCGTAGTAGGCATTAAATAAAAAAAACGTTGGTTTGGGGTTAGATTGGGGTTTGTTCTACCTTTCGACTATGTTGGTTCTATTTTTCCACTTTCCTATAGAATAGAACCAACATGGAGCAAACATAGAGGAAACCGCGAGTTTACCGGGAGGGATTCCCTAACCACTAAATTGAGGGGAAATTAGTTATCGTAAAAAAAAATAGGTTTGTTCCTCACTTTTTTGTTAATGTGTTATTACTAAAAAGCGTTAACAGTTTTAGGGTCTATTTTGCCATTCACCCCTTGATTTTATTGAAAGCTGTTGTTAACGTTTTTACATACAACTTCGTAACAATCAGCATTTTACGCATATTGTTTATTTAATTTCAACATCTTATGTTTGTGGTATAATAATTTAAACAACATAAAACAGGATGATGAAAATAGGTAAAGGAGTTCCGGAGTTAAGAGCGTTGGGCAAGGCCCGAGGACGGGTAGGAAATGTATGTTATTATATGCTCAACGGACAGTCTGTGGTGCGTTCACTTCCGGCTGTGACACGAGATCCTCGCACAGGGGCTCAAATAAATTGTAGAAATAAGTTTAGTTATATAACCAAATTGGGATCGGTGTTTAAGTCGGTGATTCACGTGGGGTATGCATTTTCCCCACACGTTGGGATGAGTGCTTATAGCGCGTTTGTGAAGGAGAATATACGCAGGGTAACAGTAGACGAGGTTCGTGGGGAGTGTGTGTTGAAGGCGCGGCAGTTGGTTTGCGCTGTGGGGGGAATGAGTGGGATGGTGCTTAGTGGCCGCTATTTGGCAGATGGGCACAGGTTGCAGCTACGAGTGGTGGAGCGTATAGGGATGTTGGATACTACGCGGTGTATGCTGGTTGTGTATGAGCCGGAGGAGTGTGGTGTAAAACTTTTCGATTTGGGATGTGCCAATACGCTACAGGAGTGTATGGTGGATTTACCAATACGTGTGCGTGCCCCAACGTTCCATGCGTATTGTTTTTGTACGGATACCGTGAGTAAAAGCGGGTCCAATTCAAGTTATGTGGAGGTGGATAGAGGGGATTTATTAATCTAATACCATAATATTATGGCAATTATAAGAAACCCCTATGGGGATTTAAGAAAACGGTTAGGTAACACGGTTACACTAATCAACGATGGCGTGAACATTGTCCGCAAGATGCCGGGACAAGTAAGGGACGCAAAAACTCCGTTGCAAGTGCAACAGCGAGCCAAGTTTACAACGCTTACGCAGGTGGGCAAGGCATTGCAGCGCACCCTAGAGTTGGGCTATACGTTGCGGGTGACGCTTACGGGTCCGTTTGCGCAATTTATAAAGGTAAATAAGGAGTGTGTAACTATTTCGGCTATGAATCAGTGCACGGTGGATTATTCCAGGCTGATTGTGAGTAAGGGCATTATGCCCAAATATTATTTGAGTGTTACGTATGATACGGATTTGAGTGAGTTTGTCTTTACGCAGGATCCTTATGTGTTTGATAATAAGTACGAGCTGGATTCTACGGCTTACGCTACGTTGTACAACACGGCAGAGGGGCGCGAGTATTGCATTAAGCTTAAGGCAGTTGTGGCGGGGGGTGAGACTACGGTGGGTTTGCCTACCGGATGGAGGAAGGAGGATGTAAAGGTGTATACGTTTACACGCAATGATAAGATGGACGTAAGTTCGGGGTCCCTGTATCATGAGGTGTAAGGTGTAGCGGAGGGGCAAGGACATTAGGTGCATGTACGCCAACGCGCGTATCCCGAGTGTGGGGTACGCGCGTTGCGGTGACATACGGTGATGGGGTTATCCCACGGTTACGTAGTACATTTGGTCGAGATTTAAGTACTTGTTTGCCAGTTCCATGAGTTGGGCGGGTGTACAGGTGCTTATTTGCTCTATGATGTTGTGGTATATGTTGTTGTCCAAACCGTAGTTTAGTTTGTGCTTAAGGGTGTCGGACTGAGAGAATACGCCATCTAGCTCGCGTAGGAGTTCGCCGTGTAGAAAGTTTTTTACCAGTTGCAGTTCGTCCTCGCCAACAAGTTCGGTTTGCAGTTTGGTGATTTCTTTTTGCACTTCGCTGATGGTTGCTTCGGCGTATTGTGCATTAACATCGGTTGCAATACCCCAGTATCCGCACAGTGGCATGGATACGTTAAAGGAGTTGATGCCGTAGGTGTATCCTTTTTCCTCGCGTATGTTGGACATTAGACGTGAGCCGAAGTATCCGCCTAAAATGGTGTTTAGGAGCTGGAAACGGGCATAGTCGGGGTCTGTGAGTATAAGTCCCAGCTTACCTATGCGTATGCTTGTTTGCACGGCATCGGGTTTGTGGATGTTGTAGTGTCCCGGGGCGGCAGGGTTTATGTCTCTGTGTGGCGCTTGGGCTACAAGGGGCGTTGCCGGTAGGGATCCGAAGTGTTGATGCAGTTGTTGCAGAATGGTGTCGTCTACGTTACCGGACACCATGATGCGGCAGTTGCCGGCGTTGATGTGGTTGGCGTAGAATTGTAGGAGCTCGTCACGGTTTACGTTTTCATAGTCGGCGGCACTGATAACGTCCGCGTAGGGATGTTTGTCGCCAAAGAGAAGTTTGGTAAATTCTTTGCGTGCTATGTATCCTGTCTTTTCCTTTTGTACCAGGTATTGCTGACGTTTGTTGCGTAGGTATACGTCCAGTTCCTTTTGAGGGATGGTGGAGTTGGCTAGCATGTCGCCAAGAATGGATATGGTGTTGTTGGCGTATTTGTTAAGGGATATAAGACTAAGTTCGGATTTGTTCATGCCACAGTTGTAGTCCACGTATGAGCCGTAGTAGTCCATTGCCTCTGCTATTTGCTCTGCGGTTTGCGTTGTTGTGCCTTCGTTGAGCATGTTTATGGTTGTTGAGGCAATGAGTGGTTTTGGCTGATAGGTGGCACCGGCTTCAAAGAGGAGGTCTATTTTAAAAACTTCCTGGTTTGGATCGGTGGTGGTGTACACGTTTATCCCGTTGGGCAGTGTAAAGTGCTCATAAGGGAGTACGGAGGGTATGCTTAGCGCTGAGAGTGCCGGGGCGTGTTGCCTGTTTGGTGTGTTACTCATCGTTTTAAATAGTGTAAGGTGGAACAGTTGTTTGGGTTAAAAAGCTGGCGCGCGTGTTCTTTAAGCTTTGGCAATGTTATGTTGCGGTAGCTTTGCGCCTCGCTGTTAATGAGTTCCAAGTTGCCCAGGAATTCAAAGAATGCCAAGTTTGTGGCTTTTCCCTGATAGTTTATTTCACTGTAGCATATACGCGCTTCGGTTTTGTTTATTACCTTTTCAATTTCGCGTTGTGTGATAGGGTTTTCTATGAAACGCTCTATTTCTTGGTTAATTGCTTGCTCAGCATCTGCTACAGAGACTCCGTCTAGCAGCTTTCCGCTAAATATGAAGAGTCCCGGATCCATGTCGCCGGTTACGTAGGCGTCCAGACCTGAGAAGAGGTTGCTGTTTTTGACTAGGTTTACGTATAGGCGGGAGGATTGTCCGTTGGATAGTATGTCGGAGATGATGTCACAGGCGTAGAAGTTCTCAGTGTCCCTGGCGCCCATGTGGAATGCTTTGTAAATGGCATCGGCGGGTACGTTGTTGTCGGGTACAATGAGTTGTCGGGCCTCTGTTTGTTGTGGCTCGGCAAGGATTTGTGGTTTTACAAATGTGGTGGGCGGAATGTCGCCAAACCATTTGTTTACCAGCTCTAGCGCCTTTTGGGGTTCAATGTTTCCGCTTATGGATACAATGGCATTGTTTGGGGCGTAGAAGTTGTGGAAGAATGTTTCTACATCGTTCAGTGTGGCTGTTTCTATGTCCTCAATGGATTTGCCTATGGTGGCCCACTTGTAGGGGTGGGTTTTGTAGGCTAGCGGACGGAGTTTTAACCAAATGTCTCCGTAGGGATTGTTGAGGTAGCGCTGTTTGTACTCCTCAATAACCACTTGTTTCTGAACGTCCAGGGCTTGCTGGGAGAAGTTTAAACTCAGCATACGGTCGGATTCCAGCCACAGTGCTGTTTCTATGTTGTGGGCAGGAATGGTTATGTAGTAGTTGGTATAGTCGTTTGTGGTGTATGCGTTACTGTCGCCTCCTGCCAGCTGTACGTGCATGTCGTAGTCCGGGATGTTTAGGGAGCCGCCAAACATGAGATGCTCAAATAGATGGGCAAAACCGGTGCGGTGCTCTTGCTCGTTGCGCGCGCCTACTTTGTAGAGCACGTTTACGGATACGAAAGGGGTACCTAGGTCGTGGTTACAAATTACGGTAAGTCCGTTATCGAGTACGTTACGTGTATATTTAATCATTCTTGATCCATTTTTAGGTTTGCCAGGCGAGAGGTGGTAGCATTAAAGTCTGAGATAAGGTCTTGGAATATTTGGCT